>JAHBWA010000176.1 GCA_019637195.1 Labilithrix sp. | reverse complement strand
CGGCTCAGCGCGCGGGCGCCCAGCTCGGCGGCCCCGGCGCCCAGGCCAGCGACGCGGTCATCGGCACCTCGAGCTTCACGGCGCGCTCCTCTGGCAGATCCGTGCGCCACAGGGCCATCGCGCCGTCGCGCGCGGTCGCGAGCGTCCGATCGTCGGGACCGATGCGCCCGCCCCACTGCCAGAAGAAGGCCCTCGCGTCCGCGGCCTGCAGCGACACTTCGACGGTCACCGTGGCGCCGGTCGCGAGGCGGACCAACGTGCCCCGCGGCGCCTCGCGCTCTTGCTCCGGCAAGATCAGGACGGAGCGCTCGCCAGGCGCCCAATGAGCGCCGAGCCTGCCCGCGTCCTTCGCCCCGCGGAGGATCTCGCGCGTCTTCCAGGGAGGGCCGGCGTACAGATCCAGCGCGTCGATCCACCCTTCGTCGGACGCTCGGTTCGAGTGTCCGAGGAGCAGCCACCGCCCACGGGGCGAGAACGTCACGCCGGAGAACGACGGCTGGTCGGTGCCCGGGACCGGCGTCGTGACGGGCGCGGAGGGATCGGCGAAATCCACGATCGAGAGGGCCTTGGATCGCTCCTCCTGCACCAGCAGCAGCGTCCCGCCGGGTCCGAGCCGGCCGCTCACGCGCGTCACGCGCCCGAGGTCGGCGCGCGCGTTCATCGCGGGCGTCCAGGCCTCGAGACCGCCGCCGTCGGACGCGAACCGGCGCACGAGCAACGTGGAGCTCCCTGCCCACCCGTCCGGCTTGCAGACCACGCCCGCCCCCGCGCTCCGGGAAATAGGGCAGCCCGTGAGCCCCCGTGAAGGCCAGCCGTCGCTCGTCGAGAAGGCGCGGAGGGCGCGCGTCGCCTCGTCCTGCCCCGATCTCACGACGAAGACGATCCAGCGCCCGTCCGGAGAGATCTCGCCGTCCCGCATCGGCATCTCGTCGTGCCCCGAGTCGATGTCGTCGAACGTGAAGCCCGGAGGGGGCGCGATCTCGTGCGGTGTCGTCGCGAGGTCGGTTCCCTCGGAGACGAGGTAGACGGTCGCGCGCCTCCCCGAGGGCGTGAGCCGGGTCACGACGACGCGGTCTCCGCTCGACGCCCATCGAGCCGACGAGAGATCGCTCGGGTCGAACGCCCGCGTCGCGATCGAGCCGTCCGCGCGCGGCATCGCCAGCGCGAGCTCGGGGGCATCACGCAGGCTGCTGCGCACGAGGAGCTGCTCGCGCCTCGGTGACCACTGGACGAGACCCCCATCCGCGGGCGCGCCGCTCGGGAGCGTGACGGCCGCGGGCGGGTACCAGCGCTCGCCGTCGAAGCGGCGGACCATCAGTCGCGCGTCCTGGCCGAGGCCGGTCACGTACGCGAGCGAGCGCGCGGCCGGCGCCCAGTACAAGGGCATCACCGCGGCGGGATCGAGCAGCTCGTGACGAACCTGGCCATCGACCACGCGGTGGGCGCGGAGCGTCCCGGCGCGGGTCGTCCCGCGCTCGAGCGTCAGGATCCACGGAGCGCGGATCTTCTCCTCTTCCGCGCGCTCGACAGGCGCCAGCTCTCCGCCGCACCCCGCCCCGGCGAGGGCGAGCGACGTCACCGCGACGGCGGGCCGCCGTATGTGCGCCCACCGCACACCCCGACGCGATGGGAGGGACGCTCGCACGCGATCCGGTCGTCGCCCAGCGGCCGAACGGGTCACGCCGCACGTCGAATCGCTGAATATCGACGCGCGGCCGCCGTCTAGCGTGCCGAGGAAGCCGACGCCGAGCACCGGGCTCGTGCGAGCTCCTCCGCTTGAATCGGAGACTTGAAATGAAGCGTTTCGTCATCGGCCTCGGTGCGCCCACGTTCGTCTTCCTCGTCATGGCCTGTTCCAGCCCGGACACGGAGGGCGCATGCAAGAAGATGGACTCGCTCTGCAGCGGCAGCTCCTCGAGCAGCGGCGGCACCGTCACCGTGACGACCAAGTGCGATCCCGCGAAGCTCGACGAGGCCTCGAACGCCGACGAGGTCGTCGACTGCATCAACGGCGCGAGCGACTGCGCCGCCGCGATGGCCTGCTCCGCGACGGCGAAGAAGTAGCGCCGGCTCCCTCGTCACTGCGGCTGGCGGAGCCGCGCGAAGCTCTCGATGACGGAGCGCGGGGCCGTGTTCGGCAGGGCGGGCAGGATGCCGTTCATCGCGGTGAGGGCGCGGAACGGACGCGCTCCCGCGACCGATTGGCGGTTCGCGGGACCGCTCTCGCCCGGCGTCGGACGGGTCGCAGCGAGACGGGGCGCGAAGCGCGACCGCAACGCGGCGCGGTCAATCGCGTTCGAGCGCGTCGATGCCGCTCGCGTCCGCTCGGGTCTCGTGGTCGAGTCGCGGGATGACCTCACGCCTCTCGCTCCTCTTCTTCATCGGCTCGCTCCTCTTCGCTTGCGGCGGGTCGGCGCCACCTCCCGCGGCGCCGGCAGAGCCGGCGACGGCGTCCGAGGCGCCGCCGCCCTCCGGGAGCCCGGACGGCGGGTCCGCGCTCACCGCCGAGGCGTGCGAGGCGGCGGGCGGGCAGGTCGTCGGCGACATCGGCGACGGCGCGATCCACCGGCCGGGCTACCGCTGCCCGGGGAGCGGCGAGCCGCCGATCGGCAAGATCACGCCGCCGGCGGGCGGCCCGATCCCGCTCGAAGGATCCGTCTGCTGCAAGTAGACGCGGCTCGCCCGTGCGACGCGACGAAGTCCGCGAGGCGCGCGAAGCGTCGGAGCGCGCGGACCGAGGGAGCGAGGCGCCGATCCACGGCGCGAGGCGTCGAAAGGAGTAGGCTCCTTCGATGAGCTACGATCGTGCCTACTGGGAGCAGCTCTGGGCGAAGACGCTGCGCGACCACCCCGACAAGGTCGCGCAGCGGCCGCCGAGCGCGCACGTGCTCGCCGAGGTCGCCGGCCTTCGTCCGGGACGCGCGCTCGACGCGGGCTGCGGTCATGGATCGGAGACGCTCTGGCTCGCCGCGCACGGCTGGGAGGTCACCGCGGTCGACTTCTCGGCGAGCGCGCTCGCGCACGCTCGGTCGACGGCCGAGGCGCTGGGGCCGGACGTCGCGCAGCGCATGACGTGCGTCGAGGGAGATCTGGCCGTGTGGGCGCCGCCGCGCGAACACTTCGATCTGGTCGTGTGCCTCTACGTTCACGTCGCGGGATCGGTGGCCGAGATGGTGCAGCGCCTGGCGAGCGGGGTCGCGCCCGGCGGGACCTTGCTCATGGTCGGCCACCGTCCGCTCGATCCCGCGACGGGAAAGGCGACCGCCGCGGCGAGTCAGGTGCAGGTGTCCGTCGAGAGCGCGACCGCCGCGCTCGATGCGAGCGCGTGGGATCTCGGCGTGGCGGAGGAGCGGCCACGCGCGATCGCCGGCACGGGCGTCGACGCCGTGATCGTCGCGAAGCGCCGCGTGACGTAGCCCGCGCAGCCGGAAGCGGCGCGACTCGGGACCGCCGGCGTCACCGCGGCGTCGCCGGCACGACGCACGGCTCGATCGCCGTCCCGGCGTCGCCGCGGAGATCGACCTTGTACCACCCGCTGATCGCGATCGGGACCTCGACGACCGCGTCGCCGGCCGCTCCAGGCGCGACGTCCTGCTCGAGCACGGCGTCCCCGAAGCCATCCCACAGCACGAGGTCGTGCCCGAGGTAGTCGGGCGGCGCCAGCGCCACGCGAACATACGCCTGGCCCGGCACGGTCCACACGAGGCGTAGACGGTCGCCGCGCGACAGCGCGAACATCGCAGCGAGCTTGCATGCGTCACGCTCGCACCATCGGCTCGCGCTGGCCGTGAGCTGCGCGTCCGCGAACACCACCTCGCGGGCGCGCGCGTCGTCGCACTGCGCGTAGCCGTGCAGCTCGTGTGTCGGCTCGCCTCGATCCTCGTGCACGACGAGCCTGAAGACGCCGACCTGATTCGCGGCCTTCCACCTGAAGTCGTCCCACCCGGCCATCCGCCGGCGCTGCACGGCGGGGAGCGAGACGAGCGCGAGCGTCGCGAGCACGAGCGGCACGCGCCACAGCGCGGCGCGTCGTACCCGCCGGCGGCCCGCGCCCTCCCGATCGCGCGCCGCCTTGGCGCTCAGACGCAGCTCCGCCTCGAGCTTCTCGGCGCGTCGCGCCCAAGCCGGCGGGATCTGGAGGAGGTTGTCCGCGCTGCAATGGGAGCAGCGCACGCCGAGCGCGCCCGCGGCGACCTCGAGCGGCGCCTCACACCAGCGGCAGCGCGCCGTGCCACCTTCCGTCTCGGGGGGCTTGCAAGCCAGCGCCGCCTGCAGCTCGCGGCGGGCGTCGACGCGCTCGCCGAAGAGGCTCCAGACGAGGACCGTGACGACGATCGTCGCGACGAACGCCATGCTGAGCATCCAGCCGCTCACGGGAGCCACGACGTGGAGGAGCCGCTCGTGCCGGTGCGCCTCCCACCAGCTCCAGACGGCGCGCTCCGGGGCCTGGCTCGCGCGCATCAGCGCGTAGAGCAGCAGCGGGTAGCCGAACAGCCAGAGCTTCGGCTTCACCAGAAACGCCGCGACGCGCTGCGACCAGGACGGGCCACGGCCCAGCGAGGCGAACAGCGCCTCGGCCTCCTTGCGCGACTCCTGCTCGCGCCGCATCGCCGCGCCGCCGGGCTCGGTGGTCGTGGACTCCCCGCAGAACGTACAGATCACGACGGCGTCCGTGGTCGCCCGTGGCAGCGGCGCGCCACACTTCGGGCAGTCGAGCACGTGCAGAGCAGGCTGCGCCCTCGGCCGTTCGCTCATCGCAAGCAGAGTCTACGGCCGCAGCTACTGCGGGTGCAGGACGAATCGACCGACCCAGGTGGCGTCGACCTGGGCCTCCCTTCATGAAGAGCGATCCGGCGCGCGCGACCGGCATCGGTCGTTCGCGTTCGTCATCGGCGACGTCACCTGGATGGGGGCGGTCCGATCCCGCCTCGTCTCATGTCCCGCCCGGCGGCAATCCACTCGGCACGCGCTCTGGGATCGTGCGGTCGAAGGTGCCGTCCGAGATCGCCTCGTAGAACGCTCGCAGGTCGTCGCCTCCACCGAGCGGCGGCTCGACGTCGCCCTCGAGCAGCGGCGAGGTCACCTCGAGGTTGTGATAGAAATCGATCGACTCATCGAGCGTCGTGACGGTGCCGTTGTGCATGTACGGCGCGGTCAGGGTGATCATGCGCAGCGAAGGCGTCCGGAATTGGCCCATTCCGTCCCCGAGATCCGGCGCGCCCGACGGCGCCACCGGCAGGCGGTGCAGCTTGAAGTCCGAGAGCATGGGGCCGGAGTGGCAGCGCGCGCAGCCCTGACCAATGAAGCCGTGCATGCCGCGGATCTGGGACGCCGTCATGGCTCCATCGTCGCCCGCCATGTAGCGATCGAACGACGTGGGTGTGGGCACCAGCGTCCGCTCGAACGCCGCGATGGCCTTCGCTAGCGTGGTCGCGCTCACGCCTTCAGCGCCGAACGCGGCCTCGAACTTCGCGACGTACTCGGGGATGCTCGTCAGGCGCGCGACGAGCTCGTCGAGGATCTCGTCCTCGCTGAATGCCGAGCCGCGCATCTCGAGCTCGTTCTTGATCGGCCCGAGCGCTTGGGCCTCGAGCGAAGCTGTCCGGTGGTCCCAGAACATCGGCGCCGCCTCGGGCGGCACCGCGCCGTCCACGGACAGTCCGTTGAAGGCGGTCCCGAGCACCGACATCGAGTTGCGTCCGACACGCGCGCCGGGGCCTGCGGCGCGCGCCGAGCCTACGCCACGACCGCCCACGCCGACCGAGACAGCGAGCCCGTCGCTGTAGCCGAAGTCGGGATGATGGCAGGTCGCGCACGCGACGTCGCGGTCGCCGGAGAGGATCGGATCCCAGAACAATGCCCGACCCAGCTCGACGGCTTCGGGTTTGGTCGGGTTGTCGGCGGGTGCTGGGACGGATCGCGGCAGCGAGGAGAGCGTCTCGCTGTGCGGCGGCTTCAGGGAGCACCCTCCCCCGACGAGGAGCGCTAAGCAGAGGAGCCGGTGGTAGTTCATAGCTTCACCCCGAACCAGGCCAGCGCGTAGCCGCGATGCGGGTCCGATTCATTCCCCGTGTAGACGTTGTAGTACGACCACGGCACGATGATGTGATCCCAGCCCAGGCCGATCTCGATGCGTTGTGCGATGCGGACGCCGACCGCGGCGTCCGCGGTGATCACGGCGCCGAGCTCGGTGGCGCTCGCCGTCCGCTCGGGGAGGACCACGCTCGCGCGTTCGGCGTGGGCCGTCGTTCCAAGGCCGAGCTGCACCCACGGCGACATCGGCGCTCGAGGCCATGGCATGAGCCGGACCCCGGCGCCGAGCTTGGCTTGGTACCGCTGGATCCCGTCGAAGAACAACGCGCCTGCCTCGCCTCGCGCGACCAGCTGTAGGGGTCGCGCGAGGCGCCACCCCAGCGTGACGCCGACGAGCGGCCCCGGGTTCTCGTAGATCAAGAACATCGGGAACACCGCGCCGGCCCGCAGCGTGACCTCGGGCGAGCCCAGCACGTCGCGACTACCGCCTCGTTGCGGCGACCCGCTCTCCGCGTGTGCCTGCCGCGTCAGGCCGATGCCCAGCAGGAGAGGAAGGACGAAGAGACGCCGGCTTCGTGTCCGCGCGGAGGAGGATGCCACGAAGATTTGCTCTCATGTCGCGCGCTACCCAACCAGTAACTCCCGACCATCTGGCGCGCGCTTGCGGTGAATTGAGCCTCCTTTCGGGTGAACCGTTGCGAGTTGCTGGAGCTCGATGCGGGAGCTACTACGAGACTCCGTGAGGAGCTCCGCTTGGTCGTATCCGTCGCTTCTCACGCGACGACGTTGGGTCGTGTGCATCACCCTGACGCTCGGCATCGGGCTGCTGCAGACCTACCCCGAGTTTCGCGAGGGCGAGCTCCTCTCGAGCATCCTGCTTCGCTTCTTGCTGTGGGTGGTCGAGACGCCGCTGCAGGTCCTCTTGCTGTCCGCCGCGTTCGACTGGTGCACCGAGCGGCGCCTCACGACGACCTGGTTCTGGGGCGTGAGCTTGTTCGTCGCCGTCGTCAGCGGCGTCCTGTTCGCGCTCGCGTTCGTGTCCCTGACGCAAGGACTCTTGGACCTCGAGCTCGATGAGAAGGGACCGCTCTCGTATCCGCTCGCGGGCGGCTTTGGCGGCGTCATGGGCGTCGTCATCGCCGGCATCTGGGGGGTCGCCTTCGTGTCTCCGCACATCACCGAGCAAGCGCAGCGACGCGCGCTCGAGCGGGAGGAGCTGCGCCACGAGGCCGAGGAGCTCAGGGTGTCGTCAGAGCTGGCGCGACTGCGCTCGCAGCTCGAACCGCACTTCCTCCTCAACACCCTCAACACCATCGCCGGGCTCGTCACGCAAGATCCACGGGAGGCTCGCCGCTTGCTCGGCTGTCTCGGGGACCTCCTGCGAGACTCGCTCCAGGGGCAAGACGAGATGCAGACGCTCGATCGGGAGATCGCGTGGCTCAAGCGCTACGCGGCGATCCTCGAGTCGCGTCACGGTGACGCGCTTCGCTTCGATTGGGACATCGCTGCGGACGTGCGAGACCTGCTCCTGCCGCAGCTGCTCCTGCAACCCTTGGTGGAGAACGCCGTCCAGCACGGCGCGCTCTGTCGAGCCAGCGGCGGCCGGGTGACCGTGCGCGCCGTGCTCCGGGGGGTCGGGGCGGAGGCGAAGCTGGTGTGCACGGTGACGGACAACGGCCCCGGTCTGCCGAAGGAGGAACCGCGCGCCGCCGCGCTCGGGCTCCGCGCCGTGCGTCGTCGACTCGAGCTCCGGTGCGTCGGCTCCGACTTCCGCCTGCAGACGTCCAGCGAAGGAACGTCGGCGATCGTGGAGCTCCCCTTGCCCGTGGCGGAGGCCAGATGAACAGCGACAACGTCGAGAAGCTGCGCGCGCTCGTGGTCGAGGACGAGTGGACGGCTCGAAACTACCTCGTCGAGCTCGTCGACGGCTCGAACCTCGCCCAGGTCATGGGAGCCGTCGCGTCCGCGGCGGAGGCCCGTCAGATCCTCCTTGGCGACGCGCGTCTCGCGTTCGACGTCGTGTTCCTCGACATCCGGCTCTCGGGCGGACGGAGCGAGGGGCTGGAGATCGCGCACGAGCTCGCCGCGCTGAAGGGGGCGCCCCAGCTCGTGCTCGCCACCGCGCTGAACGCACACGCCCTCGAGGCGTACAGCCTCGGGGTGGCAGACTACCTGGTCAAGCCGTTCACCGAGGAACGCGTCGAGCAGTGCCTGCAGCGACTCTGGGCTCGCCGCCCGCTCACCCCGCGAGAGACGCGCCCACTGCGCATCGCGGCGCGACGGAAGAGGAACCTGGTCTTCTTCGAGCCGGACGAGGTGTGGGCGTTCGAGGCCGCCGAACGCTTGACGCGGGTGCACACCCCGCACGGGGTCTTCGACATCGACCTGTCCTTGTCCGCGATCGAGGCGTCGTTCGGCCGATCGCTCGCTCGCGTCCACCGCAGCTGGCTCGTCAACGTCCAGCACATCAAGGAGCTCGAGCGCGACAGCGAGACCAGGGTCTGGGTGGGAGAAGGTTTGGTCGCGGACGGCCGTGGTCTCCACGTGCCCGTCGCCCGTGAGCGCGCGCAGCAGCTCCGCGACATGCTGCTCTCCAGCACGACGGGCCTGCGCCGCGCGACTTGAAGGAGCGCTCCGCGGGGAGCGCCTGGGGTGTCCGCGCGCGCTCTCGGAGCCACGTCCGCGCGAGAAGCTGATTCGCGCGCCGGCGCGACGACCCGCGCGGGCCCCTTGCTCGACGTCCCCCGTCCAGCCGAAACTGGGCGCGATGGCTGTCCTCGACGATCCAGGCTCGCACCAGCTCTTCCATGGCACGAAGGCCGACCTGAAGCCGGGCGACTCGATCGAGGCCGGTCGCAGCTCCAACTACGGCAAGCGGAAGAAGGCGGCGTTCGTGTACCTGACCGCCACCCTCGACGCCGCCACGTGGGGCGCGGAGCTCGCCGTCGGAGACGGGCGAGGCCGCATCTACATCGTCGAACCGACCGGGCCGATCGAGGACGATCCCAACCTCACGGACAAGAAGTTCCCGGGAAACCCGACGAAGTCCTACCGCACGCGGTATCCCCTCCGCGTGACCGGCGAGGTCACCGACTGGAGAGGACACGATCCCGAGCAGCTCCAGGCCATGAGGGACCACCTCGCGCGCCTGGCGGAGCAGGGCATCGAAGCCATCGAGGAGTGAGCGGAGTCATCACCCCGGCGCTCGCCACGCCCAGAAACGCGAAAGGCCGCCATCGGCGGCCTCGCTGTAGAGCGGGAGAAGGGATTCGAACCCTCGACGTCCACCTTGGCAAGGTGGCAGTAGTCGGCGGGAACGCCCGGAGAAAGCGGGCGAACGGGGCCTCGGAGAGCGCGCGCCATACCACTTGCCACACCAGTGCCAGTCGGCGAGGGCTGCGGGTGCACTACCTGCAATGTCGCTAGCAAGCGAACCAGCGGACGCATCGCGCCCTCGATCACCGAGATCCGGACCGTCCCTGCGACGCGCTGCTACGTCGTGCCGCGGCGAAATGCGTCGAGCCCGAGCGTCATCTGTTCGCGAGCGCGATCGGTCCGAGTGCATCGGCGTCGATGGTGGAGCCGCTATTGCCTCGATGGACAAGGCGTCGACCGAGCGAGCTCTCCAGCGCCTCCAAGCGGCGTGCCACCGTCGAGGTCGCGAGCCCGAGTTCCTTGCCCGCGCCGAAGAAGCTCTTGGCGCGATGCACGGCGAGGAGAAGGCGAAGATCGTCCCAGCTCGGCGGTGTGGTGCTCAACGGGACGACCGATCGTGCGGCGTGCTCGTGAGCGCTGCAAGATAGGCGCAAAGCATGTCCGCGAGGTCGTCTGCGTAGACGCGAATCTCGCGAGGTGTTCGTGGATTCTGGGAGAACTGCTTGCCCACCGCGCTGAGCGTTCCCATCACGAGCTCACCCGCTCGTGCGCGCGTCACCTCGGACACGGCGGGTAGCACCTCGCGCATGAAGGCCTCGATGGTCGCCTCACTCGACGCGCGCGCGGCCTTCGCCTCGGGCGCGTCTCGGTAGAGCGGGGCAGCGTCGTTCAGCGCCACCCGCACCGCCGCCTCGTCGCACTCGGATGCGATGAACGTATGAACCAACGACCGAAGGCGAGTCAGGGGAGAGTGCTTGGCGTCCTCGAGGATGTCGCGGAGCAGATCTGTCGTCTGCCGCCACTCGTCGCTCTGCAGACGGAACAAGATGGCCGCCTTGTTCGGGAAGTACTGATAGAGCGACCCAACGCTGACGCCAGCTTTTTCCGCCACGCGCGCCATGGTGAAACGCTGCGCCCCTTCCTTCGCCAACACTTGAACGGCAGCCCTGAGCGCGGTCGCAACGAGATCGTTCGAGCGCGCCTGCTGAGGCTCCTTTCGCGTCGAGATTTGAGGCGTTCGACGCCGCGCCACGCGTGCTCGGCTCATGTTCATGAATCTGAATGATTCGTCGCATCGTGTCCAGGACGCGGAGCGAACGCTGCGAGAGCAACGCAGCTCTCTGTTCTGCGTGGTTCTTCGAACGGTTCCTCAGACGGCGAAGTAGTGGTGACTCTGCTCCAGATCGGCCAAGAGGCCGACGTGCTCGGGCGACCAGCCGAGTGTCTCGCGCGTGCGTGTGCTCGAGGCAGCGATGTCCATCCCGGCGAAGTTGGCCAAGAAGCTTCCGAAGTATTCCGCAGCTTCACTGCGCGGTTTGCTCACGACGGGCACGTCGAGACGGCGTCCGATGATCGCCGCGATCTCACGAAAGGGGATTCCCTCCTCCGCGACCGCATGCAGCCTCGTGCCGCTGTCGAGGGATTTTGCGACCGCGAGTCGAAATGCACGCGCGGCATCGAGCACGTGCACAGCCGGCCAGCGGTTGCTTCCGTCCTCGAGGTAGACCGAAGCTCTCTTCTGCCGCGCGACTTGAACGAGCGTTGCGACGAAGTTGGGATCTCCATCTCCGTGCACGGACACGGGCAGACGTACGACCGTCACGCGAACGCCTCGCGCCGAGACGGCGTTCACCGCGCGCTCCGTCGCCGAGCGTGGATGCTGGGAAAGGGACGTGCTCTCGTCGGCGACTCCGCCTTTCTGGAGGACGCCCACGGCGGAGGTGACGACGAACGCACGCGGGCTGCCCGCAAGCACGCCGCCGATCGCTTCGATGGCGCGGGCATCATTCTCGCAACTCTGCACGAATTGCGAGTAGTCGTGGTGGTTGAACGCGGTATGGACGACGGCGTCCGATGCACGCGCGCCACTTTGGAGGCTCGCGAGGTCTTCGACCGAGCCGCGATGAACCTTGGCTCCCAGCGCTTGGATGCGCGCGGCGCCGCTGTCAGAGTGAGCGAGACCGAGCACCGTGTGCCCGGCATCGAGGAGCTCGCGAACGACTGCAGAACCCACAAATCCGGAAGCCCCCGTTACGAATACATTCATGTCCATCTCCTGCTTGAATTGGTGATGCGAAATCGGCTTCGACTTGCGAAGTCGACCTTTAGAGCAAGGCCTCTTCGTCCTCGGGGCTCGATTCGCCACGCTTCCAGCATGCGATTGCGCGGAGCCCCTCGCGTCCGACGTCCCCGTTCAGAGTGCGCGCCAAACGGCGACAGGCCGGCGCCGTCCACTACGATTCGCTTCATGTGCGGCATCACCGACGACTTTGCCCCTACCGTGACGGGGAACAATGTGCGGGAAGGACGCGCCATGACGTCACCCGATTCGCATCGATAGCTCGACGTCGTCGGCGAACGGCGTCGACAGGTATCCTGCCGCGGGCGAACGAACACGGGAGAGATGCTCGGGGCTATCGTCGGCGTTGTCCGCGACGATCAAGGAACCTGCCCGAAGTCGGCCCTCGATCAGGCCGAGGACTTCGGGGTAGAGCGCCTTCGCGCCGTCAAGCAGCACGAGGTCGATCACCTCGGGAAGATCGCTGCGCAGCGTTTGCAAGGCGTCGCCCTCTCGAAACTCGACGAGGTCGACGAGGCCCGCCTCCGTGAGATTGGCGCGGGCGCGTGCGACCTTCGAGGCCTCGAACTCGGTCGTGATTAGCCGTCCTCCGCCGTTGTCTCGCAGCGCTGCCGCGAGGTGGAGCGTGGAGATGCCGAACGACGTACCGTATTCGACGATGCTCTTCGCCCGAAGGCTCCGCGCGAGCACGTAGAGGAGGGTGCCGGTCTCTCGCGAGACGGGGAGCGGCACGTCCTTCAGCCTCCCGTAGAGGTCGAGGTACTCCGTCTTGCTGTGCATCATGCGCGTTCGCTCATCGGCGGACAGCGCCGAGATCCCCGGAGCCGCGAGCGGCGAGATGGCGGCCGCCTCCTCGAACAACCGATTGAGGAGTGGCGCGAGGGGGATGGACGTCAGCGTGTTGGTCATCGGATTCTCCAGCGGGACTTGGTGAGCTCGTCGGTCGAGTTAAAATGCGACGAAACAATCACGTTCGCTAGTCGCGTTCTCCGGACACGGGCGCGCAACCACGCTTCGACTACGAAGCCCCTGAGAGATCCGCGTGGCAATGAGCTGGCGCGTGGTTCGCTGCGTTCAGCGGCACGCCGAACGCAGACGCTATTCAGGTTCTGGTCGCGGCCCGCAGGGCCTTCAACGCCTACAACCGATCGTCTTCTGTCCGCGCGAGACGCAGCAGCCGCATCAAAGTTTCGCGGTCGAGAAGATGTGCGCGACCCAGTCGACGAAGACGCGTACTCGCGGCGAGAGCTGGCGGCTCTGGGGGTAGAGCGCTACGAGTGGAGTCGACGGCGGACGATAGGGCGCGAGGACCTCGACGAGCGTGCCTTCCGCGAGGTCGCGCTCGAAGCGGTAGCGCGGCGCTTGGATAAGGCCGAGGCCTGCACGCGCGAGGTCGGCGGCGGTGTCAGCGCCGTTCACCGTCACCCGGCTCGACATCGCGATCTCGCGCGTCTCGCCGTCGACGGTCAGCTCGAGCGGCATGATGTCGTTCGTGCGACGAGAGGACGGAAGCCGATCGACACATGACGCGCGAGGTCTGCCGTCGCAGGCGCGCGGCGACATGTCCGAAATCGTCGGATCTACGTCCTGGCGGACACGTCGCGAGCGAGGCATGGTCTCGGCATGCAGAGGAAGACGACGCGGCGCCGGATCGGTGTCCTGGCGTTCGACGGAGTGACCGCGCTCGATCTCGTCGGCCCGGCGGACGCCTTCGCCGCCGCGGTGTTCGAGAGCGCGAAGGCCGAGCCGTCCGAGGTGCCCGCCTACGAGGTGCTCACCGTCGGACTGACCGGTCGACGTTGCGTCGCGGAGTCCGGAGTCGTGATCCAACCGTCGTACACGGTGAAGGACGTTCCCCCGCTCGACACGCTCGTCATTCCGGGCGGTCACGGGCTCCGAGAGCCGAAGGTCAACCGCGCCGTCGCGACGTGGGTCGGGTCGGTCTCCCAAAGCGTAAGGCGCGTCGTCTCCGTCTGTACCGGGATCTACGGTCTCGCCCCGACGGGCCTCCTCGACGGTCGCCGCGCGACGACGCACTGGCGCTTCGTCGACGACGTCGCCGCCCGATTCCCGAAGCTCCGTCTCGATCCCGATGCGCTCTTCGTCGACGACGGTAAGTTCTACACGTCGGCCGGGGTCACGGCCGGCATCGACCTCTCTCTGTCCTTGATCGAAGAAGACCTCGGCGCGACCGCAGCGCTTCGCGTCGCACGCGAGCTCGTGGTCTACGTCCGACGTTCGGGCGGCCAGGCGCAGTTCTCGGAGCCGCTCCGCTTCCAGTGCGGCGCGCCCGATCGGTACGCGGACCTCACGGCCTACGTGGCGGCTCACCTCGACGGGGATCTCTCCATCGAGGCGCTCGCGCGTCGGATGGCGGTCTCTCCGCGGCAGCTCAATCGGCAATGCCACGATCGGCTCGGCTGCTCGCCGGCAGTCCTCGTGCAGCGAATACGTCTCGACGAGGCGCGATCGCGTTTGCTTCCACGAGCGGTGACGGTCGAGCAAGTCGCTGCCTCCGTCGGCTACCACAGCGCGGACGCGTTTCGACGAGCGTTCGAGCAGCGCTTCGGAATCAACCCGTCCGCCTACCGTTCGAGGTTCGCGACACGCCGATCGACCTCGAGAGGAGGACGACAGAGGCCATGACGACGAACAGGAACCCACAAGCCGCGCAGATGGCGGACGAGTCGATGCTCCGCAACCTCGCCGCTCAGGCCCGGGCGATCTGGCCCCAGGAGAACGCCCTGTTCGATCGCTACACGCTGGCCCCACGCGCCTGCATCGCGGACATCGGATGCGGAAGCGGCGAGATCACGACGCGCCTCGCCCAACGGTTCCCCAACGCGGAGGTCATCGGCGTCGACGTCCTCGAGGGGCCCCTCGCGTACGCTCGCGAGCGAGCCGTCGGCCTCGGGGCGCGCGTCCGGTTCGAGCTCGGCGACGCGTTCGAGCTCGCGTTCGCGGACGGCGAGCTCGACCTCGTCGTCTGTCGTCATCTCACGCAGGCAGTGCCGGAGCCGGAGCGGATCCTGGCCGAGCTCTGGCGCGTCTGCAAACCCGGCGGGTGGCTGCACGTCCTGAGCGAGGACTATGGGATGCTCCACTTTCCTGCCCGAGCGCTCGATCCGGACCGTCTATGGCGGGACGGCGTCGGCGCGCTCGCTCGAGCGACGTCCACGGACGAGCGCATCGGACGACGGACGTGGTCGATCCTGAAGCGACTCGGCGTCCGAGAGCTCTCCGTCGACTACGTGGTCGTCGACACGGTGCGCGTCGAGCGCGAGACGTTCGCCGCGATCATCGGCGCGTGGCGGGACGGCTACTGGCGCGAGATCGAGCACCACGCGGGAGTGGGACACGACGAGGCGCGCGCCCTCTTCGACTGCGCCCTCGAAGCGATCGCCGACCCGGACGCCTACGCCGTGTGGCACGTCCCCGTCGTCAGCGGGCGACGCCCGACGGAGCCCGTGATCGGCCTTCGTCCGCAGTAGGAGCCGCCCGAGCGCCAGTGCTCAAGCGCCTGGCGAACACCGAGCCCTGGCGTTGCCTCTCGTCCGCCCAGAAGTTCGGACGACGCGGCGAGCCGACGACGGACTCGCCGATCCGACCGCAGCGTCCACACCACTCGCCACACCAGTCGGGGCCGGCGCCACACCACCGCCCCGACCATCCTGGCGTTACGCTCCGTTACGTCCAGAAACGCGAAAGGCCGCCATCGGCGGCCTTCTTGTAGAGCGGGAGAAGGGATTCGAACCCTCGACGTCCACCTTGGCAATCGGAATTTGGGCGTTTCGCCCCGTTCCCCCTCGTTACGAAACCCTAGAAAAATAGCGGTTTGGCGTTCCAGGACGGTCCACCTCGTTTCGCCCCGCGCCGAAAAAAGTGTGCTCGGAAGTGTGCTCCGATCGATGGAGCACACATGTGTAGTTTGCATGAAGTTGACGCACGATCGAATCCCCGACCGAATCTCGATCGAATCCTCCGCCGGACGCTTGTGCGGAGCACACGTCGGAGCTCGCCGGGAGCACACGCCGCGTGGAAGGGTTCCACTCCGGGTTCCGCACAGGCCATCCGTCGTCGGCGTTTCGTCGACCATGCTTCGAACCCGTGGAGCACACGCCGACGGTATGCGCGGAGCACACGTCGAAGCGCGACCGTGTCGCGACCGATCCTCCACCCGCCTGGAACCCATCTTGGAACCCGCCTCTGGAGCCGTGCCACACCGCGTCACGGAGGTGCACCCAGCGACGCCGCCCGAAGCGGGCGCCGAGTCGAGAGGCGAACACGCTACGCGGAGGCGCACGTTCCTCCACCTTCGCCATCGGTCCGAGTACCCTCGCCGGGAGGAGCGATCGGCCGTGACTTTCTCGCCGAACGATGGGATCGAGAGCGTCGGAGCATACGAAGGGATCGACGATGGGACTGAACGAGTGTACAGTATCTTCCCCGGATGTTTCGCCGGGGCGCCAATCTTGAACGCCGTGATCTGAGATGGCCACCGCCGAGCAGCTCAAGGCTCTCTTGGAGAGCCACCTTGAAGGCGACGACGACCGCTTTCTGTCGCTCATCGTTCAGCTCGCGGCGCACGCCGCCCGGCAGGGCCACGGCAAACTCGCGCAGGAGCTTCGCGGGCTCGTCGACAAAGCGCGGCTCGCCGGCGGTTCGCCGGCAGGGCGAGGTGGATCCCGCCATCCGGTTCCCGTCGCGCAGCCGCGTGGCGAGCTCGCCTCGCTCCTCCTCGCGTCCTACCCGAAAGCGAAGCTCGGCGATCTCGTGCTCAGCAGCGAGGTTCGAGCGCACCTCGATCGCGTGCTCCTCGAGCAACGCCAGCGCGAGAAGCTCGCCGCGCGGGCGCTCCACCCTCGTCGGAAGGTGCTCCTGATCGGTCCGCCGGGCACGGGCAAGACGTACAGTGCGCGGGCACTTGCCGGCGAGCTGCACCTGCCGCTCTTCACTGTGCTCCTCGACGGCCTCATCACGAAGTACATGGGCGAGACGGCGGCGAAGCTCCGTCTCGTGTTCGATGCCGCCGTGAAGACACGCGGGGTCTATCTCTTCGACGAGTTCGACGCCCTCGGCGGCGAGCGCGGCAACCCGAACGACGTCGGCGAGGCGCGCCGGACGCTCAATTCGTTCCTCCAGTTCCTCGAGCAGGACGAATCCGAGAGCATCCTCCTCGCGGCGACCAACCACGTGGCTCTCCTCGACCGGGCGCTCTTCCGACGCTTCGACGACATCATCGAGTTCACGCTGCCCGACGAGAAGCTCGCCATCGACGTGATGAAGGCGCGCCTCGTCGTTCTCGAGCCCGGGCGACTGGCGTGGCGCACGCTCGGACGCGCGGCCGCCGGCCTGAGCTACGCCGAGATCGTCAAGGCGTGCGATGACGCTGCGAAGGAGGCCGTGCTGCACGACCGCGCGGAGGTCTCCCAGAAAGTTCTACTGGCATCTCTCGCTCGGCGGCGCGATAGTCGACAATCCTAGTCTCTATGTAGACGGGGCCGGGGGAGCATGGCGGCTCGCAGGGTAGATCGTCGTCCACACATCGTTCTCGTAGGGACAGCCACAGCGGAGGCCTTCACCTCCCCGTACGGAGGAGGCGGCGAGCTCCGAACGATTCCTGTGAGTCGCGCACGGCACGGCAACGGCCTGCGTCGGCAGCTCGCGGCGGTGGAGGCGGAGCTGGCGCGGCGTCGCGGCCGAGCGGTGCCTGCCGGCGTCGAAGCTCCGAAGGGCTTCTACCTCGAGTTCGAGAGCCCGCCCGGCTTCGACCTGAAGTTCGAGAGCCTGGAGTTTGGTCCTTCGGGGATCGAGCTCATGTTCGTGCGCCGCGTGGGACGGAAGCAGCTCGCGACCGTCTACGTGCCCGAGGGCAAGATCACCTTCTTCATCAAGCGCATCGAGGAGTACCTCACCAAGAACACGAAGCCGAGCCAGGCGGCTCCGCAAGGCAATCCGAAGAATCGGCCGCTCGTCGAGAGCATCGCGGAGATCCGGCTCGCGGTGGCCGAGAGCTTCTGGACCGACGACGTCGGCGACCTCCCCGAACGCAACGCGGTGGTCTGGTGGGAGGTGTGGCTCCGCGGCGAGGGCGAATCGATTTTGCAGCGGTTTCGAGCGTACGCCAAGGCGATGAAGCTCGACGTTTCCGAGCGCCATCTCACCTTTCCGGATCGCACGGTCGTGCTCGCACGAAGCTCACTCGAGCGGTTCGCCGGCTCCCTCGAGTTTCTCGACACGCTCGCCGAGCTCCGCGCTCCGACCGACATCGGAAGTTTCTTCACGCGCCTCCCGCCGAAGGAGCAGGCGGGATGGGCGAAGAACCTCGTGCAGCGCACGACCTGGCCAAGCAAAGATGCCGTTGCCGTCTGCATCCTCGACACCGGCGTGAACCGCGGACACCCGCTCCTCGAGAACGTCGTCGCCGAGGACGACGTCCACGCGTGCCATCCGAGGTGGGGCACGAGCGATCACGACGGGCACGGCACCGCGATGGCCGGCATCGCGACGTACGGAGACCTCCGTCGGCTGCTCGCGTCGAACGGTCCCGTCCAGCTCGAGCACCGCATCGAGTCGGCGAAGATTCTTCCGCCTCCGCCCGGTTCGAATCGAAAGGAGCTCTACGGCGCGGTCACCGCCGAGGGTATCGCACGCGCGGAGATCGCCGCCCCCAATCGTCTTCGGGTCATCTCCATGGCGATCACGTCGACGGAGGATGTTGACGAAGGACAGCCGAGCGCCTGGTCCGCGGAGGTCGACAAACTCTGCGTGGGAACGGACGGCGAGCGCCGACTCTTCTTCGTGTCCGCGGGCAATCTCGAGGCGAACGCCGGCCTGAACTATCGCGATCGCAACGAGAAGGAGAGCATCCACGATCCCGCACAGGCTTGGAACGCGCTCACCGTCGGCGCATACACGAAGCTCACCCAGCTCGATGAGGCGTCGCACGACGGTTGGACGCCGGTGGCGTCGGAGGGCGACCTCTCGCCCAGCTCGACGACGTCCTGCGTGTGGAAGGGGCAATGGCCAGTCAAACCGGACATCGTCATGGAGGGCGGCAACATGGTGCTGTCGCCGCGCCGACGCGAGGCCGACTTCACCGACTCGCTCTCCGTTTTGTCGACGTTCCACGAGCCGCACGTACGGTCGTTCTGCGCGACAGGCGACACGAGCGCGGCGACGGCTGCCGCGGCGCGCCTCGCCGCCATCGTCCGCGCGCAGTACCCGGAGCGATGGCCGGAGACCATCCGAGCCCTCATCGTCGACTCCGCGGAGTGGACGCCGTCGATGGCGGCAGAGATCGACGCGGCATCCGACGTGCGCGCCATCGAACACCTCGTGCGCTGCTTCGGGTTTGGTGTTCCCAATCGCAATCGCGCGCTCTGGAGCGCTGGCAACGCGCTCACGCTCATCGCCGAAGACGAGATGCAGCCATTCGCTGGCGACAAATCGAACGAGATGCATCTGCATCGTCTGCCGTGGCCACGAGCGCAGCTTCAACAGCTCGGAGATACTCCGGTGGAGCTCCGGGTGACGCTGTCCTATTACATCGAACCGAACCCTGCTCGGCGCGGCTGGAAGAAGCGACACCGCTACGCGTCCCACGGGCTGCGCTTCGCGATGCAGAAGCCGACGGAGACAGTCCCGAAGTTCCGAAAGCGCGTGAACCGCGACGCGCGCGACCCCGACGTGGAGGAGGACATCGCAACCGGCGAAGCCGAGGAGTGGGTGCTCAAGCCGAGTCTGCGCGGGAAGGGCTCGTTGCACCATGATCGCTGGCAGGGGCTGGCCGCCGATCTCGCGCTGTGCGAGCACATCGCCGTGTATCCCGTCATCGGGTGGTGGCGCGAACGGAAGGCGCTGGGCAAGAGCGAGTCGCGAGCTCGCTACGCGCTCGTCGTCAGCATCCGGACGCCGGCGGCAACCGTCGATCTGTACCAGGCGATCCAGACGCGCATCGCAGCGATGGTTCGTACATAGGCGCGAATCCGTGTGTCGGCTACAGGGATCTTCTGAAACGAGCGAGAGAATCGTAGAGATGCGTTCTCAGCGTCGCTCGCCCTCGTCCGAGCGATTCCGCAGCTACGAGAGCGTTGCACGTGACGACGCGTCGAGACGTCCGAGCCTCACCGGCACGCGCTTCCCGCACGGCCGACATTTCGTCGTGTGCTCGGGGGGCCGGAACCGAGCAGTCGAACCGCACGACGTACAACGGACCATGCCGACGACCGAAGACCCCTCGACAACCAGCAGAATGGACTTAGCTTGCCGCACGTTTCTCTCATCGGCCGCGCTCGCCGGCGTGTTGCGGAGAAAAGCGAAGATCCGAGCGGTTTGTCCGCACGTCATGGGGCCCTTCCTTCGGGCA
>JAHBWA010000175.1 GCA_019637195.1 Labilithrix sp. | reverse complement strand
CGAAGTGGACGTCCTCGCGCGAGAGGAAGCGCTCGGCGCGCTCGATCACGGTTCCGGGCAGCCCGAACTTCCGCGCGACCGCGAGCGCGCTCGAGCTGCCGGGCACGCCCGTCGCGAGGCGGAAGGTCGGGCTCATCGTCGGCAGGTCGAAGCCCATGCTGGCGTTCTCGAAGCGAGGGTCGGCCAGCGCCAGCGCCTTCAGCCCCTCGTAGTGCGTGGTCACCACGACCGCGCCGCCCCGCGCGGTCAGCGAGTCGAGCATGCCCGCGGCGAGCGCCTCGCCCTCGCGCGGATCGGTCCCTCCGGCGAGCTCGTCGAGGAGCACGAGCGCGCCGGGGCCCGTGTCTTCGAGGATGCGCGCCAGGTTCTGCACGTGCGCGCTGAACGTGGAGAGGCTCTTCGTCAGGCTCTGGTCGTCGCCGACGTCGGTGAGGACGACCTCGAAGACGCCGACCACGCTCCCGTCCGCGCACGGCACCGGCAGGCCCGCGCGCGTCATCAGCGCGACGAGGCCCATCGTCTTCAGCGCGACGGTCTTGCCGCCCGCGTTCGGGCCGCTGACGACCATCGCGCGGCGCGCGGCGATCGCGAGATCGCTCGGGACCACGGCGTCGAGCCGGACCTCGAAGGGAGCCCCCGCGTCGCCCGCCGCGCTGTCGAGCAAGAGGAGCGGGTGGCGCGCTGCGTGGAGCTCGAGGCGCGCCTCGTCCGTGATCGCGGGGAAGACGAGGTGGAGCTCGCGCGCCAGGTGGGCGGTGGCGGCGCGGACGTCCGCGCGGGCGAGCGCGTCGAGCGCAGCGACGACGCTCGGGAGCGACTCGCCGATGCGATCCGACAGCGACGCGTAGATCGCCTGCTCCTCGCGCTGGACCTCGGCCTCGAGGACCTTCAGGCGGTTGCCCATCGGGATGACGGCGCGCGGCTCGACGAAGAGCGTCGCGCCGCTCGCGCTCGTCGCGTGGACGATGCCGGGGAAGCGCTCGTGTGCGTCCGAGCGGACCGGGACGACGTACCGGCCCTCGCGCTCGGTGATGAAGCGATCCTGGAGGATCGCCTCGTACTTCGACATGAGGTCTTCGAGCCGCGAGAGCATCCGCTGCCGCGCGGCGTGGAACTCACCGCGGAGCTCCTTGAGCCGGGGGCTCGCGCGATCGGAGAGCGTACCGTCGGGATCGAACGCCTCGGCGAGCTCGTCGGCGAGCGTGTCGAGCGTCGGATCGGTCGTGCAGGCGGCGTGCAGGGCAGGGGCCCGCGAGCGCCGCGCGCCGAGGAAGCGGCGGAGAGCGCGCGCGGCGCCGAGCGCCTTGCCGAGATCGCGGATCTCCGCCGGCGCGAGGACGCCGGCGGCGCCGACACGACCGACCGCGCCGGAGACGTTGCCGAGCGGGACTACGGGCAGCGGCTCGGCCGCGTCCAGCAAGGTCGTCGCCTCGCGCGCCTCGTCTGCGAGACGACGCGTCTCGGCGTGCGTCGCGGCGAACGGTAGCTCGCGGGCGAGCGCCTTGCCCATCTCCGAGACGCAGCGCGCGGCGAGCGCCTCGAGCAGGCGGTCGTACTCGAGGTCGCCACGGGTCTTGTCGGGGCAGGGATCGCGGAGCGTCTCGGTCACGGCGAAGCGGTCTTTCGGGCGGAGGATCGTCGAGCAGGCGTCGGGGCGGGCACGTCGCGGGACACGCATGGTGATCACGGCGCCCGGTTCTTTCAAGAGGCGGATCGCGCTCCGCTTTTTCGACCGCGTTCTGGAAACGTCCGCGTCCCGGCGCGGTGCGCGCGGAGGCGCGTCGCCGAGGCGTCGCGTCTGGGCGGGCGGCGAGGCAGCGTGTCACGCCCTATCTAGAGGAATTCATGCAGGTTCGAATCGCACGATCCGAACGGTTTGCGCAGCCGCAGGGCCGGCCGTATGTAAGGCGCCGTGACACAAGCATTCGATATGGGGGGGCGCGCGCGCGATATCGAACCGAGCTCGAGGCGCGGGGAACAGCCACCCGCCGCGGGCGATTCGAGCGCCGTCGGAGTCGGAGGAGCAGGGGCGCGACGCGAGCGCGTCCTTCACGCGCGCGCGCCGGCCGTGCTCGAGCGTGAGCTCCGACGGCTCGCGGAGACGCTGCGGGTGCCGCTGTCGAACCTCGTGCGCGCGGTCGTCGAGGACGCGGTCGCCGTCGCGGACCTCGCGAGCGAGGGCCTCGAGCTGCGCCTCCGGCGGCTCGCGACGAGCCTCGGGCACGAGCGCGGTAAGCTTCGTCGGCGGGTGATGCCCGACCCTCTCGACGGCGTCTTCGCGTTCCAGCCGGTGAAGCTCGCGCAGGCGGCGAGCTGCGCCAAGTGCACGACCGAGCTGCGTCGAGGACAGAGCGCCAGCCTCGGCCTCCGCGACGACGCGAGGCCGAGCGGCGTTCGCGTCTTCGTCTGCAGCGCCTGTGTCCCCGCCGACTGACGGCCTCGCGCGGCGGATCGTCAGCCCGGCCAGCGCCGCTGCTGCTTCAGGGCGATCCGAAGAGCGTCGAGGTCGCGGGCGTGCATCGACGCGATGCTGTCCTGCCGCTCCTTCGTGAGGGGGATCTCGAGCGTCTCGCAGAGGTCGGCGATCCCGATCCGCAACGCTTGTTCGCGCCCTTCTTCGCGCCCTTCCTCGCGAACGGCGTCGAACTCCGGGTGTCCCTTGAGACGGAGCGCCTGGAGGACGGCGTCGTCCGCGGTCGCGGCCCGGAGCAGGGCGCTCGTCGGCAGCGGCTTGACGAAGCAAGGATCGTCGATGGCCTCGATCGGAGTGGCCGACCAACCGTCGGTCGCGCGCGACCACTCGATGAGCTTCGCCTGCTTGATCACGAGGCAGAAGATCCGGCGGACGCCGCGGCGGATCAGCTCGCGCGCCTTGGTGGTCTGGACGGAGAGCGGCTGCTCGCTGACGACCTCGAACGCGAGCTGCTCGAGCTGGCGCGCCCCCGTCTCCGGATCGCGCGCCGCCTCGTAGACGCTCGCGTCCGGCGCGAAGTCGTCCTTCTCGCTCGTCCGCGTGAGCATGTCGATCGCGACGTTGAAGCCCGCTTTGACGTGCCCGCGGAGCACGTACGCCAGGTCGGCGTGCGGCACGGCGTGCTCCTCGTCCGCGGGCGGCGAGAGCACGAGCGTCCCCTGGACGATCTCGGCTCGCGACTCCGGCGCCACGATGCGATCGTCGACGCGCGGCGGCTCGCGGCCAGGAAAACGGTACGACCCCATGGTGTCAGTCTATCACTGGCGCTCACTCCGTCGACGTCCGGGCCCAGCTTCGGGGGGCCTGAAGGAGGTCCGCGGGAATGCCGGGGAGTGATGGATGGTAGAGGTCGGACATGACCCGTCGAGCTCTCCACGTCGCGCTCGGTTTCGCCATCGCCGTCGGCGGGTGCTCGTCGATGGCGTCTCCCGCGCAGACCGAGGCGCCGCCGGAGCCCGACGCCGCGCCGCGCGTGTTCGTCGAGGGCCTCCTCTTCGACGCACCCCCGGGCTGGCCGAGCGCGCCGGACATGAACCCCGCGGAGGCGGGCTTCGGCGTCCTCGCGACGCGCGCCGGGGCGCGCCACGCCTCGAGCTTCGGCGCGCTCACCACCGCGGACGTCGTCGCGCGGCTCCCCCCCGCGGAGGCGAGCGCGCCGGACGCGCTCCTCTCCGGCTACCAGCTCGAGCTCACGTCGCACGTCGTGGAGGGCGATCGCGTTCGTCTCCGGGTCGATCTCCATCTGGGCGACAAGGCGGCGACGACCACCCTGGTCGTTCCCGACAAGCAGCTGGTCATCGTCGGCACGGAGGTGACGGTCGAAGACCGTCGCTTCACGCTCCTCGTGCGTCCGCACATCGTCCGCAGCGAGGGTGAACTCCAGGCGCTCCTCGACCGGAAGCGCGAGGCCGCAGAGGGTGAGGACCGCGCCCTGCCGAGGTGAGGCCGCGCGGCCTCACTCCGGCTTGGAGCTCGGCGAGCCGCCGGCGCCCGACGGCATCGGGTTCTGTTCGCGCTCGAGGTACCGGAAGATCGTCCTCGGATCGACGCCGAGGTCCCGCGCCGTCTGGGTGCGGTTGCCGTTGTTGCGCTCGAGCACCTCCAGCACGTACTTCCGCTGGAACTCCTCCTTCGCCTTCTCCAGCGGGAGGATCGAGCTCTCGCCCGCCTGGTCGAGCTCGAGGTCCTCGATGCCCAGCAGCGACTTGTCGCACAAGACGAGCGCCTTCTTCAGGCGGTTCTCGAGCTGGCGGATGTTGCCTGGCCAGTTGTGCTTGCGGATCGCGGCGAGCGCCTGGGGCGTGAAGCCTTGAACCGACGAGTGCAGCTCCTCGGCGTACTTCGACAGGAGCGCCTTCGCGATGATGAGCACGTCGTCGCCGCGATCGCGGAGCGGGGGCAGCCAGATGTTGACGACGTTCAGGCGGTAATAGAGGTCCTCGCGGAACCGGCCGGCCTTGATCTCGTCCTCGAGGACGCGGTTCGTCGCCGCGACGACGCGGATGTCGACCTTCTCCGGCTTGCTGTCGCCGACGCGGAAGACCACGCGCTCCTGCAGCGCGCGGAGCAGCTTGACCTGGAGGTTCAGCGGGAGCTCGCCGATCTCGTCGAGGAAGAGCGTGCCCTTGTCGGCCGCCTGGAACTTGCCGGGCCTGGACGCGATGGCGCCGGTGAACGCGCCTTTGACGTGGCCGAAGAGCTCGCTCTCGATCAGGTTCTCGGGGATGGCGCCGCAGTTGATGACGATGAAGGGCCCCTGCGCGCGGTTCGAGCGGCGGTGCAGCTCGCGCGCGATGAGCTCCTTGCCGGTGCCCGTCTCGCCGGTGATGAGCACGGAGATGTCGGTCGTCGCGACCTTCTGGAGCTTCCGGAAGACCTCCATCATCGACGGGCACACGCCGATGATCTCGCCGAAGCGCTTGTCCTTGAGCTCGGCGGCGAGCTTCTCCTTGTCGGCGCGGAGGGCGCTGAGGAGCATCGCGTTCTGGAGGATGAGCGACGCCTGGCCTGCGAAGATGCTGAGCAGGTCGAGCTGCGACTTCTGGAAGAGCCCCTTCACGCGGTCGTTGCCGACGTAGAGGGCGCCGGTCACGTGGCCCTGCGAGACGAGCGGCGCGCACATGACGCTCGAGAGGCGGAGCGCGACGACGCTCTCGCTCGTGCGGAAGACGTCGTCGGAGAGCGCGTCGGAGACGATGACCGGGCGCCCGGAGTCGAGCACGCGGCGGACGATGCTGTCGGAGATGGCGCCGGTGGTGTCGGTGATGGCCTCGCGGTTGACCTGGCGCGAGGCGCGGATGACGGGCTTGCCGCCGTGACCGGACGCGCTGCCGTCGGAGCCGTACGCCTCGTCGAGGAGGAGCACGAGGCCCTTCTCGGCGCCGGTCACGTCGATGACCGCGTCGAGCATGGCCTCGAGCAGCTCGTCGAGGTTCTTCAGCGTCATCAGCTTCTCGCTGAACTCGTGGAGCTTCCGGACCGCGGCGAGCTGGACGCTGCCCTCGGCGGTCTGCGGCGAGGAGGCCGACGACGAGGAGGTCGGCCGAGCGGCCGAGCCGGGCTCGTCGAAGATGCTGAACTGGAGCTCGGCGTCGCCGAGCGTCACGCGATCGCCGTGGACGAGGCGCGCCCGCCGCTTCTTCTTGCCGTTGATGAGGATTTCGCCAGCTTTTTCGATCTCTTCGAGGTTGAAGTCGCGACCGTCGAAGAGCACCTGGGCGTGGGTCTCCGCGATGCCCTGCGTCGCGATCGCGACGTCGTTGCCGAGGGCGCGGCCGATCGTCGAGACGGGCTTGTAGAGCACGTAGGTGCGTGGAGAACCCTGCGGCGGGAACCACTTGAGGATGGGCATGCGAGTCGAGACCGGAGCTTTCAGCCGAAGGAGGTCTTCAGCCGCGAGAGGGAGCCATCAGCCAGAAGGAGCCGTCAGCCAAAAGGAGCCATCAGCCAGAAGGAGCCGTCAGCCAAAAGGAGCCGTCAGCCAGAAGGAGCCGTCAGCCAGAAGGAGCCGTCAGCCAGAAGGAGCCGTCAGCCGAAAAGCGAGCCAAGCGGTCGAGAGACCCTCGCCGAGGGTCTCGGCGTCGAGGAGGCCTTCGGGCCGGAGGACCGAGAGCCTCCGGCGAAGGAGAGCGTGTACGTGCCGCGTGGATTCGGCCCACCCGGCGTTTGCTCGGAGGATATCGCAAAAGCCTTACACCGTCGCCGAGATCGACGAGGTGGCAACTGCGATGGCGGTCTGTGTACAATGGCCGGCACGTCGCTGCGTCCGGCCGCTCCGGCCCGGACCTTCAACCCGGCTTTCTCGAGCCGACACTGCGGAGGTGGACTCGATGCGTAGGTTCTTCGTGCTCTTCACGATCGGTGCTGCTTTCGCTGCCCTCGGAGCGGTTGCGTGTGGTGACGGCAACAAGCCGCCGCCCCTCACGCCGGACACGGAGCACACGGAGCAGCCGCCGGCCAACGACACGGCAGAGGCTGGCGCTCCGTCGACCGACACTCCCGCCAACTGACGCCGCGCCTGCCTGGCGCGCACGGGCGCCGCCTCATCCAGAGCGCGGCGCCATGTCCCGAGCTCGCGCGCGGACAGAGCGCGGCGCCTCGTCCCTATACCCGATACCCGCGCGCCGACCGCGTCCGCCCGTGTCGAGCGCGCCGCGGCTCGCCGTCGCGGGCTCCCGGCTCGCCGCGATTCGTCGCGGGACGCCCGCGAGCCCGGCACGCGGTCGAAGCTGCCCGGCGGTCGAAGCTGCCCGGCGGTCGAAGCCGCCCGGCGGTCGAAGCCGCCCGGCGGTCGAAGCCGCGCGGCGCTAGAAGGTTCCGACGGCCGTGAGCAGCGCGCCGGGCGGCGCCGCGTTGAAGCGCGGATCGGGGCCGACCATGTTGGTGATGCTGCGGCTCGACGCCGAGGTCTGGGTCGTCGGCGGCGTGAGCGGCGGGATCGGCGCGACGGCGAAGTCGAACGGCGGCTCCCACTCCGCCTGCGTCGGATGTGTCCCGTCGTCGTCCCGCATGTTCCACGTGAGCGCGCCGGCGAGCGCGGTCCCGGCCAGCCCGCCGATCGAGGGGCCGATGAGCCCGCGCTTCACGACCGGATCGTCGACGAAGAGGTAGAACGGGAAGACCAGGCAGCCGGCGAGCGCGCCCAGGCCGTAGCCGAGCCACATGTACTTCTGCGAGTTGAACGACGGCGTGTGGACGATGCTGATCGCCCCGCCGCCGACCATGCCGACGTTGTAGCCGATGAGGCCGGCGACGCTCGAGCCGTCCTTCCAGTCGGCGTCCCGCCCCTGCACCGCGATGCCGAACATCGAGCCGCTGAGCGCGCCCCACGCCGCGCCGCTGCCGATGAAGGTCATGCTGCGCGGATCGGGCCGGAGCCACTCGCCGAAGGCCCAGCCGCCGATGCCGCCACCCGTCGCCATGATCCAGGTCACGGCGGTCTGCGTGGCGAACGACCAGTCGCGGCCGTCGTCGCGGGTGTACTGCCACTGCGTGCCGGCGATGGCGATTCCTTCGACGCCGCCGAGGACGAGCCCGGTCGCCGTCGACGCGGGCACGCCGCGGTGGAGCGGCCCGCCCTGGCTGTCCCAGAGCCACACGCCGACCGGCGCGGCCGCACCGAAGAGCAGGGGCATGACGACGGAGGGACCCGGATCGTCGATCTTGAAGAGCGCGTCGAGCCAGATGCCGGTGCCGACGCCGTAGAGGCCGCTCGTGATGTAGAGCGCGAGCATCTCCCCGTTGCCGCGCGTGTTCGACACGGGCGGCGGCGCCGGCTGTTGCGGGTAGGGCTGCTGCGGGTACGGCTGGTAGGGTTGCTGGGGATACGGCTGGTAGGGCTGCTGCGGGTAGGGCTGCTGGGGATACGGCTGGTAGGGCTGCTGCGGGTAGGGCTGCTGCGGGTACGGCTGGTAGGGCTGCTGCGGGTAGGGCTGCTGGGGATACGGCTGCTGCGGGTAGGGCTGCTGCGCGGCGGCGTCGGACACGCCGAGCGCGATCGCAGCCAGGACAGCGGAGCGGAGCAGCGTCGAGGACGAGCGGGATCCGAGCATGAGCTTCCGGCCCGAGGGTAGTGGATGAGGGCTCGGCGGTCGAGGTCGGGCCGAGGCCGTCAGGCCGGGGCTCCGGCGCGGAGCTTTGGCGCGCTCTCGAACTCCGCGGTGAGCTCCCGGCCCATGAGGTCGCGGACCGCGTCGAGCGCGGGTTTGTCCTCGTAGAGGACGCGGTACGTCTCGGTGATGATCGGCAGCTCCACGCCGAGCCGTGCGCCGAGGTCGAAGGCGCTCTTGGCGGTCTTCACGCCCTCGGCGACGTGCCCGAGGCCGGCGAGGATGTCGGGGAGCTTGCGTCCCTTTCCGAGCTCGAGCCCGACGGTGCGGTTGCGCGAGAGCTCTCCGCAGCACGTGAGGACGAGGTCACCCATGCCGGCGAGCCCGGCGAGCGTGATCGCCTCGCCGCCCCGGGCGAGCGAGAGCTTCACCATCTCGGAGAGGCCGCGCGTGATGAGCATCGCGCGGGTGTTGTGCCCGAAGCCGAGGCCATCGGCGGCGCCGGCGGCGATCGCGATCACGTTCTTGATCGCGCCGCCGCACTCGACGCCCGGGATGTCCTTGCTGGCGTAGGTTCGCATGTAAGACGCGTGGAAGCGCTTCATCACGTGCTCGCGGACGCGGTCGTCTTCCGAGGCGATGACGACGCCGGTCGGCAGCCCCGCGGCGAGCTCCTTCGCGAAGGAGGGGCCGCTCAGGAAGGCGAAGTGGCGGTGGGTCTCACCCGGGAGCTCGGCCGCGAGGATCTCGTCGATGAACGTGAGCGAGTCGTTCTCGATGCCCTTGGTCGCGCTCACGATCGGCGCCTCCTTCGGCACCTTGCGGGCGACGAGCTGGGCGACCTCGCGCGTCGCGTGGCTCGGGGCGACGAACACGACCATCGACGCGCCGTGGAGCGCCTCCTCCGGATCGACGGTGGCCGAGAGCGTCCGCGGAAGCGTCGCGCTCGGCAGGTAGCGTCCGTTCTTGTGCTCCTCGTTGATCTGAGCCACGAGGTCGGGGCGCCGGCAGTACATCGCGACGGGATCCCCCTTGTCCGCGAGGACCTTCGCGAGCGCCGTTCCCCACGCGCCCGCCCCGAGGACCGCGACCTTCCGCTCCGCTGCTGCGCTCGTCATCCGTTCAACATATCGCGATCGGCCGAGGCCATCTCCAAACTACGCGCGCGCCGAGGCCGGGCGGAGCGCAGCGTGACCCACCGCGTCAGGCATCGCCCGCGCGCATCCTCGCGCGGGCTCCGGCGGTCGCGCGCTCGGACGTCACGCGCTCGGGTCGACGCGCGCTCAGGTCGTCACGCGTTGTGGTAGCCTCCGGGGGCTTTGCAGAAGACTTCCGGTGCCTTGCTTGCCGTCGCGGTCATGGCCGTCTCGTCGGCTTTGACCCAGGGTTGCAGCTGCAACCCTGCGTGTCGCTTCCGCGGGACGATCAACCAGCCCGAGAACCTGTCGATGCGTCGCTCGATGATCCGCAAGGCGATGGGCGACTTCTGTCAGCAGATGAAGTCGCGGAACGCCCCGCTCAAGCTTTCGCCGGACTCGCCGGTGATCGGGCGCTTCTACCCGAACCAGTGCACGGCGAGCGAGGGCGACACCCTCAACGTGACGTTCAGCGGCTACGGCTACGCGTGGACGAACGTGACGAAGAAGACGACCTTCCTCGGCGGCGCGTCGGCCGCCTACCGCTACGATTTCCAGGTCACCGAGAGCGGCGACTGCGACATCTACTCGTACTTCCGGCCCGCGCGGATCGACAACACGACGTTCCAGACCCATCGCATCGAGAGCCAGATGGCGTCGATGTTCGCGGGGATGTCGTCGTTCGGGAACGACTTCGGCAAGCAGACGCTCTCGAAGAAGCTCCAGGAGGGCTTCACCGTCATCGCGCTCGACGGCAAGGAGTCGAAGGTCGTCTTTTCCCTGGGCATCGTCCCGCTCGGCAAGAAGCCGTTCCACCCGTTCCAGATCGACCGCGGCGACGGGAAGATCACCTACGAGAACGACCGCACCGAGATTCATCAGAATCAGCGCGATTTCGTCGGCCCGATCGTGGTCGAGGACTCCGGGCGAGCCATCTACCTGAACGCGGCCGTCGACGGCGTCCCTGCGATCGACGTGCTGCTGATGCGCAAGGCCGAGGCCGAGCAGTCGCTCCACTACTACTTCGAGTACCCGCAAGCCGGGCCGCTGGCTGGCCAGCCGATGTCCTCGGAGGTGCTGGCGAACGGGAATCCCCTCAAGCGCGCGATTGTCGTCCCTCCGGGGACGTATTACGTCGTGTTCGACAACACGCCGACGGCAGGGCAGGTCTCGCCGACGATCAGTCCGCTCGACGATCGTGCCGCGGTGGTCAACTACCTCATCCAGATCGGCGACGCCTCGTGAAGAAGGACGAAGAGACCCTCGAGACCTCCGCCGGCGACGTGGCCCCTCCGCCTCCGTCCGGGCCGAACGAGGCCGCCGACGAGGACGAGGGCGACGCGCCGGCGTCGGAGGACGCGGGGGACACGAAGGCGTCCGCGGAGGAGCGGCCGGCGAAGAGGCGCGACGAGCGCGCTGCGGCAGGGGAGGGCGGCGGCCGCGCCGCGGCGCGCGAGGCCGACGACGGCGCCCGCGCGCGGCGTGTCGTGGGCGCGGGGGACGACGGCGCGAAGAAGCCGCAGCCGACGCCGCGTCGCATCCTCCGGACGGTCTACTGGGCGGCGTGGTTCATCCTGACGCCGTTCGCGCTCGCCTGCATCCTCGTGTGGGCGCTGACGCCCGCGAGCGGGATCGACCGCGGCGGCCTGCTCGGTTGGATCGAGGAGAAGGTGCGTGACCAGCCGGTGCCGTTCGGCATCGTCACGTTCACGCTCTTCGAGATGGCGCTCTGGGCCGTCCGCCACCACTTGCCGCTCGCGTTCCACGCGCATCCGCCGCTCCGCGACGGCCTGCCGAAGGGCATGCGCGGGCCGTTCGAGAAGGCGCGCGGACTGCTCGAGGAGGCGGAGAGCATCATCGAGCGCAACAAGGACGCCGTCGAGCGCGAGCTCTCCGCGAAGGAGCGCGAGCGCCTCCGCGCCGACCTCGACGCGCTCGAGCAGTCGATGGACAAGGAGCCCTTCGACGAAGACGCCTTCCTCGAGGCGCTCGTGAAGGCCGACGGAGAGGTCGACACCAAGCTCGGGCGCTGGCGCAAGAGCGAGGTGCGCGAGTACGCCGAGTCGATCCTCGTGGCGATCGCCGTCGCGATGGCGCTGCGCGCGTTCGTCGTCGAGGCCTTCAAGATCCCCAGCGGCTCGATGATCCCGACGCTCCAGGTGGGCGATCACATCTTCGTGAACAAGTTCACGTACGGCCCGGCGATCCCGTGGACGCACTCGCGGCTCTGGTCGCGCATGCCGCCGGAGCGCGGCGACGTGATGGTCTTCGCCTATCCGGAGCACCCGGAGCAGGACTTCATCAAGCGCGTCATCGCGATCCCGGGCGACAAGCTCGAGGCGCGCGGAGGGCACCCGGTCATCAACGGTTGGGAGGTCCCGAGCTGCTCCGCCGGGTCGTACTCGTACGTCGAGCAGCAGGACGGCATCCGTCACGAGGGCGAGATCTTCGTCGAGTTCCTCGAGGACGAGGCGTACCTCACGCTCTACGACAGCCAGAGCCTCCAGACGGACTACCAGGGGCCGTTCTTCGTGAAGCCCAACGAGGTCTTCGTCATGGGGGACAACCGGAACAACAGCCACGACTCGCGCATGTGGTTCGGCGGCACCGGCGGCGGTGTGCCGTTCGAGAACATCAAGGGCCGCGCGCTCTTCGTCTGGCTCAGCGTCTCCGACACCATCGACTGGTCGCGGATGTTCGCGCCCGTCATGGGGAGACCGCCGAGCCACGGGCCGTTCCCCGGGATGAACCCGGCGCTCGCCGCGCTCGAGACGCCGGTGGAGCGGTGCCTCCGGGAGCGCCCTCCGCTCGACAAGACGCGGCCGCCGCCGAGCGCGGGGACGATCCATTGAGGTCCGCGCGTTCGATGCTCGCCGCGGGGGCGTTCGCGCTGCTCGCGTGCGCCGCCTGCAACGCCGCGCAGCGCGCCGCGCAGGAGGATCCGATGAAGTGCGAGCGTGACCCGAAGTGCGAGAGGAAGCGCGGCCGCACGGCCGACTGCTCGATGCAGTGCAGCGACGATCCGGCCTGCGTCGAGCGCTGCGAGCAGGTGCAGGCGCCGAACAAGCTCGGCCGCTGATCGCGCCGTCGCGCCGCGAGCTCCGCGCGGGTCGGTCGCGCGCGGGCGGGTCGGAGCGCGAGGCGGGAGTGGATCGCCTTCGGGCGCGTCAGAGCGCGAGGCGGAAGTGGATCGCCTTCGGGCGCGTCAGAGCGCGAGGCGGAAGTGGATCGCCTTCGGGCGCGTCAGCGCGTCGAACCCGAGCGCGCTCAGGGTGACGCCACGGCCCGAGTCCTTCACGCCGGTCCACGGGAGCGCCGGATCGAGCGCGTCGCACCGGTTCATGTAGACGGTGCCGAAGTCGAGGGCGCGCGCCATCCGCTCGGCGCGATCGCGGTCGCGCGTCCACACGCTGGCGGTGAGGCCGAGACGCGACGCGTTCATCTTCGCGAGCGCCTCTTCGTCCGAGGAGACCGGCGCGATCGCGAGGATCGGCCCGAACGACTCCCGCTGCATCAGGTCCGCGTCGTCGGGGACGCCGGTGAGCATCGTCGCCTCGAAGAAGCGCCCCTTCCCGTCGACCGAGACGGCCTTGCCGCCGGCGACGAGCTTCGCGCCCCGCCTCGTCGCGTCGGCGACGAACGTCTCGAGCTCCTTCGGGTGCCACGGCTGCGCCACCGGCCCGAGCGTCGTCTTCGCGTGGCTCGGATCGCCCATCACGTACGCCCGGACGAGCGGCTCGGCGGCGGCGACGAAGCGATCGTAGACCGCGCGGTGGACGTAGACGCGCTCGACGGCGCAGCAGCTCTGCCCCGCGTTGTAGATCGCGCCGTCCACGACGTTCTCGACCGTCTTGTCGAGGTCGCAGTCCTCCGCCGCGTACGCCGGATCGTTCCCGCCGAGCTCGAGGCCGACGTGGAGGAAGCGCTCCTTCGCGGCGCTCTGGATGCGGTGGCCGCCGTGGACCGAGCCGGTGAAGAGGACGTGGTCGATCCGCGCGTCGGCGACGAGGCGCTCGGTGCGCTCGTAGTCGAAGAAGACGGCCGCGACGACGCCGGCCGGCGCGCCGGCCTCGGTGAACGCCCGCGCGAAGTGCTCGCCGGACAGCGGCGTCCGCGGCGAGTGCTTCACGACGACGGGGTTTCCGGCGAGCACGGCCGGCACGATCGCGTTCACGGCGGTGAGGAGCGGGTAGTTCCAGGCGGGCAGATCGAGCACGACGCCGAGCGGCGTCTTCGCGATGCGCCGCTCGAAGCCCTCCTTCGGCGGCAGGACGACGTCGGCGAGCGCCGCCTTCGCGATCGACTGCATGTGGCGCCAGCGCTCGGCGGTGCCGCGGACCTCGCCGCGCGCCTGCGACAGCGGCTTGCCCATCTGCCGCGTGACGTCTGCGGCGATCTCCTCCGCGCGCGCCTCGAGCTTCTCCAGCGCGCGCTCGCACAAGAGGACCCGCTGCTCCACGTCGAGGCCCGCGAGCTCGTGCGCCGCGCGCCGCGCGTCCGCGAGGACCCGATCGAGCGTCGTGTCGTCGGTGACCTCGACGGTGCAAGCGGTCTCGCCTGTGTACGGATTGTCGACGGTGTGCGTGGTCATGCGTTGCGCCCAGCATAGCGCCGCTCGTGCGGGCGCGCGCTCCGATGCGAGGGGCACCTCGACCACGTGTCCGGCCGCGGCCGGCTCGCGCGTGGCCGGTCGCCGCGCGGCTCGGCGGGGCGAACCCGTCCGGCGCGGGCGGTTCACTTGGGCGCGGCCCCCGATCGGGTCGGCGAGGGGCGACCCGTTCCGGCGCGGCGGCCGATCAGGTCGGCGCGGGGACCTCGCGCACCGCGAGGTCGCGCGACGGGCGGGTCGTGAACCGACGGAGGAGGCGCTTGGTGCCGATCGAGCCGAGCGCGCCGACGGCGAAGACGACCGGCGCCGCGGCGCCGCCCGTGAGCGCGACGAGCCCTGCGCCGACGAGCACGCCTGCGCCGGCGGCGACGGCGCCGGTCGCGGCTTCCTTGGCGACGTACTTCACCGCGCTCGGGCGGTCCATCGCGCCGTCGCGGACGGCGACGACGGCCTCGACGCTCGCGACGGCCCCGTCGATGACGAGCCCGATCCCGGCCGCCTTTCCGGCGCCCTTCAGGATCTCCTTGCCCGCGGCGCGCGCCGCGAGCGGCGCGGCCGTGCGCGCGGCCTTCCCGGCGTTGGCGAGCAGGCCGATGGGCCGCTTGGCGAGCATCGTCGCAGGTCCGAGGAGCGGGCCCGCCGCGAACGCGAGCGCGCTCTCGGCGCCACGCTCGGCCGCGCCGCGGAGGACGCTCTTCGTGCCCTCGTCGAGGACGAGCTTGCCGCCGGCCTCGAAGAGCGCGATCGACGACGCGATCGCGCGGGCCGCGCCGGTCCCCGCGACCACCGCGCGGAGCGCGTCACCCAGCTTGCGCGGCTCGTGGCGAGCCGCCGCCGCGGCAGCCACCACGTCGCTCACGTCGCCCTCGGGGATCGTCGTCGGCATCCCAGAGTCGTAGCGCGCCCCGCCCGTTTGCGCGAGCATGGGGATCGCGCCGCGCGGCTCGGTCCGTCGGATCTGGCCGCGTTCGTCTCGGCCGGCGATCGGGCCGGCCCCCGACCTTTTCGCCGTCCGCGGCGCCGTGCGTCTTGGTGGCGGCTCTCCGGGCCGCTCCGTCGAGCACCGGAGCCCGGTGACGTGGTACCGTGGCGCATGACCAGGGAAGTCGGTGAAAAGGAGGATTTGGCGAGCGGGCTCGTCGAGTCCTCGCCCGACGCGCTCGTCGCCGTCTCCCTCGACGGCGTCATCCTGTCGTGGAACGCGGGCGCGTGCGCGCTCTTCGGTCCGGCGGCCGAGGACGCGGTCGGCATGGCCCTCGCCGATCTGCTGTCGTCGGGTGGCGCAGGCGCCGCCCGGTCACGGATCGCCGCCCTCCTCGAGCCGCCGCATCCGACCTTCGAGACGGACCATCGGAGGCGGGACGGCGCCGTCGTGCGAGTCCGCCTCTCGGCCCGCGTCGTGAACGACGCCGCCGGGCGACCGCGGTTCGTCGCGGTCAACGCGCGCGACGTGGACGAGCTCGCGCTCGCGCAGTCTGGGCGAGCAGAGGGCGCGATGTTCAGGTCGCTGCTCGAGGCCGCCCCCGACGCCACGGTCGTCGTCGCAGCCGACGGTCGCATCGTCCTCGTCAACGGTCAGGCCGAGAAGCTCTTCGGCTACTCGCGTCGCGAGCTCGTCGGTCAGGAGATCGAGCTCCTCGTCCCGGAGCGCTCGCGCGCCGCTCACCCCGCGCACCGCGCGAGCTACTTCGGCGATCCGACGTCGCGACCCTTGAACGCCGTGCTCGAGGTCCGTGCGCGCCGCAAGGACGGCTCCGAGTTCCCGGCGGAGATCAGCCTGGCGGCGACGGGCGGCGTCGATGCCACGCTGGTCACCGCGGCGGTCCGCGACGTGACGAACCGCCAGAAGACGGAGGCCAAGTTCCGCGCGCTGCTCGAGACCGCGCCCGACGCGATGGTCATCGTCAACCGCTACGGGAGCATCGTGCTCATCAACGCGCAGACGGAGAAGCTCTTCGGCTACTCGCGCAACCAGCTCTTGGGCCAGCCGGTCGAGAAGCTCGTCCCCGAGCGCTTCCGCGCCAAACATCCTCAGTACCGCGCCTCGTTCTTCGCCGAGCCGAAGGTCCGCGGGATGGGCGCGAACCTCGAGCTCTACGGGCGGCGGCGGGACGGCTCCGAGTTCCCGATCGAGATCAGCTTGAGCCCGCTGGAGACCGAGGACGAGGTCCTCGTCTCGAGCGCCATCCGCGACATCACCGAGCGCAAGAAGGCGCACGAGAAGTTCAAGGGCCTCCTCGAGTCCGCGCCCGACGCGATGATCATCACGGGGAAGGACGGGCGGATCCTCCTCGTCAACGCGCAGACCGAGAAGCTCTTCGGCTACGCCCGCACGGAGCTCCTCGGCCAGTGGATCGAGTTGCTCGTCCCCGAGCGGTTCCGGAAGCGCCACCCCGGGCACCGCGAGCGCTACTTCGCCGAGCCGAAGGTCCGCGCGATGGGCTCCGGCCTCGAGCTCTACGGCCTGCGCAAGGACGGCACCGAGTTCCCGATCGAGATCAGCTTGAGCCCGCTCGACACCGAGGACGGGCTCATCGTCTCGAGCGCCATCCGTGACATCACCGAGCGCAAGCGGGCGGAGGAGAAGTTCCGCGGCCTGCTCGAGGCGGCGCCGGACGCCGTGGTCATCGTCGACCGGACCGGGTCGATCGTCCTCATCAACGCGCAGACCGAGCAGCTCTTCGGCTACGCGCGCGCGGAGCTGCTCGGCGAGTCGGTCGACCTGCTCGTCCCCGAGCGCTTCCGCGCGAATCACCGCGTGCATCAGGAGGGCTACTTCTCCGATCCGAAGGTCCGCGCGATGGGCTCCGGCCTGGAGCTCTTCGGGCGGCGCAAGGACGGGCAAGAGTTCCCCATCGAGATCAGCCTGAGCCCGCTCGTCACGGACGAGGGGACGCTCGTGTCGGGATCCATCCGCGACATCACCGAACGCAAGCGGATCGAGGTCGCGCTCCGCCTCGCGAACCGCGAGCTGGAGGCGTTCAGCTACTCCGTCGCGCACGACCTCCGGACGCCGCTCCGGGCGATCAGCGGGTTCGCGCAGATCCTCGACGACGAGCACCGGGACAAGCTCGACGCCGAAGGGCTCGACGCCCTGCGGGAGATCCAGTCGAACTCGCTACGGATGGCGGAGCTCATCGACGCGCTCCTCTTGCTGGCGCGCGTGACTCGGAGCGAGCTGCGACCCGAGGCGACCGATCTCTCGACGCTCGCGCGCGTGGCGGCGTCACGGCTGGCGAGGCTCGAGCCGGAGCGCGAGGTGGAGGTCATCGTGCAAGAAGGCCTGCTCGCGCTGCTCGACACCGCGCTCGCGCGGACGCTCCTCGAGAACCTCATCGGGAACGCCTGGAAGTTCACGAGCAAGCGCGCGGCGGCGCGGATCGAGATCGGGAGCACGAAGGACGGCGCGGCGACCTTCTTCGTCCGCGACAACGGCGCCGGCTTCAACATGGCGCACGCCGACAAGCTCTTCGCGCCGTTCCAGCGCCTGCACACCGTCCGGGAGTTCCCGGGCACGGGCATCGGGCTCGCGACCTCGCGGCGCATCGTCGAGCGCCACGGCGGTCGAATTTGGGCTGAAGGACACGTAAATGAGGGAGCGACCTTCTTCTTCTCGTTCCCACAATCGACAGAGAGCCGAGCATGAAGCAGATCCTGTTGGTCGAGGACAACGAGAGCGACGAGAAGCTCACCGTGCGGGCGCTGCGCAAGTCGCAGATCGCGAACGAGGTCATCGTCGCGCGCGACGGTGAGGAGGCGCTCGACTATCTCTTCGGGACCGGCGCCTACGCGGGACGTGACACCTCGATCACGCCCACGGTCACGCTGCTCGATCTGAACCTGCCGAAGATCGGAGGGCTCGAGGTGCTGCGGCGCCTCCGCGCCGACGAGCGGACGCGTCGGCTCCCCGTCGTCGTCTTGACGTCTTCCCGAGAGGACGAGGACGTCATCCGGAGCTACGACCTCGGCGCGAACGCCTACGTCCGCAAGCCGGTCGACTTCGGGCAGTTCGCCGAGGCGACGAAGACGCTCGGGCTGTTCTGGCTCCTCCTGAACGAGGGCCCGCCGCGCACCTGAGCGGCCGCGCGAGCCACGAGCCGGTCGCCGGTGTCCGCGCCGTCGACCGACCCTGAGCCGCTGCCTACGTTGGTCGATTCCGTCGAGCGCCTCGTCGCGATGAGCGACTCACGCCGCGCCCGTCGACCGACGACGCCGAGCCCGTCGACGCCGCGTCAGTAGATGCCGGGGAAGAGGACCCACGGCGTCTTCTTCTTGTACGCGCGGTACTCGGGATCCGCCCCGAGGTGGCGCTCCTCCGTCCAGGCGCGGAGCGCGTAGACGCCGCAGAGCAGCGTCAGGAAGAAGGCCTTCGTCAGCGTCATCGTGGGGATGTGCTCGAGCCACCAGGCGGCGCATTTGCACAGGTACGCGGGGTGGCGCACGTAGCGGTAGGGGCCGCGGGTGACGATCCCGCGGTTCGTGAGGTTCGAGAACTTGAACCCGAAGGAGACCGTCGCGGCGGCGTAGATCGCGAAGAGGAAGACGACCGCGCCGCGCAGGGCGAGGTGGCCGGTCTCGCCTGCGATGAGCTGCGGGCCGTTCTCGAGCGGGAGGTAGGTGCCGAGAACGTTGTTGTACGGCGGGTAGCACGCGAGGCAGACGAGCCAGCCGAACGCGGTCGGCTCCACGCTCCGCGTCTTGTTGCCGAGCCAGCGGCTCTCCGACGCGTAGCCGAAGAGCGCCCAGCCGCAGTCGACCGCGAAGATGACGTCGTACGAGATGCCGAGGCCCCAGCTCACGTCGGCGGTCGTCCAGGTCCACGGCTGCACGAGGCCGGCGAGGTCCTGCAGCGACGGGACGAGGTCGCCGATGCGAACGCCGACGTGGCTCCACCACATCGACACCGCGGCGCCGATCCCGCCGTCGGTAGGGACCTTGAAGTCCATCGGCGGGAGGTCCTTGTGTTTCAACCAGGCGCGCGAGATCCCGTTGAGGTGCCCGACGACGAAGCCCGTCATCAGCGGCGTGAAGAACGCCTTCACGCAGATCGCGAGGACCGTCGTCCGGACGCGTCGGTTCCGGACGAGGCGCCAGATCCGCCGCGGGCGGAGACCACGCACGAGGATCAGCACCGCGAGCAAGGCGCTCGCGTAGATCGCCGCGCCCGCATAATTACCGTGGAACAGGCTCGTCTTTGCGGTCAGGGCGCGCCCGGCGCCGAGCGCGGCCGCGGTGCCGGCGAACAGCGTGACGGCGGACCACTGCGCGCGCGACAGGACGTCCTCGAACGCGGCCTTTCCGAGCGCGACGAGGTGGAGCCCGCTGTCGCGCATCGTGAAGCGCCGCTCCGAGAACTTCTCGAGCGTCGCCTTGACGTAGAAGAGGCCGAAGACGAGCCAGAGGACGAACGCCGGCGGGTAGATCGTCTTGAACGGCGTAAACTGCTGGTTCCGGTAGTACGGGTGGTACGTGTAGAGGATCAGCAGCGCGGCCATCACGATGGTGATCGCCGTCCAGCGGTAGGTCGCTCGCTGCCAGATCGTCGTCGCCTTGCCGGGCGCGCGCTTGCCAGGCGCCGCTCCGCGGTAGGGCGTGTCGCCTGCCTTGGGCGACGCGGAGGACGGGGCGCCGCCGACGGCGCTCTCCCCGGAGGCGTCGTCCGTCGTCTCCGCCCGCGGCGCGACCATCCCCCCCTTGATACCGCCAATCGCGGACCGGCGCAGCTACTTCATCGAGCGGCGGGGAAAGCGCGCTAGACTGACGGCACGTGCTGAAGCCGGGCGACACTGCACCCGACATCGACGCGATCGCGAACGACGGGAAGCGTTTTCGCCTCGCCGAGCAGGCGACCAAGCTCTGCACCGTCGTCTACTTCTTCCCGAAGGCGTTCACGCCGGGGTGCACGAAGGAGACGCAGCGCTTTCGCGACAACTACGCCGAGCTGGCCATCGCCGGCGCGACCATCATCGGCATCAGCACCGACGACCAGGACACGCAGTGTCGGTTCGCGGAGTCGCTTCGCGCGCCGTTCCCGATGATCGGCGACTACGACAAGAAGATCTCGACGGCCTACGGGGTGCTCTGGCCGCTCATCGGCCGTCCGCGGCGCGTGACGTACATCATCAACGCGCTCCGGACGATCGAGGCGGTGTTCCAGCACGAGATCCAGATCGTGAAGCATCGTGACGAGGTGCTGCTCCACGTCGACCGGAT
>JAHBWA010000174.1 GCA_019637195.1 Labilithrix sp. | reverse complement strand
AGACGCTCGACGAGGCCGTCAAGCTGATGGCGACCCATCAGCTCGGCAAGGACCTCTCGAACGAGGACGTCGCGAGCATCGTGACGTTCCTCAAGAGCCTCACCGGCGAGCTGCCGAAGATCGACAAGCCGGAGCTCCCGAAGAGCACCGCGAAGACGCCGAAGGCCGATCCGACCTGAGCGGAACGCTCCGCGGGCGCGGCGGCTGGCGCCGCGCCGAAGGCCTAGACGGTGACGGTGCTCGTCGAGCGCGACGGCCTCCACGAAGCGCTCGGCGACGACCTTCTCTCCCGCGCCCCGCGAAAGGCGCGCGGGTGTAGGTCGACGTACATGTCGTCTTGAGTCCACCCCCTCGCGTGCCGCTGACGTGCGTGTCGATCGGAGGCGACGACCTCGCGTGCCGTCGGCGCGCATGTCGACCGCTGGTGTCGACGCGAGTCGACGGTCGCGTGTCCGACGCGCGTGTCGACCGCTGGTGTCGACGCGAGTCGACGGTCGCGTGTCCGACGCGCGTGTCGACGCGAGTCGACAGCACACCTGCCGACACCGCGTCGGAGCGCTGACCACGAGCGCTCACGAGAATTGCGCGGGGCGCCGACTCTCGGTGCTTCGGCGTGCGGCGGGACGTATGGTGTCGTGATGGGGACATTCATGGATCGACGCGCCTTGCTCGTGCCGTTCGTCTCGACCTCGTTGTTCCTCGCGTGCGCGTCGGACCCTACCCCGGCGCCCTACGAGGCGCGCCCGACAGCGCCGCCGACTTCGCAGGACGCCGAGGTGAGCTCGAACGCCGTGGTGCTCGACTCCGCTTCGTCCGACGCGATCCGAGTCTTCCCCGACGCGCTCGCGTTCCCGGTGGCCGGCCACGAGGCGCTGATCGCGCGGCTCGATCAAGGCGTGGTGCTCGTCGGACAGCCGAGCACCACGCACCCCGAGCACAACAAGAACGGCTTCTTGCGCCGGGTCGAGACGTTCGCGTGGACGAAGGATGGCCGCGACGTCCACGTCCAGACCACGCCTGCCTCTCTCGCCGATGTCTTCACGAACGGGCGCGTCGTGATGAACTTCACGACCCCCGGCGCGGCCCCCCCGGCCGATCAGATGGCGGCGGTGGGGGCCGTCAAGCCGCAGAGCGGTCCGCAGGCGATCGGGACGTTCACGGGCTCCGTCAACGCCGCGCTCACGGTGCCGCTCTCGATCCCCGGCACGTCGAACGTCCGGGGCAACGCGACCGCCGCGCTCTCCGGCAACGTCTCGCTCACGCCGCAGGTCTGGGCGTCCGCGACGTACGAGAACGACGCGCGGCTCCAGACGACCGATCTCCAGAGCTGCTTCCAGCCGCGTCCGCGCTGCGCGCAGGTCCAGGATTTCGCGCCCCACCCGCTCTGCCAGCTCGACCCGCGACCGGGCATCATCACGTCTCCGCGCCCGGGCGAGCCGTCGCCGCCGCCCGAATACACGCGGTTCGGGATGTGGTGCTCGCCGGCGTCGAACACCGACCGGGTGTTCTGCAACGGGAACGGTCAAGGGTGCGTGGAGAGCTGTAGCGAGCGCTACGGCGCCGGGTCGACGTGCGCGGCGCAGCCCGCCGGCACCGACGACCAATGCCAGGAGATGCCGGGCGTCGAGATCCCGCGCGTGTGCCGGAACCGCGGCTCGCTCTCGCGGCTCGAGCTCGGCGCTTCGCTCGACCTCTCGGCCGAGATCGCCTGGCAGGTCGCCGTCTCCGCCGAGGTGAACGGAGAGGGCGCGGTCGATCAGGTCACGCCGCACGCGCGGGCGCGCGAGCAGATCGGGATCCCGGTCGCGACGAACATCATCATCCCGGGTGCCGTGCCGATCCCGGTCGAGATCCGCGGCACCGTCTACGCCACCTGCGAGATCGCCGTGTTCGGCCAGCTCGAGGCGCGGGGTACCACGAGCGTCCGCGTCAACCCGGGCTTCGGCATCGTCTACGAGAACGGCGCGTTCTCGTCCCTCCCGCTCGAGCACCCTCGCATCGAGACCTCGCCCATCGACGTGACCCTCGCGGCCGGCGTGAAGCTCAAGTGCACGCCCTTCAAGCCGCGCCTCTCGCTCCTCTTGTTCGACGGCGACATCGTCGGCGTCGGCCCCTACATCGAGGCGGGCTACTTCCGCGAGATCACCGCGCAGATCCAGACCGACGGCGCCTGCCCGATCTCCGTCACCCAGACGCACGGCATCGAGGCGACGATCGGCGGCGAGTTCCGCGTCTTCGGGATCGAGCTCACGCCCCACGCCATCCGCGAGGGCGTCTCGTTCGCGACGAACTGGGACCCCGTCGACACGCGCTGCCTCGGCCGCTGAGCCTTCGCTCGAGCGGCGCGGGCGCGCGGCGGCTCAGCCCTTCACGCCGCCGGCCGTCAGCCCGCTGAGGAGCTGGCGCTGCGCGACGTAAAACAGGATCATCACCGGCACGCTCACGAGGATCGCGCCGGCGGCGAACGCGCCCCACTGCGTGCTGTACTCGCCGACGTACGACTGGAGCACGACGGGCAGCGTGAAGGCGCTCTCCCGCCCGAGGAGCGTGGCGGCCAGGATGAACTCGTTCCACGCGCTCATGAACGCGAAGAGCGCGGTCACGGCGATCGCCGGGCGGGCCGCGGGCAGCGCGACCTTGAGGAACGCCTGCGTGCGCGTCGCGCCGTCGACCATCGCGGCCTCCTCGAGATCGATCGGGATCGCGAGGAAGGCGCCTCGGAGCTGGAAGACCGCGAACGGCACAGCGGTCGCGGCGTACACGAGGACCAGGCCGCTCCGCGTGTCGAGCAGGTGGAGCGCGTCGAGGATCAGGTAGAGCGGCACCGCGCTCGCGACGCCGGGGAACATCTGCGTGAGGAGCATCCCGCGGAGACCGGAGCGCTTGCCGACGAACTCGAAGCGCGCCAGCGCGTAGGCCGCGGGCGTCGCGATCGCGACGGCCGTGGCCGCGGTGGCGAACGAGACCACGAGCGAGTTGACGAGCTGCCGCGCGAAGAGCCAGCTCCGCTCCGGATCGCCCGCGCCCGTGACGAGGCGGAAGTTGTCGAGCGTGACCTCGTCCACGCCGCGGGGGATCGGGATCACGCGCGGCTCCATCCCACCGGCCTTCGAGAGGGCCAGCGTCACGACCCAGAGCACCGGGTAGAGGGCGTAGACGACCGCGACGAGGAGCAGCGCGTGCACGGCCGCGGCCTCGAGCGCGCTCCCCTTCTTCGAGCGCGCGCTCATCGCGCGGTCTCCGCGGCGCTCACGGCGCCTCCTCGGCGCGCGGTCTCCGCGACGCTCACAGCGCCTCCTTGGCGTCGCCGCCGCCGCCGATCCGCCCGAGGACCTTCGACATGAGCGCGAGCAGGCCGAAGATGATCACGGCGTAGGCCGCCGCGTAGCCGAGCTGGGCGTTCCTCGCGAAGGCCCAGCGGTACGCCTCGCTGACGAGGATGTCGGTCGTGCCGTCCGGCTCGCCGCCCGAGACGAGGAACACGACGTTGAACATGTTGAACGTCCACACGGACCCGAGGACGACCGCCGGGAGGAGCGTCGGACGGAGCAGCGGCAGCGTGACGAGGCGGAACGCCTGCCAGCGCGTCGCGCCGTCGACCTCGGCGGCCTCCAGGACGTCCTTCGAGATCGACGTCAGCGCGCCCATCACCACGACCATCATGAACGGGAAGCCGAGCCACACGTTGGTCGCGACGTTCGCCGCGAACGCAGTCGAGAACTTCGCGAACCACGAGATCGGCTCCGCGCCGACGGCGACGAGGATCGCGTTGATCGCCCCGAACTGCCGGTGGAACATGCCCTTCCACGCGAGCGCGGTCACGTACGACGGCACCGCCCACGGGATGATCAAGAGCACGCGGTAGATCGCGCGGAGCCGCAGGACGGGGCGCGCGAGCGCGATCCCGAGGACGAGGCCGATGCTCACGTGGAGCGCGACGTTCACGACCGTCCAGGCGACCGTGACGAGCAAGGTCAGGTAGAACGACCCGTGCGAAAGGAGCGGCTTGCCCCGCGCCGTGAGGATCTCGACGTAGTTGCCGAGCCCGACGAAGCGCGCGTCCTCGCGCGAACCGGCGAAGAAGGACATCGCCGCGCCCGCCACGAGCGGGAGCACGACGAGCACGAGGATCGTGAGCGCCGCGTGGAGGACGTACTTGTACGCCGGCTTCGAGGCCGCGAGCTCGCGACGGAAGTCTGGCGCGCGGACGCGACGGACGACGGCGAACGCCGCCGCGAGCAGCCCGAGCCCGACCACGACGACGAGCGGCGCCGGGGACGCCGCCTCGCTCGGCGGGGTCCGCATCACGTCGTCGTAGCGCGCCTTGGCCTCCGCGAGCGCGTCGCGCGGAGACGCGTCGCCGCGGAGCACCTTGCGGATCGCCTGCTCGGCGGGGACCCACACGGGGTTCATCGCGGGAGACACCGGCATCGGGATCGCGTCGGCGCTCGCGTCGTGGAACGCGACGAGCAGCCGCCGCTGCCGCTCCGCCGCGGGAGAGCGCGCGGCCGCGTCGTCCTGGGCAGACCAGTACGAGCGCGTCGCGACGACCTGCTTGCCGATCTCGGCGCGCTCCGACGCCGAGGCGGCGTCGCCGAGCGAGCGGGCGAGCGCGCGCGCGCCCTCGCTCTTCGCGCCCTCCGGCGTCATGAAGACGCCGTCGACGGTCAAGAACGGGCGCATCGCGCCCACGCCGGGGATCGACGGGAGCGGCACGACCTCGTACGGGACCTTGTCCTCGAGATCGCCCGCGAGCCACGGTCCGGAGATGACCGCCGCGGCCTTCCCGGTCGTGAAGAGCGTCTTGACGAGATCGCCGCTCGCCTCGTCGGGCACGACGCGCGAGGTGACGAGCTCGCGCGCCTTGTCGAGCGACCGCTCCGCGGCCTCGCCGGTCATCGCGAAGCCCGGCGGCGCGCCCGCCCCGGGCTCCCCCGGCTTCGGCGCGCCGAAGAGCTCGCCGCCGTAGGCGTGGAGGAGCGCCGCGTGCCAGTAGGCGGTGTGCGACTCGTAGGCGAGCGGCCAGATCCCCGACCCGAGCGCGAAGTCCCGCTTCGCCGCGAGCTCGTCGAGCGTGCGCGGCGCGTCGGGCAAGAGGCGCGGGTTGTAGTAGAGCGCGCCGCACTTGCTCGCGAGCGGGACCGCCCAGCGCTCGCCCTCGTAGGTGACCGCCGCCACCGTCACCGGCTCGTAGAGCGGCGCGTCGACCTCGGGGAAGGCGTCGCCCACCGGCGCGACCAGCCGGTGGAGCAGGTACTCGCCGAGGCGGTTGTGCGGACCGACGAAGACGTCCGGGCCGTTGCCGCGCGGGATCGCGGCCTCGAGCTTGGCGAGGTAGGCCTCGTACGGCACGGCGAGGATCGTGACCTTGACGCCGCGCTCGGCCTCGAAGCGGAGCACGCCCTTCTTCAGCGCGGCCTCCTCGCCGCCGCGATACGGGTGCCAGAGGACGATCCCGCGGGGCGGCTCCGCGCACCCGGGCAGGAAGAGCGTCATCGCGACGACCGCGATCAGCGTCACGAGCGCGCGGAGGAGCTTCATCGCGGCGAATCAGGCGAGGGCGCGATCGGTCGCGGCGTCGAAGAGGTGGATCGACGTCGGCGCCGCGCCGAGCGGGATGACCGACCCGGGCTTCACCGTACGGGCGTCGGCGGCGTCGAGCCGAGCTACCACCGTCGGCCCGCTGGAGGTGAGCCAGCCGTGCGCGAAGGCCTCCGAGCCGAGCGACTCGACGATCTCGACCTTGAGCTCGGCGATCTTCGGCGCGTCGCCCTTCGCCAGGAACATGTCGTGCGGGCGAACGCCGATGGTGACCTCGCGCCCGTCGTCGAGCTCGCTCTTGAAGCGCTCGTCGTCGACGCGGCTGCGCACCCCGCCGCCCTCGGCGTAGACGACGCCACCGTCCTTCACGAGGCGGCCCGCGAGGAGGTTCATCTGCGGCGAGCCGAGGAAGGTCGCGACGAACTTCGTGCGGGGACGCTCGTAGATCTCGAGCGGCGGGCCCTTCTGTTCGACGAGCCCGCCGTTCAGCACCCAGAGCGAGTCGGCGAGCGTCATCGCCTCGACCTGATCGTGCGTGACGTAGAGGGTCGTCGCGCCCAGGCGATCGTGGAGGCGCCGGATCTCGACGCGGACCTCGGCGCGGAGCGCGGCGTCGAGGTTCGACAGCGGCTCGTCGAAGAGGAAGATCGTCGGACGCCGGACGATCGCGCGGCCCATCGCGACGCGCTGGCGCTGTCCGCCCGAGAGCTGCTTCGGCAGCCGGTCGAGCAGCTTGGCCAGGCCGAGCATGGCGCTCGCCTCTTCGATGCGTTTGCCGATCTCGGCCGCCGCGGTCCCGCGGAGCTTCAGGCCGAAGGCGAGGTTGTCGCGCACGGTGAGGTGCGGGTAGAGCGCGTAGCTCTGGAAGACCATCGCGACGTCGCGATCGCGCGGGGGCAGGTGCGTGACGTCGCGGTCGGCGAGCGTGATCGTCCCCTCGTCGGCCTCCTCCAGGCCCGCGACGAGGCGGAGCAACGTCGACTTGCCGCAGCCGCTCGGGCCGACGAGCACCGCGAACGTGCCCTCGGGGATCTCGAGATCGACGCCGCGGAGGATCGGCGTCGCGCCGAACGCCTTCTTGATGCCGCGCGCGGCGCAGCGCATCGCGCGCGGCACCTCGGGGAGCGAGGTGTCGCTCGACTCGGCGGACGCTCCGGTCCCGTCGTTCGTCGCCGTGCGTGGAGCTGCGTGGATCGCCTCGGACATCGTTCGCTCGGGTTTCTTGGAGGCTGGAGAGCTGTCGACCCACGTTACCGCGAGCGCACCTCGGGCGTGACCCCGGACCCGTCCGCTCTACGTAACTCAGTTTTGAGTGTCGTTCGAGCGGTTTCTCCTGGACGACCTCGAGGGATGGAGGCACGGACACCGGCGTGCGGATCGCCGTCTTGGCCGGACGTTTGGCGCTCGGTGGCCTCGCGCTGTCCGCCTGCGGCGAGGATGCGGCGCTCGATCCGGCCTCGCCGAGCGCCCCGGCGCCGTCGCCCGACCGCGGTCCCGCCGCCGAGCGTGACGCAGGCTCGCCCGATGACGCAGCGCCCCATGAGGCGACCTCGTGCGCGCGGGACGTCGTCGCCAGGACGGCGCGGGTCGGCCTGTTCGACGCGTTCACCACCGAGATCGGCGCGCTGAGCGGGCCTGCGCGCGCCGCCCGCGTCGACGCGCTCCTCTCCGAGGTCGCCGCGAACGGCGGCACGCCGCTCGAGGATCCCGCGAGCGGACGCGTCGTCTTCCTCGCCCGCGGCGCGCCGCCTGCGGGGACGGCGTGGCGAGCCTCCGGATCGTTCTCGGACTGGTCCCCGACCGGCGGCGTCGCCCTCGCGGCGATCGCCGGCACCGATCTCTGGGCGGGCGAGGCGACGATCGAGCGCGGCGCGAGCTTCGAATACAAGCTCGTCCGCGGCGCTACGTTCGTCGAGGATCCGCTCGCCGCGAACGTCGTCTGGGACGGCATCGATCGCGGCTTCGGCGTGCGCGGCGAGCTCAACGCCGTCGGCCACCCGGGGGACGCGCCGGCGACCCGCGGGCGGACGATCGCGCTCGGCAAGGTGCACGCGCAGAAGCTCGACGACGCTCGCGACGTCTGGATCCACTTCCCCGCCGCCTACGACGCCCGGACGTGCGCGAAGCTCCCGTCGATCGTGCTCCACGACGGCCTCGAGGCGCTCACGCGCGGCGGGTTCGCCGAGGCGGCCGACGCGCTCTACGCGGCGCGGCCGGAGCTCGCGGCGGTGCTCGTCTTCGTGGGCCTCCCGAGCCAGGAGGTGCGGATGGCGCAGTACACCATCGTGTCGGAGGGCGCGCGCGGCGCCGACTACGTCGACTTCCTCGTCGACGATCTCTGGCCGCTCGTCGCGAAGCGCGCGCGCGTCTGCGGCAAGGCCGCCGCGCGAGGCATCGCCGGCGCATCGCTCGGGGGGCTCATCTCCACCTTCGCGGGCTTCGAGCGGCCGGAGCGCTTCGGCTGGATCGGCGCCCAGAGCGCCTCGTACTTCTGGGCCGACAAGGCGATGATCGTCCGCGCGGAGAGCGATCCGAAGAAGGCGCTCCGCGTCTACCTCGACTCGGGTTGTCCGGACGACAACTGCGTCGTGACCGACGAGATGGCGAGCGTGCTCGCGAACAAGGGCTACGACCACGTCCGGATCAAGCAACAAGGCGCGGCGCACGAGTGGTCGTTCTGGCGCGATCGGCTCGCCGGAATGCTCACGCACTTCCGCGACGGTCAGACGACCTGCGACTGACGCGAGCGAGGACGCGGGGCGCGAGCGGAGCCGCAGACCGCGAGCGGGGACGCGGGGCGCGAGCGGAGCCGCAGAACGCGAGCGGGGACCCGGGGCGCGTCAGCCGAAGATGTCGCGGAGCTTCTCCATGAAGCCCTTGCGGATCGGCGTGACCTCTTCACCGAGCTCCTTCGCGAGCTCCTCGATGAGCTCGCGCTGGCGGTCGGTCAGCGCGGTCGGGACCTCCACGGCGACCTCGATGCGCTGATCGCCGCGGCCGATGCCGGCGCGCTTCGGCATCCCCTTGCCCTTGATGCGGAGCGTGGTGCCGGGCTGCGTGCCCGCGGGGACGCGGAGCTTGCCCTTGCCGTCGAGCGTCGGGACCTCGACCTCGGCGCCGAGCGCGACCTGCGTGAAGGTCAGCGGCACGCTGCACACGACGTCGTCGCCCGCGCGACGGAAGAAGGGGTGGGGCTGGACCTTGATCTCGAGCTCGAGGTCGCCGGCTGGCCGGTCGGGCCGCGGGCGGTTGCCGGCTCCGCTGACCACGCGCGTCGCGCCGTGCTCGACGCCGGGCGGCAGCGTCACCTCGATCGTGTTCTCGTTCGTGATGAGGCCGCTGCCCTTGCACCCGCCGCACGCGTTCGTGACGACGCTGCCGCGGCCCTTGCAGCGCTGGCAGACGCGCTCGACGGCGATCGGCAGGAGGCCCTGCTGGAAGCGCACGCGACCACGGCCGTTGCACGCGCTGCACGTCTCGGGCTGCGAGCCCTTGGCCGAGCCCGAGCCGCGGCAGTCGCCGCAAGACGTGATGCGGTCGTAGCGCATCGTCTTGGTCGCGCCGAAGGCGGCCTCCTCGAACGTGACCTCGAGCTCGCGCTTGACGTCACCGCGGTCGCCCTTGCCGACGCCGAACACGCCGAGCAAATCGCCGAGGATGCCGTCGATCGCGATCTCGCTGAAGTCGACGACACCGCCGGCGAACGGCCCGCTCGACGCGAACGGCGAGCCGGGCTCCTCGGCGCGGTGGCCGAAGCGGTCGTACATCGCGCGGCGCTGCGGATCGCTCAGCACCTGATAGGCCGCGTTGATCTCCTTGAAGCGGACGGCGGCGCGGGGATCGTCGGGGTTCCGGTCCGGATGGTGCTGCGACGCGAGCTTGCGGAACGCGGCTTTGATGTCGTCCGGCCCAGCCGACTTCGACACGCCGAGGGTCTCGTAGTGATCGCGGTGCTCCGTCATGCCCGGATCTGCTCTTAGCAGGCTCCGGCCGCGGGCGGGAGGGCGGCCGGCGCGGGAGTCCGGCGGAGCGGCAAGGCCCGGGCGCGTCTTCCGGAAGGCGCGTCTTCCGGAAGACGATGCGCCCGGCCCTGGCGGAGCGGCAGGGCGGCTTCCTCGTTCCCCGGCGGCATGCTAAGAAATGCGGCTTCCCATGAGCTCCGCGTACCGACGAATCACGTCCGCCGAGCAGCACGCCCTCTTCACGCGGGTGGTGCAGCGATCCAAGCCCGTCACCGGCCGACCTGTCCCCGTCGTCGTCTTCGACCTCGACGGCACGATCATGGACAACCGCCCGCGCACCGAGGTGATCCTCCGGGAGCTCGCGGCGGAGCTCCGCCGCGAGGCCCACTCCGCCGCAGAGATCCTCGCCGCCGCCCGCGCCGAGGAGCTGGCGTACCTGCTCACGGACTCGCTCCAGCGCCTCGGCGTCGAGCACCCCGAGCTCGTCTCCCGCGCCGAGACGTACTGGAAGACGCGCTTCTTCTCGGACGACTACCTCAAGCACGACGTCGCCGTCCCCGGGAGCGTCGAGCTCGCGCGCGCCTGCTACGACGCCGGCGCCACGATCGTCTACTTCACCGGGCGCGACCTCCCGTTCATGAGCCTCGGCTCGTTCCAGAGCCTGCGCGATCTCGGCTTCCCCATCGGCGTCGTCGGCACCGAGCTCGTGTGCAAACCGGACGCGAAGATCCCGGACGAAGCCTTCAAGCGCGAGGAAGGACCGAAGATCCGCCGCATCGGCGAGGTCATCGCGGCGTTCGACAACGAACCGGGCAACTGCAACGCCTTCCTCGAGATGTGCCCGACCGCGGACGTGGTCTTCGTCGACACGCAGCACCTGCCGGGCGCGCCGCCGCTCGCCGAGGACGTGCGGATCGTCCCCGATCTCGCGATGCAGTGACGCATGGCGCGTCCCCAGGACGGCGGACGCCGAGCGTCCTTCGCGGCGGGCCTCGTCTGTATCTCGCTCGCGAGCTGCCGACCGAGCAGCCCGACGCCGACGGACACGCCCGAGGAGCGCGAGAGCCCGCAGGCCAGCGCGCAGCCCGCGCTCCTCGCCGTCGCGCCGACGACGCCGGCGAGCGCGTCGCCGATCGCCGCGACGCTCGAGGGCGGACCGCCACCGTCGCCGCTCCGCGGTGACGAGATCCTCTCGCCCGACACGCTCCCCCGGGAGAACGCGGGCTACACGCTGTCGGCGGCGTTTCGGCTGGCCGACGTCACCGGCCCGACGCGCGCCCCGGAGGTGAACAACGCCGGGCTCGACGCGGCGCGGAAGGCCACCGAGCTGCGCCTCGGGATCGACCTGTCGCCGACGCGGATGCGCGTCGCCTTCCAGGGACACGGCTTCGTGCTCCCGCCGGGCGCCGAGATCCGCGCGCGGGCCGATCGCTTCGGTCACGTGGTGGTCTGGCCGGGTGCGTCGTCGTACCGGCCGCTCGCGCCGGGCTCGATGCGCGCGCTCCTCGGCGAGCGCCGCTTCGACGTCGCGCCGACGACGCCGGCGGAGGTCGCGCCCCGCGTCGAGGGAGGCCGGAGGATCGGCATCCGGACGCACAAGGTCGACGTCACCACGCGCGCCGCGGAGGGCTCGTTCGAGGTCGGCAAGCTCGAAGGCGCGGGCGACGGCGGGGTGCTGCTCTGCAGGCTGCTGCTCGACCTGATGAACGCGCCGCCGGGGAGCAACGTGTGCGGCCTCGACGAGCTCCCGGTGCGCGCGGAGCTCCGCTGGACGAACCACGGCTCGCTCGTGTTCGAGCTCACCGGCGCCCTCCGGCGCGCGGACATCCCGGCGACGACGCTGCTCACGCCGCCGCAGACCGCGTCCTTCGCGGCCTCGCCGCTGCCGGTGGCGGGCGTCTTCTCGATGCTCTCGGCGCAGGAGCTCGCCGCGCTGCGCACGAACGACGTCGAGGTCCCGGCGAACGCCAACGTGCAGGGCGACGCGCTCGTCGTCCACAACCCGTCGGTCGAGCTCCGCGTGCTCTTCCTCGACGGCGTACCGGTCGCGTGGGCCGCGCCTCAGGCGCGCGGCGAGCTCCTCGGCCTGCGCCGGGGCCGCTACGTCGCGCAGTGGCGGACGTTCCTCGGCGACTCCGTCGAGACGGCGCTCACCCAGACCGTCCCCGGCGTCGTCCAGGTCGGCGCCGCGCCGGACGCGGGGAGATGACGACTCGGCGAGCTACGAGCCGCGACGGCGCCCGCGTGCGATCGGCCGTCGTCGGCGTCCGCCGGCGGGTGCACGATCCATCTCTCGAGGGATCGACCGGCTCCGGCGGTGAAGACATCGAGCGTCGCGACGCGCCCGAAGTAGGCCGGGACCCGGCGCTGCGCGCGCGACCACGACGCGACCCTAGCGCGGAGGCGCCGCGAACGTCGACGAGGTGCTCGAGATCGCGCTACACGACGTCGGAGGCGTAGCCCCCGTTCGGCGTCACGAGGTTGGCCGAGAACGCGCCGAGCCAGAGCGGCTTTTGCCACGTCTGGAAGAACCGGATCGTGTCGCTTGCGCTCAGCTCGTCGATGAGCACGCGGTGACGTCCGCCGGTGCGGAGGTAGATCAGCTTGGCGGCGCCGTGAAGGAGATCCCTCGTGTGCTGCGCACTGCCCGACCGTCCGAAGCGACCTGACTCGTTGTCGATTACCCAGCAGCCCTTCGCGCCAAACCACGACGGACCGCGCACGTACGTGTAGCGCATCTCGCCGGCGATCTTGATCCGACCACGCGCGGTATCTCTCGGTCCGTTGATTGCGTCGGACGGTCGTCCCAGCGTCGGGTGCCCCTGGGGACGCCGCCATGACTCCCAACCGATCATGACCTGATCGTCTCCTCGTAGGTCGGGGACGACCGCCCAGATGTAGCGATAGAGACCGCTCAGCGAGTCGAGGACTTGCGCGTCTACCGTCCGGAGATACTGATTCGGTGTATGCTCCCACCGTCGCGTGATCTCTCCGAACGCGCGACCGCGTACGTTCTGCAGCGCTCCGATATTGGGCATTGGCCCCCCTTTCGAATGACAGCGCAAGGAGAGCAGCTCTCGTGGTTCTCGTCATCCCCCGCAGGGGGGGTAGAACGGCGTCGTGACGCGGACGGCGCTCACTGGACCGGGAGCAGCGGCGAGTCGACGAGCTTCCGGAGCGCCATCCCGCCGGGGTAGGCGTAGCTCGCCGACTGCGCCCAGCCCCAGATCGTGGCGGTGAAGGGCCCCTCGCTCTTCATGCGGTGAAGGCCCGTCTGGCAGACCTTGTCGCCGAACGACTGCCCGGGCCCGCCGTTGCGCTGCAAGTCGACGCGCACGAGCTCGTAGTCGCCGCGCGTCCCGATCGGCGTCCAGCCCTCGAGGGTGCCGGCGCATTCGAGCGTGACGTCCGCGAACGCGCCCCGCTGCTTGCCGCGGATGATGACGAGCGAGGCGTCCTCGTACGTCGGGTCCGCGTAGAAGGAATACGCGGCCTGCCATTGCCCGGCGGGGACGACGTTGACGAACTCCGGATCGCCGCGGTTCGCGAGGGGCGGAGTGCCGTGTCGTCCGGACCGGCGGCGCGGTGATCGATCGCCACCCCGACCATGATCGCCATGGCGCGCGCCACGCCCGCGCAGGTCGGGCCGACGAGCTGGCGCTCGGCGACGGGCCCAGCCTCGTTCGCGACGACCAGGGCGCCGAGCCATTCGTCACCGCGCGCGGACAGGCGAACGCGGAACGTCCGCTCCGCGCTCCTCCCTTCGGGGACGGCCGACCAGCGACTCGTGTAGGCGCGCACCGTCGCGAAGAACTCGGCTCGCGAAGGACATCCGCCGTTCGCGCTCGTCTCCGCGTCGTACTCGAGGACGACCGGCTCGGCCTCCACGTCCGGCGACTCCGCTCGCGCGGTCAGCGGGACGAGCAGAGCGAAGGCCGCCACGAGGCCTCGCCCGAACGTCACCGAGAGCCTCGGCTCGCTTCGCCTGCTCACGTCCGCCATCGGGGCCGCACGCGAACGTAGCGTGTCGACGCGCCGCGCGGGAGAGACCTCGCCGGGAGGCCGGCGAGCGTCGTCGACTCGACCGAGAGCTCCGCGGCGAAGCGGCGCGTGGAGGTGCCGCAGCAGAGGAGCTCTCCGACGACGCCGCCGCCCCGGGCTGACGGCCGAGTGAGCGGTCGTCCGCGTTCGCGACCGACTCGGACGCCCACGAGGAGCTCGGCGGACGGCTGGGCCGAGCTCGGTCCTCGTGCTTCCTCGGTCCGTGCCTGGTTTACCGTGGGCGAGCGCGGCTTTGCCGGCGCGGCGCGACTCACCGCCACCGCGGGTCCCGCTCGATCGCGTGATACCTTGTGCCGATGCGTCGCTCGCTCCTCCTCTTCATCGCGCTCGCGATCTCGTGCGGCTCCCCACGCCCGACGGACAAACACGACGGAGCGGCCTCGGCTTCCTCGTCTGCGCGCACGACCCCGTCTCCGCGGGCCGACGCAGACCTCCCGGAGGCCGCGCGCGACCCGCGCGAGCCGCTCCTCGCCAACGCCGCGAGCTCGCTCCTCGCGCGCGAGCACGTACGGGCTCGTTCGATCGACGACGCCGTGTCGAAAGAGGCGTTCCAGCGCTTCACCGAGGAGCTCGACAGCGGGAAGCTCTTCCTGCTGGCGAGCGACGTGCAGAAGCTCGCGCGCTTCGAGCAGGAGATGGACGACGAGCTCCGCGCCGGCGACCTGACGCTCGGACGCAAGGGCGTCGCGCTGCTCGCGAGCCGTCGGCGCGTCGTCGCCGACGTCATCGCGCGGACCCTCTCCGCGCCGCTCGATTTCTCCGCGAACGAGTCGATCGAGACCGATCCGAAGAAGCGCGTGTTCTGCAAGAGCGAGGAGGAGCTCGCGGCGCGATGGCGCGGCATGCTCAAGCTTCAAGTCCTCGAGCGAATGCAGCAGCTCGAGGACATCCTCGAGCGGAGGGCGCACCCGAAGCCGGACGCCAAGCCCGTCGACGCCGACGACGCCAGGCGTGAGGCGGCGTCCGAGAAGGCTCTCGGGGACATCCCCACGACGTTCGAGGGACGTCGCGACAAGGTGCAAAAGGAGATCGCCACGCGATACGCCACGCAGTTCACGCGGCTCGGCACCGCCGACAAGCTCGAGGCGGCGCAGACGTTCATCAACGCGCTGAACGCCGTCTTCGATCCTCACACGAGCTACCTGCCGCCCGCGGAGGAAGAGGACTTCGACATCGCGCTGACGGGGCGCCTCGAGGGCATCGGCGCCACCCTGCGCGAGCAAGACCACTACATCCTCGTGCACGATCTCGTCCCCGGCGGCGCCGCCTGGCAGCAGGGCAAGCTCGAGGTCGGCGACCTGATCCAGGCCGTCGCGCAGGAGGGCAAGGACCCCGTCGACGTGATGGACATGCCGATCGGCAAGGTCGTGAGCATGATCCGCGGGCCGAAGGGGACGGTGGTCGTCCTCACGGTGAAGAAGCCCGACGACAGCATCAAGACGGTCTCGATCACGCGCGATGTCGTCCGCATCGAGGCGACCTACGCCCGCGGCGCGATCCTGAAGACGAAGACGAACGGTGACGTCGGTTACGTGCACCTCCCAGGCTTCTACGGAGAGAGCAGCAGGGCGAAGAAGCCGGGCGAACGCAACGCGACCGACAACGTGCGCGCGATCCTGACGCAGCTCACGAAGAAGGGCGTCAAATCGCTCGTCTTCGATCTCCGCGGCAACGGCGGCGGGCTCCTCACGCACGCGCGCGACATCAGCGGGCTGTTCATCAAGGAGGGTCCGGTCGTGCAGACGAAGGACGGCAAAGGAGCGATCGACGTCCTCCGCGACACGGACCCGTCCGTCGCGTTCGACGGCTCCGTGGTCGTCCTCGTGGACCGCTTCTGCGCCTCCGCGGCGGAGATCGTCGCGGGCGCGCTCCAGGACTACGAGCGCGCCGTCGTCGTCGGGTCGAGCGCGACGCACGGCAAGGGGACGGTGCAGGCCGTGCTCGATCTCGATCGCACCGTGCGGCTGCAGGCTCCGCAGGGCGATCCGCTCGGCCTCTACAAGATCACGATCCAGGAGTACTTCCGCGTGAGCGGCGGCTCCACCCAGCTGAAGGGCATCGTGCCCGACGTGCTCCTGCCGGATCCGACGTCCTTCGTCGAGTCGGGGGAGCGCACGCTGTTCCACGCGATCCCGTGGTCGACCATCGCCCCGGCGCCGTTCACGAAGGTGCCGCACGGGTGGAAGACCGCCGACCTCGCGTCGGCGAGCGCGGCGCGCACGAGCGCCAACGCCGATCTCGCCACCGTCATGAAGTTCGGCAAGCTGATGGAGGCGCGCAAAGACAAGACGGTCCGACCGCTCGCGCGCGACGCCTGGCAGGCCGAGCACAAGCGCATGAAGGCAGAGCTCGACGCGCTCGATCCGAAGAAGAACGAGCCGAAGCCGCTGATGGCGGTCGTACCGCTCGCGGCGCAGGAAGCGCCGGCGGCCGATCCGCGCACGCAGAAGCGCCTCGACCAATGGAAGGACACCCTCGCGCGCGACCTGTGGGTGGACGAGAGCACGCGCATCCTCGGGGACATGAAGAAGGCTCACTGACGACGCGGTTCACGCCGAGCGGCTCGCGCCGCTCGGTGCTCGGAGCCGTCAGGCGCCGTTCGCGGGCGTCGCGTTCCAAGCGGCGGCGGCGTAGGCTGCCGAGGCGAGCGCGTGAGCACGACCGGATGTCTTCGCAGAGCCCTCGTCGCCAGCGCTGTCCTCGGGGGTGCGCTCGCGACCGCGGCGCCCGCGGCGGCGGCGCCGTCCGCGGTCACGCTGCGGTACAGCGCTCCCGCCGACGTCCCGGGCTGTCTCTCCGAGCGAGAGCTGCTCATGGCCGTCGGCGAACGCGCTCCCCCTGGAACGACCGTCGAGGTCGGGACCGAGCAGGCCGTACGCGTCACGATCGGGATCGCTCGCGCGGAGAGCGCCGGGCAGCTCCGCGCGACGATCGTCGTCGACGACGACGTCCGCGAGGGAGAGGCGGTCCAGGAGCTGATCGCATCCGACGAAGAGTGCCGGACGCTCGGCGTGGCCGCCGCGCTCGCCGCGGGCCTCGCGATCGAACGGACGATCGAGCGACGCCGCGAGCCGCCCCCGCAGCCGTCGCCCGGCGCCGCGCGCGGCCCGTCCGCGATCGCCAGCGGCGCGCGCGCCGTCGACGAGCCGCCGAGGCCCTCGTCGCGCGTCCGCGTCGTCTCACGCGCAGCGGCGCTCGTGAGCTACGGCGTCCTCCCGTCACCGGCGGCGGGCTCGGCCGCCGGAGCCGCCGTCGAGCTCGGCGACTGGGCGGCCGGTCTCGAGGCCGCTGCCCTCCTCCCCGCCGCGATCTCGTCGCCCCGCGGCGGCGGCGCGCGCGCGGCGCTCGCGTTCGTGGCGCTGACCCCTTGCCGGCGGATCGCGCGCTTCGAGGCGTGCGCCGTCGCGGCCGTCGGCGACTTTCGAGCCTCGGGGACGGGCTCGCTCCTCAGCCGCTCGACCCGAGGGCTGTACGCGACCCTCGGCCTGCGCGGCTCGATCGAGCTCGTCCGTGCGGAGCCGTTCGCGGTCGTCCTGCACGCGGGGGTGCTCGCGCCCTTGCTCCGCACCACGCTGCGCATCGGCGACGAGCTGCTCTGGAAGGCGCCCGCGGCGGGCGGAGAGGCCGGCCTGACCTGGAGGATCACGATTTTCTGATGAACCCGACGGGCTGAAGGCAATACCCAGCGTTGGCTGCTTCGGGAGTGCTCGTACCACCCGCGGTCGAGCGTCGCTCGATCCCGGATTTCCGTCCGGTGTTCCGGGAGCACTTTCGCTTCGTCTGCCTGACCCTCAGGAGGCTCGGGGTGCGCGACGGAGACGTCGAGGACGTCGCTCAAGACGTGTTCGTCACCGTTCATCGCAAGCTCGACACGTACGATCCGTCACGTCCTCTCCGCGTGTGGCTCTTCGGCTTCTGCCTCCGCGCCGCCGCCGCTCACCGGCGCCTCGCGCGCCATCGACTCCAGGTGCAGGAGGAGACGGCGCCGGAGACGGCCGCCGACGGTCCGCTCCCCGACGCCGAGCTCGCGGCCGACCAGGACCGCCGGCTCGTCCTCGCCGCCCTGGACGCGATCGATCCTCACCGCCGCCCAGTCTTCGTCATGTACGACCTCGAAGAGTTCACAGTCGCAGAGATCGCCGAGGCGCTGTCGATCCCCGTCAACACCGTCTACTCGCGCCTTCGCGTCGCGCGCGAGGAGTTCCGTGAACAGGTCGCGCGCCTCCGCGCTCGGAGCTCGCGATGACGATCGATCTCGAGCCCCTCGATCCGGAGCTCCGCGCGCTGCTCGCGAGCGCGCGTCGGCGAGACGCCGGCGATCCCTCGTTCGACGAGGCCGCCTGCGAGCGACTCCTCGCGCGCGTCGAAGCCCAGCTCCGGACGACGAGCGCCACGACGGCCGAGGCCGGCCTCGCAGCGCAGCTCCGGTCGCCGGCGGCGATGGTCGTGGGCTGCTTGGCGGTCGCGGCCGCGATCGCGACCACGATGCGATCTCCGCTCGAGGCTCCGCGCCCGCCGTCCGCGATCGCCCAGACGGGCACGTCGAGCGAGGCTCCGCAGCCCCCCGCGCGGAAAGAGGAGCCCGAAGAGCAGGCCCTCGTGCTCCCCACGGTCTCCGTCGACGAGCTCCCCTCGCCGGCTCCGTCCCCCACGAAGCGCGCCCCGCGCATCGAGCTCGCGAAGCCGATCACCGGCGCGACGGCTCACGCCACCTCGCCGAGCGGAGCGCCGAGCGCGAGGACGCGCGGAGCCTCGCTCGACCTGGCGGAAGAGCTTCGGATCGTGGACGCCGCGCGCGCCGCCGTGTCGGAGCGACGTCACGACGAAGCGCTCCGGCTGCTCGCCGATCACGAAGCGAGCTACCCGAGCGGTCAGCTCGCGCAGCAGCGCGAGCGCCTCTGGGTCCAGGCCCTCGTCGAGACCGGAGACGTGGCGCAAGCGCGGAGCCGCGCGCGCGCGTTCCGCAGGCAGCACCCGCGCGGCGCGCTCTCGGCCCCGCTCGAGCGCGCGCTGGAAGGAGACGAGACCCATGAACCGTGAGCTGCGCCTGCCCCTCCGCGTGCGGCGCCTCGGCGTCGTCGCGCTCCTCCTCGCTGCAGGTGCGGCGCTGGCGGTTGGCTGCGCCGAGTCTTCGCTCGACGTCGGGACACGCCCCGAGACGGACGCGTCCGCTCCGCCGAGCTTCGCGCCGGTGGCGGACGGTGGCGACGCGGCGTCCCCCGACGTCCCGCGCCTGCTCTGCCTCGGCACGGAGTGCCCGTACCCGTACGCCACGTGCGCGTCGGGGGACGGCGCCGAGCCCGTGTACGAGTGCCAGCACGACCTCTCCGCGGACAACGACCACTGCGGGTCCTGCGGGACGACGTGTCCCGTCTACGACGTCTTGCAGATGAAGTCGTCGTGCGTGAACGGCGAGTGCGTCGCCGAGTGCATCGACCCGAGCTTCAAGGACTGCAACGGACGCCTCGAGGACGGCTGCGAGGTCTCCGTCCTCGACGATCCGCAGAACTGCGGCGCCTGCGGCGTCGCCTGCCCGGCGGACGTGCGCTGCCGGTTCGGCGCGTGCGGATGCCCGACCGGGACGACCGAGTGCGGGACCTCCTGCGTCGATCTCCAGGGCAGCAGCGCGCACTGCGGCGCCTGCGGAAACCGCTGCACGCCTCCGGACGGCGCGACACCTCCTCCGAACTCCGAATACGGCTGCGTCGGCGGAGAGTGCGACAAGCTCCGTTGCGTGAGCGATCACCACTCGCGGTGGCTCGACTGCAACGGCGATCTCGAGGCGCCTGGCTCCGACGGCTGCGAGGTCGACGTAGGGCCCATGGCACAAGACACGAACAACTGCGGCGGCTGCGGGATCGCGTGCGACCCCGATCAGATCTGCCGCGAGGTCTTCGGCATCGTGCAGTGCATCTGCGAGCCGAACGAGACCCTGTGCGGGACCCCGGACTACCCGATCTGCGCGGACATCACGGGCGATCCCGAGCACTGCGGGGCGTGCGGATACCGCTGCCCGGCGCAGGAAGAAGCGCACCAGCGCGCCACGTGCGCGAAGGGCATGTGCACCTACGAGTGCGCGCCCGGCTGGGCCGACTGCAACGACACCCCGCTCGACGGGTGCGAGACGAACCTGATGATCCACGGAGCGAACTGCGGCGCCTGCGGCAACCGCTGCAACACCGCGGCCGGACAGCCGTGCGTCGGCGGCGCCTGCCTCGAGGTCGAGTGCGACGCCGGAGGCCCACAATGAACACGACGCGCCACGCGCGCGCGACGGCGCTCGCGTCGGTCACCGCGCTGCTGCTCGTCCCCACGTTCGCGAGCTGCGCCGACTCGGGGGGCGAGCCGGCGCCGAGCGAGGACGCGGGCGCGGGCGACGCCGGAGAAGACGCCGGGGACGCGACCGCGGACGCCGACGCCTCCGGCGCGCTCGGGTGCGACGAGGCCGCCTTCTGCCCGGTCGCCTCCGGCGGCATCGACGC
>JAHBWA010000173.1 GCA_019637195.1 Labilithrix sp. | reverse complement strand
CCGCCGGCGGCGAGCTCCTTGACGCCGACGCCGCCGAGCAGCGGCTCGGGCGGCGCGGCGACGGCGCGGCCGCGGCAGACGATCATCGCGCCCGAGGACGCGCCGCGCTCGTAGGCGGCGCACGTGTGGGCGTCGCCGAGCACGAACGAGCGGACGCGAGCGCCGCGCGACCAGTCGCCGTCGCCGAGCTGGCCCTCGTCGTCCGCGCCGAAGCAGCGGAGACGGTCCCCGTCGCCGCCAGCGCGCACGCAGGTATGCGCCCCGCCGACCTCCACGTGGACGCCGGCGCCGGGCGGGTCCACCGCGACGGAGGTCGCGTGGCTCGCGCGATCGTCGGCGTCGAGCTGGCGTCGGGCGTTGTCGCCCCAGCACGCGACCTTGCCGCCCTCGAAGACGCCGCAACCGTGACGCTCGCCGAGCGCGAGCTCCACGACCGTGCCTGCCGTGTAGCGCATGGACGTCGCGAACCTCCGCGCGTTCGTCGTGCCGTCCCCGAGCTGCCCGGCGTCGTTCCCGCCCCAGCACGCGAACGTCCCGCTCGTCGGGTGCGCCGGCGTGGCGACGCAGCCGCCGGTCGGCCCGAGCCATACGCGCGTCGCGATCGGCGGCTTCTTCCGCTTGCACGCGGTGAGCGACGCGGCCGCGAGGAGCGCGACGCCCAGGGCGAGCGCCGCGCGCGGACGGCTCACTGGACGCCGTGGCTGGCCAGCACCGCGACCATGACCACCTTGGCGACCTGGACGAAGATGATGATGCCGAGCACGTCGACGAGGCTCGCGATGAACGGCGTCGAGCTCGTCGCCGGATCGAGCCCGACGCGCTTGAGGACGATCGGGAGCATCGCGCCGACGACGCAGCCGGTCATCACGATCCCGATCAGCGTGAAGCCGACCGTGAGCGCGAAATCGAGGTGCTGGTCGCGGTACATCAAGACGCGCGCGAAGCCGAACGCGCCGAGCCCCACGCCGAGCACGAGCCCCATCCCGAGCTCGCGGACGAGGATGCGAAACCAGTCGCTCATCTTGATCTCGCCGACGGCCATGCCGCGGATGATCAGCGTGGACGACTGCGAGCCGGAGTTGCCGCCGGCGGAGATGAGCAGCGGGATGTAGTACGCGGCGCCCTTGATCGCGTCGAAGACCGGATCGTAGTAGCGGAGCGCCGTCTGCGTGAAGAACTCGCCGAAGAACAGGATGAAGAGCCAGACGCCGCGCTTCTTGATGAAGCTGAAGAAGCTCGTGCGGAAGTAGGGCACGTCGAGCGGCTCGACGGCGCCGAGCTTCTGCACGTCCTCGGTCTGCTCTTGCGTGAGGACGTCGACGATGTCGTCGATGGTGATCACGCCGAGGAGCACGTCCTTGTCGTCGATGACGGGCATGACGTTGAGGTCGTACTTCGCCATCTTGCGCGCGACCTCCTCCTGGTCCTCGGCCGGCGCGACGCTGATGATGTTCGTGTGCAGGATCTCGTCGATCGGCTGGAGCGGCGACGCGAGCAGGATGTCGCGGAGCGACGCGAGGCCGAGGAGGCGCCCGCGGTCGTCGAGCGCGTAGACGTTGTAGACGTTCTCGTGATGGTCTTCGCTGAACGCCCTCACCGCGTCGATCGCGATGCGCACGCTCGCCTGCGGGCTGACCGCGACGTACGACGTCGTCATGAGGTGACCGGCGCTCGTCTCCGGCCACTTCTCGAGCTCGCGGACATCCTCGGCGGCCTCGGGGTCGACCTCCTCGAGCTTCTCGAGGATCGCGTCGCCCACGGCCTCGGGGAGCAGGCTGAAGAGGTCGGCGCGATCGTCCGGCGCCATCTCGCTGGCGATGTGGGCGACGCTCTCCGCCGGCATGACCTCGACGATCTCGCCCTGCTCCTCCTCGTCGAGGCGCTCGAAGATCGGGGCGGCCGCCTCCGCGGGGAGGCGCGCGAGCAGCTCGGCGGCCTCGTCGGCGTCGAGATCTCCAACGAGGTCGGCGAGATCCTCCGGGTGGATCTCGTCGAGCAGCTCACGCACCTGCTCCGGATCCTCTTTCAGGACCTGCTTGAGATCAGGACCGAGCAGCGAGGCCAGACGCATGGGAGGCGCCGCACACTAACCGATCGGCTACGATGGCGCGATGAACATGAGCATGCGCCTCGCCGTGATCTCGTCCGGTCTCGTCCTCGCGGCCGCGGCCGCGTTTGCTTGCTCCGACGACACGACTCCGACACCGAGCGGCGACGGCGACGCGGCCGCCGGCTCCTCCGGATCGGACGGGAGCAGCGGGAGCAGCGGGAGCAGCGGGAACGGGCAGCCCGAGGCCGCCCCCTCCGCGCTGAACGGCTGCACGAGCTACGTCGACCGGACCGCGGAGGGCGCGAGCCGCGTCATCCAGTGGGACACGTCGCTCCTCCAACGCGAGGAGCGGTGCATGAAGATAAAGCGCGGGCAAAAGGTGACGTTCGCGACGGACGACACGGGCTCGACGCCGGCGGACTTCGACGCCCACCCGCTCGGCGCGCAGGGCGGCGACACGCCGAACCCGGTGGAGAGCGCGCTCGAGAAGAACACCGGCGAGGTCAGCTTCGCGACGGCCGGCGAGTTCGGCTACATCTGCACGGTCCATCCGGTCATGATCGGCGCCATCGTCGTCACCGAGTAGCCGCAGCGCCGGGGTTCGACCCCGACCACCGCGAGGAGAGGGCCGCCCGGCCAGCGGCCTCACCCCTCGGGTGTGCGCGAGGGGCGCGGACTCACTTGAGGCGCATGCAGCGCGCGCCGAACGACGCGCCTTTGTGCCGCGGCGTCATGATCTGCGCGCGGTGGTGGGTGATGCTGCCGTAGCCGAGGCCGTAGCCCTTGTAGTCGAAGCGATCGTTCGACTTCACGACGGTCTCGAGCAGGTTGCCCCGGAGGTCGAACCAGCCTTCGTCGGTGGCGGCGATCTTGACGACGTCCGCCGCGATGCGACCGGGCGGGGCGATGCGCCCCGAGTCGTCGGCGGTGCTGCCGCTCGCCTCGTACCAGATCGAGTAGCAGGCGGTGCTGCCGTCGGAGGCCATGTTGATGCCGCCCGTGCAGTTGCCGGCGCTGCCGATGCGGCCGCCGACGACGTGCTGCATGACCTCCTCGGTCACGAGCTCACCGCCGTCCCACGCGCAGAACGCGGCGAACATCGCGAAGGTCGTGCAGTTGAGGGCGCGCTGATCCATCACGGCCTGCGAGAACGCCTTGCCGGGGACCTCGGCGGCCGGCTTCACGCTCATCGCCTGGATCGTCGCCGCCGGCTGCCAGTACGTCCCGAGGCCGTACGAGCCCAGCTCGTTCGAGCAGTTGAGCGCGTGGGTCGCGGCGTACTCGGGCGTGTACTCGGGGAAGAAGTGTTGCTCGCCGAAGGTCTGGGCGATGCCCGGGTAGATCGCGAAGTTCCCCGAGCTCACGTTCCAGCCACCCTGGGTACGGACGGAGAGGTTGACGTCCTGGCCGGGATACAGGAAGCCCGAGAGCGGCTGCGAGGCCGCGGGCGTCGGGTTCGCGATCGTGAACGTGACGGCCGGCTGGTTGTTCGGCCCCAGGTTCGACGGGAGCACGGCCTCCCACGCGAGGTTCCAGCGCGCCGGGCGGCGCGTGGACATGTACGTCTTCACGTCGGGCGCGCCGCCCTGCGCCGCGCTCACGGCGTCGACGAACGCGCGCATGCGGCCAGCCGTGATCTCGTATTTGTCGAGGTAGACGGTCTTGCCGCCCTGCTGCGCGTAGTTCGTGACGGGGAGCGAACGACAGCAGTCGGCGTTGCCGGTCGGCCCGCACGTCTGGCCGCCGTTGGTGACCCGGCAGCTCGGCCCGACGAGGCATTTCTTGGCGCCGCTGCAGGCGTTGGTGGTGCAGTCGGCGTCGACGAGGCACGACTTGTCCCAGTCGCACTTCGGCGCGACGGTGCCGCCGCAATCGATGTCGGTCTCGTCGCCGTCCTGGCGACCGGCCTTGCGCGGCTCGCAGACGCCGTCGGTGCAGAAGCGGCTGTCGCAGTCGTCTCCCGCGCTGCAGGCCTTGCCCTCGGCGCAGCGCGGAGCCGCGCCGCCGCCGCAGTCGACGTCGGTCTCCGTGCCGTTCTTGACTCCGTCGCTGCTGGTGGCGGGCGCGCAGGTCCCCGCCGGCGCGCAGACGCGGCTCACGCAGTCGTCGCCGACCTTGCAGGCGAGATCGTCGGCGCAGCGCGGGGCGTTGGTCGGGGCGCCGCCGCCGCAGTCGACGTCGGTCTCCGTACCGTTCTGCATGCCGTCGGTCGCGCTCGGCGGGGCGCAGACACCCGCGGCGCAGATCTTCTCCGCGCAGTCGGAGTCCGCGCCGCACGCCTTGCCGTCCTGGCAGCGCGGACACGCCGCGCCGCCGCAGTCGATGTCCGTCTCGCCGCTGCTCTTCACGCCGTCCGTGCACGACGCCGGCACGCAGCCGTTGGCGATGCAACGGCCGCCGCCGCAGTCACCGTCGTCCTCGCACTTGCGCCCGGGCACGCAGGCGTTCGACTCGCAGCGCCCGCCGCCGCACTCTTCGTCGGTGCTGCACTTCGTGCCGATAGGCACCGCGGGCATGTCCTCTTCGGCCGCCGCGTCGGCAGGGTCGGACGTGCACGCGCCGGTGACCGCGAGCAGCGAGAGAGAGGCGAGCGCGAGGGCGAAGGCACGCAGCGGGCGCATGAGCTGCACCGGCGTTGCAAAATTCGTCCACTGACAGAACATCTCGGGCCCGGTGCCCAACCATCCGTTCTTACGACTCTTTCGATCCAAGACCGCGCCAGCCTCCCCCACCGGCGGTGGATCGGACGATCCGGCGAGCGATGCGGTTAACCGAACGGGTGACGTGTCCCGTCACCACGCGCGCGTGCCGGAGGTGCGCGCGCGGTCCCAGACGCGGAGCGCGCGCGCCATCGCTTCGGCATCGCCGGAGGTCCCGGCGGCATCGCCGGAGGTCCCGGCGGCTTCGCCGGAGGTCCCGGCGGCATCGCCGGAGGTCCCGCCGGCATCGCCGGAGGTCCCGGCGGCTTCGCCGGAGGTCCCGGCGGCATCGCCGGTGGAGCGCTCGGACGCGCGATCGAGCTGACGCCCGCGGGTGACGAAGATCCCGACGTCGCTGCGCGGCGCGATCACGGGCAGCCCGACCGCCCGCGCGGCGAACCGCGCCTCGTCGGTCGCGACGCCCGCCGAGAGGAGCGGCGCGGGGAGCCCGAACGGCCCGCCGAAGACGGCGTCCGCCGGCCAGGGTCGGTCGTCGAGCCAGAGCTCCCAGCGGACCGGCGCGCTCGGCGGATCGACGACGAGATCGAAGCCGACGGGCGCCGACGGGCTCGTCCGAAACGCGACGTCGATCTTGCGACCCTCGACGCGAAACGCGTCGCGACCGAGCTCGACCGGCTGGACGTCGACGCTCTTCGGCTTCGTCGTATCGTCGCCGATCGCGATCGTGCCCGAGATGCGCCGCGAGCTCGCGCCGCCCGCAAAACGCAGACGCAGCGTCGAGGGGGCCGGACCGGCGGCGCCGGGCGCGCCTGCGACCGCGACGTTCTCGAGGGCGGCCTCGAGGCGCGCCTTCATCTCGGCGACGATCTCCGGATGCGTCGCCGAGAGATCGCGCCGCTCGCCAGGATCTGCTTCGACGTCGAAGAGCGTCACCTTCGCGGGATCCGTGACGGCGCGCGCGCGGTCGTCGCCGACGACGAGCCGCCAGCGCCCATGGAGGATCGCGCGCGAGTCGCGCCCCTCGGAGACGACGACGCGCTCGTGCCCCTCGATCTGCCCGCGGGTGAGCGAGAGGAGCGACTGGCCGCTCGTCCGTGCGTGAGGCTCGACCCCGAGCAGGTCGAGGATCGTCGGCGCGATGTCCGTGCTGCGCACGCGCGCGTCCACCACGATCCCCGGCGCGATCGCGCCCGGGGCCACGACGACGAGCGGCACGCGCGTCGCTTCTTCGAAGCCCGCCCGCGCGCGGAGCGGCGCCGCGCGCGCTTGCGTGGGGGACGTCGTCACTCCGTGGAGAGCGCTGACGACCACGATCGTGCGCTCCCGGAGGCCCGCTTCGTCGAGCGCGCGCACGAGGACGCCGACCGCGTCGTCCGCCGCCGGCGCCACGGGGAGACGGAGAGGCGGGGCGCTGGGCCCGGCCGATCCGGCGCCGCCTGCGCGTTCCTCCGGCGACGTGCTCGGCCCGCGCGCCGCGTCGTAGCTCACGAGGGCGAAGAAGCGCGTGTCCTTGTTCTCACGGATCCAGCGCGCCGCCTCCTCGGTGGTCGCGCGAGCGTCGTCGCGACGGCGATCGACACGCTCGAAGCCCGCGCCTGCGCCGGCGAGCCGATCGTTCGCGACGTCGACGTCGCTGACGAAGGCGCGCGTCGTCGCGTTGTGCCGGCCGAGCGCGAGCGGCAAGAGCGGCGCGTCCGAGCGGTCCGAGCGCGCCGCCGGCGCGAGGCCGAGGCTCCCCGCCGCCACGTCGACGCCGAGATCGCGCTCGCGTGCGCCCGTGAGCATCGCGACGGCGGCAGGCCGTGTCCACGCCCCGGCCGAGTAGACGCGGGTGAAGCGCGCGCCGCGCCGCGCGAGCTCCTCGAGCGACGGCGGGACGCCGGGCTCTCCGCGCGACGGCGGGACGCCGGGCTCTCCGCGCGACGGCGGGACGCCGGGCTCCCCGCGCGACGGCGGGACGCCGGGCTCTCCGCGCGACGGTGGGACGCCGGGCTCTCCGCGCGACGGCGGGACGCGATCCGGCCGGAGCGCGTCGGCGACGATCCAGAGGACGTTGTACGGCAGACGCGGCGTGGTCCGGGCGTAGAGCGTCGGCGTCCCCCAGAGGCCCGCGGGCGGCCCCGCCCCGCCGCGACCGCGCGAGACGTCCACCTCGCGCGCTCCGGGCGCCGCGCGGCCGCGCGGCGAGATCACCTCGGTCGAGAGACGCAGCTCGACGTCCTGCCCCGAGAACGCCGAGAGATCGCAGGTCGCGTCGCTCCACCGGCGCGCGGCGGCTGGCGTGACGACGTGCCGGTAGACGGTATGGCGGGCGCCGAGGGCGTCGACGATCTCGACGACGAACACCGTCGTCTCGTCGCTCACGTTCGCGACCGCCTCGGCGAAGGCGAGCCGACCGCCGCGCGGGACCTTCACCCGGAGCGAGATCGCCTCCGGCGCCGGCGAGCGGAGCGCGTCGCGCAGGTCGACGCTCCGCGGGTCCTCCCCCGACGCGCGACCGTCGGGCATCGACACGCGGACACGGGCGGCGCCTGCGATCTCGACGAGGCGCGCCGAGACCTCGAAGGCCTCTCCGGCGCGCGCCGGCGAACACGCGACGCCCCCCGCAAGCGAGCACGCGCCAGAGGCGTCCTCGAGCAGCCGGACCGGCACGAGGTAGCCGTCGCGCTGCTCCATCGCCCGGTCCTCGAGCATCCACGACCAGAGCGCCGCGCGCAGACGCGCGACCTCGTCCGGATGCGCCGCGGCGACGTCGACGCGCTCTCCGGGATCCGCTTCGGTGTCGAAGAGGAGGTAGCGCACGCCGCCGCGCGTCGGCGCGTACACGAGCTTCCAGCGCGCGTCGCGCACCATCCGGTGCCGCGCCGTCCGCGTCACCGCGCGGAGCTCATCGCGCAGCACGAGCGCTGCGTCGTCGCGCCCACCGAGCTCGGTGAGGCCCGCGAGGCCGGGGTACGGCATGCGGAGGTGCGCCGGGAGCCCCGCGACGTCCTCGACCAGCCAGAGGTCCGTCTCGGCGTAGGCGAAGCGCGTCGAGAGCGGCGCGCCGCGGAGCGCGGGCGCGAGCGATCGCCCGTCGAGATCGGCCGGCGGCGCGATCCCCGCGAGCTCGTACAGGGTCGGGGCGAGATCCACGTCGCGGACGATCGCGCCCTCGCGGTGCCCCCCGGCGGGGGCGCCGGCCGCGCCACGCGTGACGGATCGACCGGCCGCGGCGTCGCGCGCGACGCGCGGATCGTAGATGACGAGCGGGACGTGGGTCGCCTCGTCTCCGAAGAGCGGACCGCCGCCGTAGCCGCGGCCGCCCTCGAAGAGCGTCTCGCCGCGATCGGCCGTGACGACGACGATCGTCCGCTCGGCGAGGTCGAGGCGCTCGAGAGCGGCGAGCACGCGGCCGATCGCGGCGTCGACCGCGCTCACCGCGCCGTCATACAGTCCCTGGATCTGCCGGACGTCGGCGGCGTCGACGCCGGCCGCGGCGGCGCTGGCGATCGCCGTGGGGGCGCCATATTTGAAGCGCCCGCGGTAGGAACGATCGGTGAACTTCGCGTAGTACGGCGCAGGCGCCGCCGACGGAGCGGCCGCCGTCGAGAAGAACGCCGTGAGGAAGAACGGCCGGTCCCGCATCGCGCGGAGCGCCGCCTCGACGTCGCCCGCGAGGAGCGCCGGATCGCCCGCGGTGGCGACGGCTCGCATGTCCGGGGAGAGGCGACGTCCGACGCGCGAGTCGAGCACCGGCAAGAGGAGCGCCGCCCGCTCGGCCGTCGCATGCCGGCTCCGCCGGCGAACGTCGAGCGCCGGCGAGTCCACGCCGGCGAAGCCCAGATCCACGCGCTCGAAGGCGCCGACCGCGCGGTCGCTCAGCGCGCCCGTCGCGTACCCTCGCGCGGCGAAGCGCGCCGGCAGCGCGTCGAGGGCCCGCGCGCCCTCGTCGCGGGTCGGGAGCTCGGATCGAACGCCGTGATGATGCGCGTGGCGACCCGAGAGGAGCGTCACCCAGGACGGCGACGAGCTCGGCATCGAGACGTACGCGCGGTCGAAGCGGGTCGCGCGCGCTGCGAGGCGCGCCAGGTTCGGCGCGACGCGCGCGTCGAGGCGATCGGCGCGCAGCGAGCCCGCCGCGACGACGAGCACGTTCGGGCGCTCGTCGCCCGACGCCGACGCGCTCGCGGCCGGAGACGACCGCTCGTCGCCCGACGCCGACGCGCTCGCGGCCGGAGACGACCGCTCGTCGCCCGACGCCGACGCGCTCGCAGCCGGAGACGGCCGCTCTGGACGCGCTCCGGGCGCCGACGAAGTCGCGCCCGGACGTCCGCTCGCCTGCGCCTCGCCTCGCGCGGCGCGCGCCCACCTCGGACGCGGCGCGCCGACCGCGAGCGCCACCGCGACCAGCGTGACGGCGGCGAGCAGCGCGCCGCTCCGCTGCGCCCCGGCGCGGAAGCGGACGACGACGACGCGCCACGCCGACGCGAAGCCGCGGCGCGTGAGGCGCCCGAGCGGCGCCGGTCCGACGTAGAGGACGGCGAGCGCGACGCTCACGAGCACGACCCCGCCCGGCCCGAGGAGATCGGTCGCGATCACCTGCACCGTCCTCGCGAGCCCGCCGCGCGCGTACCACCGCGACGCGTAGCGCTGCGGCGTCTCCGCCATCGCCAGACACACCAGCGACGCGTGGAGCGCCGCGACGAAAAGGAGCGGCTCGAGGAGCGCGCGCGCCGCCGTGCGCCCCTCGAGCGCCGCGCGCCGCGTGCGCTGCGCGAGCGCCGCGCGCCGGAGCCAGACGAGCGCGTCGGCGACGAGCCCGAGCACGAGGCCGAGGGCGATCGCCGTGGCGACGACGCCGAGCTCGACGCGCGAGACCCCCTCCGCGTAGCGACGCGCGATCACGGCGTCGGCCGCGGCGAGGCTCTCCGGCTCGTCGAGGCCCGGCGCGCGAAGCCCGAACGCGTACGTGAGCGTGACGACGTACGCGGCGCCGGCGAGCGGCGAAACGAGCGCCGCGCCCGCGTCGCGCACGATTCGTCGGAGGGAGCCCGGGAGCACGCCCCGATTATCGGGCGTCCGGCCCACATTTTCACGCTGTGGCACGCTCGCCAGCCTCAGCCGCGCGAACGTTGGGCTTGCCAGGCGCCGGACGCGCGCGAGAGCGGGCGCGGCCCGGGATCGGCGGGCGCGAAGCGCGCCGAGAGCGCCGCGATCTCCCGCGCGACGTCGGCGATCGCCGCGCGTGGGAGCCCGGAGTCGGCGAGCTCGCCGACGGGCCCGCGCGCGCGCTCGCAGAAGAAGGTGCGGCACCCGAACGGCCGCGACGCGTAGACGAGGCAGCGTCCGTCGTCGCCGAGCAGGGCGCACCGACGCTCGGCGTCGTCTCCTCGCGCGTCCCCTCGCCGCTCGCGCTGACCGCGCCTCGACGCGACGACCGGGAGCGAGCGACGCTTCGGCAGACCTCCCCGCGCGCGCACGGCGCGCTCGAGCTCCGCGATCTCGATCGCCGTCGGGTACGGCTCGCGCCCGGTCACCCCGAAGCGGCAGCAGTCGGTGCTCGCCTCGCACCCCCACCCCTCGAGCGCGCGATCGACCGTCGCGTAGAGCGCGCGCAGCTCGGCCAGCTGCGCCGCGGCCTCGGGCGCGCCGTCCCTCGGCCCGGCGCGTTGGGACGAGCTGGATCGCGTCGGGCCAGGCATGGCCGCGTCATAGTCGAAGCGCGCGGTCGACCGAGCGAAATCCGCCGTCCGTGGGGCCCGACTCCCGGCCCGCGCGCGGCCACGCGAGCTACATGCGGTCGAGCTCGCCGAGGGCGTCGGCGGGGAGCTCGAGCTCCGCGGACGCGAGGTTCTCGCGGAGGTGCTCGACGCGCGACGTGCCGGGGATGAGCAGGATGTTCGGCGAGCGCCGAAGCAGCCACGCGAGCGCGACCTGCATCGGCGTCACGCCGAGCTTCTCGGCGACCGCCGTGAGCGACGTCGATTGGAGCGGCGAGAAGCCACCCAGCGGAAAGAACGGCACGTACGCGATGCCCGCGGCGGCGAGGCGGTCGATCAGCGCGTCGTCGCTCCGGTGCGCGAGGTTGTAGTGGTTCTGTACGCAGACGATCTCGGCCATCGAGCGCCCCTCCTCGACCTGCTTCGCCGTGACGTTGCTGAGGCCGATGTGGCGGACCTTGCCCTCGCGCTGCAGCTTCACGAGCGTCGACAGCGGCGCCTCGATCGACCCCTCGGCGGGGCCCTGCGCATCGAACATGGCCCGCAGGTTCACGACCTCGAGCACGTCGACGCCGAGGTTCCGGAGGTTGTCGTGGACCGCGCTCGTGATCTCCTCGGCCGAGAACGCCGGCTCCCAGGAGCCTCGCGGGCCGCGCTTCGCCCCGACCTTCGTGGCGATGACGAGGTCCTTCGGGTACGGGTGCAGCGCCTCGCGGAGGATCCGATTGGTGACGTGCGGGCCGTAGATGTCGCTGGTGTCGATGTGATCGACGCCGCTCGCGACCGCTTCGCGCAGCACGGCGAGCGCGGCCGCGTGGTCCTTCGGCGGTCCGAAGACGCCCGGTCCGGCGAGCTGCATCGCTCCGTATCCGAGGCGCTTCACGGTTCGGCGGCCAATCTCGAACGTTCCGGCTTTCGCGAGGCTCTTCATGACGTCGACGATACGGCGCCGCGGCGTGTACGATAAGGGCTTCGAATCGCTACGGGCCGTACGGAATTTCGCACAATGGCAGTCAACCTCGACGATGTCCGGGTCTTCGCCGCGGTGGCGCGCGCCGGCGGCTTCCGCGAGGCGAGCCGCGCGAGCGGCACGAGCGCGTCGAGCGCGAGCGAGGCCGTTCGCCGGCTGGAGGCCGAAGTCGGCGTTCGACTTCTCCACCGCACGACCCGCACGGTCGCGCCGACCGAGGCAGGAGCGCGCCTCCTCGATCGGCTCGGCCCCGCGCTCGCCGAGATCGCGTCGGCGCTCGACGTCGTGAAGAGCTCTCGCGATCAGCCCGCGGGTACCCTGCGCTTGAACGTCCCCACCGTCGCGGCTCAGGTCGTGCTCCCTCGGATCCTGCCCGCGTTCCTCGCGGCCTACCCCGACGTCCGGGTCGACGTGACGGTGGACGACAAGCTGGTCGACATCGTCGGCGCCGGCTGCGACGCCGGCATTCGCTACGAAGAGACGCTCGAGAAGGACATGATCGCGGTTCCGATCGGTCCGCGCGAGCAGCGCTTCGCGCTGGCGGCGTCGCCCGCCTACCTCGAGCGGCACGAACGCCCGAGCCATCCGCGCGACCTGCTCGACCACGCCTGTCTGCGCGTTCGCTTCACGGGCGGCGCCCTCATCCCGTGGGAGCTCGAGCGCGACGGAGAGGTCGTGAAGGTCGATCCGCCCGGCCCGCTCGTCGGCAACCTCGGAAACGCATCGAACCTCCTGGTCGCCGCCGCCGTCGCGGGGACCGGCGTCCTCTACTTGTTCGAGGACTGGCTGCGGCCGCACTTCGAGAGCGGCGCCCTGAAGCCGATCCTCGAGCGCTGGTGGCTCCGATTCTCGGGACCGTTCCTCTATTACCCGAGCCGCCGGCACATGCCCGCCGCCCTCCGCGCGTTCGTCGACTTCATCCGCGCCGACCGCGCGCGTCGGCGATGAGGACGGTGGCCTCGGCTGGGCCGCGCGCCTCGAGCCGGGTCGCCATGTACCGCGCAGGCGAAGCGCCTTGCGCCTTGCGAAACATGGTCACGAAGCTGCTGGCGCTCTCGTAGCCGAGGTCCAGCGCCACGCTCTTCACGGTCGCGCCGCGCGACATCTTCTGGATGGCGAGGATGATGTGGAGCTGCTGGCGCCAGCGACCGAAGCTCAGTCCGGTCTCCGCGACGAGCAGACGGTTCAAGGTGCGCTCACCGACGCCGATCCGCTTCGCCCACACCTTCATCGTCGCGCCGCTCGCAGGCCTCGCGGTCATCTCGTCGACCAGACGGCGCAGCCGCGGATCGCTCGGCATCGGTAGGCGATGCTTCTCGAGCGCCACGGACGCGAGCTCGTCGAGCAGCACGCTCACCATACGCCCGTCCGGGCCTTCGACGTCGTAGAGCGCGGGTCGCGTCGCGAGGCGAACCAGCAGCTCGCGAAACAGCGGCGTCACCGATACCGCGCAGCACTCGCGCGGGAGATTCGGCGCCGCGTCGGGCTCGACGAAGAGGCTGTAGCCCTCGAGCGGCGCCCGCGCACGGATCCGGTGCGTCACCGACCCGGGGATCCACAGCGCCGACCGCGGTGGCACGATCCAGAGCGCGTTCGACGCTTCGCAGATCAGCTCTCCGCGCACCTGATACACGAGCTGCGATTCGCGGTGCGCGTGGGGCTCGCTCTCCAGACCTCCGGTCGCCATGGTGAGCCCCACGGCGTTCGCCGGCCGCGCTGGCCTCTTCGTGCGCCCGGGCTCCTCGAGCACGAAGCGGCGCGCGAGCGACTCGAGCGAAGCCACGGATCCCGGGACCTCGTTCGCCATCCGGAGGTCTCCGCGAACGGAAAAGCCCGTCGGCTCGCGCTCCGGCGCCGTCCGCGTCCCCTTCGAGCTTCGCCGCTCCGTCGCCATGACCGTTCTGCGCAATATTTTGTCTCGATTGCGTGATGCGGTCAACGCGGCGCGCGTGGCAACGTCTCCTGGATGGTGCCGCCGTCGTCCACCGCCGCTTCCGGCGTCCTCGAGTCCGTCTTCCATCGCCTCGTCTCGCGCCGCGCCAGAGTTCGTGACGTCGAGCCCGTGGGCGGATCGTTTCGCCTCGTCACGCTCGAAGGCGACGACCTCCAAGGTCATCGCTGGGTGCCTGGCGACATGATCCAGATCGGCTTCGCCGGGTTTCTCGGGCGCGCATACACGCCTCTGTCCTTCGACGCAGGCGCGGGCGCGCTCTCGTTCCTCGGCCACGTGCACGGCGACGGGATCGCGTCGCGCTGGCTCGCGTCGGCGAGGCCTGGGGAGGAGCTCTACCTCGTCGGCCCGCGCGCCGCGATCGACCTCGAGGCCGTCACCCGACCGCTGGTCTTCTTCGGCGACGAGACGTCGTTCGGCACCGCAGCCGCGCTCGGCGCGACGCGGGAGAGGACGCGCGACGTCGTGAGCTTCTTCGAGGTCGACTCTGCGGAGGCGTCGCGTCTCGCGCTCGAGCGCGTCGGGGTCACGACCGGCCTGACGCTCGCCGTGCGCTCGGCGGAGGACCGCCACCTCGAGCGCGTCGAGGACGAGGTCGTGAGCGCGCTCCGCTCCGCGCCGAACGCACGCTGCGTCTTCACCGGCAAGGCCTCGTCGATCCAGCGCCTCTACAAGGCGGCGCGGCGAGCGGGGCTCTCGTCGAGGCAGGTCAAGAACGTCGCCTACTGGGCGCCGGGGCGGAGAGGGTTCTCCGGAGTTCAGCGCTGACGGCGAGCCGAAGGCGCGCGCCCCCTCGTGGGTGGTCCTCGTGACCGAGCCCGTCCGCTACGTCCGCGCGGACCGCGACGCGGCGCGCTTCGTAGCGGAGGCGCCGCGGAGGCGCCAGAGCATCGGCGCGGCGCTGCCGAGCAGATAGAGCAAGCCCAACCCCACGAAGAGGACGTAGAGCGCCCGCCACTTCGGGCCGAGCCAGCTGCCCTGGTGCAGCGACATCAGGAGCTTCGTCCCGTCCTCGGACCAGCCCAGCCAGCTGCGTCCGACCCGAAAGGCGATCCCCGTGATCGCCGAGAGCGCGAGCGGCGCCGCGAGGACGAAGCTCGCGAGGCGATGCCAGCGGCGCGAGCGCGGCGCGGTCGGCGTGGACCTGGCCGCGCGCCGCCACATCGAGACGCCCGCGCCGATCATGACGAGGAGCGCGAGGCCGACGACGAGCACGTAGATCGGCGCGAACGCCTTCCCGACGATCGAGCCCTCGTGGATGCTGCGGACGATCGCGCCCGTCTCCTTCGACATCCCGAACCAGTTGCGCCCCAGCCGAAACGTGAGGCCCGTCACGGCGGTCAGGAGGAGGAAGGGGTAGAGGATCCGGCCAATCGCTCGGTGGACCGTGCGAGGGCTCGGCTTGCGGGGTTGCGTCGTCACCCCGCCCTTTTCGGACGTGCCACGGATCGTGTCAACGACCGGCCGACGAGCGGGACGCTCGCTGCAAGCTCGGCCGTCGCAAATGCCGGCGCGGGCGAGCGGCGCGGCCCCTGGTCAGCGCACGACCAGGGGGCGCTGCACCAGCGTTCGCTGCGCGAGCCCGCCGACGAGCGCGTAGCTCGCGGCGTAGGCCGTCCCCCACAGCGTCGCCGTGAACGGCGTGCGACTCCACATTCGGTGCAAGCCGTAGCCGCACGTACCGGCTCCGACCTGCCGGGGCTGCCCGCCCTCGGTGAGGGGCAGGCGCACGTACTCGAACCGACCCTCCGTGCCGAGCGGGACGAACCCGGTGAGCGGGGCGCCCGCACATTCGAGGTTCACGTCCTCGAAGCCTCTCGGGCCCTTCTCGCGGATGACGACGAGCGACGTGTTCGGGTAGGTCGGATCGGCGAAGAAGCTGTAGTCGTCGAGGTACTGCGCCGACGGGACCACGTTCACGAACTCGGGATCGCCGGTCGTGAACGCCGGCGACACCTGCGCGCAGCCGGTCATGTAGCCGGCGACGTAGATCGGATGCTCCGAGTCCTGGGAGCGCACGACGAACGGATCGCGTGTCCAGAACGTCGCGACCTTGCCGCCTTCGAGCTTCGTCGGCGCGCCGTACGGAGGCGCCGGATCGTAGGTGAGCTCGGTGCCGTCGACCGCGGCGACGATCCGATACGGGGAGTCCTCCGAGTCGCCGAGGCGGGGCAGGTGCCCGACGGCGGCGTACTCCGAGCCCCACTGCGCGAAGGACGGGATCTGCTGCTGCGCCGTATCGCACGCGTAGACGTCCTGCGGGAGGAGCATGCAGGAGTGCGCGCCGAACACCGTCGTCGGCTTCGACGAAGTCACGATGCTCCCGGTGAGCTCCTCCGCCTGCGCGATCTGGAGGTACTGACCGCGGTTGAGCCGGTACGTCGCCGGGGTGCCCTTTGGACCGCCGATGAAATCGCGATCGTCCTGGATGTCCGCCGTCGGGAGGATCTCGACGACCGTGTCGTCGTCCTTCGCCACGATCTGCACCGCGGGGAACAGCCCGAACCGGCCGTATTGGGCGACGAGCCCGAGCGCCCACGGCTGGATGACGACGTGCTCCGTCCCCCAGGTCGAGGTGGGGAGGAGCAACGTGCCCGTCGGGACCGCGCTCTCGGCGCCGCCGAACGGGAAGATCGTCGACGCGCTCACGGGCACCGACGTGGAGAGCCGGAACGAGGTGCTCGTGCCGCGGATGATCCGATCCGGATTCTCGGTCGTCGCCGGACGAACCTCCGCGGGACACCTCACGTGATCGTCCCCGGGAGGATCGGCGAGGAAGAGGACGACCGCCTCGCCCGGCGCGATCGGCCCTGTGTGGGGGACCAGCGTCGTCTCGCCCTTCTTCAGGGTGAAGACCGAGCCCGTGAGATCGAGCTCCTCCCCGCCGTACTCGAGGCCGACGGTGCTCGGCGTCGCCGACGTGTTGACGAGGTACGCCGCGTAGCAGCCGGTCTTGTCCGCGAAGTCGATCCCGATCGCGCTGTAGAGGGGCGGCGGCTGGAAGAAGAACTCGCAGCCGCGCGAGCCCTTCTCGCGCTCCGCCGCGAGGCACGGGTCGACACACTCGGCGCCGCCGCACGCGAGCTCGGGAGGACACGTCGCCACGACCTCCTCGGTGCAGCTGTTCACGATGGACCGCGAGTCGTACGAGCAGCGCACGCGGTCGCACGGGTCTTCGCCGCCGTCGGTGCCCGCGTCGGCGAACGTCTCCGTCGGATCCGGAGTGAAGCCCCGGTTCGCGCCGGTGCAGGCGGCGAGCGCAGCCAGGACCGCGAGCGCGACCAGGCCAGCGCGCGTCTTCGATAGTTTCATGGAAGCTCCACCGGCAGCGGCCTGAGATCCTTGGTGAACGGCGTCTTTTGCCCTCGCTGCCCGAAGGCGTCGTCTCCCCAGCAGTAGACGCGCCCGCTCACGCCGAGCGCGCAGGTCGTGAGGGCGGTCGCCTGCACGCGGACGATCGGCTCGGGGAGGTTCGCGACCCTCTCGGGGAGATCGCGGAAGGAGACGGTGCCGTCGCCACGCTGCCCGTAGTCGTTCTCGCCCCAGCAGTACACGGCGCCCGCGGGCGCGACCGCGCAGCCGCGACCGAAGCGACCGCTGCCGTAGTCTCCGAGCGTCACGTCCAGTGCGTCGGGGACGAGCGGGACCGGGAGCGGGCGCAGATCGCCGCCGCGATCGTCGCGGCCGTAGCCCCAGCACCCGAGGTCGACGCCGGACGCGACGCAGCCACCGTAGCCTCCGAAGACGCGCGTGGCCCCCTCGACGGCGACGCGCCCGGGGTTCGGGTCGGGGCGATGCTCCGTCGCTCGGCCGATCAGCGGGGCGAGCCCCCAGCTCGCCACCTCGCCGTTCGCTCGGCGAGCGAGCACGGCCTGCTCCTCGGTGATCGTCGGCGGGCACGAGGGGCAGAAGATGTCCGGCGGCGTCACGATCGTGCGGCGCGCGACGGCGATCTCGTCGACGGGTCCGCCCAGCGGGACGATCGTCGGCGGGACGCTCTCGCCGGGCGCGGCGCCGGCGTAGGCCAGCACGCCGTCTTCGCGGCTACGGCCCCAGCAGGTGACCCTGCCGTCCGTCAGGACCGCGCAGCCGAAGCCGTCGCCGACGGCGACCGAGCGTGCCGCCGGCGGAGCGCCGTCGCTCCACTGCGGCGTCTCTGCCGGCCCCCAGCAGACGACACTGCCCCCGGCGACGACCGCGCACGTCCGGTCCAGCGCGACGGCGTTCGTCACGCCCTCGACGAGCGCAGGCGTCGCGCTCCAGGGGCCGACGTCCTCTCGACCGAGCTCGCCCGAGGCGTTCCGACCCCAGCACGCGATGCGGCCGTCGTCGAGCAGCGCGCAGAAGCTCTCGGACCACGAAGCGGCGAGGTCTCGCGCGCACGGCGTGACGGTGCACGCGACCTCGAGGCGAGGCGCGTCCACCGGCGCGTCGACGGGGCCGTCCTCGAGCGAAGGCCCCGCGTCCGGCTGGGGCGGGGTCGCGTCCGCGACGTTCGGCTCGTCGCGCGCCGGATCGTCGCCGCAGCTCAGCGGAGCGGCGACCGAAAGGAGCGCCAGCGCCGCGCACGGCAGCGCTCGCCCGAACGTCACGCCCTCAGTTCGTCTTGTGAAAGACATACGACTCTCCCGCAAGCCAGATGTCGTCGCTCCGCGTTCCGCGGACGACATGGAAGGGTTTCACGAGCGCGATGCCGTCGATCGCGACGGTGGAGACGCTCCACGCGCCTCCGTCGGCCCAGAGGTCCTCGCCTCGCCTCACCGCGCTGAACCCCGCGACGTAGACGTCGTCGGCGGAGGCGCCCCAGATCGAGCGTCGCTGCCTGGGGTGGGAGAGCTGGGGCGAGAGGTCGGAGGTCACGACGTCGATCGCGCCGTCCGAGCCGTGGCGAACACGCGCGGCGACGTAGGTCTCGAAGGCCTCGACGATCGTGACGAGCTCCCCGGGCGCGGTCGCCGCGGCGATGGTGGCCGGCCCGTTCACCGGGACGGCGCCCCCGACGGCGAGGCAGAGCGGGGGCCAGAACGAGTCCGGATCCGGCGTCCCCTCGACCACCATCTCCCAGGCGCCGGCCGTCTTGTGCGCGACGAAGCCGCAGGCGGGGAAGGTCCCGCGCGCCCCCGTCACCCACACGTCGTCTTTCCCGGTGCCGGTCAGCGCGACGAGGTTCGTGTCGGCCTCGGGGGCGTCGCCTCCGAAGTCGACGGCCCACTCGCCGCCGTCGGCGCCGTCGCCTGCGAGGCGCCAGACGCGCGTGTCGGCGATCGCGTAGACGTCGTGCTCGCCGGTCCCCCACACGACGCTCACCGGCGTCGGGACGGCGATCGAGCGCACGGTCCACTGCCAGACGGCGTTGGCGCCGCCGCGATGGCCGTGCGCGACGTAGCCCGCCTCGCCACCCGCGACCCAGACGTCCGTCTGCGTGGCCCAGATGGATCCGAGGGCGAACGGGACCTCGTAGATCACCTTCCAGGACGACTGCTCGTACACGACCACCGCAGATCGGCCGTCTCGCGAGGAGATGGCGACCGCCGAGCCGCCCTCGAGCGGCCAGAGGTCGACGAACGTGAGCTGCGGATCGACGTCGATAGAGCACCAGCCGGCGGAGGAGCACGCGTCCCTCGGGGGCGCGTCCGCCTCGGGTCCGGCGTCGGCCGCGTCACCCTCGACGTCCGGGGCGGCGCGATCGACGCCGCCGGCGTCGTCCGTGGGAGCGAGGTCCGTCCCCGCTTCGTCGGAGCCTGCGCACGCCGCGACGACCGCCGAGGTCGCCAAGAAGCCGAGGGCGATCAGCCCCGCACGATGAAGTGAGCTCACGGAGCCCTCCCGTCTTCCCTCGCGAGGCCGAGGAGAACGTTGTCACCGGCCACCCAGACGCGATCCGGCGCGACGGCCGCGATCGCGCGGAGCGTGGGTCGTCGATCCCCGAGGCCGGCGATCGGCACCCGCGTCCAGCGCTGGCCGTCGTAGTGCATCACCGTGGCGTCCTCGCCCGCGATCCACACGTCGGTGGGCGAGGTCCCGCGCACCGCGTGATAGGCCACGGGACGCACCCCGTCGTCGGCGGGCGCGAACGCGCCCCCCGGCGCGCGACGCTGGACCGCGCCTTCCTTGCCGACCAGAAAGACGTTCCCGGTCGCCTCGGCCCAGACGCCGAGCAGCGATCGCGTCGTCCCGCTCTCCTCCGGCGCGACGACCGGGGGCGACGCCTCGAGGTCGGTCACCTTGTAGACTACACCTTTATCGCCCGCCGCCCAGAGCGTCCCGCCGGCGCCGTCGAGGGCGTTCATCGTGATGCAGCCCGACATCGGCGGCTGGTACTGGATGATCTTCTCGAGCTCGAGCCACTCCGGCTGCCGGCGGAGCCGGACGAGCGAGACGCCGTCGTTGCCGCTGGCCGGAGAGCAGGTGGTCGCCGTCGCCGCCCAGACCCACGTGCCCGCCGGCTCGCTGAACAGGCCGGTCACGGCCCAGTTGCGCACGCTCCAGTAGTCCGGTCCGCCGGGCCGATGTTCGCTCCACGACGCCTGCCCCTGGCCCCCGTCCCGGATGAAGACGCCCTCGACCGATCCGGCGGTCCACACCTCGCCCGCCAGCGTCGTGACGCCTCGGAGCGCGTCGGGGGCGCCGACGCCGCCGCGACGCCAGGTGCCGGAGCTCCGCTCGACGACCGAGCCGTACGTCCCGACGGCGGTGACCTCGCCGCCGTGCACGCCGAACGCGAAGAGCACCGTCCGCGGATCGAGCCCGTCGACCGGGACGGAGCAGAGCGCGCCCTTCTCGCAGGAGGCCGGGAACCACGCGCAGTCGGTGCAGCCGCCGTCCGTCGGCTGGGCCGCGCCGTCTCCGTCGCCTGCGTCCTGGTCGACCGCGTCGATGCCGGCGTCGTCGGCGCCGGGCTCCGCGCGCGCCGGATCGCCGTCGGAGCACGCGGCGAGCGACGACGCGGCCAGCAGCGCGCCGGAGGCGAGCAGGTGGATGGCCCTCATCGCGGCACCTCTCCTTCGCCGCACGAGGTGACGACGCACTCGCCCTTC
>JAHBWA010000172.1 GCA_019637195.1 Labilithrix sp. | reverse complement strand
CCACTTGAGGGTCGAGAGATCGTCCTGCTCGTCGTCGTCGGGCGTCGACGGCGGCGTGACGACGGCGGAGGCTGGCTCGCGGCCGTCCGGGGCGCCGCTCGACGAGTTGCCGCCGTCGGACGAGCACGCCGCGATCAACGCCGCTACGCAGGGAGTGAGCAACCAGAGCGCTTTCGTTCTGCGCTGAAACCGTTCTTGCATCGGTGATCTCATCTTCTTCTTGGCCGGAGGTTCGATCCCCGGATCGTTCGGGCTCGGCTGTCGGGGCGCATCGTCGATGCGGTCCCCGAGAAGCGCCCTCACGAGGCGAGGACGTGGACGGTGGCGTGTCTCGGGTCCTAACGGCCACGTGCGCGCCAGCTGTAGGGCTCGATCGCCGAGCGGCCTTCGCAATCGGGCGGTGATGTGAGTCCAAGGGGAAGCGGGTAGGCGCTGGTGAGCCGTGAAGGACGGATCCCGGAGCGCCGAGGCGGGCCCGGCCTCCCGGGCCTGCCATGGACCGCCGGGGAGCTCGAGCGCCGAGGCGGGCCCGGCCTCCCGGGCCTGCCGAGGACCGCCGGGGAGCTCGCCGTCGTGTACGAGCTCCGCACCGGCCGACGATCACTCGGGCGAGTCGTCTCCGTGCGCGATCGCTCCGAGCTCGCGGAGATCGAGCCGCGCCAGCCAGCGGCCGTGAGCCTCGGCGAGGCCCGCGCCGCGGGCGCGGGAGCGCAGGCGAGCGAGCGCGCGCCGCTCGAGATCGAGGAACGAGCCGCGGCCCTCGGCGGCGGCCTCCGCGACGGTCGCCTCGTGCGCGGCCTGCCACGCGGCGTGCTCGGCGTCGGGGCAGCCGAGGCCGGGGAGGCCGACGACGATCGAGCGGGCGTGCGTCCGCCCGCGCAGGCCGAGCGGCCGCGCCACCCACACCTCGAAGCGCGGCAAGGACGGCGCCGCGGGCGCGATCGCCGCGATCGCCTCGGCGACCTCGTCGAGCGCGGGGGCGGGGAGCGCGCCGAGCGTCGCGAACGCCGGGAGCTCTAGCTCCGCGGCGGTCCGGAGCACCTCGGCGACGGCCCCGGCGCTCGCGGCGAGGGCGAGCGCGTCGGCGCTCACGACGTCGCTGGCCGTCAGCGCGGCGAGCTCGCGATCGCTCGCTCGCGCGCTGTCGTCGGCGGACGCGAAGAGCCACGCCAGCGCCTGGGCCCGCGCGAGGACGTCGTGGGTCGTCGCCGCGCGGGCGAGCGTGAGGACGTCTTCGCCGAGCGGCCGGACGGACAGCGGACCGAGCGCGGCGCGCGCGCGCGCGACCCACGCCCGCGAGTAGCACGACGCGGCGAGCCCCGGGGCCTCGACGTGGGCGAGGACGTGGAAGACGCACTCCGTCCACAGCGGCGCCTGCCGGACGGAGCGGATCAGAGCGGCACCTTCCGGGCGCGATCGTCGCCCCTCGCGGGCGCCGCGAGGACGGTCGCCGCACGGGCGAAGCGGCGCACGCTCGGTGGACGGTGCATTCCCGAGTCATAGCAGCACGAACGAGTCGTCGCGCTGTCGCGTCCCGCCACGACGTGGCCGGCGATGGTGATCGCTGCCTCGACCCGGGCGGGGGCAGCGGGTTCACACGTCGAGTGTTCTCGCAGGGCTGCGCGCGGTGGGCGGCTGGGCACGCCGCTGGCGTCGGCGCCGCGACTTTTCCCGTGGAGGCTCGCATGTCGATCGCGTCCGTGAAACCGAAACCCCTCGCGCTCTCGAGCGCCGTGCTGCTCGCTCTCGCGCTCTCTTCCTGCGAGAAGCGCGAGCCACCGAGCAGCGAGCGCGCTCCGACGGAGAACATTCCGCCGGCGCCCGCGCCGGTCCCGCCGCCGCCGGCCGCGCCGGCCCCGGAGCTCCGCTCCGGCAAGATGACGTCGCCCGAGGAGACGGCCAACGTCGAGTCGAAGGACGCGCTCAAGGTGGCCGACAGCGACATGAAGAAGGAGCTCGCCGAGCTCGACGCGCTCGGCGCCAAGCCGATCGCGACGCTCGGCGTCGAGGAGGCGCGCAAGCAGCCGACGCTCTTCGACGCGCAGACGGCGCTGCTGAAGAAGGAGGGCAAGACGCCCACGCCGCTCGCGATGGCGAAGGTGGACGACCGCAAGGTCCCCGGGCCGGCGGGGCAGATCCCCCTCCGGATTTACGTCCCCAAGCTCGAGGGCAAGGAGAAGGGGACGCCCGGCGTGATCGTCTACTACCACGGCGGCGGCTTCGTCCTCGGCGATCTGAACAGCCACGATGCGAGCGCCCGCGCGATCGCCAAGGGGGCACAGGCTATCGTCGTCGCGCCGGATTACCGGCGAGCGCCCGAGCACAAGTTCCCGGCGGCGCACGACGACGCATTCGCGGCGTACGAGTGGGTCGTCAAGAACGCGGCGGCGATCGGCGGCGACCCGAAGCGCATCGCCCTCGCGGGCGAGAGCTCGGGAGGGAACCTCGCCGTCAACGTGGCGCTGATGGCGCGCGACCGGAAGGACAAGGGGATGCAGCAGCCGCTGCACCAGCTGCTCATCCACCCGATCGCGCAGACGAGCCTCGAGACCCGCTCGTACAAGGAGTGGGCGAACGGCAAGCCGCTCGACAAGGCGACGATGGGCTGGTTCTTCGACAAGCTGGTGCGCGGCCCGGAGGACAAGCGCGATCCGCGCCTGCAGCTCGTCGACGCGCCGATGAAGGGCGTCGCGCCGGCGACGATCGTCCTCGCGGAGATCGATCCGCTGTGGTCCGACGGCGAGATGCTCTACCACGCGATCAACGAGGCCGGCGTCAAGGCCGAGAAGAAGACGTACGACGGCGTCACCCACGGCTTCTTCGGGCTCGGCGCCTCGGTCGGCGACGCGAAGAGCGCCGAGGACTGGGCGACCGGCCGGCTCAAGGACGCGCTGAAGCCCTGAGCCTCCCGCTGCTCGTGATCCGCGCGCGACGTCAGCATGACGTCGCGCGCGGCGTCACGCGGCGGCTCACGGGAGCTTGATCCGCACCGACGCGATGTTGTTGTCGTACCGCAGCTCGGTCATCGTGCGGTCGGGGTTCACCTCGACCTCGAGGCGGTACGTCCCGCTCGGGACGTCCGTCACGTCGAGGAACTGGCACGGCAGCGACGGATCGTAGATGTCCGACCACCCCACCTGGATCCCTTGCAGGCTGCAGTCGTAGCGCGCGCTGAACGGAGCCGTGCGATCCACGCGCGCCGAGTCGCGCGCGCAGAACGCCTGCTTCCTCCCCACGAGCACGACCTTCCCGTCCTCCTCGGCGACGAGCCGGTAATTGGCGAACCCGGTGAAGTGGTAATGCTTGTGGCACGCCGCGAACTCGAACGGGCCGCCGGCGTCCGGGTTGCCGAGCACCAGATCGGCCGCGCCGCTGTTCGGCACCTTCACGTCGAAGCGGAGCACGCGCCGCTTGCCGGGGCCGTCGAGGCAGCCCTCTTCGATCTCGCACTTCGTCGCGTCGATCGTCTCGAGGTACGTCTTCGTGGCGAGCGATCCTTCGTCCACGGTCAGGTCGGGGAGGGGACAGCCGGCGTCCGTCGCGGGGAGGCATACGTGGGGTAGGTCGGCGAGGCAGCACTGCGGGCAGCAGACGAAGCCCGCCGGGCACTCGTCGCCGCCCGCGCCGCAGAGGAGCGGAGGCGCGGCGGGATCGCCCGCGACGACTCCGACGGACGTGGACGACGCGTCGGAGCCGTGTGCCCGCGCGGCGCCCTGTCCGCCCGACGGGCTCGTGTCGCGCTCCTTCGTGCGACCGTCGCAGGACTGCCCCGCAAAGGCGATGAGCCCGCCGACGACGGCGAGCGCGACGATCCGCGGATCGTTTCGCAGACGAAGACTCATGCCCTCCGAGAGACACGCCCCGGGCCACGGCGGTCTGGCCGGGATCTGTCGCCCGGGCCGCCGCCGCCGCGCGACGACCCGCGTCACGCGCGTGGAGATGCGTCGGCAGGATTCATGCAGACGGCAGGATTCATGCATTCGACGGCCGCGATAGCCGGACGCCGTCGAAGCTGCGATCATCTCGGCGTGGATGACGCGCGGCCTCCCCCGGATCTCCGCTCGTCGAGCGGATCGACGCGCTCGGCGCCGGCGACCGCCTCGCGGTCGGAGCGCGCCGTGGTGCGCGAGCAGCGGCGATCGGTCGAGCACGCGGAGCACCTCGGCGACCTCCGCCGCTTTCGCGCCGGCCTCATGGTCTCCACGCCGACGTGGTGCGTCTTCGGCGTCCTCGACTGGATCGCCGCGACGTGGGGGGCCGACGGCGCGGCGACGCTCACCTGGCTCTGGACCATCCGCTGGGGCCTCTTGCCGGTGGCCCTCGTCGTTCTCTGGGGCGCGTTCAAGGCGGCCCCCGCGAGCCCGCGGCTCCTTCGTACCCTCGACATCGGGCTCTACGGCCTCGCCGCCTGGGGCGTCGCGCTGATGGCGGTCGGCTACGGCGGCATCACGAGCAGCTACCTCACGGGCATCCTGATGGTGATCGTCGGGCGCGGCGCCTTCACCGCGCAGCCGTGGAGGAGCGCGCTCCTGCCGAACCTCGTGATCGCGTCCTCGGCCCCGGTCGTGATGGGCGTCGCGTCGCTGCTCGTCCCCGCGATCCGCGCGCAGCTCGCGAGCCCCGCTGCGCTCGCGACCGCGGTGCACTACCTGTTCTTCATCTACGGCACGATGGTGCTGATGGTCGCGGCCTCGCACTACGCCTGGACGCTCCGACGCCAGCTCTTCGAGTCGCGCAGCATCGGTCGCTATCGGTTGAAGCATCGGCTCGCGACCGGCGGGATGGGCGAGGTCTGGGCCGCGTATCACCCGGGCCTCAAGCGGGACATCGCGCTCAAGATCCTCCGCTCCGACGCCAGCGGCGATCCGACGGCGATCGCGCGCTTCGAGCGCGAGGTCAAGGCGACGAGCGAGCTGTCGCATCCGAACACGATCCGCGTCTTCGACTTCGGCTCGACCGACGACGGCATCTTCTACTACGCGATGGAGCTGCTCGAGGGCATGACGCTCTCGGAGCTGGTCCGAGCCGAGGGACGGATCGCGCCTGCGCGCGCCGTCCACTTCATTGTCCAGACCGCGCTCTCGCTCGCCGAGGCGCACGACAGGGGCATCGTCCACCGTGACGTGAAGCCCGCGAACCTGTTCGTGACGACCGCGGGCAACCAGCCCGACTTCGTCAAGGTGCTCGACTTCGGAATCGCCAAGCGCGTGGCCGACGCGCCGAGGTCCGCGGGGGACGCCGGAGACGCGGGGGACGTCGAAGACGAGGGCGAGGCGGAGCTCACCGGGACGGGCCTCGTCGCCGGCACGCCGAGGTACATGGCGCCCGAGGTCGTCCTCGGCGCGGAGGCGACGCCCAGGTCCGACGTCTACGGGATCGGCGCGGTCCTCTACTGCCTGCTGACGGGGCGCGCGCCGTTCGACGGCATGACGCCGACGGCGATCTACGCCGCGCATCTCACGGACGCCGTCACCGAGCCGAGCGTCCTGCTGGGCGGCTCGCTCGCGCCGGAGCTCGAGCGCATCGTCTTGCGGTGCCTCGCGAAGGATCCGAGCGAGCGCTTCGCCGACGCTGGAGAGCTCGCGCACGCGCTCCAGGATCTCGCGGTCTCCTGGAACCCGCGCCGGATCGCGACGACGAAGCCGCCGCCGCCCGAGCCCAGCGCCGTCGGCCCCGACGAGCCGACCGCCCTGCGGGGCGAGATCTCGGAGCGTGGGGCCGGCTGACGGAGAGCGACGACCCCGGGCCGGAGGCCCCGCAACGGCGCGGAAGCGTCGCGCGCTCCTGTTCGCCTGACTTCGCGAGCGCGGGCTCGCGCGACTCGTGATACCAGCAAACGATGCGGCTTCGTCACCTCACGGTTTCGGTGCTTTCGACGTTGGGGATGCTGGCGTGCGGAGGGAGCGACAAGCCCGAGCCCGAGACCCCCATAACGCAGCTGAAGCGGCGCGCGAGCTCCGACTTCGAGTGCCCGCGCGAGCAGGTGAAGACGAAGTCGCTCGACGCGCGCACCAAGGTCGCGTCCGGCTGCGGCCAGAGGGCAACGTACATCTACATCTGCAACAAGTGCACGGACGTCGCGGCCTTGGTCGTGACGGGCGTCGGTTTGCTCGAGGAGTGCGACTGCACCTGGGCGCTCGACTCCGTCCGCCGCCCGCGCTGAGCGCGCCTCGGAGCGGCGCCTTCGTGCGGAGCCCCGAGCCAGGCTGGAGCCGGATACGGCCGAAGGGACGCGGGGTCCACGCATCGAACCTCGACGGTTCTCGATCAGTGCGAAGGACGGGAGTTGAACCCGTACAGGAGTTACCCCACCGGAACCTGAATCCGGCGCGTCTGCCAATTCCGCCACCTTCGCACGCGGGCGTCCTCGAGAGGGGCACGCGTTCCGTCTTGGCCGTAGCCGCGACGGAAGGGCACCATACTAAAGACTTTCGACGCTTTTCAAGAGCTCGGAGACGAAGTTCATCCTCGGGCGGATCAGACCCACCCGTGCGACGCCGGGGAGCGGGCGGATCGTGGTGCCGTAAGCTCCGCCGGCGGGGCCGACGAGCTCGTCCCCGGTGAACTTCACGACCTGGTCGCCTGCCAGGTTCTGCTCGGTGTAGTCGGCCGTCGTCGTGGTCGGCGCCGTGGCGCGGTGCGCACCCGATTGCGCAGCGGCGCTGCCGCCGAGCGTGGTGGCCGCGGCGAAGGTCGCGAGGGACAGGAGCTTGGCGATACCGTTCATGGTTTTCTCCGTCGGTCGGGGGAGCTGGGGCGGGGCTTGGTGCGCGCGGGCGCGGCCGAGCGCGGCGGACTGAAGGTCCGCGCGAGCGGCGCGTCCAACGGGAGGTGTGCGCGCGTCCGGCAAGAGCAGGCGATCGAAACGCCTGCGTGAGGCGGCGCCGGCGCGCCGTGCCTGGGCCATGGAAACCTTGCGGTCGGGCGCGCCTTGGGAGAAAACGGGAAGAGCTTTTGGAGGTCGAATGATTCGCAGGGCGCTTGGACTGATGGCTTTTGGTGCTGGGCTCGTGGTGGTGGCTGCGTGCGGTGACGACGAGCCGACCGCGAAGTATCCGACGGCGGACTCGTTCTGCGACGCGAAGGCGGCGGAGGAGTGCAAGGCGGTCGCGGCCGCGTGCGCCGTGGCCGACGACAAGTGCAAGTCGACCCGCGCGGACGTCTGCAAGGCGGTCGCGGGCGGCGCGACCGGCGAGGGCCGCACCTACCGCCCGGAGAACGCCGAGAACTGCATCGCGAAGACGACCATCGTCTACGCCGATCGCGTCATCGACGCCGCCAAGGAAGAGGCCTTCGTCGAGGCGTGCGGGCGCGTCTTCACGGGTACGAAGCAGCGCAACGAGGCCTGCGCAAACGAGTTCGACTGCGAGGGCACGCTCGTCTGCGACCTCGACAAGAAGCTCTGCTCGGTCAAGGTCGCCAAGGGTGTCGACGAGCCCTGCAACAACCCGGGCGACATCTGCGGCAAGAACCTCTACTGCCAGGCTCGCGGGGCGGTGAAGTTCTGCACGCCGAAGAACAAGATCGGCGAGACGTGCAACGAGACGGACGCGCCGTGCGAGGACGAGATCCGCTGCAACGCGACCACCTGCATCAAGAAGAACAACGCGGGTGAGGCGTGCGACTCGAACAACGAGTGCCTCAGCAACTTCTGCGACTCCGACAGGAAGTGCCGCGCGCGCACCTACGCGAGCGAGACCGGCACCTGCAAGGACTTCGGCGGCGCCTGAGCCGTCGCTCCTAGCCTTCGCCTCACCACCGTCGCCGCGGCCCCGCTCGAGCAGCGTGCCGCGGCGACGCGCGTCGTCGCTACCGTCTCCTCGCGACACGCGCGGCGCGGCGCCTGTAGCGACGTTCGGGAGAGCGGTGCGGCGCCTGCCTAGCGCACAAAAAGCAGAGCGGCGCGCCCCCGGAGGGAGCGCGCCGCGTCTCGCCGAGAGCGCTACGAGCACCGGTCCGGCCGAGGCCGGGCGGTGACCGTAGCCTCGAGGCTCACTTCTTCGGAGTCGTGGCCGCGGGCTTCGCGTCCTTCTTGTCGTCGACGACCGGGCCACCCGCGGTCGCCTCGCCCTTCTGCGCGTCCGTCGGCTTGCCGGCGATCTCCCAGACCTTGAACTCGACGCGGCGGTTCTGCTCCTTGTTCGCCGCCGTGTCGTTCTTGGCGATCGGGTGCTCCTCGCCCCAGCCCTTGCCCTCGAGGCGGCTCTTGTCGACGCCGTTCTTCGCGAGCCACTCGATGATCGCCTCCGCGCGCGCCTGCGAGAGCTTGTGGTTGTGCTCGCTCGTGCCGGTGTCGTCGGTGTGGCCGTCGATGCGGAGCTTCGTGATCTGGTCGTTCTCCTTGAGGACGTCGACCAGCGTCTGGAGGATCTCCTTGGTCTCCTTGTCCTCCTTGATCGCCGCCTTGTTGGTCTCGAAGTGGACCTTGCCGGGGATCTTGATCTCGTTGCCCTCGATCTTCGCCTTTCCGAGCGCCTTGATGGGCTTCGGGGGCGGCTCCTCGGCCTTGGGCTCCTCCGTCGGCGGCGGCGCGGGCTCCGGCGGCGGCGGCGTGGCGGCCTTGGGCTCCGCGTTGCCGATCTTCGCCTCGGCGCGGCACCCGAGCGAGCCCGCCGCAACACCCAAACTGAACACCGCGATGAGCGGGAAGAGAATCTTCTTCGACATGACTCGATGCCTCCTCGATACCGACTCGACTTGCGCAGCCGCGCTCCGCGAGCCCCTCCGCGTGACCCGGCGTCGGCCGATGTCGCGCGCTACTAGAGGGCCCGACGGTACGGGAAACCCGCGCGGTTGGGAAGAGTCAGTGGTAGAGTCTTGATGCACTGCGGCGTACGCCGGCTCCTGCTCTCCCGAGCCCCTCTTGGACGAACCGCTCGAACCGCGATTCACTTCGGTGGTGGATATCGCCGGAGAGGTCCGCCGTCACTTCGAGGAGCTGGGCGCGGTGCTCGCCGCGGCGCCGGTCACCCAGCGCGCCCGGGATGACGCGCGCAAGGACGCGGTCGGCCCCGACGGGACGAGCCTGGGACGGCGTCGTGCCGCGGCGCTGGACGCGCTGCTCGTCGACGTCTTCACCGAGGCGGTCCGTGCGACGGGCGTGACCGAGCCGATCGCGCTCGCTGCGGTCGGGAGCTTTGGGCGGGGCGCGGTCGCTCTCCGCTCGGACATCGACGTCCGGCTCGTCGTCCGCCCCGGTCATCGGAGCCACGAGGAGGCCTCGCGGCTGGCCGACGCGCTGCTCTATCCGCTGTGGGACGCGGGGCTCTCGGTCGGCCACCAGGTGACGGCCGCGGGCGAGGCGCTCGAGCTCGCGCAGACCGACCTCGCGACGGCGACGTCGCTGCTCGATCTGCGCGTCGTCGCGGGCGATCCGGCCCTGGTGGCGGAGGTCGTCGATCGCGCGTACCTCGGGCTCTTCAGCGAGGGGGAGCTCGGTCGCTTCGTCGACCGCCTCGAGGACGAGGCGGCGGCGCGGCACGCGCGCTTCGGCGAGTCGCTCTACTTGCTGGAGCCGGAGGTCAAGGCAGGCGCGGGCGGCCTCCGGGACATCGACGTCGCGCGCTGGGCCGCGCGCGCGCGTTACCGCGTCGGAGCGACCGATCCGTGGACGGAGCTCGTGCGCCTCGGCGTGATCGTCCCGCGCGAGGCCTCGGAGCTCGCGCGCGCGGAGGAGTTCCTCTGGCGCGTACGCAACCGCCTGCACGCCCACGCGGAGCGCAAGAGCGACCGCCTCACGTTCGACCAGCAGGAGACCATCGCGATCGAGCTCGGCTACGCGCGGCGCGACACGACGCGGTCCCCCGGGGACGGCGACGAGCTCGAGGCGGCGCCGTCGAGCGTCACCCCCGAGGCGCGCGCCGAGGCCGCCGAGCGGCTCATGCAGGACTACTTCGGGCACGCGCGCGTCGTCACGCGCTCGCGCGAGGCGCTGCTCTTGCGTGCGCGGCCGCCGCGCCGGCGCGGAAAGCCCGTCGAGGTCGACCTCGGCGCCGGCGTGCGGCTGTTCGACGGCCAGGTCACGCTCGACCCGTCGGCGCTGGCGGGCGATCCGGCGCTCGCCCTTCGTGTGTATGTTGCATGCTTGAAGAAGAAGGCGCCCGTGCTGCCGTTCGCGCGCGACGTCATCGCGCGCGCGGCCGCGGACCCGGCCTGGGGGGAGCGCCTGCGCGCGAGCGGCGAGGCCGCGAAGCTGTTCCTCGAGCTCGTCTGCGCCGTCCCCGAGGCGCCCCTCCGGCGCGGCTCGGTCGTCGGGGAGCTCCACGAGGTGGGCCTGCTCCTCGCGATGATCCCGGAGTTCATGCCGGTCACCGGCCGAGTGCACCACGACGTCTACCACGTGTACACGGTCGACGTTCACAGCGTCGCGGCCGTCGACTGCCTCCGCTCCGTCTGCCGCGGCGACCTCGCGCACGAGCGCCCGCTGGCGAGCCGCCTCGCCGCCGAGATCGCGCGGCCGGTGCCCATCTTCCTCGCGACGCTCCTGCACGACGTCGGCAAGGGCTATCCGGACGCGAGCGGCTCGCGGAAGAACCACTCCGTGACCGGCGCCGAGCTCTGCGACGCGATCCTCCCGCGCCTCGGGATCGTCGGAGACGACGCGGCCGAGGTGAGGTCGCTCGTCCTGAACCACCTCGCGATGTACCACGTGGCGACGCGCCGCGACCTCGACGACCCGAGCACCGCGCAGGACTTCTGCGCGCACGTCCGCGGGCGCGAGGGGCTGCGCGATCTGTACCTGCTGACGGTCGCGGACATCACGACGACGTCGCCGACGGCGATGACGTCGTGGAAGGCGCGCATGCTCGACGAGCTGTACTTCGCCGCGGACGCGCACCTCGCCGGAACGTCCGACGCGTTCGACGCCGCGCGGCTCGATCGGATCCGCGGGGCAGCGCTCGCCAGCTGGTCGGGCCGGAAAGCGGAGCTCGGCGCGTTCCTCCTGACCATGCCCGATCGCTACCTCCTCGCGAACGCGCCGGAGGCGATCTGCGCGCACGCGCGCGCCGCGTTCGACCGCGCGGCGAATCGGAGCGCCGTTCACGCGGCGTTCGTGCCGTCGCGTCACCCCGAGATCAGCGAGATCTGCGTCGTCGCGGACGACGCGCCCGGCTTGCTCGCGCGGATCGCGGCGGCGATCACGGCCGCGCGGCTCGAGGTGCTCGGCGCGCAGGTCTACTCGCGCCAGGTCCGGCCGGCCGGTCGGGCGCACGAGATGACGGAGGCGGTGGACCTCTTCTGGGTGCGCGACGCGCGCACCGGTGCGGAGGGTGTCGCCGCGGCGATGCCTCGGCTCCTGAGCGATCTCGAGCGCGTCTGCTCCGGCGAGATCGACGCCGACGAGCTGCTCCGCGATCGCGTGGGAGGTGCGTCACCGTGGCGCGAACGGCCGAGCCCGGCGGTCCTGTCGGAGGTCGTCGTCGACGACCGGGCGTCGCCGCGCCACACGGTCGTCGAGGTCTTCGCCAAGGACCGGCCCGGTCTGCTGTATAGTCTCGCCCGGGCGCTCCACGGGCTCGGCCTGTCGATCGCCTTGTCGAAGATCAACACCGAAGGGACGAAGGTCGCCGACGTCTTCTACGTCAACGAGCTCGACGGCTCCAAGGTCGCGCCGGGCAAGCGGTTCAAAGAGATCCGCGAAGCCCTGCTCGAGGCCGCTCGGGGAGGACAGGAGACTCGCGAAAGCGTCCGTGTGGCGGCCGTTCCGGCGCCGAGGTAGCGGGCCCCGAGGCCGCGCGATGAAAGAAGGAGACGGACGGATGAAGCGCATCCACGAGGTCAGGACGGTCGGAGCGACGGCGCGCCTCGGCGCGGGGTGGGCGGTCCTCTTCGCGCTCGCGGCGTGCGGCGGCGAGAACGCCAACAAGGCGCCGGAGACGCCCGCGACCCCGCCGGTCGCGGCGACGACCGACAACGACGGCGCCGACCCGGGCCGGAAGATCGAGGGACCCGTCGCGCCGACGGACAGCGACGACGTGAAGCAGGGGATCGCCGCCCTCAAAGCCGGGGACGTGAACGGCGCGAAGGCGGCGTTCGAGGTCGCCGTGCAGAAGAACCCGAAGCAGGCGGACGCGCACCACTACCTCGGTCTCGTCCACGACCAGACCGGCAACGCCGCGGAGGCGGAGAAGAGCTACCGGCGCGCGCTCGAGCTGTCCCCCGATCTCGAGGAGTCCGCGACCAACCTCGCGGCGCTCCTCGTCGAGGCGGGCAAGCTCGACGAGGCCACCGGCCTGATGAAGAAGGCGATCGCGAAGAACCCGAAGAGCGCCGCGCTCCAGGTCAACCTCGGGATGGCGCTCTCGGGGAAGGGCGACGTCGACGGCGCCAGCAAGGCCTTCGAGGAGGCGATCAAGCTCGAGCCGAACAACGCGATCCACCTCGTCACGTACGCCGGGCACCTCGCGCGCAACAACAAGAAGGACGAGGCGATCACGAAGCTGAAGCTCGCCGAGAAGAACGCCGCCAACGACGCCGGCGTCCTCGCGTCGGTGGCGCTCGAGTACAAGGGGCTCAAGGACTTCAAGACCTGCGTGGCCGTCCTCGACAAGGCCGTGAGCCAGAAGGACCTCGCCGAGCTGCGGATCTACCGCGGCACGTGCAAGCTCGGGCTGAAGGACCTCGCCGGCGCGACGACCGAGTTCAAGGACGCCGTCGCGAAGGAGCCGAACAACGCGCTCGCGCACTATTCGCTTGGAAACGCGCTCGCCGACGGCGGGAAGCTCACCGAGGCGATCGCCGAGTGGGAAGCGTACCTGAAGCTCGCCCCCGACGGTCCGCAGGCGAAGGCCGCGGAGAAGAAGATCGGGATCGCGAAGGCCAAGGCCGGCGCGAAGGGCGCCAAGAAGTAGGCGTCCCGGCCAGGCGGCGACGGACGTTCGCGCTCGCCGGACGTCGCGCCCCGAGCGGACGTTCGCGCCTCGCCGGACGTCGCGCCCGACCGGACGTTCGCGCCTCGCCGGACGTCGCGCCCCGAGCGGACGTTCGCGCCCGGCGGGACCTTCGGCCCGCGGACCGGACGTCCGCGTCGGAACGGTGGTCGACTCCGACCGGCGCCGGGCGCTACGCGGTCGGCGTCGGGAAGCCGCGCAAGACGCGGCCCCAGCCGTCGGGCCCGCACTCGCCGATGGCGACCAGGCGCGACGCCTGGTCGAGCCACGCCGAGGCGCGTGGATGCGGCGACGTCATCTGCTCGGGGGCGACGCGCTGGCCGAAGGAGACGGCGCGGGCGCCGGCCTCGTCGAGCACCGTGACCGGAAGCGCGCGCGCCGCGGCGTCCGCCACGCTCATCAGCGCCTCGGGGCGCACGGCGTCGAGCGCGATGGCGTCGGCGATGACGAAGGCGCCGGAGCGCACGCGCCGGAGGGCCGTCAGGTGCCCTACCGTGCCGAGGCCACGGGCGAGATCGCGCGCGAGCGAGCGGACGAAGTACCCCTTCGCCGACGCGATCCGCAGATCGAGCTCGACGCCGTCGCCGGCGCGGCCGCCGAGGACGTCGAGCGCGCGCACCTCGACCGGGCGCGCCGGGAGATCGACCTCGAGGCGCCCCGCCCGCGCGAGCTCGTGCGCGCGTTGTCCGCCGATGCGGATCGCGGAGAACGCCGGCGGCACCTGCGCCGTCCGCGCGCGCTCCGCGGCGATCGCCGCGTCGAGCAGGGGCGACGGCGCGCGCGCGCGCAGCGCGTCGGTGAGCTCGTCGGGCACCGGCACGCGGGACGTCTCGGCGCCCTCGGCGTCGAGCGTGTCGGTCTCGATCCCGAGGCGGACCGTGGTCTCGTAGGCTTTGTCGTCGGCCGTGAGCCACGGCACGAGCTTCGTGCCCTCGCCGACGGCGACCACGAGCACGCCCGTGGCCATCGGATCGAGGGTCCCGGCGTGGCCGACGTGCCGCGTCGACAGCGCGCGGCGCACGCGCGCGACGACGTCGTGGCTCGTCGGTCCGCGCGGTTTGTCGACGATGAGCACGCCGTTCGGAGCCGGGCCTCTGGGCCGCGGTGTCGAGGTCGCCATGGTCAGCCGAAGAAGACGCTCTTACGCGAGCCGACGGCGCGATCGAGCATGCCCTGGATCGTGGCGCGCACCCGCTCGGCGAGCTTGCCGACGAGCAGATCGTCGTCGGCGGCGTCGCGCCCGTGCCCGCTGAAGTCGAGCGGCTCGCCGAAATGGATCTGCCACTTGGTCGGCGCGGGCAGGAGGCCCATCGGCCCGAGCGCCGGGAAGGTCGGCGTGACCGGGACGTAGGGCAGCCCGAGCGCCTTCGAGAGGTACTCCACCTTGAAGAGAAGCGGGTTGGTCTCTTCGGCGCCGACGACGGCGACGGGGATGATCGGCGTGTTCGTTCGGAGGCACAGCTTGATGAACCCGCCGCGCCCGAAGCGCTGCAGGCGGTAGCGCTCACCGAACAGCTTGCCGATGCCCTTGACGCCCTCCGGGAAGACCGCGCAGAGCTGCTCCTTGCCGAGGAGGCGCTCGGCGTTCTCCTGGCACGCCCGCACGGCGCCGAGCCGGTTCATGATCGAGCCGAGGAAGGGCATGTGGTAGATGAAGTCCTCGGTCAGCCAGCGGACGTCGCGCGGCGCGGGGTGCTCGAGCTTCACGGCCGTCTTGATCATGACGCCGTCGAGCGGGAGCGTGCCCGAGTGGTTCGCGACGAGGAGGCATCGGCCGCGAGCGGGCACGCGCTCGATGCCGGTCGTCTCGACGCGGAAGTAGCGCGTGTACAGGAACTCGAGCAGCGGCCGCGCCTTCTGGTCGTAGATCGGGTCGAAGCCGAAGTCGTCGACCTCCTCGGAGCGGCCGCGCATCGCGACGCGACCCCACTTGCGAAGGTAGAAGTCGCTCGAGAGCAGCTCGCGCGCCGTGTCGAAGACGGTCGCCTCGCCGCCGCCGAGCGACGTCGTCGAGAGCCGCTCGCTCGGGCGGCCCGCGTAGCGTCCGGGGGTGCTCGCCGGCGGCGGCGGGACGAACCGCCCCGGAGACGAGCCCGCGGACGGCGCGACCCGGTCGATCTCCTGCGTCTCGTCCAGTCCGTCGGGGTCCGGCGATCCGGCGAGCGTGGCCGCGGCGCCGCGACCGACTCCGGGCAGCGCGACGCGCGTGAGCTCGAGGTCCTCGTCCGTGTCGCCGCGAGGAGGCTCGCGGTCCGCGTCGCGCGCGTCGTCCGCGCCGCGCGCGTCGTCCGCGCCGCGCGCGTCATCCGCGTCGTGCGCGCCATCCGCGTCGTCCGCGTCGTGAGCGCGGTCCGCGCCGCGCGCGCCGTCCGTGTCGTGCTCGTCCGCTTCGTTCGCGCTTACGTCGTCCTCGTCGTCGGGGCCTGCGAGCGTCGCGAGATCCCGGCGAGAGGCCTCGTCGATAAGGCGGTCGAGCTGCGCCTCGAGCTCGCGGATCTGCGCGACCACGGCCCCCGGCGCGGCGGGGACGCCCGCGTGCGCCAGCGTCTCGGCGGCGGACCTCGACGATGCGGTCGCCCGGCCGGGGGCGCCCGCGGGCTTCGCGGTCGGATGCGCGGCGTCGTCGCCGCGGGCGAGCCGCGGACGGGCGGCTGCGCCGCGGCCTGGCGCCTTCGAGGCAGCGCCCTTCGAGGCAGCGTCCTTCGAGGTGGCGCCCTTCGAGGTGGCGCCCTTCGAGGTGGCGCCCTTCGATGCGCCGCCCGCGGCCCTCGACGCCGCGCTGCCCGGCGTCTTGGCCGTGGTGCTCGTGCTGCCCTTCGACGCTGCTCCGCGGCCCGCGGGCGTCGCGGTGCCGCCGCCGCTGCGCGTGGCGGCCTGGCCGCCGCGCGTTCGCTTGGGCGCGGCCGCCCCTGCCGCGGCCTTTGGCGAGCTCTTGGTTGGCGTCCCGGATCGCTTGGTCTTCATGCCGTCGTCTGCTCGGTCGAACGCGGATCGTAGCGTGTCATGGTCTCAGACGGCCTCGTGTAGGAGCTTGACGTCGCGGAGGCGCTGCGCGCTCGTGAAATCGAGGATCGCCTCGCGCGTCGTGTACGCGGGGCGGAAGCCGAGCTCGCTCCGCGCCTTCGCCCCATCGGCGACGCACAAGAAGCGGAGATAGTGCATGAAGCTCGGCGGCGCCTCGACGATCTGCGCGAGCCAGAGCGCGGCGCCCATCGTGCGCGCGATCGGGTGGGGGAGCGGCAGCGCGAGCCGGCCTGCGAGCTTGATGACCGTCGACAGCGGCAGGACGCCGTCGCCGACGACGTTGTAGATCCCGGGGTGGTCGCGATCGATCGCGAGCTTGAACGCCGCGATCGCGTCGACCTCGTGGAGGAACTGGACGAGCGGATCGAAGCCCATCGCCACCGGTACCACGCGGCGCGCGAGGTAGCGCGTCAGGAAGTTGTGCACCGTAGGCCCGAGGATCGGCGCCGTGCGGAGGACCGTGACGACCGTGTCCGCCGTCCTCTCGGCGAAGCGCGCGACCTCGTCCTCGGCCTCGATCTTGTCGGCGAACCAGGGCTCGGTCTGCGGCGCCCGGAGCGGGTGGCGCTCGGTCAGGAAGTTGGGGTTCGACGGGAGCGCGCCGTAGAGCAGCGTCTGCGACCACATCACGACCTTGCGGACGCCGGCGTGGCGCGCGGCGACGAGGACGTGCCGCGTGCCGACGCTCTCGAGCTCGTGGGCGTGGGCCGTCGCGTGGGTCGGGGACGACATGAACGCGAGGTGCACGAGCGTGTCGGCGCGCTCGGCGCCGAGGATCTCGGAGAGGCGCGCCTCCGCGGACGCTCCCGTGAAATCGACCTCGTAAAAGCGCGTCTTGCGCTGCGCGGTCCCGGGCGGCTTGACGTCGACGGCGACGATCCGCGCGACGCGGCTGTCCTCTTCGAGCAGACCCACGAGGTTCGCGCCGAGGAACGACGCGGCGCCGGTGACGACCACCACCTTCGAGCTCGACCTCTTGCCCAGGAGCGAAGAACCGAGGGCGGGGGCCATCGGCGGAGGCGGGGGCCGCGACTCCTTACGCTTGGGCAGGACCATGGGGTACGCTTCTACCGCCGATGAGCGCGTCGATCCATCCGGCCCCGCTCATGCTCGGTCCTTACGAGCTGATTCAGCGGATCGCCACGGGGGGGATGGCGGAGGTGTACCTCGCGCGCCGCGAGGGCCCGCACGGCTTCCAGAAGGTCGTGGCGGTCAAGCGCATCTTGCCCCAGCTCGCGCAGGACGCCGATTTCGTCGCGATGTTCATCGACGAGGCCCGCGTCTGCGCCCGCCTGGCTCACCCGAACATCGTCCAGGTGTTCGACTTCGGCGAGCACGACGGCGAGCTGTACATGGCGATGGAGTACGTCGACGGCACGACGGCCGCGCGGCTCGTGCGCGCCGCCGCGGCGCGAGGAGAGGACGTGCCGCTCGAGGCCGCCCTCTACATCGCGCTCAGCGTGCTGCGCGGGCTGGACTACGCGCACAACGCGCGCGACGACGACGGCCGGCCGCTCGATCTCGTGCACCGCGACGTCTCGCCGGGCAACGTCCTCATCGATCGCTCGGGGGCGGTGAAGCTCACGGACTTCGGCATCGCGCGCGCCGCGGAGATCGAGCGCCGCACGGACGCCGGACAGCTGAAGGGCAAGCTCGGGTACATGTCGCCCGAGCAGGTCGTCGGCAAGGAGCTCGACGCGCGGAGTGACCTCTTCACCGCGGCGATCGTCCTCGCCGAGCTCGTGATGCTCCGCCCGCTGTTCTCGGGGCCGAGCGAGATCGACGTCCTCATGCGGATCCGCGACGCCGATCTCCAGGTGATCGATCGCGCCGGCTCGCGCGTGCCCGACGACGTGAAGACCATCCTCATCCGCGCGATGGCGCGGGACCGCGCGCTCCGCTATCCGAACGCCGCGGCGTTCGCGGAGGCGCTCGAGGAGGTGCTCCGGCGGCGCCGCCTCCAGGTCGGTCCGGGGAAGCTCGCCGGATGGATCGAGCGGCTCGGGCTCGCCCCGTCGGCGCGCGGCGAAGCCGAGGACCCGCGCGGCGAGACGGGGACCCGTCAGACCGCGAACCTCTCCGCCCCGGCGGCGGTCCGGCCGACGACGCCGCCCACGAGCTCGTCGGTGCCGCCGCGCGCCTCGGCGCTGCCTCCGAGCGGAGGCGGAGAGGCCCGCGACGTCGCGCCCGCCATTTACCGCGCGAAGATGCCCGGCGGCCCGACGCTCGGCCCGCTCAGCTACCCGCGGCTCGTCGAGCTCTACGTCACGGGCGGCATCGATCACCGGGCGCTCGTCTCGCGGGAGACGTCGCCGTTTCGCGACGCCGCGAGCTACTCCGAGCTCGCCCGGTTCGTCAGCAGCCCCGCGCTCCGCTGGGACGACGCCGTCTTCACTCCCCAGAACGGCGTCGCGCCCGTCGACCGGGTCTTGCTCCCGGCGCGCCTGTTCCAGATCGCGCTTCGCCGCGAGACCGGCGCGCTCTACTTCCGAGACGGCGCGCGGAAGAAGAAGATCTACCTCGTCGAGGGCGTCCCCGAGTTCGTCGTCTCGACCGAGAAGCGCGAGCTCTTCGGCGAGCACCTGATCGCGCGCGGTCAGGTGCTCCGGATGGAGGTGGAGATGGCGCTCGCGATGCTCCCGCGCTGGAGCGGGCGCCTCGGAGACGCGCTCTGCGGCCTCGGCGTGCTCCGGCCGATCGAGCTGTTCCGCGCGATCCAGCAGCAGATGCAGACCCGCTACCTCGAGGTCTTCCAGTGGAGGAAGGGCGAGGTCGCCTTCGTTCGGGGCGCGCGCTCGCACGAGGAGACCTTCCCGCTCGGGTTCGATCCGTTCGAGCTCGTGCTCCGCGGCGTGCGCGACGCCTACGGCGCCGCGGAGATCGAGGCGATCCTCGCGCCGCTCGCCGAGGACGCGATCGAGCCGATCGTGCCGCTCCCGGTGCGCATCGAGGCGTTCCGCTTCGCGGACGCCGAGGAGTACGTCATCAAGAGCATCAAGGCGCCGACGTCGATCGCGGAGGTGGTGCAGGCGTCACGACGCTTCGCCACGCGCGAGGAGGTGCATCGCGCCCTCTTCTGCGCCCTCTCGTGCGATCTCCTCCGATCGGCCTCCTGGACCGCGCTGACGACGGGCGACTCCGCCGGCACGTGAGGGTGGATCGTCGCACCTCCACGGGCGGAGGGAAGCGCCACTCCCGGCGTAAAGGTTTCCATGCCTTGCGCCGACAGCGCCCAGGTACGTCTTCTGCTTACAGTGTAGGCATGCGTCTCCCGCTCGCCGCTCTCGCTCTCCTCTCTCTCTCGGTCGTAGCCTGCGCCGCCGTCGAAGACGTCGCGACGAGCGAGTCCGCGAACACCGAGGGGCGGCCGCTCTCGACGATCAAGGGCCGGGAGTGGGGGCGCTGCTGGTTCGACGTCGCCGGGAACAACGCGACGCTCTCCTGCCAGGCGACGGCGCGCGCCGCGGACGATCCGCTCGCGGCGACGATGGAGGTCACCGCGGCCGGGCTGAACAGCCCTCCCGGGCAGGGCTTCGAGGGCTTCGGCAAGCGGCTCGACCTCGAGGCGGGCGGCACCGTCGTCGTCGGCACGTTCCGTCGCGCGAGCTTCCCGGTCATGATCATCCTCTCCGCGCAGCTCACGCGGGAGGCGAGCGAGCTCATCGGCGACCGCGGGCGGACCGACTTCCAGTCGGTCCCTCAGATCGCTCGCCCGGAGGATCTGCCGGCCAGCGCGCCCGTCGTGTTGAAGCAGCCGTTCGATCTCTGGCCGGCTGCCTTCATCGACGGCAGCGATCAGCAGGGGCGCTTCGTGATCACCACGTCGGAGTACACGCGCTCGATCGCGCCGCTGTCGTCGTTCCTCGGCGGCACGGAGATGACGTTGCGCCCGTGGGTCGGCGGAAACGGCGCCAAGGGCAAGCTCCACTACTTCGTCGCCCCCACCGAGGGCGCCGTCGACGCGACGCTCCAGATCGCGGGCGGGCAGTTCCCGGCGTCGATCGAGCGACCTGGCTACTACGCGGTGACCTCGACCGGTCTCCGAGCGGCGACCCCCGAGGAGATCGCGGCGGACTTCCCGTCCGGCACGACGCCCGACGTCGAGCCGCCCGTGGACGGAGCGGATGAGGGGAGCCCGAGCGAGCCGAGCGAGCCGCCGCCCCCGCCGGAGCCCATCGATCCCGATCCGACCTGCGGCGGCGACGGACAGGCGCGCTGCAATGGCACCTCGTGCGACAACGGCACGCGGTGGGAGGCGAGCCTCTCGAAGTGCGTGGCGTGCGGGGCCGCGGGGAAGACCTACTGCCTCGACGATCCGAACAACGCGAGCTCGAACGCGAGCCGCAAATGCGACGCGGGCACGCGGTGGGACGCGACGACCGCCAAGTGCGTCGAGTGCGGCGGCGTCGGCCAGACGTACTGCCTCGCCGATCCGAACAACTTCGCGTCGAACGCGAGCCGCAAGTGCGACGCGGGCACGCGGTGGGACGCGACGACCGC
>JAHBWA010000171.1 GCA_019637195.1 Labilithrix sp. | reverse complement strand
CACGACAACCTCTTCGAGACGCTCGCCGAGGAGATCGAGGAGGGCCGCGCGCTCTACAAGCGGCGCGTCGCCCCCGAGCTCTACTCGAAGAACTTCTACGACCGCGCCCTCGTCGACATCCTCATCAAGGCCAAGGGCCACATCAAGTCGAGGATCTGGTAGCCCGGGGCCTCCGGCCTGGCGCGGGCCGGGGGAAGGCGAGCCGATGCGTCCCATCCTCCTCGTTGTCCCGCGTGAAGCGGAGGGGACGCGGCTCGACCGCTTCCTCGCCTCGACGCTCTCCGCCATGGAGGGGGGGCCGTCGCGGACGGAGCTCCAGCGCTGGATCGAGCACGGGAGCGTCAAGGTCGACGGCGTCTCGCGCAAGGCGTCCGACAAGCTCCGCGAAGGGGCGCGCATCACCGTCGAGCCGGAGCCGCCGCAGCGGACCGAGGCGATGGCGGACGCCGGCGTCGAGTTCGACGTCGTGTACATGGACGACGCGGTGATCGTCCTCGACAAGCCCGCCGGGCTCGTCGTGCACCCGGCCCGGGGCCACCAGACCGGCACGCTGGTGAACGGCCTCTTGGCGCGCGGCGTGTTCGATCCGCCGGACGGCGACGACGAGATCGACGAGCGCCCGAGCGTCTCGGCGCGCCCGGACGAGGTCGCGCGCGGCGCGGCGGGGGGCGAGGACGAGGCCGCGCGCGAGGGCGAACCGCAGGTCTTCCCGGGCGGGGCGCGCGATCTCGATCGCAGCCGACCCGGCATCGTGCACAGGCTCGACAAGGGCACGAGCGGCCTCATGGTCGTCGCCCGTCACCCGCGGGCGAGAGAGCACCTGAAGCGCCAGTTCGCGGCCCACTCGATCGAGCGCGAGTACGTCGCGCTCTGCGTCGGGGAGGTGAGCGCGAAGACGTTCGACACGCTCCACGGCCGCCACCCGACCGACCGCATCCGCTTCTCGTCGAAGGTGAAGACGGGCAAGCGAGCGGTGACCCACGTGCGCCCCCTCGAGACCTTCGGTCGACACGCGACCTACGTGGCGTGTCGGCTCGAGACCGGGCGGACGCATCAGATCCGCGTGCACCTCGCTGACGACCGGACGCCGATCCTCGGCGATCCGCTCTACGGCAAGCTCCCGAAGAACGAGGTCCTCCGTGAGGCGGCGGTGGCCCTCGGTCGGCAGGCGCTCCACGCGCGCGTCCTCGGCTTCGTGCACCCGATGACCGGCGAGTCGATCCGCTTCGAGGTCGACCCGCCGGCGGACTTCCAGCTCGCGCTCACGACGCTGCGCGCGATGCCGTGACGGCGCGGGCGGGCTCCGCCCTGAAGCCGTGCGCCGAGTCGCGGACGCGGGCGAGCATCGCCGCGGCGCCTGCAGCCGGACGCACGTGGGCGGTCGGGCGCTCGATGCGCAGCGCCACCGGCGCGGGCGCCGCCGGCAGATCGCGCGTCAGCCACTTCGACTTGTGCGGCGTGAAGAGCGCGTAAGGGCGGATCCACCAGAGGAGGAAGAAGGCGTAGACCGCGTACGGGAAGGCCCAGAACGAGCCCTGCATCGAGCGGCTGTGGGCGAAGAGGGTCGCGGGCATGATGGCCGACGCGAGGACTCCGCCGAGGACCGCCGCGAGGACGCCGGGCTCGGCCGCGAGGCCGGTGATCGCCCACGCGGCGGCGACGGGGGTGAGCATCCAGCGGAGCGCGCTCCAGGAGAAGATGAGGCGCGCGCCCCACGACGAGCCGGAGCGGAAGCGCTTGAGGATGAAGCGCGAGAGCACGAAGGTCTCGCGCACGTCGCTCCGCGCCCAGCGCAGGTACATGCGCGCGAGCTGCGTCGTGTTGACCGGCACCTCGGTCCGCACGACGGCGTTCGCCTGGAACTTCGAGGTGAAGCCCTTGCGCAAGATGAGGTTCGTCATCGCGCGGTCCTCGCCGATCGTCGACGGCTTGCCGAAGAAGGTCTGCGCGAGCCACTCGTCCTTCACCTCGTCGACCACCGAGCGGCGGTACGCGGTGAGCGCGCCCGGGCAGCACATGACCGTGTCGACCTCGCTCTGCGCGGCGCGCACGAACTGGAACGAGAAGGTGAACGAGACGTCGAGCATCCGCGGGAGCAGCCCCGCCTCACGGTTCAAGACGCGGACGTTGCCGGCGACGGCGCCGACCTTCGCGTCGCGCACGATCGGGCTGACCAGGTTGCGGAGCGTATCGGCGAGGACCTCGGAGTCGCTGTCGACGGTGACGATCACCTCTCCGCGCGCCCGCGCCATGCCCTCGTAGAGGGCCGCGCGCTTGCCGCGGTTCTCGAGGCAGCGGAGCGCGAGGATCCGGTCCGGCGCCTCGCGCGCGCCGCGCTCGATCCACGTCCACGTGTCGTCGCGGCTGCCGTCGTCCACCGCGACGATGTGGAGCTTCTCGCGCGGGTAGTCGCTCGCTTGGAGGCTGCGCAGCGTCTTCAGCACCTGCTTGCCCTCGTTGTACGCGGGGACGATCACCGTGAGCTCCGGGAGCTCCTCGTCGCGCACGCTCGCGACGTGGCGGTAGCGCGCGTAGAGCACGACGTGCCACAAGAGGACGACGCCGCCGAAGAGCGCGATCCCCTGCGTGACGCTCATGAGCACGCTCGCGGACGCGCCCTCCGACGCGGCGCGCGCGACGAACGCCTTCACGCCGAGGACGACCGGGAACGCGCACGAGACGAAGACGGCCACGAGCAGCGCGGCGCGCAGCGCGCGAGAGAGGAACGAGGAGGGGGACGCTTTCGACATGAGCTCTCCGTGAGGGGGGAGCCGTCGACGGGAGCAAGCGTCGGTCCAGTGCGACCGCCACACATTTCCCTGGAGTTCCGTGAGAGTGAGGCGACTTTGAGCCGGAAGACTTTCCCCGTCACGGGCGAAGCTCCCAGGGAAACTTTCCCCGCGTCGCTGCGCGGGACACGTGCCTATACTTTCCGCCGGGCGGGGAGCACGCCATTCAACGAACCGTGTCCCGACGAAACTGCCGCGTCCTCGTTGTCGATGACGAGCCCGCCATGCGCGAGGTTCTCGAGACGCGCCTCGAGGATTGGGGGTTCCCGGTGCGAACCGCCGGGACGGTCGCCGCCGCGCGGCCGCTGCTAAGCTCGTTCGATCCGCACGTCGTCATCTCGGACCTGATGCTCCCGGACGCGACGGGGCTCGCGCTGCTCGAGTCGCTGCGGGGCGACGACGACGGCAAGCGGACGTTCATCCTCATCACCGCCTACGGGACGGTGGACACGGCGGTGAAGGCCATCAAGGCCGGCGCCACCGACGTGCTGACGAAGCCCCTCGCGTACGACGCGCTCCGGAGGCAGCTCGACGACGCCGAGGCGCGCCTCGCGGCGGAGCGCGTGTCCGGCGACGCGGGCGACGACGACGAGCCGGACCCCTCCGAGCGGGGACGGGAGACCTGCGGCATCGTCGGCACGAGCGCGGCCCTCGCCGAGATGTGGGCGCGGCTCCAGGTCGCGGCGAGCAGCGACGCGCCCGTCCTCATCGTCGGCGAGAGCGGAACCGGCAAGGAGCTGGTCGCGCGCGCAGTCCACCAGCTGAGCGCGCGCTCGAAGCGTCCGTTCGTGCCGCTCAACGCCGCGGCCATCCCGGAGGCGCTCGCGGAGGGCGAGCTGTTCGGGAGCGAGCGCGGCGCCTTCACCGGCGCGGCGCAGGCCCGCCCCGGGCTCGTCGAGCTCGCGCACACGGGCACGCTGTTCCTCGACGAGATCACCGAGATGCCCCTCGCGCTCCAGCCGAAGCTCTTGCGCGTGCTGGAGGACGGCAAGGTCCGCCGCCTCGGCGGCAACGTCGAGATGGTGTGCGACGTCCGCCTCATCGCCGCGACGAACCGCGATCCGGCCGCCGCGGTGGAGGAGGGGAGGTTCCGGCACGATCTGCTCTACCGCGTCGACGTCCTCCGCGTCGACGTCCCGCCGCTCCGCGATCGCAAGGAGGATCTCCCGGCGCTCTCGCAGCACTTCCTCGGGGAGGCCGCCGCGCGCTACGGCCAGGGGGCGCCGACGCTGTCGCCGCCTGCGCTCGCGCGCCTCCAGGCCCACGACTGGCCGGGCAACGTGCGCGAGCTCCGGAACGTCATCGAGCGCGCCTTCCTCGCCGCGCGCGCGGCCGAGGGTGAGCGCGTCGTCGAGATCGTCGGCCCCGAGCACGTCGTCGCGCCGGTCGACGCGCGGCGCCCGCCGACGGTGCCGGCGCCGGACGGGATCGTCATCCCGCACGGCGCGACGGCCGCCGAGGCGGAGCGCATCGTCATCCTCGAGACGCTCAAGGCGACGGGCAACAACAAGGCCGAGGCCGCGCGCCGCCTCGGCCTCGACGTGAAGACCGTGCGCAACAAGCTGAAGGCGTTCGGCGCGGACGGCGCGCCCGGGGAGCCGGACGAGTGAGCCGGCGGCGTCGCCTCGAGGCCGCGCGCGCGGCGGGAGGCGAGACGTGAGGCTCACCACGCGGTTCGGGATCGGCGCCGCGTTCGCGGTGCTCCCGCTGCTCGGCGTCATCGGCTACAGCGTCGAGGGGATGCGAGAGCTCGCGCGGACCAACGAGCGGCTCACCCAGCGTCACGTCATCGGTCTGCAGCTCAGCGCCGGCGTGATCGCGCGCTTCGAGCGGCTCGACGAGTACCGTCACAAGTGGGCGGTGAGCCGGGACGGCGACTACCTGTCGATGCTCGACGAGACGCTCGGCGCCATGCAGTCCGAGCTGAACCAGCTGCTCGGCGCGTCGGTGACGCCGGAGGAGGCGGAGGCCCTCGCGCGCTTCGCCGAGGTGTTCGCGGCGTTCCGGAGCGGCGGCGCCGCCGCGCTGGTGGCGCGCGATCCCGACGTCACGTCGCAGGAGCGCGATCGCCTGCTGGGGCTCGCGTTCGATGTCCAGCGGCGCATCCGGGAGGCCGCCGCGCACGAGGCCGAGACCGCCGCCGACGTCCGCGCGGTGACCCGCACGACCGCGCTCTGGGTCGCGAGCGGCGCCACCGTCCTCAGCCTCGCGGTGCTCGTCCTCACGGTGCGCTCGCTCCGCTCGCGGCTGCACGCGTTCATCCGCGGCGCGCACGCCGTCTCGGACGGCGCCTTCTCGTTCCAGCTCGACACCTCCGCGAACGACGAGCTGGCGCAGGTGGCGCACGAGTTCAACCGCATGGTGGTCGCCCTCGACGAGCTCGAGCGGATGAAGGCCGACTTCATCTCGAGCGTCTCGCACGAGCTGCGCACGCCGCTGGTCGCGATGCAGGAGACGACGCAGCTGTTGCTCGAGGAGCTCCTCGGTCCGCTCACGGCGAAGCAGCGGCACATGCTCGAGCTCAACGCGCAGGCGGCCACGCGCTTGTCGAAGATGATCTCGGATCTGCTCGACCTCTCCCGCCTGCGCGCGGGCATGCGCTACAGCATCTCCGAGCAGGACCTCGCCGAGCTGACGCGCTCGGCCGTCTCCGAGCTCGGCGCGCTCGCGCGTGAGCGCCGCGTCGAGCTCGCCACCCACGTCGAAGCCGACGTACCACCCGTGCGCTGCGATCCGGACCGCGTGGTCCAGATCGTCCAGAACCTCGTCTCCAACGCGCTGAAGTACACGCCCGCCGGCGGAGAGGTGGAGGTTCGGCTCGGCGTGCGCTCCTCGCGGGATCTGCCCGCGCACGCGCGCGTGGGCGATCGTCTCCGCGACTGCATCTGGATCGCCGTCGAGGACTCGGGGCCGGGGATCCCGGAGCCTGATCGCGCGCGCGTCTTCGAGAAGTTCTTCCGCCGGGAGGGGCTCCCTTCGGACGGCAGCGTCGGCCTCGGCCTCGCGATTTGCCGCGAGATCGCCGAGGCGCACGGGGGCAGCGTGTGGGTCGAGGTCAGCGATCGACTCGGGGGCGCGGCGCTCCATGTCGCGCTGCCGGTCGAGGGCCCGGACGTCGCGCGTGAGGCGGAGGTCGCGACGTGACGAGGCCCTCCGCGTGTCGGCGCTCGCCTTTGGGCGATCGCGCGCCGGCGGCGCTGCTCGCGTTCGCGCTCGCCGTCGGGGCGCTCGCGTGCCGCCGCGCGGAGCCTCCTGCCGTCTTGCCGTCGGCGGTCGAGTCCGGCCGCGCGCGCTTCGCCCGGGGCGAGCTCTCTCGCGCGCGCGTCGACTACGAGCACGCGCTCGCAGACGCCGTGACCGAAGAGGAGATCGCGGAGGCCCGCCTCTTCATCGTCCTCACGCGGATGCCGACGCAGACGTCGTTCACCAACGCCGCGGAGCTCAGGGCGGTGGAGGTGCAGTACCCGAACACGCGCTGGGGCCGGATCGCCGCGCTGCTCAACGCGGAGATCACGCGCGCCGAGGTGCTGCGCGAGGCCGTGATGACGGCCGGCGCCGACGTGCGCGCGAGCGAGGCGAAGCTCGCCGAGCTCCGCAGGGAGATCGAGGGCCTCGAGGGCCAGGCGGCCGAGTCGCGCGACGCGCTCGCCGCGGCGCGCGAGGAGCGTGCGAGGCTCGCGGCGCAGCTCAAGACCGCCAACGAGCACCTCGCCGCGAGCACGACGCAGCTCCGCGAGCTCGAGGAGAAGCTCGAGGCGCTCAAGAAGATCGACATGAACCGCCCGCGCTGACGCGGTGCTGGGCGCGCCCGCGCGTGATGGAGCGGGCGCTCGCCGTGGCGAGACTCCGGCCGACCGTCGTCGTGCGTCGGCCGCGCGCGCGGCTCAGTACCGGCTGAGATCGATCGCGCTGCTGAACGCGACGTTCCCGTGCGCCTGAAGCGTCGTGCTGAAGTCGCCGCCCGAGTGCTTCGGATAGAGGTGGAACGATCCGACGAGCGCGAGCGCGCCTGGGCCGCCGTGCGCCGTGAGCGCGCGGCCCATCTCCATGTTGCGGTTCGCCATCCCTTCCGCGGTGGTGGGCCGGAGGCGACCGTCGTCGTTCGACGCGTTGTCGTAGCCGACGACCGGCACGTGATTGAACTTCGCGATCGTGAGGAGCGTCTCGAGCGAGATCGCGTTGCCGTGCTTCTTGTCGAGGAGCTTCAACACGAACAAGAGCTCCTCTTCTTCTTCGAACACGGCGAGGTCGTTGATCTCCAAGAACAGTCGCGTCACGACCCGCGCGATCAGGAGATCGGCGATGACGGCGCGTGCGGCGGGCTTGTCGTGGCGCTCGCCCAGCACCACGGCTCCGCTCACGAGCTTCAGGCGGACGAGCCTGGCCTGGTGCTTCAGGAGGTTTACGTGCGTGCCGCCGTGGTCGTCGATGTAGTCGCTCACGATATACGCTCTTTAGACGAATCGTCCGCCAGCTCGGCGGAGATGACAAGTCCGAGCGCTCGGCGCGCTTTGCGTCAGGCAGCTTCGCCCTTCGCGGCGGTCGCGCCCTTGCCGTCCTTCGCGTCCTTGGCGAGCAGGCCCGGGTAGCGGCGCTTCATCAGCGAGAGCGCGACGAAGCCCACGAGGACGGCGAACCAGAGCGTCGCGAAGCGGACGAGGATCATCGCGGCGGTGGCGGTGCTGCCCTCGACGTGCCCCATCGTCGTCATCTGCCCCATCAGCGCGCTCTCGGTCACGCCGAGGCCGCCGGGGACGGGGACGATCGCTCCGACGAGCGTGCTCGTCGCGTAGAAGAAGGTCGAGAGCGCGATGCTCGTCGACTCGCCGAAGCCGCCGAGGATGACCCAGAGCGAGAGGCACTCGAGCATCCACGCCGCCGCGCTGAGCAAGCTGGGGACGAAGAGGTTCCGCGGCCTGAGCATCGTCGCGAGGCTCTCGTACGCGGTCTCGAGCTTGGGCGCGATCCCCCCGAGCTTTCCCGGGAGCCGTCCGACCAGACCGATGAGCCAGAGCGAGAGCCCGCGATGACCCACGACGAGGAGCAGCGCGAGGACGAGCGCCGAGCCGACGCCGGCCCAAAGGAGCCCGCCCGAGAACCCGAGCGACGCGCTCGCGATGATCAGCACGACGATGCCGACCACGTCGGTGGCGCGCTCGGCGACGACGATCGGCGCGGTCTTCGTGATCGGGACGCCGTGGGTCTCGAAGAGGATGAGCGACTTGAAGACCTCGCCGACCTTGCCCGGAGTGACCGTGAGGACGAACCCGGAGAGGAACGTGAGGAAGCTGTCGGACTTCTTCACGCCGCGGATGTCGAGGCGCGCGAGGTAAAATTCCCACTTGAAGTAGCGGAGCACGTAGTTGCCGAACGCGAGCGCGCAGGCGATGACGAACGCGCTCGCCCTGAAGTGCTCGAGCGACCGGCCGATCTCGTCGACGCCGCGGTAGACGACGAACGCGCCGTAGACGCAGACGCCGAGGAGCATCGCGACGAGGATGCGACGGAGGTTGTTCTTCACGGGCGTCGTGCTCTCGAGGAGGGAGGGGAGGCGTCGGCCGCTCGTCCGCGCCCGAGGCGGAGGACGCCGAGCCGGCGCAGGAGGTACGCGGCGGCGCCGAGGACGACGATCGCGAGCATGACCCAGAACACCCAGGCCGGCGCCTCCCACTTGCCCCGCGCGAGCCCGGGATCAGGCCGCGTCACGATCTCCGTGGCGGCCTCGCTCGTGTCGGTGGCCGGCGACGACGGCGTCGGCTCCGGGGAAGGGCTGGGTTGTCGCATCCAGGTGGGTGCCGTCTACACGCGCGGGCCTGCGTTAGCAACCTCGGGGCCAGCGCCGGGCAGGCGAGGCCCGAAGCGCTCGCGCGCGCCGGGGCCGTGGTGGCGAGCGATCGCCCCGGCCCGGCGCGAAAGAGCGCCTTTGACAGCGTGGCCGCCGTCGTGCGAACAGCTTGGTCGTGAGCAACGTCCCTCCCCAGGCAAGCGCGAGCGACCTGCCGCGTCCGCCCGGCGCGCCCTCCGACATCGATCTCCTCGCCCGCGCGGCGGGGGCGAGCCGGGCGCTCCACGAGGCCATCGGCCACAAGGTCGTCGGTCAGGAAGAGGTCGTCGACCTCATGCTCGTGGCGCTCCTCGCGCGCGGCCATGCCCTCCTCGTCGGCGTGCCCGGCCTCGCCAAGACGCTGCTCGTTGCGTCGCTCGCCGAGGCGCTCGATCTGTCGTTCGGCCGCGTGCAGTTCACGCCCGACTTGCTCCCCGCCGACATCACCGGCACCGACGTCTTGCAGGAGGACGAGGACAACCAGGGGGTCGTCCATCGCCGCGTGCGCTTCCTCGCCGGGCCGATCTTCCACAACCTGATCCTCGCGGACGAGATCAACCGGACGCCGCCGAAGACGCAGGCGGCGCTCCTCCAGGCGATGCAAGAACGGCGCGTCACCGTCGGGACGCGGACGCACGCGCTGCCCGACCCGTTTCAGGTCTTCGCGACGCGCAACCCGATCGAGCAGGAGGGCACGTATCCGCTGCCCGAGGCGCAGCTCGATCGCTTCCTCCTCGAGATCCACGTCGACTACCCGTCCGAGGCCGAGGAGCGCGAGATCGCGCGGCGCACGACGAGCGCGGACTCGGGCACCGTCCCGCGCGTGATCGCGGCGGACGACGTGCGCGCGCTGCAGGCGCTCGTGCCGCGGATCCCGGTGACGGACGCGGCGGTCCAGCTCGCGGTCGCGCTCGGACGGGCGACGCGCCCGAAGGACTCGCGCGGCGCGCGCGAGGCGACGGCGCCGCGCGAGGTCACCGAGTACGTTCGCTTCGGTGCGGGACCGCGTGGCTCGCAGGCGCTCGTCCTCGCCGCCAAGGCGCGCGCGGCGCTCCGCGGAGAGGCCGCCGCGGACGTCGACGACGTGCGCGCGCTCGTGGTGCCCGTCCTTCGCCACCGCCTCGTGATGAGCTACCGCGCGGAGGCCGAGGGCGTTCGCGACACCGACGTGCTCCGCAAGGTCGTCGAGAGCGTCGCCTGACGCGCGGGCGCTCCGGCAGACGCGTCGCGCGGGCGCTCCGGCAGACGCGTCGCGCGGGCGCTCCGGCAGACGCGTCGTGTGGGCGCTCCAGCAGACGCGTCGTGTGGGCGCTCCAGCAGACGCGTCGTGTGGGCGCTCCAGCAGACGCGTCGTGTGGGCGCTCCAGCAGACGTCTCGTGTGGGCGCGCCGTGCCGGCGCGGCGTGCGTTCAGCGGAGATACGCGACGGCGTCGCCGACCGCGACGACGATCGAGGCGTCGGCGGCGAGGTCCGGGATCGCGTTCATCGCGAACAGCACCTTGTTCGCCTCCGTCCGGTAGCGCGCGAGCGTGCGGAGCGGCTCCTTGCTCGTCGCGGCGGTGCGCTGGTCGACGGTCGTGACCTGACAGCGCGACGAGCGCTTCGGCGTCCGGACGCTCAGCCCGCCGAGGCGCATCGACGTCGCGCCCTCCTCCTCGAAGGGCTCCCCTCCCTCCACGACGACGTTCGCGCGGAAGCGGTCGATCGGGACGGGCGGCTCGCCGCTCGCCGTCAGCCGTGCGTTGAGGTCGGCGAGCGACGCGAGCGTCGCGACGAGCACCGGGTACGCGTCCGCGAAGCCGACGCGATCGCCCAGGCGGCCGTAGGGTGACTCGACCGGCCGGATCACGTCGAGCGGCATGAACACGAGCGAGCAGCGCTGCCCGAGGTGCTGCGAGAGGAGCTCGGCGCCCTCGCCGCCGACGTCGATCGCCTCGACCTCGTCGTCCCAGACGCGGACGCGCCGCCGCGGTCCGTCGGGGGCCAGCGGCACGGACGCGCTCGCGGCGCCGACGGAGAGGGACAGGCGATCCCCCGCGAGCGCGACGTCGACGAGCGCCATCGACGGGTGTGCGCGCTGGGTGATGAACGCGCCGTCCTGACCGAGCGCCATGAAGCGGCGGTCGTGTCGTATCCCGGACGCGAGCACCTCCGCCCGCTCGAGCGCGATGCCGCGGGCGCCCTTGAGCGGGTAGACGTGGAGCGAGGCGATGCGCACGCGGTCCACGTAGCAAAAGCGCCCGCGGAACACATCCGTCTTGCGACTGTCCGAGCCCCGGCGCCCGCTCGTCGGCGTCCGTCGCGCCGCGAGCGCGCCGCGCCGCGAGCTTGCCGCGTCTGCGAGCTTGCCGCGTCTGCGCTCGCCGATGCGACCTCGAGCGGCCGCGAGGCCCCCCGAGGCGCTCGCTCGCGATGCGAGCGAGCAATTTGCTGGAAATTGCATCCTTCGAGATGCAAAATGTCGGTCAATGGCCGATCGCGCGTCCTCACAGGAGAGCGAACGCCGCAAGGGCAAGGACGACGACGAGCCCTCCAAGACGAAGGCCGAGGCCAAGGAGCTCAAGGCCGAGGCCAAAGAGGCCAAGGCCGAGGCCAAGGAGCTCAAGGAGAAGAACGGCAACGGCCGCGCGAGCGGCACCCTGCCGCCGCCGGCGCCGTCGTCGAGCCGCGCCCTCGTCGATCCCGAAGCGCCGAAGAGGGCGCGGGCCGGCAGCGTCCCGCCGCCGCGCCCGTCGAAGCCGAACGTCGCCGACGACGAGCCGCGCCGCGCGCCGGCCAGCCGCGCGTCCGAGGACGACGACGACGACGAGCCGCGTCACCCGTCGATCCCGCCGCTCCCCGCGGCGGGGCCTTGGCGCAGCTACAAGGAGATCGTCGCGGGCCTCGCGCAGCGCATCGTCGACGCGCAGCGCGAGCTCCGCGTGCTCCAGTGCATTCGCTGGGACAACGACATCGAGGAGCAGTTCCGAAAGTCGCGCTACCGCGAGCTGCCGAAGGTCGACGCCGAGTACTACGACCGGAGCCCGCTGGGCTACGATCCGACCGTCAAGGCCGCCGCCTTCGAGGAGATCGCGCGCGACGTCGATCGCGAGCTCGGCGAGGCCGACGCCATCGGAGCGATCCTCGCGCGGACCGCGCTCGAGTACCGCGACGTCGCGCGCATGCTCGCGGCGCGGAGCACGCCGGTGTTCTACGCGTACTCGCGGAAGCTCTACGGCTCGCCGAAGGACAAGTTCCCCGACGGCATCGCGACGCTCCGCGATCTGGGCCACGTCCTCTACGAGATCCTGACGAACATCGACGAGACGCTCCTCGGGATGCAGTACGAGCGCACGATCCCCGCGGAGGAGGCGGCCGCCGAGCTGAACCGGCGCCTCACCGGGTACTTCGGCGACGCCGCCGTGCGCGTCGAGGTCGACGACACGATCCTGAGCGACGCCGCCGCGGGGAGCGACTACGTCAAGGTCCGCTCGGGCGCGAGGTTCTCGCAGCGCGACATCGACATCCTCGAGGTCCACGAGGGTTGGGTGCACGTGGCGACCTCGCTGAACGGTCAGGCCCAGACGGTCGCGCGTTGGCTCTCGAAGGGGCCGCCGCGGACGACCACCGTGCAGGAGGGCCTGGCGGCGCTCTGCGAGATCTTCACGTTCCGCACGTACCCGCGGCGGGCGCGCCGGCTGAACGATCGCGTCCTCGCCGTCGACAAGGCGGAGGACGGCGCGAGCTTCCTCGACGTCTTCGAGTGGTTCCGCACCGAGGGCTACGACGAGGACGAGTGCTTCCACAACACGCGTCGCATCTTCCGCGGCGGCGTGATCGAGGGCGGCGCGCCGTTCACGAAGGACGCCTGCTACTGCAAGGGCATCGTCCTCAACTACGCGTTCATCCGCAGCGCGATCCAGCACAACCGCGTCGACCTCCTCCCGTACCTGTTCGTCGGGAAGGTCGCGCACGAGGACGTCCCGGTGCTCGCGCGGCGCGTGAACGACGGGGTCGTGAAGCCGCCGCGGTACCTGCCGCCGATGTTCCGCGACCTCAACGGCCTGGCGATCTGGATGGCGTACTCGACCTTCTTCACGCGCCTCGGCGGCGACGCGATCAGCGACTACTACGCCAAGCTTTTCGCCCGCGCTGGTTGAGCTGCTCGCGGCCGCGACGCCCGGCGCGCGGCCCGGCGGGGCGACGCGGGGCGGTCCATCTGCTAAGACGACCGCGATGGCCGACTCGATCCGCAGCAGTCTTCCGCCGATCTACAGCCACCTCTTCGACGCGTTCTTCGATCGTCCGAAGGTCGTCGAGACGCGCGCGACCTGCGAAAACTGCGCGATGTGCGACCACGGCCAGGCGTCGCCGGTGGCGATGGAGTTCTTCAACTCCGAGACCAAGTGCTGCACCTTCTGGCCGATCCTCCCGAACTACCTCGTCGGGGCGATCCTCGCCGACCCGTCGCCGGAGATGGCGGAGGGCAAGCGGCGGCTCGAGGCGATCATCGACAAGCGCGTCGGCGTCACCTCACTGCACGTCGCGCGACCCCGGAAGATGTCGCTCCTGATGGGAGGGTACTCCGAGGTCTTCGGGCGCGCCCGCAGCATGCGCTGCCCCTTCTACGACGACGCGAACCCCGCGGGCACCTGCAGCATCTGGCGCCACCGGGAGGTCATCTGCATGACCTACTACTGCAAGTACGAGGGCGGCGTGCGCGGCTACGAGTACTGGACGGCGCTCAAGGACTACCTCTCCCACGTCCAGCGCTCGCTCGCGCAGAACGCCGCGCGCTCGGTCGACTCGAACGTCATCGAGCCGAAGTTCAAGAACGGCACCCTCACGCTCGAAGACATGGAAGACCTCCCGCCGAAGGAGTCCGACTACGCGGCCTGGTGGGGGCCGTGGGTGGGCCGCGAGCGGGAGTTCTACTTGAAGTGCCACGAGTGGGTGCAGAACGTCTCGCCGAAGGACTTCGCGAGGAACGTCGACGGGTCGAAGGAGGGCGAGGCGAGCCTCCGTGCGCTCATCGCGAAGTACGAGCGCCTCCAGAGCAAGACGCTGCCGAACAGCCTGATCCGCAACGCGCGCATGCGGGAGATGCACGTCGGCGACAAGGTCGTCGTCACGTCGTACCACCGCTTCGACTCCTTCGCGCTCGACAAGGAGCTCTTCGAGGTCGTCGGCCTGTTCCGGGCCGATCAGACGCTCGACGAGAACCTCGCCCGCTTGAAGCAGGACGACGGGATCGAGCTCGCGCCGGAGCTCATCGAGTTCCTCTTCGCCACCGGCGTGCTCGTCGAGCCCGCCAAGCCGCAGGCCGCCGCCGCGGGAGTCAGCCCGGAGGTCTCGGCCGATCTCCGGGCGCGGCGCGCCGCGCTCGGCGCGGTGATCGAGGCGCGCGGGATCGAGATCGACGAAGCGACGCACGGGAAGATCGCCGAGGCTGAGGCCTCGAAGCTCGAGACGTGGATCAAGCGGGCGGCCGTCGCGCGCTCCCTCGAAGAGGTGCTGAACGATTGAGCGAGCGGGCGCGCCCTCCGCGAGCGGGCGCGCCTCCGCGGGCGGCGCGGCTCAGCGGCCGCGGAACTGCGCTTTTCGCTTCTCGCCGTAGGCCGCGAGGCCCTCCTTCGCGTCGCTCGAGGCGAAGAGCTCGGCCTGGAGCTCGCGCTCGAAGGCGAGGCCCTGCTCGAGGCTCATCTCGAGGCCACCCTGGACCGACCGCTTGATGCGGCCGACGGCCATGGCGGCGCCGCTCGGCGGGCAGAAGCCGTGGGCGTAGTCGATGACCATGCGCATGAACTCGTCGTTCGACTCGGCCTGCCAGACCTTGTTGACGACGCCGAGATCGACCGCGCGCTGCGCGTTCATCTTGGCGCCCTCGACCATGAGCTCGATCGCGCGGGCCTTGCCGACGAGGCGCGCGAGCCGCTGCGTGCCGCCGGTGCCGGGAAGCACGCCGAGGGCGACCTCCGGCAGGCCGAACTGAAACTCGCCGCCGCGCGCGATCCGCATGTCGCAGGCGAGCGCGATCTCGAGCCCGCCGCCGACGCAGTGCCCGTTGACCGCGGCGATGCAGAGCTTCGGCGTCTGCTCGAGGCGCGTGATCGTCTCGTTCGCGTGGAGGCAGAAGTAGTATTTGAAGGTCGTGTCCGCCTCGCGCAGCATGTTGATGTTGGCGCCGGCGCTGAAGAACTTCTCGCCGTGCCCGGTCAGCACGATCACGTGGACGTCGTTGTCGAAGCGCGCCTCGAGGATGCAGGCGTCGAGCTCCTTCAGCATCTCGTGGCTGTACGCGTTGACCGGGGGATCGTTGAGGGTGAGGACCGCGACACCCTTCTCGGTCCTGTAGTTGACGAGCGCGCCCATCGTTGTCTCCGTCGAGGATGAAAGCCGTGACCGGCGAACCGGCGCACCTTACTACAGGGGCACGCGCGACCCGCGCGCTATCCGTGCCCCGGTGAGGGGAGGGCCCCGGGCGCGCGTTGCTCGAGTTGGCGGACGCGCCCGCCCGTGGTACTCGACCCGGCGACGCCGTCTCGGACGAACCGAGCCGCCTCCGCCTCGCCCGAATCCACCTCGAGTCCGCTCCCATGCCGAGCTCCGCCCTCACCCGTGAACTCAAGGCGCTGCTGGTCTCCGAGCTGAACCTCTCCGGAAGGGACCCGGAGTCCATCGAGGACGACGCCCCGCTCTTCGGCGAGGGGGGCCTCGGCCTCGACTCGCTGGACGCCCTCCAGATCGCCATGCTCGTCGAGGAGCGGTTCGGCGTGCGCGTCCCCGAGGGCGACGAAGCTCGGCCGATCTTCCGGTCGGTGGGCGCGCTCGCGGAGTTCGTCGAGCGGTCGAAGACCTCGTGACCGTCGTCGTCACCGGCGTCGGCGCGGTCACCGCGCTCGGGGCCACCGCGCGCGAGACCTTCGAGCGCGTCCTTCGAGGCGAGCGCGGCCTTCGCGAGCTCGCGCTCTTCGACCCGGGCGAGGTGCGCTCGAGGATCGTCGCCGAGGTCTCGGATCTCGCGCTCGACGAGGACCCGTCCGTGTCGCGGACCAGCGAGCTCGCGCTCCGGGCGGCGCGCGAGGCGATCGCCGAGGCCGGGCTCGACGTCGGGACGCGACGCGTCGGGCTCGTGCTCGGCGGCACGACCGCGGGGATGTTCGAGACGGAGTCGCTCCTCGCGACCCTGCTCGCGACCGAGGCGAGCGCGGGCGCTCCCAGGGACCCGCGCCGCGAGGCGGCGCTCGCGAGGATGCTCAGCCATCCGCTGAGCGCGCCGACGGACCGCCTCGTGAGAGAGCTCGGCCCGTTCGTCCGCGCGCGCTCGCTCTCGAGCGCGTGCTCGAGCGGCGCCAACGCGCTCGCGGTCGCGGCGACCTGGCTCGAGCTCGGCGTCGTCGACGCCGTCGTGTGCGGCGCCGCCGACGCGCTCTGCCGCGTCACGATCAGCGGGTTCAGCGCGCTCGGGGCGCTCGATCCGGAGGGAGCGCGGCCGTTCGACGGGCGGCGTCGCGGTCTCACCCTCGGCGAAGGGGCCGGGATGCTCGTCCTCGAGCGCGCCGAGGACGGCGCGCGGTCCGCGGCGATCTGCACGCTGCTCGGCTGGGCGGCGCGCTCCGAGGCGCACCACATCACGAACCCCGAGGCCACCGGCGAGGCGCCCCTGGCGGCGATGCGCGCGGCGCTCGCGCGGGCCGGGCTCACGCCGGCGGAGGTCGACTACGTCAACGCGCACGGCACCGGGACGCCCCTGAACGATCCGATGGAGGCGCGCGCGCTGGCGCGCCTCTTCGGCGCCGACCTCGGGCGCGTCCCGGTGTCGAGTCAGAAGGGCATGATCGGGCACACCCTCGCGGCCGCGGGGGCGATCGAGGCGGTGATCACGGCGCTCGCGATCCAGCGCGGGATCGCGCCTCCGACGGGCGGGCTCGAGGAGCCCGACGCGGCGTGCGCGGCGCTCCGCCACGTGCTCGCGGCGGAGCCTCGCGCGATCGGCGCGGCGATCTCGAGCTCGTTCGGCTTCGGCGGGATGGACACCGCGCTCGTGCTCGGCGCTCGCGATCGCGAAGCGCCGGCGCGCGGCGCCGCGCGCGGCGTGGTCGTCACCGGGATGTCCGTCGTCACGCCCGCGGGGATCCTGGAGGGGACTGCCGTGGCCGACCTGCCCGCCGCGCGGCCGACGGGGGAGAGCGTCGCCGTCCCCGACGACGCCCTCGACGCGGAGCGCGCGCGCCGCCTCGATCGCGCGTCTCGCCTCGGCGCGCTGGCGTGCGCGCGCGCGCTCGCGCCGAGCGCGGCGTCCGCGGAGCGCGACGCGGGGCTCGTCCTCGGCGTCGCCTTCGGCGCCGTCGACGCGACCGCCGAGCTGATGCGCCGGCTGCGCGACAAGGGCGCGCGCATGGTGCGCCCCGCGGACTTCCCGAGCCTCGTGCCGAGCTCGCCCGCGGGCCACGTGTCGATCTACCTGGGGCTGACCGGCCCCGCGCTGGTGGTCGCGGATCTCGCCGTCTCGGGCGAGTGCGCCGTGCTCCAGGCGTGCGAGCTGATCTCCGCCGGCGACGCGGAGCGCATGTGCGCTGGCGCGGTCGAGGAGCGGAGCGCGATCGTCGAGGAGGTCCTCGCGGCGCTGTTCGAGGCGCCCGACGTGTCCCCCGGGGCGACGCCGCCGCGAGCCGGCGGGGGGAGCGCGGCGCGGCGGCCGCGACGCGAAGGGGCCGCGGTGGTCGCGCTCGCGAGCGCCGACTGTGACGCGCCGGCGCTCGCGCGGCTCGGCGCGATCGTCTCGTTCGCGCACGCGCCCTCGGCGGGCGAGGCGCTGGCGGAGCTCCCGCCGCCCCCGGACGGCGCGATCGTCGTGCTCGGCGGCGCGGCGTCGGGCGAGCTGCTCCGCGGCTCGAGCTGGGGCGCGGTCCCGCGGCTCGTCTGCGCCGACGCGTGCGGAGCGCACGAGGCCGCGGGCGCCGTCGCCGTCGCGGTGGCATCCGCGAAGGTCGCGCGCGGCGATGCCGCGGCGGCGCTCTTCGTGGGAAGCGCGCGCGGGTGGGGGTACGCTGGCACCGTGTGGCCACCGGATCGAGCTTCGTGACCGCGCGCGCCTCGTCCGGCTCGCCCGCGGGCGCGGCCACGCGTGCGCGCGTCGTGACGAAGCTCGGGTGCCTCGGAGCGCTCGCGTTCACGCTCGGGTGCGGGCCGGCTCCGCCGGTGCGCGGTCCGTACACGATCGTCAACGGGGATCCGCGCGGGACGCCGCCGGTGCCGAACGTGGGTCAGGCCGAGTGGACGCTCTCGCGCGAGCGGCTCGGGCGCATGCGGAGCGCGCTGCCGAAGCGCCCGTACGTCGGGCGCGTGAAGATCGGCGTCGTCGATCCACGCACGGGCAAGGTCTACCAGGCGCGCGGCGCCGTCGCCGTGAGCCCGGATCGCGCGGCGCGCCTCGTCCTGCTCGGGCCGGGCGGGACGACCGCGATGGATGTCTGGGTCACGCGCGAGCGCTACCGGCTGTCGATCCCGTCGATCAACCTCGAGCAACGCGGCGGTGTCGATCTCGCCGGCGCGCGAGGGCTTCCGATCGGGTTCTTGCGCTGGTGGTTCGTGTCCCCGCTCGAGGGCAAGCTCGTCCTCGCGCGCTCGAACAAGCACGAGTCCGTGTTCCTCCTCCGCGACGGCGGCGCGACGGTCACGCTGCGGACCGACGGCGAGCGCTTCATCGCCATCCGGCGCGAGGGCGGCCGGCTGGACGGCCTCGATTGGTCGGGGCGGGGCCTCGCGCCGCGCGCCGGGGCGCGAGGTCGCTACATCGACGGCGAGTGGGGGCTTCGCGTCGACGTGCTCGTCGAGGACGTCCTCGACGAGGAGCCGGATCCGGAGGCGTTCCTCGATCCGGACGAGAAGGGGACGTCGCTATGATCGGCGTCGTCGCGCGAGGGCTCGTCTCGCCCTTCGGCGAGGGCGACGCCGCGCTGGGCCCGCTCGCGGTCGGTGAGCCCGCCGCGTCGTGCGTGACGCGCGACCAGGAGCTCGTGGAGGCCGGGTTCGCGAAGCCGTTCGTGGCGCGCGCGGCGTGCTCGTCGTTCGAGGACGCGGCGGCCACGTCGTTCGAGGGCGCGGTGGCCACGTCGTTCGACGGCGCGGCGGACCGCGCGACGGTCCTGTTGGAGCGGGCGCTGGAGGGCTGCGCGTGCGAGCTCGACGAGGCGCTGCCCGGCTGGCGCGGGCTCCGCGTCGGCGCAGCGATCGGCACGTCGAGCGGCGGGATGCGCTCGTTCGAGCGTCTGCTCGACGCCGCGAGCGCCCCGTCGGTCGCCGGCGCGCTCGCCGCGACGTACATCGGTCCCCTCGTCCACGCCGCGCGTCCGACCGCGTTCGAGCCGGTGTCTCTGGTCCTCGGGGCGTGCGCGTCGAGCACCCTCGCGATCGGCGTCGCCCGCGCGTGGCTCCAGGAGGATCGCTGCGACGTGGCCCTCTGCGGAGGGTTCGACGCCGTCAGCGTCTTCGTCGCGGCGGGGTTCGAGAGCCTCCGCGCGACCGCGGGCGCGCGCGGGCCGAGGCCTTTCCGCGAAGGTCGCGACGGCCTCGCGCTCGGCGAGGGCGCGGCCGTGCTGGCCCTCGTCCGCGAGCCGGAGGCGCGTCGCTCGGCCCGCGTCTACGGGTGGATCGCGGGCTTCGGCGCGTCGTGCGACGCGACGCACCTCACGGCCCCGGAGCCCGGCGGCGGCGGCCTCGCGCGCGCCGCGACGACCGCGATCGCCGAGGCTGGCGGGCCCGCCATCGATCTCGTGAGCGCGCACGGGACCGCCACGGTGCAGAACGACAGGGCGGAGGCGGCGGCGATCGTGGCGACGCTCGGCCCGGATGCGAGCCGAGTGCCGGTCCACTCGCTGAAGGGCGCGATCGGGCACACGCTCGGGGCGGCGGGCGCGCTCGAGTCGCTCGCGGCGCTCCGCGCGCTCGAGCGCGGGGTGGCCCCGGCGTCCTTCGGCGAGGGGGCGGCGGTCGAGGCGGGGCTCCGCGTGCTCGATCGCGCCGAGCGCGCGCCGGCGCGGACCGCGCTGAAGCTGTCGTCGGCGTTCGGCGGCGCGAACGCCGCGCTCGTCGTGAGCGCCGAGCCGGGGCCGAGCCGCGCGCCTCGGGCCGGCGACGTCGTCCTCTCGCGCGCGGTCGCGGTCACGCTGGCGGACGTCGACGTCGCGCGGCTCGCCGCGCGGACGGGCTACGGCGCCGATCGGATCGCGCGCGCCGACGAGCTCGTCCGCCTCACGATGGCGGCGACCGCCGCGCTCGCGGAGGCGGGAGGCGCGGAGGCGCTCCGCGGGGCAGGGATCCTCGTCGGGCACGGGCTCGCGACGGTCGAGACCAACGCGCGGTTCTGGAGCCGGATCCGCGCGAGCGGCGTCTCGCGCGCGGAGCCACGACGCTTCCCATACACGACCCCGAACGCGGCGGCCGGCGAGTGCGCCATCGCCTTCGGGCTCACGGGCCCGGCGTTCGCGGTCGGCGGCGGTCCCCACGGCGGCGTCGAGGCGCTCGGCGTCGCCGCGGACCTCGTCCGGGCGGGCGTCGCGGAGCGCGTCGTCGTCGTCGCCGCGGACGAGGTCGGCGAGGCGAGCCGCAGGATCGCGCCAGCCAGTGCGGCAGAGGCGGGCGGCGCGGTCGCGCTGCTCGTGTCGGCGGCGCGCCTGGCGCCGGGGCCATGGGCGCGCGCCGCGCGCCTCGTGTCCTGCACGCTTCGCCTGGAGGCCAGCGCGGCGCTCCCGCCCGCGCTCGGCGCCCTCACCGCGCACCGGGCGCTCGCGCCGCTCGTGTCCGGGACGCCGGAGCGGATCGCGGCAGAGGTCCCCTGGGGAGGCCGGGCCGAGGCCGTCCTCGACTGGATCTAATCGTCGCGGCGCCCTCTCTCACGATGTAAGATGGCGACGTCGTCCGCCGTCGTGGGGCCCGCGCTCGTCGGGGCGTGCCCGCGAAAGTGGGCCCGGGAATGCGGTCGAGGTAGGTCGGTTAACGCGGTTAACGTGAAGTCGGAGTCAACGTTCGTGAACACCAAGCTAGCCTCGCTCTTCGTCGTCGGATCGCTCGCCTTCGGGGCCGGCTGCTCGAAGTCGTACATCCCGAACACCGACGTCGAGGACACCGGCCCCAACCGCAAGGTCATCGCGTTCTGCGAGGACTACCGCCACGCGGTCGAGGACAAGGACGTCGGCAAGCTGATCCACATGGCGAGCCCGCGGTACTTCGAGGACGGTGGCAACACGAACCCCGAGGACGACATCGACTTCGACGGGCTCAAGGACTACCTGACGTCCACCTTCGTCAAGACCCAGACGATCCGCTACGAG
>JAHBWA010000170.1 GCA_019637195.1 Labilithrix sp. | reverse complement strand
CGTCATCGAGCGGCGGCTCTCCGCCGTCGGAGCCACCCATGCCGGCTAGCCGGATCCTCCTCGTCGACCACGACGTCGACGCGCTCGCCGAGCTCGCCGGCGTCCTGCGCGAGCGCGGGCTCAAGGTCTCGCTCGCGAACGGCGCCCAGATGGCCTGCGAGCGAGCCAGGACGGGCGGCTACGACGTCGTCATCGCCGCCCGCGAGGTCGCCGAGCCGACCGACGGCACGCTCGGCGTCATCGACGCCCTCTCCGTGGAGCTCCCGGAGGTGCCGCCGCTCCTGGTGCTCGTCGAGTCGTCGGACGGCGCGAGCGACTCCCGCGTCGCGCGCGCCGACGTCGACCGCATCGTCGCCCGCATCGGCGACCTCGCGAAGGCGGCGTCGACGTCCGAGCCGCCGCGACGCCCCAGCCTCGCGCCCTCGTCGCACGCGCTCGAGCACGCGCCGCTCGCCGACCTGCTCGTCGTGCTCGCCACCGAGCAGCGCTCGGGGACGCTCACCGTCTCGACCGCGAAGGGATCCGGTGAGATCCGCCTCGTCGAAGGCAGCGTCGCCGACGCGGTCTACGTGCGCCTGGAGGGCCGGAAGGCGATCGCGCGGATGATCGCCGAGCGCGAGGGGACGGCGACCTTCGCTCCCGGCGCGCCGGCGATCATGCGGCGCATCGACGTGCCGACGCGCGAGCTGGTCGAGGAGGCCCGCGCGCTCGCGACCAAGGCCGAGGAGCTCCGGGAGCGCGCCGGCTCGCTCCCGAACGGAACGCTGATCGCCGCCGACGGAGGCAGCGGCGAGGCGGCGAGCGCGATCGACCAGCACGTCGTCGCGCGCCTGCGCGTCCCGGCGATGCTCGACGAGCTGCTCGACGAGCTCCCCCACTCCGACGCAGACATCCTCGACGCCGCGATCCGCCTCCACGCGAAGGGCCGGATCAAGCAGCTCGGCCACGCGTCGTCGCGCGTTCAGCTGTGCGGCGCCGACCAGCTCCACCTCGTCCGCGCGTCGGCGGCGCGCGCGAGGTCCGCGGGCTTCGCGGGCGCGGCGCGCCTCGTCATCGCGGCCACCGCCGCGAGGCTGGCCGTGCTCGGGCACACCGTCCTCTCGCTCGCCGACGCGATGCCGCCGGCCGATCCGACGCCGCCGCTGCCGGTCCCGCACTCGCTCTCGACGATCCGCCTCGGCGACGGCGTGGAGCTCGAGATCGTCGCCTTGCCCCTCGTCCCTGCCTACGCGCCGCTCTGGCCGATGGCGCTCGCCGGCGCCGCGGTCGTCGTGCGCCTCGACGAGGGCGCCGCGCAGCCGCTCGAGGAGGCCTGCGGGTCCGTCGCCGTCGGTATCCTCGACGCGCGCGCCGTGTTCGGCGTCGTCGACGAGTCGAGCCCCGTGCAGATCGCGAGCCTGATCCGCACCGCGCTCGACGCGGACGCCGGCGGCTGAATCGCGCCAGCCCCACGTGCCGGCTCGTCAGCCGACCGCGGGAGCGCGACGCGGAGGCCGCAGCTGGCGCCGCGCTCGCCCGCGACGCGGCGGGATCCGGAAAAAGGGATCCACTGATACGAGCTTCGTCCAGCGCCGCGCGACGGGCGACGGCGCGCGCCCGGCCCGCGAACGCCGCGGATTCGCCCTCCCGCGGTCCTTCGCGCAGCGCGATCTGGATCGCGCGTGCACCGGGCACCCGTACGGTACGAGCGTTGCACACCTGCTCGACGTGGCTGACCGATCGAGGATGTCTGGATCCATGGGCTCGCGCGGAGCGCTCCGCGACGTGAGCGGCGCGCGCGCCACGGGACACCGCCCGACGTCCGGCGCGTCCTCGTCGAGCGCCGGACGCGGCGCGGCCTCGCCGAGCGCGGGCCGCGCGGTGGTGCTCGCAGGGCGTTATGCGCTGCGGGCGGAGCTCGGTCGCGGGGGTTGCGCAGTCGTCTACGAGGCGCACGATCTCCGGCTCGGCCGCCTCGTCGCCCTCAAGATGGTCAAGAGCAACGCTCGCGACGCGCAGGCGCATGCTCGGCTCGCGCGGGAGGCGCGCGCCGCCGCCGCGATCCATCACCCGAACGTCTGCGGGCTCTCGGACGCCGGCTACCTCGAGGACGGCCGCCCCTACCTGGTGATGGAGCGCCTGCACGGCGAGACGCTGACCCACTGCCTCCACCGGCTCGGTCGCCTCACGCCGACCGACGCGATCGACATCGCCCTGCAGCTGCTCTCGGCGCTCGACTCGGCGCACGCGCTCGGCGTCGTCCACCGCGACGTGAAGCCCGACAACGTCTTCCTCGTGCCGCGGAGCGGCTGCGGGCCGCTCGTGAAGCTCCTCGACTTCGGCATGTGCCGCCGCGCCTCGGCGACGCTCCGCGACGACGCCACGCTCACGCGCGCCGGTCAGGTCGTCGGCACGCCCGAGTACATGTCGCCCGAGCAAGTCTCCGGCAAGCGCGACTTCGACGCGCGCATCGACCTCTACGCGGTCGGCGTCATCCTGTACGAGGCGCTCTCCGGCAAGCGCGCGTTTCCCGGCAAGGACGCGCGCGAGGTCGTCGTCTCGGTGCTCGTGCGCTCGCTCCCGCCGCTCCGCTCGATCTGCCCCGACGTCCCGCCGGCGCTCGATCGGATCGTCGCCCGCGCGATGGAGCGGGACGCGTCCTTCCGCTACTCGTCCGCGGCCGAGTTCCAGGGCGACCTGCTCGAGGCGAAGGCGGCGCTGAACGCGCGCCGCCTCCGTGGGATCCAGACCGGGCGCCACGCCGTCGATCACGGGCGCACCCGGCAGCCCCCTCACCACGAGGGCGAGTGGGACGAGCCGACGCGCCAGCTCCGGTCCTCGCGGCGCTCGGCCTAGGAGACCCCGGGCGACCTGCCGCGACGAGCGCGCCCGGCGGCGCGCGGCCGGCGCACGGCCGGGTCGTCACCAGCGCTGGCTCAGCTCCGAGAACTCGGGCATCTCGCTCTCGAGGCGCGGGCGGACCGCGGCGTTCGCCTCCTCGGCGGGCCGCAGGTCGAGCTCGACGTGCTTCGGCGGACGCACGCCGTCGATGAACGACGGCCGGTCGCACGTGCGCCGCGCGCGCATGCGACGCACGGTTCCAACGGCGAGGAATGTCACACTGGCGAGGACGAGCCCAGCCGCGACACCCCCCAGAAACACGGGCATTTCTCGAAGATCGGAGCGCATCCGCTCCAATGACGCAGAAAGCGCGCCAGCCGGAGCTTCGTCGCGAGCGCGAGCTCGGCGCCGGCGCGCGGGTCGGCGCGAGCTTGACGCCGACGTCGGCGCCAGCTCACCCGGGAGGCTCAGCCCTCGACGGTCGTCCCGATCGGCTCGCCGAACACGACGCGCTTGATGTTCCCCGGCGTCGTCAGCTTGAACACGCGGATCGGCATGTTGTTGTCGCGGCAGAGCGTGGCCGCGGTCGAATCCATCACGCCGATGCGGTCGTTGATGAAGCGGTCGAACGCCATCCGATCGTACATCTGGGCGTCCGAGAACTTCACCGGGTCCTTGTCGTAGACGCCCTCGACCTTGGTCGCCTTGAAGAGCGCGTCGGCGTGAACCTCCATCGCGCGGAGCGCGGCCGCCGTGTCGGTCGAGAAGTACGGGTTGCCGGTGCCCGCCGCGAAGATGACGAAGCGCCCCTTCTCGAAGTGACGGACGGCGCGGCGCCGGATGTACGGCTCGGCGATCTGCCGGATCTCGATCGCCGTCTGCACGCGCGTCGGTACCCCGGCGCGCTCGAGCGCGTCTTGCAGGGCGAGCGAGTTGATGACGGTGGCGAGCATGCCCATGTAGTCGCTCTGCGCGCGGTCCATGCCGGCGCTGGCGCCCTTGAGGCCGCGGAAGATGTTGCCACCGCCGACGACGATGCCGACCTGGACACCGGCGTTCCAGACCTCGGCGAGCTCCTGCGCCGTCGAGCTCAGGACCTCGGGTTGGATCCCGAAGCCGCCGGTCGAGCCGCAGAGGGCCTCCCCGCTGAGCTTCAGGATGATTCGCCGGTAGCGGAGTCGGGCGTCGCGCGCGGGCGGCGCGATGGTGTCGAGGCGTGGGCCGGACACCGGACCTTGGATCGGATCGCGCATGACGGGGTCGGTGCTTACCCGGCGCGGCCCGCGCGCGCAACACCGAGCAGCGTGGCGACGCCGGCGCTTCGGCGCGCGCGCGGGCGTTGTGCTAGCTTTCGGCGCCGTGACGAGCCCTGAGCGGGACCCGAGCCCTCCGTGGAGCAAGCGCAGCCGTCGCGCCGTCGCGCTGGCGGTCGCCGGCGCCGCCATCGTGACCGCCGCGGCCATCGGCGGCTGCCAATCGTGCGGCGGCAAGAGCCGCTCGGACGCCGGGACCTCGCCGACCACGCTGCTGACGAACGAGCAAGCCGCCCATGTGCTGGCGAGGGTCGGCGACAAGACCATCACGCTCGGCGACTACACGGCGGCGCTCGAGCACATGGACCAGTTCGATCGGCTCCGCTACCAGTCGCCCGAGCGACGCAAGGAGCTGCTCGACGAGATGATCACGGTCGAGCTCCTCGCGATGGAGGCCACGGCCAAGGGCTACGACAAGGATCCGCTCGCCCAGCAGGAGCTCCGGGCGATCCTGCGCGACGCGATGCTCGCCGAGGCGCGCAAAGGCGTGGCGACGCCGGCCGAGGTCCCCGAGTCCGAGGTGCGGGCGTGGTTCGAGGCCCACCGCGACGAGTACAAGGACCCGGAGCGCCGCCGCGTCTCGGTGGTCGTCCTCGCGAGCGCGGCCGAAGCCGCGACGGTCCTCTCGGCGGCGACCGGAGACAAGGTCATCGAGTCCGCGCGGTGGGGCGAGCTCGTCCGAGGCAAATCGCTCGATCCGCAGGCGCGCGCCAACGTCCCGGTCGACCTGGCCGGTGACCTCGGCATCGTCTCGCCTCCGGGCGATCCGCGCGGCGACAACCCCCGCGTCCCCGCCGAGGTCCGCGCCGCCGTCTTCGCCATCGACGCGCTCGGCGGCGTCCACGACAGGGTCGTCACGTCCGGAAATCGGTTCTTCGTCGTCCGCCTCACGCAAAAGATCCCTCCGCACGAGCGCTCGTACGAGGAGGCGGAGCGGACGATCCGCGTGAAGCTCGCGCAGGACAAGCTGCGCGCCAAGGAAGACGAGCTCATCGCCGAGCTGAAGAAGGACGTGAAGGTGGAGATCGACGAGGCGGCGCTCGCGACGGTGAAGGTCACCGGCGCGCCCGGCACGCCCGCGGCCCCCGTCAGCCCGCCCGCGTCGAGCCCCCCGGCGCCCACCGACGCGGGGCGCTGAGCCGTGGCCGTCGTCTCCCCCGACGCGCTCGTCCGCGGCAGACCCGCGACCGACTGGCAGGCGCAGCTCCGCGAGTCCGCGCGCAGCGCCGACGATCTCGCGAAGGTGCTCTCGCTGACGCCCGACGAGATCGAAGGCGCTCGTCGGGCCGAGCGCGAGGGCCTGCCGATCGCCGTCACGCCGTACTACCTCGCGCTCTGCGACCGCCACGATCCCGCCTGCCCGATCCGCCTGCAGTGCGTCCCGCGCGCGCTCGAGGCGACCGTGGCGCACGGCGACATGGTCGACCCGCTCGGCGAGGTCGAGCACGAGGTCGCGCCGCACCTGGTCCGCCGCTACCCCGACCGCGTGTTGCTCCTGGCGACCGACCGCTGCGCCGTCTACTGCCGCTTCTGCACGCGCTCGCGCATCGTCGGCGACGGCGGCGGGCCGGCGCCGCTCGAGCGCCTCGAGCCGGCGCTCGCGTGGATCGCCGCGCACCCGGAGATCCGCGACGTCATCGTGAGCGGCGGCGATCCGCTGGCGATGGCCACCGACCGACTCGACCGCCTGCTCGCGCGCGTGCGCGCCATCCCGACGGTGGAGACGATCCGCCTCGCCACGCGCGTGCCCGTCACGCTGCCGATGCGCGTCACGAGCGAGCTCGTCGAGGCGCTCCGAAAACACCACCCGGTCTGGGTGATGACGCATTTCAACCACCCGAAGGAGCTCACGCCCGAGTCGATCGGCGCGTGCACGCGCCTCGCCGACGCCGGCTTCCCGGTGATGAACCAGTCGGTGCTCCTCGCCGGCGTGAACGACGACGCCGACGTCCTCGAGACGCTCTTCCGCGGCCTCGTCCGGGCGCGGGTCCGCCCGTACTACCTGCTCCAGGCCGATCCCGTCCGCGGCACGAGCCACCTCCGCACGCCGCTCGCCCGCGGCCTCGCGATCATGGAGCGCCTCCAGGGCCGGCTCTCCGGCATCGCGCTGCCGAAGCTGATTTGCGATACGCCGGGCGGACGCGGCAAGGTCCCCCTCACGCCCGACTACGTCGTGGCGCGCGAGCCCGGTCGCACGGTGCTCCGGACGTTCCGCGGCGAAGAGGTCGCGTACCTCGACCCGCCGGAGCCAGGCCCGCCCGCGCCCCCGACCCGAGGCGTCGCCGCGCCGCAACCGGGTGGTCGCGGCGTCCCAGACTGATGTAACCTCGCGCGCAATGGCCCTCCTGCCCCCGCGCGTGCGCCGTCGTGTCGCGGCCGCCGTCACCGCGCTGCTCGTGCCCTCGGTCGCCCTCACGACGTCGACGTCGTTCGCGCAGAGCGCCGACGCGAAGGCCTCGCTGGCCGACGCCGACAAGGCGGTGAAGTCGAAGGACTGGGCGACCGCCGCGCGCTCGTTCGACGCCGCGAACAAGGCAGACCCGAGCAGCGCGGCGCTCGAAGGCCTCGCGAACGCGTACTTCCAGGGCGGTCAGCTCGGCGAGGCCTTCACGGCCTACACCGAGTGGCTCGACAAATACGGCGCGAAGGCGCCCGCGGCGAAGAAGAAGACCGCCGAGACGCGGCTGAAGGAGCTCGGCGAGAAGACGAGCGCCATCACGATCCTCGTCAACGAGGCGGGGGCGCAGATCGTCGTCGACGACAAGCCCGTCGGCACCTCGCCGCTCCTCGGCCCCCTCCGCGTCGTCGCCGGGCCGCGGCGCATCCGCGTGACCAAGGACGGCTTCCTCCCGTTCGAGCAGGCGCCGAACATCGGCGGCAACACGGCGACCAGCGTCCAGGTCACGCTCACGTCCGCGGCGACCAAGGGCAAGCTGGTCGTGCGCGAGAAGACCGGCAAGCCGATCCGCGTCACGCTCGACGGCGTCGACATGGGCGACGCGCCCTGGACCGGCGAGGTCGAGACGGGACAGCACGAGATCGGCGCCCGCGCCGCCGGCCTCGTCGCGACCCCGCAGCGCGTCGACGTCGAGCGCGGCAAGACGCACGACGTCGAGCTCGTCGCCTCCGCCAACAGCGCGTCGGTCAAGATCGGCACGAGCGACGCCAAGGGGCTCATCTACATCGACGACAAGCTCGTCGGAGAGGGCAGCTTCATCGGCGACATCCCGGCCGGCACGCACAAGCTTAAGATCACGCGCGAGGGCTACGACCCCTTCGAGGAGGAGCTGGTCGTCAAGGAGCGCGAGCCGCTCGCCCGCACCGTCACGCTGAAGCTCAGCTCGACGATCTCGACGGGGCCTGTGGTGGAGGTCGAGCGCCTCGAGGGCATCTACGGCGGCTTCGGCTTCGTCGGGTTCATGACCCCGGGCGGCACCGGCAGCTCGATCGAGAACCAGTGCGAGTCGAAGGGCGACTACGAGGCGCTGGTCTCGTGCGAGGCGCCGGGCGGCCTGGGCGGCGGCATCGGCGGCTTCGTCGGCTACCACTGGGATCCCGTCGGAATCGAGCTCTACCTCGCCGGTCACTACGACCAGCGCACGATGAACAACGACTGGAACGCCGCCAACACCGATCCGGGCCTCGGTCCGGACCCGGCGCGCCTCGAGGAGTTCAACCTGCGCCGCCTCGGCGGCATGGCCGTCGCCCGCGTCCGGCTCACCTGGCAGACGCCGAAGCTCCGGCTCAGCGTGACCGGCGGCGCCGGCGTCTCCTACCGGACGATGTACCTCGAGCGCATGACGACGGCGAAGGACGGCCCGCCCGTCCGCGACGCGTACATCAGCGACGGTCAGAGCTACGTGAGCCCGGTCGTCGCGATCGAGCCGTCGGTGATGTACCGCCTGACGCCGAGCGTCGCCGTGTCGCTCGGCCTGCAGGTGTTCTTCGAGACGCCGAGCTCGTTCCTCAACGGCCGCGAGACCCCGAAGACGCAGCCGGAGCCCGGGCACTCGCTCGGGCTCCGCGGCCTGAGCACGCCGTCGTACGAGCTGGCGTCGAACGTCCAGGTCTTCGTCGGCCCCGTCCTCGGGATGATGTTCGGCCCCTGACGGCCGCCGTCCGCACGCGCCTCACGCATCGGCGCCGCGAGGTGGCGGCGCGTGCCCGCTCGAGCGCGTGGCCCGCCCGAGCGCGAGGCCGCGGCACGAGCGCGAGGCCGCGGGCCCGAGGCTCCCGCCGCGGCCCGTCAGTCCGGCTCGCAGGCCTCTTTGTGCGCGAAGACCGGGACCGCGATCGGCGGCTGCTGGTAGATGAGCGCGAAGTCCGACGCCTGGGCGAGCGTGGTGCGGTACGCATCGCACGAGGCCTGGCAGAGGAAGATGCGCTTCGTCCCCGCGCCCGGCGCGGCTCCGTAGTTCCAGCCCGCGCCCGGCGCGCCCTCGGTGGTGCACGCCGCGTTCCACGCGACCTTCGTCGTCGTGCCGAGGAGCGGATCGCTGAACGAGATCGTGTCCTTCTCGGCCGTCGGCGCGCGCGGGTTGTCGGCGACGTCGTAGACGCACGTCGCGAGCGAGTTGATGACCTGCTGAAACGAGTCCTTCGCGTTCTTCTTCGTCCCGCGCGCGTCGGGGTTCGGCGGCGCCGCGCTGCCCGCCGTCACGAGCGGGAAGAGGCCCGGATCGAGCACGTCGTCGGCGAGCGCCTTCGTCGGATCGGTCTTCGCCAGCTGGATCACGTAGGTGTTGATCGACTTCGTCGGATCGACCGGCGCCGTCCGCGCGGCCTGGGCGAGCGTCGCCGGCGTGCCGGCGATCGGGGCGCACGACTCGGCGTCGAAGTCGCGGTTGCCGATGACGACGACCGCGCGCTTGAAGTACGTCGAGTTGGGGAGCGCGGTCAGCGCGGCGTAGCTGCTCGCGAGCGCGCCTTCGTAGCGCGGCGCTCCCGGCACGAGCGAGCCCGGATCGTTGGCGATGCCCAGGAAGCTGTCGATCATCTTCACCCGCCCGGTCGCCGCGGGCTCGAACGGGAAGACCGGAGGCGCGTCGACCGCGCAGCCGCCGGCGACGGGCGCGTAGACGAGGCTGAGGTCGGTCTTCTCGAACGCCGGGTCCTTGAGCGGCAGCTCGACCGCCTGGATCTCGCCGGCGTTGAAGAACGCCGAGTGCGCCTGCGTGTTGTCGACGACGACCATGAGCGCGGCGCGCGGCGGCTTCAGCTCGACGACGCCGCAGTCGTCGGGGGGCGTCGGGTTCGACGAGATCCCGCCGTCCGCCGCGCCCATCTGCGCCTCCTGATCCGCAGCGCAGAACGGCTGCGAGATGCGCTTCGCCTGGCAGGTGCCGCTCGCGCGCACCGCCGTGATGCGGTGGCTCGAGGAGCAGAACCCGCAGTTCGTCGTGCAGCCAGGCGCCTTGTACCGCGTCTCGCAGACGTCCGACTTGCAGTCGGCGTTCTCGTTGCACGCGGCGCCCGTTTCGGCGCCCGCCGGGTTCGTCGCCGTCCCCTTGACCATGTCGCAGAGGCCGGGCGCGAGGCGGAAGCGCTGCGGGTTCGCCGGATCGGGGATGATGAACCCCTCCTCGGCGTCGAGGTCGAGGACCTCCCGGTTCAGGCCGCCGTCGTAGACGACCTCGACGTTCGTCCCGTCCCACGGCGTGCCGGCCGCGAGCGGCTCGCAGCGCCCCTTCTTCGCCGGCGGGACCGCGCCGGGATCGACCTCCGTGCAAAGCTTGCTCGGGCACTCCTCCGCGGTCTCGCACGGGATCTGGCGGAACGGATCGGCGAGCGGATCGACCGGCGGCGGCGCGCTCGGCGAGTTCGCGACGGCGTACGTGCACGTGTCGGGATCGACGAGGATCGCCGGCGCGGCCGCGCCGAGGCACAGCTGCGACGAGAAGCAATCGCCGCCGGTCCCGTCGACGAGCTCCGGCGTGTAGCGCGCGAGCGCGGTCGGATCGGCGAGCGTGTCCGAGACGCATTTACCGCCCTTGCAGGTCTCGTTGTCGCCGCACGCCTTGTCGTAGCAAGAGTACTTGAGCGGCATCGGCAGGAAGAGGATCTCGTCCCGCACGTACGGCTGCCGGCTGCGCCGCAGGATGCGCGCGCCGTTCTCGCCGATCTTCGGCTGCGCGCAGAACGCGTACAGCGGGTTGTCCGACGCCGGGTCGAAGTCCTCGGTCAGCCCGACGATCGTGTAGGTGATCGGCAGGTTCGTGTTCAGCGCGTTCTCGTTGTTCGGGTAGGCGCCGAGGCTCCGCGGGAGCTGCACGCGGCCGTCGTAGACCTTGTAGCCCTGGCAGAACGTCTGGAACCCTCCGACATTCACCTCGACCCGGATCGCCTTCAGGTCGCGCGGCACGGTCATCTGCGTCGAGATGCCCGCGACGTATTGCGTCGCCTTCTTGGCCTCGCAGCCGGACGAGAGGACGGTGACGCCGAGGCCAAAAACACCGACGATCGTTGCGCGACGGACGAAGGAACGCATGCGTCTATGCTCCGAGAAGAACGACTGCTCAACGTGACATACGAGCCCGGACCACGCGAGTCGACCAAACGTGTGACGCCACGGCCGACACCGACGGGTACCGCTCCCGTCAGAAGCTGAAACCGGGCGCGCTCTGCGTCCCGACCTTGAAGGGCGCGAGGGTCCCGTCGACCGGCTGCTGATCGGGAGGGGTGGCGAGGAGGACGATCCCGACGGTGAGCGCCGCTCCCACCACCAGCGAGCCGATCAGCCAGGGCACGAAGCTCGTGTTGCGGTCCTCGTTGAGCGTGGCGCTCACCGAGCGCTCGCCGCCCTTCGGGACGTCGACGTCGTAGCTCCAGGTGTAAAACCCCTGCTTCTTCACGACGACCTGGTGGGTGCGCGCGTCGACCGGCCCCTCCCACCGCGTCGCGCCGACCGGCTTGCCGTCGATCTCGATCGTCGAGCCCTCGGGCTTCGCGACGACGACGAGCTTGCCCTTCTCCTGCTCGGGGGCGAGCTGCAGCGTCAGGTTCAGGATCTCGCCGTCCTTGACGATCGCGCTCTGCGTCGCGGTGACGTACCCGGGCGCCTCGGCCGAGAACTGGTGCGGATCGGCCGTGACCACGACCTGCCCGGCGTAGGGCGCGGGTCCGACCTCCTTGCCGTCGATCTTCACCACGGCGTTCGACGGGCCGACGACCGAGACGTTGACGCGCGAGGTCTTCACGAGCGGCTGGAGCTTGAGCGTGACCGTGCCCTTCGCGCCGCCGGCGAGCTGGATCGACTCGACGGCCTCGGCGAAGCCCGGCTTCACCGCGCGGACGCGGCGCTCGCCGATCTGCACGGTGATCGGGCCAGGAAGCTTCGCGTTGTCGATCTTGTCGTTGTCGATGAAGACGTCGGCGTCCCGCTCGCTCACGTCGATGGTCACCTCGGCGACGAGGCGCTCGAGCCCGCTGATCGCGGCCTTGACGTCGCTCTCCTCGCTCGGGGTGAGCTGGCCCTTCCCCTCGGCGAGCTCGCGCTTGAACGTCTCGAGCGCGGCGGCGTAGCGGCCGAGCTCCTTCTCGGCGACGGCGAGGTTGAAGAGCACCCGCGGGTTCTTCGACAGGTCGTACGCGGCCTTGAAGCTGGTGCGCGCGCCGTCCCAGATCTTGCGCTGCGCGAGCGCGACGCCCGCGTCCCAGTGCCCGCGCGCCTCGAGCGGGAGCGAGTCTCGGATCGATTTGGGCGCCTGCGCCGACGCGGTCCGCGGCATCGAGAGCAGGATCGGCGGGACGACGAGCGTGATCGAGACGGCGAGGGCGATTCTTCGGGCCGAGCGCATCATGTTCGGATCTCGGGGTCAGGCTAGTTCAAGAGCGGGTCTCGTGGGCCGTGTTTGTCGACGCGCGGGGAACCGGCGGCGCCCCGCGCGAGCGCCGGAGAGCGCGTCGAGCGCGTTCAGTTCTTGATCTTGGTGTCGAGACCGAAGTCCGAGTCCTTCGGCGCGGGCGGCGGCTTCACGGGCGGCGGCTTCGAGGTCGTGACGACGCGCGCGCTCGGCGGGACGACCGCGGACGTGGCCTCGGACGGCGAAGACGACGAGGCCTCGAACGGCGCCGCGGAGCTGGCCTCGGACGGCGAAGACGACGAGGCCGCCGGCGGCGCCGGCGGCGCGGCGGCCGACGGCGGCGGGAGCTCCGCGGTCACGGGCAGCGGCGGCTCGGGGGCGGGCGTCACGGCGCCACGCATGACGAAGAGGCCCACGCCCGCGGCGAGCCCCAGCACCGCGACCAAGGGCAACGCGTACGCGAGCGGCGAGCGGCCCGACGACGCCGTCCCCTGCTCGACCGCCGTGGCGTCGCGGCTCGCGCCGAGGTCGGTCTGGACGCCGGTCGTCGGCTTCGCGGCGGGGCGCTCGCTCGGCGCGCGCGAGGGCCGCGGGTCGAGCTCGAGCTGCGTCCGCCCGAGCGCCTCGTCGGCGCTCGCCCGCATCGAGAAGAGCTCCGGCACGGCCGCGACGTGCTCGGGCGCGGGGATCTTCGCGTCGATCTTGAGCACCTCGGTCTTCGAGGGCGCGGGCCTCGGCGCGTCGACGAGGATCTCGGTGACGGGCGCCCCCTTCTGCACGTCCGTCGTCGGACGGTTCACCATCACGTCGGTGCCGTGCCCGCGCTGGAGCTGCGAGAACGCGGCCATGGAGGTGGGCAGGCCCTCCATCGGGATGATCGACTCCTTCGCCGGCGGCTTGAACCCGCGCATGCGCTCGATGAGCGCCAGCGACCTGTCGCTCGCGAAGGGCACGAGGGCCTCGGCGAGCTCGACGGCGGACGCGTAGCGGTCGTCGACCTCACGCGAGAGCGCCTTGTGGACGATCGCCGCGAGCTCGTCGGGCAAGTCGGGGCGCGTCTGCTGGATCGGCGGCGGGTCCGCGGTGAAGAGCTGGAAGAGGATCTCGGTGAACTCGCCGCTCTCGGAGAAGAACGGGGTCCGCCCGGAGAGCAGCTCGTAGAGGATGACGCCGACCGAGTAGAGGTCCGAGCGCGTGTCGACGTCGCGCGGGCTCCGCGCCTGCTCCGGCGACATGTAGAGCGGCGTGCCGAGCGCCGAGTTCGTCTGCGTGAGCGACGAGCTCCCGGGCTGGACGACCTTGCTGATGCCGAAGTCGAGGATCTTGACGAAGTCCTCCTCGCCGTCGTGCGTGACCACGAAGCAGTTGGACGGCTTCATGTCGCGGTGAATGATCCCGATGGCGTGCGCGGCCTGGAGCCCGCGGAGGATCTGGACGACGAAGTGGACCGCGCGCGCGACCGGCAGGCCCGACGGCCCGTCGCGCGCGAGCAGATCGGCGAGATCGAGCCCGTAGAGGCACTCCATCAGGAGGTACGGCGTCCCGTTGGGCAGGAGCCCGACGTCGGTGACGGGCAGCACGTGGTCGCTCTTGATGGCCTTGCTGGCGCGCCCCTCGTTGACGAAGCGCTCGACCGCGCCGGGGAACGTCATGAACTGCGGGTTCATGAACTTCAGCGCGAGCGTCCCGCCGAGGACGACGTGGGTGGCGCGCGCGACGGCGCCCATCCCGCCCTCGCCGAGGATCTTCTCGATCTTGTACTTGCCGTCGACGATCTCCCCGGCGGCAGGGTAGGGGCTGGGGGCGGCGTACGGCTCGGTCATGATCCCGAAACGAGGATAGGAGGGGTCTCGGATGGAAGCCAGCTATCCCGTGGGCTTGGCTGCCACCCGGACGGGGGACGGATCCCGCTGTCATGGGCCGCGCGGGCACGCTATGAAGCCGACGCGATGTCCGAAGCACCCCGAAGCCCCAACCTCCCCTCGCGACCGCCCGGACCGCACATCGAGCGGCTCGATTCGATGAACGCCAAGGCGCTGCTCGGCGGCGGCGCCGACCGCATCAAGAAGCAGCACGAGTCCGGCAAGCTCACCGCTCGCGAGCGCATCGACCTCCTGCTGGATCCGGGGTCCTTCGTCGAGCTCGACCGTTTCGTCACGCACCGCTCGACCGACTTCGGGATGCAGGACCAGAAGGTCCTCGGCGACGGCGTCGTCACCGGCTGGGGCCTCGTCGACGGCCGCAAGACGTTCGTGTTCGCGCAGGACTTCACCGTCTTCGGCGGCTCGCTCTCGGGAGCGTACGCGCAGAAGATCTGCAAGGTGATGGACCTCGCGATGAAGGTCGGCGCGCCCGTGGTCGGGCTCAACGACTCCGGCGGCGCGCGCATCCAGGAGGGCGTCGAGTCGCTGGCCGGCTACGCCGACATCTTCCTCCGCAACACGCTCGCGAGCGGCGTCGTCCCGCAGATCAGCTGCATCATGGGGCCGTGCGCCGGCGGCGCCGTGTACTCGCCCGCCATCACGGACTTCATCCTGATGGTCGAGGGCACGAGCTACATGTTCATCACCGGGCCCGACGTCATCAAGACGGTGACGCACGAGGAGGTCACGAAGGAAGACCTCGGCGGTGCGAACACGCACGCGAGCAAGAGCGGCGTCTGCCACCTGACCGCGCCGGACGATCGCACGAGCATCGCGCAGACGCGCGAGCTGCTCTCGTTCATGCCGTCGAACAACCAGGAGGACCCGCCGTACAAGCCGTCGAGCGATCCGCCGCTCCGCGAGGTCCCCGAGCTCGACACGATGATCCCGCTCGAGTCGAACAAGCCGTACGACGTGAAGGACGTCATCCGGGCCGTGGTCGACGACGGGCACCTCTTCGAGATCGCCGAGGCGTTCGCGTCGAACATCGTCGTCGGCTTCGCCCGCGTCGGCGGCCGCGCCGTCGGCGTCGTGGCGAACCAGCCGGCGGTCCTCGCGGGCGTGCTCGACATCGACGCCTCGATGAAGGCCGCGCGCTTCGTCCGCTTCTGCGACTGCTTCAACATCCCGCTCGTCACGTTCGTCGACGTCCCGGGCTTCCTCCCGGGCACCGACCAGGAGTACGGCGGGATCATCAAGCACGGCGCGAAGCTCCTCTTCGCGTTCGCCGAGGCGACCGTGCCGAAGGTCACGGTGATCCTCCGCAAGGCCTACGGCGGCGCGTACGACGTCATGGCGTCGAAGCACATCCGCGCCGACGTGAACCTCGCCTTCCCGACCGCGGAGATCGCCGTCATGGGCCCCGACGGCGCGGTCAACATCGTCTACCGCCACGAGATCGCCAAGGCCGCCGATCCGGCGAAGGCGCGCGCCGAGTTCATCGCCGACTACCGCGAGAAGTTCGCGAACCCGTACAAGGCGGCCGAGCTCGGCTTCGTCGACGAGGTGATCTATCCGCGGACGCTCCGCGCGCGGCTCCACCGCTCGCTCGAGATGCTGAAGGACAAGAAGGACGCGAACCCGCCGAAGAAGCACACGAACATCCCGCTCTGAGGCGGTCCGCGCGCTGGATCGTCCGTCCATCGGGGACGCGGGGCGTCTCCGCGCGCTCGGGCGATTTCCTTTACATTGTAAGACTACAATGTGGCACACCCCTTGCTCGACCGGGCCCATGTTCGGTCACGCCGCGCGCCTCCCTTTCCTCGCCCTCGCCGCCGGGATCCTCGCGATCGGCTGCGTCGGCGCCGAGCCCGAGGACGAGGACGGCGTCGCGGCCGCGGAGGACGAGCTGCGACGCTACGAAGACGCGCCGTTCGAGCGCCCCGAGGTCGGCGTCCTGCGCCGCTCGGGGAGCTACTGCACCGGCACGTTGATCGGGCCGCGCACCGTGCTCACCGCCGCCCACTGCGTCGGCTTCGCGTCGGCGATCGTCGCCTCCTCGGCGCCGCCGATCGGGACCTTCACGATCGAGCGCGCGGCGGGCGACGCGATCGCGATCGGCTACCACCGCCACCGGGCCGACGCGGGCGTCCTGAACGCCAAGTTCGACATCGCGATCGTCCAGCTCGACGCGCCGGTCCCGGCGGACGTCGCCACGCCCGCGGTCATCGCCGACGCGTGGCCGAACGAGCGGCTCACCGTGTACGGGTACGGCCGCTACGGCGCGGGTTGCAAGGACCGAGACGCGTCTCCGGCGAAGCGCAAGACCACCGTGCCGCCGAGCTTCCCCTGGGTGAAGGCGACGACCTGCCCGGGCGACTCCGGCGGCCCGTACTTCCAGGGCGCGACGAACCGCGTCGTCGCGACGGTGAAGGGCGACGGCCTCGGCCTCGAGTGGGTCGGCGACGCCGTCGAGCACCGCGACTGGATCCTCGCGCGCCGCGCCGAGTCCGAGCGCGGCGCGCTCGTCGCCGAGTAGCGCTACACGCCTCCCGTCGCGACGCGCGGGTCGCGGCGCGCTCGTCGCCGAGTAGCGCTACACGCCTCCCGTCGCGACGCGCGGGTCGCGGCGCGCCGGGTCGTCGGACGTGACGCGCGGAATCGTCGCGTCCGAAACTTGGCCCGAGCGCTCATTCCTCCCTATCCGAGAGGGGTCCCGGAGGAAATCCATGAGCACTACACATGATCGCCGAGCGCCGGGAACGGCGCGCATGCCGTTCGACGCGATGGTTGAGGTTGGGGGCGCGCTCGGCCCCTCGTTCGAGGCACAGGCGGTCAACCTGTCCGAGGAAGGAATGTCGCTCCGCACGGCGTACCTCCCCGAGGTCGGCCAGCCCGTGATGTGCCGCTTCGACGCGGGCCAGGGGATGACCGTCATCGCCGCCGGCGAGGTCCTCTGGAAGGACGACATGGGCGACGGAGGCGAGTTCGGCATCCGCTTCACCAACCTCGACGGCGCCAGCACCGTCGCGCTCCAGCGCATCGTCGGCCTGGCCGAGGACGGTCAGCTCCCGCCGGCGACCGACGCGGGCCGCAAGGTGCGCCTGCACATCGAGGGGCTCGCCTCGCCGATGCGCGCCCGCATCAAGGACCAGCTGGCCGCCGGCGTCACGGCCTACAGCGAGCTCGGCTTCCTCCAGATGGGCAAGCCGCTCGAGCTCGAGGACGCCGTCTCGGGGCGCCGCCGGCCGGCGCTGATCGATCGCGTCGAGGTGGAGCTCGGCGAGGGCTCGCGGATCCCGCAGCTCGTCGTCTCGCTCCGCTACGACGACGAAGACGGCCGCGCCGCGTCGCTCGCGGCGATCGAGGTGCCGCTCGAGGCGCCCGGCGCGGAGACGCCGCACGATCCGCCGCCCGCGATGGAAGCCGCCGCGGAGGACGAGCAGGAGCCGGAAGGCCCCTACGAGCCGGAAGGGCGCTACGAGCCCGAGGCGCACGCCGAGCCGCCGGCGGCCGAGGCCCACGCGGCCGCGGACGATCCGAGCATCGACGAGGAGTCGAAGGGCCTGAAGAGCGCGTTCGCGCGGAACGCCGCCAAGGTGACGCCCGCCGTCCTCGCCTGGGCGAAGCGGGCCAAGGTCACCGCCGCGCTCCTCGCCGCGCGCGCTCGCCGCGGCGCGAGCACCGGCAAAGACGTCGCGATCCCGGTCCGTCGCACGACCGCGCCCGCGCCCGGCGGCGGGCTCCACGCCTCCGGCCGCAAGGTCATCCGCGGCGGCACCGCCGACGAGCGCTTCGCCGAGGCCGCCGAGACGCAGAAGAGCGGCCTCTTGCCGGTCACCAAGAAGAAGGCCGCCGTCGCCGCGTCGATCGGCGTCGCCGTGGTGCTCCTCTTCATCGCCCTCCGCAAGCCCGCGCCCGCGCCGCAGCTCGCGAGCGCGCCGCCCGACGACACGACGGTCGCCGCCGCAGAGTTGCCCGACCCCGCGATCGCAGACGCGCCGCCCGCGAACGCGCCGGTCCCGCCGCCGGTCGATCCGCTCGCCGCCGCGGCCGCGATGAACAACGGCGGCTCGAGCAGCTCCCCCCGGCGCGTCGGCAAGCCGACACCGTTCACGAACGGCTCCGTCGGCTCTCACCCGAACGTCATCAAGATCAAGATGGACGGCCCGATCGAGGCGATCCTCGGCGCGACCCAGCCCACCGGCTTCACCATCGTGACGCCGAACAGCACCGTCGCGGATCCCGGGGCCTCGTTCACCTCGAAGGACCCGCGCCTCGAGGGCGTGCACATCGCCAACGAGGGCGGCAGCGCCGAGCTGAACGTCTCGTTCAAGGACGGCGTGCCGAACTACATCGTCCGCGCGCGCGGCGAGACCCTCGAGCTCGTCCTCGCGAAGCCCGGCGGCACGAGCAAGGCCGCCGCGAGCACGAAGAAGAAGGCGACCCCGACCACCAGCACGAAGAGCTCGGGCAAGAGCAAGAAGCGCTGAGCGCGCGCCGTCGGGCGACGCGTCACGCGGGCGGGAGCGAGCGCTCTCGGCCCGCGCCGCTTCGTGCGCACGGCGCGGTGGCGCGAAGAGGACGGCCCCCCGCGCGGGGAGCGCCCTTCGCCAGGTCGAGCGACGTCGGGTCCTGCTCGCCCTCAGCAATCCGGCTGCGCGCAGGTGTTGCCGCACGTGACCTGGCTGCACGTGTACCAGGCGAGCTGCTTGGGACAGAGACTGACGCCGTCTTCGCAGCCCGCTGCGGACTTCGTCCGGCAGTCGGGCCTGGCGGCGTTCACGGCCTCCAGGCAGCTGCAGTGGCGGTTCGCCCAGGCGACACACTCGGCGCGCGGAGCCGTCGAGCCGCTCGAGCCGCTCGAGGAGGAGCTGCCTTCGTCACCTTCTTCGCTGCCGTCGCTCCCCGCCGGGCCGGACGGCTGCTCGCTCGATCCACCGCCGCGATTCGACGAGGAGGGATCGCCGGACGACTCGCGACCATCTCCCTCCTCGCCGCGCTCGCCGCTGCTCTCGCCGTCACCCTCGCCGGACGTGACGGTCGGACCGCCGGTGCACGCGATGAGCGCGCTCGCCCCGAGCACGAGGAGCGCAAGCGGAAGCCGATCGCGTCGCGCTCGAGAGACGGTGTGTTCCATCGGCTCGATTTACGCGGCAGGCGGATCGACCTTCCTCGCCTCCGTCGCTTTCGGCCTCCCACGTCGTCTCGCAGGATGTGGCGAGTCGTCCCACGCCGCCACGCCGATCGGAGCCCAAACACACAGGCGCACATTGTATGCAGCCGCGAGGCCACGTAATTCATGCCCGTTTCATCCGACGTTCGGCGGGGCTTCAACGGGTCGTGGATCCCTGTGGCTCATCCATGCTCGCGCTATCCTCAGTGCCGGTCGAAGCCCCCGTGTCTCGGATCTTGCTCATCGACGACGACGCCTCGCTGCTCGACGCGCTGTCGATCGCGTTCGAGGACGCCGGCCACGAGGTGCTGACCGCGCCCGACGGCGCGCGCGGGCTCGAGCGCGCCCGGGCCGATCGCCCCGACGCGGTCGTGAGCGACGTGAACATGCCGGGGATCGACGGACTGTCTCTCTGCCGGCGCCTCCGCGAGGCCGGCGACAGCGTGCCGCTCGTGCTGCTCACGTCGCGCGACAACGAGATCGACGAGGCGCTCGGCCTCGAGCTCGGCGCCGACGACTACGTCGCGAAGCCGTTCAGCACGCGCGTCCTGCTCGCGCGCATCTCGGCGCTCTTGCGGCGCGAGACGCGCCGGCGGTCGGCCGAGGTCGAGCGACCGGTCGCGCGCGGCGCGCTCGAGCTGTTCCCGGAGCGGCTCGAGGTCCGGTACGCCAAGGCGCCGGTCGTCGTCACCGTGACGGAGTTCCGGCTCCTCGAGGCGTTCGCCACCCGCGCGGGCATCGTCCTGTCGCGCGAGCGCTTGCTCGACATCGTGCGCGGCGACGACTCGGTCGTCGCCGAGCGGATCATCGACACGTACGTGCGGCGGCTCCGGCGAAAGCTCGAGGCGATCGACGCGTCGTTCGATCGGATCGAGACCGTCATCGGCGCGGGCTACCGCTGGAAGGACGAGTGAGCTGGCAGCTCAAGATCGGCCCATGGGTCATCGGCGGCCGGTGGGGCTCCGTCTCCCGCACGCGCGTCGAGGCGGGCCGCCCCCCTCGAGGCGACGCGGAGAGAGGCGCGCGGCTCTCGCATCTCCGGCCGTCGCTCCGCGCGAACGCGCTCTTGATGGTCCTCGCGATGCTCGCGCTCCCGCAGCTCATCGTCGTGGGCTGGAGCCTGATGGAGCGCGACATCGGCGGCAAGCTGCAGTGGGAGGCGAGGACCTCCGCGGACGAGGCCGGCGAGGCGCTCGCCGCGGCGTCGGGGCTCGTCGGCGGCGGCCCGGCGGCGCGACCGCTCGAGGAGAGCGAGACGGGCGAGCGCGAGGCCAGGCTCGGCGAGATCGCGTCGGGGGAGCGCGAGGCCAGGCTCGGCGAGATCGCGTCGGGGGAGCTCGAGGCCAGGCTCGACGAGATCGCGTCGCGATGGGGTACACGCATCCGCGTGATCGACGAAGCCGGCGCGACGAGGTTCGACGCCGACGCCGATCGCAACACCGACCTCGTGCATCAGATCGGCACGCTCTTCTTCGGACCCGACGGCGCGCCGACGCTCCGCGAGCTCGACGAGACGCTCGGTCCGGTGCAGGAGCGCGCCGAGGTCGTCGAGGCGACCGGCTGGGCGAGCCCAGCCACGACCGCGCCGCGACCGCTCCCCGAGGGGGGCGCCCACGTCTACCCGTTCGTGCGCGCGCCCCCGCCCAACGACGGCGCCGCGGCGCCGGTGTCGACCGCCTTCCGGGAGCGCGCGCCCCCGCCCAACGACGGCGCCGCGGCGCCGGTGTCGACCGCCTTCCGGGAGCGCGCGCCCCCGCCCAACGACGGCGCCGCGGCGGTCACCGGATGCCGGACTTCGCCGGCCGGCAAGCTCCTCGTCTGTCACGCCGCCCGCGCCGCGACGCTCGAGGGCCGGCCCCACGTCATCTACGTGCAGGAGTCCTCGCGCCGCGCCGTGCGCGCGCTCTACGATCTCCGCTACCACCTCGCGCGGCTGTCGATCGTGATGCTGCCGTTCGCGCTGATCTTCTCGTGGTGGATGGGCCGGCGGATGGCGCGCCCCGTCGAGTGGCTCCGTGAGCGCGTGCTCGAGAAGGCGCGGAGCGCGAACCCGCGCGCGGACATCGATCTCCACG
>JAHBWA010000017.1 GCA_019637195.1 Labilithrix sp. | reverse complement strand
CGCCGAGGAGCGCGCGCTCGGGGTGGTGCGCGGGCGCTCCGTCGCGCGCGTTGCCGTACGCGAGGAACGCGATCTGCGCCGCGACCGCGACGAGCGGGACGCCCCAGCGCCGCCGGATGGCCCGATCGCGCATCGCGGGCAAGAGGAGGAACAGGGCGGGGATGGCGACCTCCGGGCGCGTCGTGAGGAGGAGCCTCGGGTAGAGCAGGAGCGCGTCCAGCGTGTCGGTCGCGCCTCCACCGATCGCTCGCTTGTAGGTCGACACGCGGCGGAAGAAGTGGAAGGGGCCGTCGTGAGCGTGCGCGTTCCACGCCATCCACACGAGAGGTCCGACGGCGCAGAGCAGCGCGAGGCCCGCGAGGACGGCGCGCCGCCTGCCGGTCGCGCGCGCGCCGCCGATGGCGAGCGCCGCCGCGAGGACGGCCGCGACAGGCCAGGGCTCGTAGCGCGAGAGGCTGGCGGCGGCGACGGCGCCGGCGAGCAGGGCCGGAGCCGCGAGGCCTGCGACGGGCGGCGCGTCGTCGTCGTCCGGCGGCGGCGCGAGGCGCGAGCGCGCCGCCGTCAGGCCGATCGCTGCGGCGGCGGTCGAGCATGCGGTGAACGACTCGGGCACCGGCGCGGCCCCGAGCCAGACGCACCACGGCGTCGCGAGCGCGAACGCCGTCGCGAACAGGGCGCGCCCACGCGGGACGCTCGCGAAGCGGAGCGCTAGGTACGGAGCGCTCGCGGCGAGGCTCGCGATCGCCACCGATCCCGCGTGGGCGACGGCGAGCGAGCGGCCGAAGGCGAGCATGACCCCGCCGAGCAGCCAGAACGGGAAGGGGAGCCAGCTCGTCCCGCTCGGGTCGAGCTTCGGCGCGTGCGCGAACGCCTGGGCGATGGTGACGCGCGCGAAGTCGTCGTCGGAGACGTGGTCGAAGCCGCCGGCGCGTGCGAGGACGCAGGCGAGGGCGTGCGCGGCGGCGATCGCGGCGCAGTCGAGCGCGAGCGAGCGGCGATGCTTGGTTGCGCGCGGCGACGCGCCGGCGGCTGAGGTCTCGACCGCGACCATGACGCTTCGACGCGAGGCGCCGCGCGCGAACGGTGCGCGCGAGCTGCTCCGTCAGGGAGCCGGCGCGGTGGGCTCGGCCGGCGCGGTGGGCGCCGGAAGAGGGTTGGCCGGTGCGGTGGCGGGCGGCGCGGTCGGCTCGGCTGGCGCCGGCGTCGGGGCGGGGCGCGCGGGGGCCGTCGGGGCGGGCTTCGCCGGCGCGTTGCCCGTCGGGGCGGGCGCGTTGCCGCTCGGCGTGTCGCCGGCGGGCGGGGCCTCGCCCGTGGGCGGCGTGTCGGTGGGCGTGTCGCCTGCGGGAGGGGCGTCACCCTTGGGGGCCTCGTCGGTCGCCGGGGTGCCCGGGACGGGCGTCGCGTCGGACGGAGCCTCGTCCTTGGCGCGCTCCTTGAGCTGGCCCTTGTCCTTCTTCCGGCCCGCCTCCTGCGCGACCTTCGCCTTGAGGGCGCGGTCGCCGGACGACGAGAGGTACGCGAGCGAGACGCTCGTGAGCATGAACACAGCCGCGCAGATCGCGGTGGCGCGCGTGAGGATGTTGCCCGCGCCCCGGCCGCCGAAGACCTGGGTGGTGGCTCCGCCGAACGCCGCGCCCATGCCGCCGCCCTTGCCCTGCTGGAGGAGCACGACGCCCACGAGCACCATGCAGACGAACACGTGGATGATGTTGATGAAGGTCTGCAGCATGGGCTTTCTGAGGGATCTCGGGGCGATAACGCCGCCCGGTGGGGGCTACTTCGCCTGCGCGGCCCTGGCGATAGCACCAAACGAGCCAGGGTCCAAGCTCGCTCCGCCGACCAGGGCGCCGTCGACGTTCGGGCAGCCCAGGAGCGCGGCCGCGTTGTCGGCCTTGACCGAGCCGCCGTAAAGGATGCGGGTGCGCTCGGCGAGCTTCGGATCCTTGTTCGCGAGCCAGGTGCGGATGGCGGCGTGGACCTCCTCGGCCTCGGCCGGGCCGGCCGTCTTCCCGGTGCCGATCGCCCAGACGGGCTCGTAGGCGATCGCGACCGCGACGGCGCTCTGCGCGATGACGTCGAGGAACGCCTCGACCTGCGCCTTGACCACGCGGAGGGTCTCGCCGCCCTCGCGCTGCGACAGGGTCTCGCCCACGCACACGATGGGGACGAGCCCACTGCCGAGCGCGGCCGAGACCTTGTCGGCGACGATCGGATCGGTCTCGCCGAAGTGCTGCCGGCGCTCGCTGTGGCCGACGATGACCCAGCTGCAGCCGCACTCCTTGAGGAACGGCCCGCTGATCTCGCCGGTGAAGGCGCCCTCGGGCTTCGGGTGGAGGTTCTGCCCGGCGAGCGCGACCGGCGACCCGTCGATCTCCGCGGAGACGGCCGCCAGCGCCGTGTACGGCGGCGCGACGACCACGTCGACGTTCGACAGCTCCTTCGCGAACGCGACCACGCCGGCGGCGAGCGGGACGCTCGACTCTCCGCCATGGAACATCTTCCAGTTGCCCGCGATGAGCGGGGTGCGTGCGGGGTTCATCTCGTCCTCCTCGGTCGTCGTGGTCGTCGTGGTCGTCGTGGTCGCGGTCGCGGTGAGTCGAGCTCAGGGGGTCGTGGCTCGACGGAGAACCTCGATGCCCGGCAACTTCTTCCCTTCGATCAGCTCCAGCGACGCGCCGCCGCCCGTGGAGATGTGCTTCATCTTGGCGGCGATCTCCGGGCCCGCCTCCTTCACCGCCGCCGCGCTGTCACCGCCGCCGACGACGGTGAAGGCCGGCGAGGTCGCCATCGCGCGGGCGACCGCGAAGGTGCCGCCAGCGAAGGGCTCCTTCTCGAAGAGGCCCATCGGCCCGTTCCAGAAGACGGTCTTGGCCTTCGCGATGTGCTTACCGAACTCCGCGGCGCTCTTCGGCCCGATGTCGAGCGCCATGTGCCCGGGCGGGACCTCGGAGGCGCCGACGGTCCGCCCCTCAGACGCGCCGACGCTCTGCGCGACGATGACGTCGACGGGCAGCACGAGGTCGACCTTCTTCTCGCGGGCCTTCTCGAGGATCGTGCGCGCGAGCGGGAGCTTGTCCTCCTCGATCTTCGAGCCCTGCATGTCGAGGCCCTTCGCGGCGAGGAAGGTGTTCGCCATCGCGCCGCCGATGAGCAGCGCGTTGACCTTCTCGAGGAGCGAATCGATGACGGCGAGCTTGTCGGAGACCTTCGCGCCACCGAGGATCGCGACGAACGGCTTGTCCGGCGTCGTGATCACCTTCCCGAGCGCGGCGATCTCCTTCTCGAGGAGGAAGCCGCAGCCCTTCTCGCGCATCGCCTTCGGCAGCGCGTGGACCGAGGCGTGGGCGCGGTGGACGGCGCCGAAGGCGTCGTCGACGTAGACGTCGCAGAGCTCGGCGAGCTTCTGCGCGAAGGTCTCGTCGTCCTTCTCCTCTTCGGCGTGGAAGCGGAGGTTCTCGAGCAGGCACACCTGTCCCGCGCGGAGGTCGTAGACGACCTTCTTGGCGGCGTCGCCGACGCAGTCCTCCGGCATGTGCACCTCGACGCCGAGCAGCTCGGCGAGGCGGGTGCCGCACGGCTCGAGCGACAGCTTGGGATCCGGGCCCTTCTTGGGCCGGCCCATGTGGCTCGCGAGGATGACGCGCGCGCCGCGCTCGAGCGCGTGCTTGATCGTCGGGAGCGCCTCGGTGATGCGAGCGTCGTCGGTGATCGTGATCTTGCCGTCGACGTCCTCGGTCGGGACGTTGAAGTCGACGCGAATGAAGACGCGCTTGTTCTCGATGGGGAGCTCACGGATCGGCGTGATGCGATCGAGCGTGGTCATGACGCGGTTCTCCGAGCTGCGTGTTCGATGACGAGGTTGGGCGAGCGGGGGCCGGACGGCCCCCGACTCGGATTCAGAGCTTCGACGAGACGAGCTGCGCGAGCTCGATCATGCGGTTCGAGAAGCCCCACTCGTTGTCGTACCAGCTGAAGACCTTGGCGAAGTTGTCGCCCATCACCTGGGTGATCGTGCCGTCGAAGATCGACGAGCGCGGGTCACCGATGTAGTCGCTCGAGACGAGCGGCTCCTCGGTGTAGCCGAGGATGTTCTTGAGCGGTCCCTCGCTCGCGGCCTTCATCGCCGAGTGGATCGCGTCCTTCGTCAGGGGCTTCTCGGTCTCGAAGGTGAGGTCGACGAGGCTGACGTCCATCGTCGGGACGCGCACGGCCTGACCGTCGAACTTGCCGGCGAGGGCAGGGAGCACCTCGGAGAGCGCCTTCGCGGCGCCCGTCGACGACGGGATCATGTTCTGCGCCGCGGCGCGCGCGCGGCGGAGGTCGCCCTTGCGGTGCGGGATGTCGAGGACCGCCTGGTCGTTCGTGTACGAGTGGATCGTCGTCATCAGGCCGCGCTTGATGCCGAACGTGTCGTGGAGGACCTTGGCGACCGGAGCGAGGCAGTTCGTCGTGCACGAGCCGCACGAGATGACCGAGTGCTTCGCGCTGTCGTAGAGCTCGGTGTTGACGCCGAGCACGATGGTCGCGTCGTGGTTCTTCGCCGGCGCGGAGATGATGACCTTCTTGGCGCCCGCGTCGAGGTGGGGCTTGTTCTTCTCCTTGTCGGTGAAGAGGCCCGTGCACTCGAGCACGATGTCGACGCCGAGGTCCTTCCAGGGGAGCTTGCCCGGATCCTTCTCGGCGAGGACCTTGATCTTCTTGCCGCCGATCTCGATCGTGCCCTCGCCGGCGGTCGCGCGCGCCTCGGCGCGGCCGTGGACCGTGTCGTAGTTGTAGAGGTGCGCGAGCGTCCGCGCGTCCGTCAGGTCGTTGATGGCGACGACCTCGAGGTCGCTCACCTTGCGCTCGTTCAGCGCGCGCACGATGCAGCGACCGATACGACCAAAACCGTTGATGGCAATCTTCCTGGCCATGGCGAAGCTCTGCTCCTTTGATTCGAGGTTGCTCCCCTCGAGCTCTCGCGCGAGACCGAGCTCGCGTGAGCTGAGCGCAAGCTAGTCCCGTGCACCGTGCGCGGCAAGGCTCCTCGCGTATTGGAAATGGCTCGGTTTTTTTGCGAAGTGACGCGTGCCGCGCGGGCTCTACCGCCGCGGCGCGCGGCTCGTGACGATCGCCGGTGCGGCGCGCGCGGCTCGTGACGATCGCCGGTGCGGCGCGCGCGGCTCGTGACGATCGCCGGTGCGGCGCGCGCGGCTCGTGACGATCGCCGGTGCGGCGCGCGCGGCTCGTGACGATCGCCCGGGCGCGTAAGGCGGAGGCGTCGCGCTCGGGCTTGGCGGCGATTGCCGGCGGATCGGGTACGGGCGCGCGACGACGACGAGCCACCACAAGCGACAGCGCGCCGCCCGCTCGAGCAGGCGACGCGCTGGGTGGGGCTTCGCAGCCTCTGCCGCGCTCACACGCGCGCGCGGGCCGCTCGTCACGGACAGGGCGCGAACTCGCACTTCGGGCCGGTGCGTCCGACGAAGCTGCCGTCCGGGCACTGCTTCGCGTCCATGTCGCACGCCGGATCGCCCGGGCAGACGAACTCGCACTTCGGGCCGGTGCGTCCGACCGTCGAGCCGTCCGGGCAGATGTGAGCGTCCCTCGAGCATCCGTTCGGCTCGTCCGGGCACGCCGCGAACGAGCAGTCGGGCCCGCTGCGGCTGATGACGGTGCCGTCGGAGCAGATCTTCGCGTCGTCCGGGCATGCTCCGGGCTCCGGGGCGCCGCACTCGCGCACCGTGCACATGATGCCCTGCGTCGTGCACGTGCAGTCGTTGCAGCCGTCGGGCGCCGCGAAGTTGTCGCCCACGGCGTACGTCCCGTTCGGTGCGGGCGTGGACTGCCCGTCGTCGGTGACCGTGTCGTCCCACGAGCAGGTCTGACCGTTGCCCGTCGGGGTGCCGTCCTTGCGCGTCAGGAGCTGTTGATCGGAGCGGCCCACGGCGATTTGCCCGCCGCTGCACGCGACGGCGGACAGGACGGAGGCCGCGGCGGCGGCGATGATGACGAGCGAAGCCAATCGGGACATGGGAAGCTCTCCTTCGACCGAGGACGGTGCCCGCGTTGCGAGCTGGATACGCGTGGGTGGCCGCGCTGCGGTCGCCTCGTGAAGAAATCGTGCATCGTAGATGACGCCAAGGCTTCTGCGGATTGCGCTGGGGCTTCCGCAGCGGCCTGCGGGTTGCGCTGGGGCTTCCGCAGCGGTCTGCGGGTTGCGCTGGGGCTTCCGCAGCGGCCCACGAGGTGCGCTGCTTCCGCGGCCTGTGAGGTGTGCTGGGCTTCCGCGGCGCGAGCGGATCCGCGGTCCTTCGTTGGTCGAGCTAGGACACGTGCCACGAGTGGCGTGGGCCTGCAGGCCCGATCAGCGCCGGGCGCCTCCGCCGGTCGCGCTCACGTCGGCGCAGGAACGACGCACCTGGGCGGCGAGCGGCGAGCGCGGGCTCGCGGTCACGAAGGTGGTCGCCGCGGCGCGCGCCTCGGCGATCCGGCCGGCCGCGCAGAGCGCGAAGACGCGCGTAGCCTGACGTTCTTCGCCGAGCGCGCCGCGAGGGAAGCGCGCCGCGTGCTCGTCCACCCGCGTGAGCGCCGCGGAGCTGTCGCCGCGCGCGAGGGCGTCGCGGGCGGCGCGGAGGAGCGAGGCCTCCTCGGCGACGGCGTCGCCGGCAGCGCCGGGTGAGGCCGCGATCGACGGCACGCCGGCGCGCGGCTCGGGTGCAGCGCCCGACGCCCCCGTCGTGGCGGGGACGTCGTGGTGTTCGTTCGCCCCCGAGGCGGGCGCCGGCGCGCGCGGTGACGTCGTCGCCGCCGCGCGCGTGTTCGGATCGAGGCGCGCCACGCTCGCGCCGCGCGCGGGAGGTGTCGCCGCCGGTGAAGACACCACGGGCGGCGCCGCCGCGGACGGAGAAGCCACCGACGGAGCCGCTGTGGATTGCGCTGCCGCTGCGGGTGGCGTCGCGAGCGCGCCGGGTAGCGGTTCGGCCGTCGCCGGAGTGGCAGTCTCGGAGGAGCTCGGGGGCCGCGCCGCGGGAGCTGCCCACGTCGGTGACGAAGCGGGAGTCGGATGGCTCGCGGTCGCGGCGCCGACGCTCGCAGGCGCCTCGGCGGCCCGCGGCTCCGTGGCTTCTCGCTGGAGCAGGATCGCGCTCGTGGTCGCCGTCCCTCCAAGCAACGCCACGGCGACGAGGAGCTTCGCTCCAACGCTTCCGGTCGCCGCCGCGCCGGAGGCGATCCCTGCGCCGGAGGCGACTCCCGCGCCGGAGGCGATCCCTGCGCCGGAGGCGATCCCTGCGCCGGAGGCGACTCCCGCGCCGGAGGCGACGCCCGCGCCGGTGCCCGCCGCACCTGCGGTCTTCGTCGCTGTCGCGGCCGTCACGCCGGCCGCGGCGGCGACGGCGAGGCGCGCCGCGAGCTTCGTTCGCACGCGTGCCGCGTCGTCGTCGGACGGCTCGTCGCCGTCGCGCGCGGCGGCGAGCAGCGCTCGTGCGTCGGGACCGAGCGGTGTCACCGGAGCCTCCATTCGTCGCGCGCGCGATGGCGCGCGAGCGCCGCCTCGAAGGCCTGCCGCGCCGCGCGGAGCCTCGCGTACGCGGTGTTCACGTTGACGCCCAGCGTCTCGGCGATGTCGGGCATCGTCATCTGCTCGAGCTCGGCCATGACGAAGACCTCGCGGCGATCGTCATCCATCTCGTCGAGGATCGCGTGGAGCACGCGCGCCGCCTCCGCTCGCTCCATCGCTTCGGCCGGGCCGGGCGAGGTGGCCCGCAGCGTGTCGGGATCGACCGCGGCCTCCGGGCGCTTGCGCGCTGCTTGGCGGCGGTGATCACGCGCCACGCGGAGCGTGATCCCGAAGAGCCACGTGCGGAGCGCGGAGCGGCCCTCGAACTCACCGAGCCGTCGATGCACGATCACGAAGACCTCCTGGACCACGTCGTCGATCGACGCTTCGCCCACCCCGAGCCGTCTCGCGCTCCGCCAGACGAAGGCGAAGTGCTCGCGGTAGACGTCGTCGAGCTCGAGGCACACGAAGGCCTGCGGCGGATCTGCCGAGGTCCGCGGCAGACCGCTCGCCGACGACGCGGAACGAAGCGGAGCGGCGGAGTGTTTCAGAGGGAATGGAGAGCCCGCGCGCTCCGATCGCGACGGTTCGACCGCGTCGGGGGGCACGAGTCTCGGGAGGTGAGTGGAAGCGGCCACGGCGTTCCGTTACAAAAAGAGCAGCTCGGCCCCGAGAGAGGCCGCGGCGCCGAGGGTAGGGGGCCGGTGCACGGGGCCGTCGTTCTCCACGACGAAGGTGGGGCGCGCGAGCGGCACGATCGCCTCGCCCCGGGCGCGGAGCGCGAGCCACGTCGTGAGCGAGAGGCGGGCCAGCGCCCCGCCGGCGACGGTCGTCCACTCGGCGCCGGCGGCGAAGTTGGCGTCGGCCCCGTAGCCCGACGCCGCGACGATGTGTCCGTCCGCGCCCGCGCACGGCGCGAGGTCGACGAGGCCCGCCTTCAGCGCCGTCCAGCAACCGCGCCCGCCGATGGAGGTCATCGAGAACCGCGCCCCCGCGTTCGACGACGGCACGCTCCCCGCCTGCGAGATCCATCGGCGCGCGTCGAGCTCGACGCGAAACCGGCCCGGCGTCCACGCCAGCGTCAGCGAGCCGCCGAGGGTCGGCGCGGGCAAGCTCGAGGCGTCTCCCGCCGCCGATACCCCGAGCGCGACCCGGCGCTCGCGCGCGCTTCCGTTCGATGTGCCGCGGCGATCTCGCCGGGCCGCGGGTGCTGCGCCTTCGTCCTCCGGCGGCGCGGAACCGGGGGTCGCCGAAGCGGGCGGCGCGGGGGCGTCTCCCGGCGCCGCCGAGGCGGACGCCGCGTCGGCGCCGGGAGGCGCCAGCGCGAGGGCGAGGATCACCGCAGTCGCGTCGGCGAGGGCGCCGCACGTCGCAGCTTCGATCTCCCGCTCCCCAGCCTGCGCCCCCTGTCGGGTGCGCAACCGGACGCGCCAGCCATCGGTGCTAGCCTTCTGCTCGACGCGCGCGTCCGCGTCGAGCGGCTCGCTCGGCGCGCGGCGAGGCTGGGCATCGCGAAGGATCGCGGCGCGCACCGTGGCGCTCGACGGGCACCCAGACGGCGCGGTCCACGTGAGGCGCAGCCCGTCGTCGCCGTCGGCGCGGGCCGAGACGGGGAGCGCCACGATGAAGATCGCGCCCGCGAGCGCTGCGCGAAGTCCCACGCCGTGCTGTCCATTCAATGGGCGTGCCGTCGCTAAGTGCGCAAGATCATGGTCCGCCGCGCGCCGACGGTGTGCCGTTGGCACAGGTCCCGCGGGCGATGGATTCAGGCGCGTCCGCGGCTCGTCCCCGTGGTGATCCCGCCCGCGATGAGGTGCGCGACGCGCAGCGGCTCCGGGATGTTCCCGTGCAGCGTCGTCGCCGTCACGACGCGGCGCGCCTCGTCCAGCGTCAGCCCCGCGCGTTGGATCCAGAGCTTCGGTCCGCTCGCGGCGAGCCCCGAGGCCCGCTTGAGCGATCGGCGCGACGGCCCGACGATCTCGAGCGCGCCGGCCTGTTCGATCAGCCGCCATTTGCGCGCTGCGCCGCGAACGCGTGGGCGTCCCGTCGATGGCACCTCCGCGAGGAGCGCCCGGCGCACCGAGGCCATGTCGGGCGGCCTCCGCACGACGATCAAGACCGGGACGTGCAGCGCGCTCGAGAGCGCGTGGATGTCGACGACGTTGAACCCGCCGACGGCGATCCCCTGGAGCATCACCGCCTGGACGTGCGAGCCGAACTGGCTCGCGCGTACGAGCTCCACGATCCGGCGGGTCGCGTCGGCGCCGTCGCGCCGCACGCGGCCGCTCACGATCCCGTCGACGCGCGTACCCGAGCACACGACACCCACGAGGAGCACGTCGCCACGGTGCTCCCGTGGGAACGGCCCATCGTCGAAGCCAATGACGTTCACTCGGCTCGGCCTCCGCCGAGCCTCGTGGACCTACGTGGACTCCGTTCAGCGGAGCTGGACTCGGTCCACGTCGGTTCACTCGTCGGGTGTCCGCGGAGCGTCGTGGAGCTATGCGGAGTCCGTCCAGCGGAGCTGGACTCGGTCCACGTCGGTTCACTCGTCGGGCCTTCGGCGTGATGTATCACGGCGGGAGAGAGTAGACGCCGCTGGGTGCGGGCACAAAACGCAGGCGGGCTCGCTCCGAAGAGCGAGCCCGCGCGAGCGACGGAGATGACGGATCAGCCGGAGGTCGCGGGCTTCGGCGGACCGCCGAAGATGCTCGCGGCCTTGCGCTTGTCGGCTTTCGCCTTCTCCTTTTCGGCGTACGTCGGGATGACGACGCGCTGGCGGGGCGGGAGCTCGCGGCCCTCGAGCAGCGCCGTCAGCTCCTCGGCGTCGAGCGTCTCGCGCTCGAGCAGCGCCTTGGCGATCGCCTCGACGCGCTCGCGCTTGCCCTCGAGCAGCGCCTTCACCGTCGCGTACTGCTCGTCGATGATGCGGCGGACCTCCTGGTCGATCTCGCGCGCGGTCTGCTCCGAGTAGTCCTGGCTCCGCTGGTTGTAGTCGCGGCCGAGGAAGATCGAGCCCTCCTCGCTGCCGTAGGCCAGCGGACCGAGCTTCGACATGCCGTACTCGCACACCATCGCGCGGGCGATGGCCGTGAGCTGGCGGATGTCGTTCGACGCGCCGGTCGTCAGCTTGCCGAAGAAGATCTCCTCGGCGATGCGGCCGCCGAGGGCCGACTGGATCTGCGCCTCGAACTGCTCCTTCGAGCGACCGAGGACGTCGCCGCGGGGCAGGGGCATCGTCACGCCCAGCGCGCGGCCGCGCGGGATGATCGTGACCTTGTGGATCGGATCGTGGTCCTTGTTCGCGATCATCATGACCGCGTGGCCGGCCTCGTGGACCGCCGTGTTCCACTTCTCCTCGTCCGTCATGACCATCGAGCGGCGCTCGGAGCCCATGAGGACCTTGTCCTTCGCCAGCTCGAAGTCCGCCTGGCTGACGGCGTCCTTGTCCTGACGCGCCGCGAGGAGCGCGGCTTCGTTGACGAGGTTCTCGAGATCGGCGCCGGCGAAGCCGGGCGTGCCGCGCGCAATGACCTCCATGTCGACGTCCGGCGAGAGCGGGACGCGCTTCGTGTGGACGCGGAGGATCGCCTCGCGGCCGCGGACGTCCGGGCGGTTGACCGTGATGCGGCGGTCGAAGCGGCCGGGGCGGAGGATCGCAGGGTCGAGGACGTCGGGGCGGTTCGTCGCGGCGATGATGATGACGCCGTCGTTCGACTCGAAGCCGTCCATCTCGACGAGGAGCTGGTTCAGGGTCTGCTCGCGCTCGTCGTGACCGCCGCCGAGGCCGGCGCCGCGGTGACGCCCGACCGCGTCGATCTCGTCGATGAAGATGATGCAGGGAGCGTGCTTTTTGCCCTGCTCGAAGAGGTCACGGACGCGGCTCGCGCCGACGCCGACGAACATCTCGACGAAGTCCGAGCCGGAGATGCTGAAGAACGGGACGCCCGCCTCGCCCGCGATCGCGCGCGCCAGGAGCGTCTTGCCGGTGCCCGGCGGGCCGATCATGAGGACGCCCTTCGGGATGCGGCCTCCGAGGCGCTGGAACTTCTTGGGGTCCTTGAGGAAGGCGATGATCTCCTCGACCTCGTCCTTCGCTTCCTCGACGCCGGCGACGTCGGCGAACGTCACCTTGTTCTGCGAGTCGGAGAGCATCCGCGCCTTCGACTTGCCGAAGCTCATCGCCTTGCCGCCGCCCGCCTGGAGCTGCCGCATGAACAGGAAGAACATCAGGATCAAGAACGCCATCGGGATGAGCGTGATGATCGTGCTCGACCAGAACGGCGACTGGTCCTCCTTCTCGAAGAAGACCTTCGGGGGTGTCGTCTTCGGGTCGGTCGGCTTGAGGTTCTCGACCAGCTTCTCGTCGGCCACCGGGCCCACGGCCTCTTTCCACCCGCCGCCCTTCGCCTGATCGGCGCCGCGGACGCGGTAGGTGTACTCGCGATCCTTGATCTTGATCTCGTCGACCTTGCCGTCCTTGACCTCGGTGACGAAGTCACTGAACGCGACGGGCACCTTCTTGTCGGGGGGGGTCAAGAACTGCCAGATCGTGAGGAACATCACGATCAGGACCACCCAGAGAAGGAGCGTTTTGTGGGATTGCTTCACGAGGACCTCAGATTCCTAGGCTACTACGTCAGATGCCCTCCATCGAGGGTCGGATTCGCAAGAGGTTGGTGTTTTCTTCGGCCCGAGACGGGCTCTCGTCCACGCTGCGCGGATTCCTCGCTCGGGCCTCACGACGGACGCGATCGGACGGGGATGCCTGCCGGTGGCTCGAACGCCGGATTCGAGGCCGCGCGACCTCGGCTGCCGGCCGAAGTCAGCCACCGGACACGAGCAGGCTAACCACTTGGTTTCTCGGAGACAACACGTGGTCGCGCTCCCGGGGCCCGGGGGCGACCGCCTTCGTCGCGGTCGCGCGCGCGGAGGCGCGCACGCGGATCGGTGCTCACCGTCAGGCCCCCGGGCAACCAGACCCGCGCGTCCGCCGCCTCGGACGTCTGCAGCCGCGCGATGGCCACCTGCGTGGAGCGCGGCAAAGAGGACGCCCATTCCGGCGACTTACCACGTGGCTCGGCGTTGACGAGCTCGTCCGCGAGCGCTTCGAGGTGCCGCACGACGTTCGGGTCGAGCTTGGCGAGCAGAGGGAGGACGTCACGCCGCACTGCGGTGCGGAGGTACCGCGGGTCGGCGTTCGACGGATCGTGCGCGCAGGGTACGGCGTGGCGCTCGATGTGTAGCAGGACGTCGGCGCGCCGCGCCCGGACGAGGGGACGCACGACCGCGATCGAGGGCGCCTCGGGCGCGCGGGCTCGCGGGGGCAGGACGCCGAGGCCGCGTGCGCCGGCGCCGCGGAGCAGGCGCATCAGCACGGTCTCGGCGCGATCGTCGGCGTGGTGGGCCGTGGCGATCGCCGCGCGGAGGCTCGCCGCGGCGTCGGTCAGGGCTCGCCAGCGGAGCTCCCGCGCGCGGGCCTGGAGGTTCGCGCCCGCGGAGAGCGCGACGCGCGTACGGGCGAACGGCACGCCGATCGAGCGCGCGAACGCCTCGACGAGATCGAGCTCGCGGGCCGCGTCGGCCCGGAGGCCGTGGTCGACGCCGTGCGCGTGGACGGTGAGATCGAGCGACGGACCGACGCGCGCGAGGACGGAGAGGAGCGCCATCGAGTCTGGGCCACCGCTCACGGCCACGAGCAGCGCCGAGCCCGCGGGGAGCGCGCACTCCCCGGTCATCGCGCGGCGCACGATCGTGGTGAGCGAAGCGCGTCGTGAGCCCTTCGCCCGCGGCGGCCGCTCCGCCGGAGCCGTCACGGGCGTGCTCCGGGGCGCCCCGGCGGATCGAAGACCACCACGGTCTCGACGTGGCTCGTCTGCGGGAACATCTCGAACGTCTCGATCGCGCGGACGACGTACCCCGCCGTCGTCAGGATCCGCGCGTCGCGGGCGAGCGTCGGCGGATCGCACGCGACGTACACCACCGCCGGCGCGCGCCCGGTGGGGCCCCTGGCGGCGCGCGCGGCCAGCGCTTCGGCGACGGCGCGCGCGCCCTCACGCGGCGGATCGAGCACGACGAGGCGCGTGGCTCGGGGGATCTCGTGGGCGCTCGCGTCCGCCTCGACGACGCGCGCCGTGAGGCCGCGGGCGGCGAGGTTCGCGCGCGCGGCCTCGCAGGCGTCGTGATCTTGCTCGACCGCCACGACCTCGCGATCGCGCGCGAGGAGCACCGTGAGGTTGCCCGCGCCTGCGTACAGCTCGACGCACGGACCGTCGGCGAGCTCGCGCGCCAGGTCGCCGACGCGACGAGCGAGCTGCGCGTTGCCCGCCTCGGTCGCCTGCGAGAAGCCTCCCGGGGCGAGGCGGAGCGGCGCGTCGTCGGCCCCGACGATGAACGGCGTCGGATCGCCGATCTTCGCCGGCGTCGCTGCGAGGCGCGGATCGGCGCTGCCGCCGCGCCGTCCGCCGGGGAGCGAGGCGCCGCCGGAGAAGACGCGCGCGCCGCCGAGCTCTCCCGACAGGGCGGCGCGCTCGAGCCGGCCGAACACGGCGCCCGGCAGCTCGCCGCTCCAGCGGAGATCGAGCACGGCACGGCGCGGCTCGCCGGGCTGCCCGAGCGCGAGCTGCGCCTCGCCGCGTCCGGCCGCGCCCTCGAGCCATCCGGCGAGCGCGGCGCGCGCGCGGTCGAGCGCCGGATCGAGCACGACGCACGTGTCCACGCTCGCCGGCTCGTGGGAGCGGCGGGCGTACATCCCGACGAGGACGCGGCCGCGCTTCGCCTCGACGTGGACGCGCGCGCGGGTCCGGTAGGCGAGGGCACGCACCGCGGGGTGGCTCTTCGGTGGGACGCCGAGGAGTCGACCGACGATGGCGGCGTGCTCCCGCGCCTGCTCCTCGGGCGCGAGGGCCATCCAGTCGCAGCCGCCGCATCGGTCGACGTGCGCGCACGGCGGCGTCACGCGCGCGGCGCTCGGCTCGAGCACGTCGAGCAGGCGTCCGCGCGCGGGCCGGCGTTCGAGATCGACCTCGGCGCGCACGCGCTCGCCGCGGAGGACGCCCGGGACGAACACGGCGCGCCGCTCGCCTTCGATCGCGCAGATCGCGACGCCCGCGCCGCCCGGCGACAGCTCGTCGATCTCCGCCTCGAGCGTGACGGTTCGCATCACGACGGGCTTTAGCACCGTCGTCGACCTGCGGAGACGGGCGGGCGGCGCGTCGCTCGAAATTCAGGGTTCGGCACGAAAAAAGGGCGGCGCACCTAGCGTTGTCGCGCTAGGAGCGTCCCGCCATGCGCCTCGCTCGAGCTTTCCCGTCCGCCGTCGTCGTCGCCTCGATCGTGCTCGCTTGCGGCAGCGCCCGCCAGGGGTTCGACGACGGTCGAGACGGCCCGAACGGAGCCGGCCCCGGCGGCAGCGGCGGGCTCGGTGGGCTGGGCGGAGAGAGCGCTTGCGTCGACGGCCGCGTCTGCGTCGGTTTCGACATCCATCGCTGCGACGCCGACGGCGGCGCGGTCGGCGAGAAGATCGGCGAGTGCGTCGGGGCGGACGAGGCGTGCCTCGACGGCGCGTGCCAGTCGGGGTGCAAGGCGGTCGACGAGGGGTCTCCCTCGAACGTGGGTTGCGAGTTCTGGGCCGTCGATCTCGACCAGACCGTCGACCCCGGCAACAACGCCCAGGCCGCGCCGTGGGGCGTCGTCGTCGCCAACCCGGGCGGCTCGCTCGCCGACGTGACGATCGAGCAGAACGACGCGCCGCCCGGAGAGCCGCGGCAGCTCACCGTCGTGAAGAAGCTCGCGATCCCCGGCGGCAACGTCGAGACCGTCGTGATGCCGACGCGGGAGGTCGACGGGAGCTTGCAGGCGGCGAACGAGGGGCCTGGGACCGTCATCACGTCGAACGCCTTCCGCATCACGTCGACCGCGCCGATCGTCGTCTATCAGCTGAACGCGCTCGCGCAGGCGTTCTCGAACGACGGCTCGCTCCTCATCCCCCGCGGCGGCCTCGGTCTGGTCCATCGCGTCTTGGCTTACCCGACGGCCTACCCCGCGCCGGTCCCGCTCGCCGGCGTACGACGGGCGTACATCACCGTGGTCGGCGTCCACGAGGGCACGTCGGTCACGATCCGAACGTCGACGCCGACGCTCGAGGCGCCCGGCTTCCCCGCGCTCGCCAAGGACGGCGAGGTGACCGTCACGCTCGGCCCGTTCGACGTGTTCAACCTCGAGTCGCACGGCAACCCCGGCGACTTCACCGGCTCCACGGTCGTCGCGAGCAAGCCGGTGGCCGTCTTCACCGGCACCGAGATGTCGGCCGCTCCGGTCAACCAGAGCGGCGTCCCGACGCCGCCGAGCGGTGAATACGGAACGTGCTGCCTCGATCACCTCGAGGAGCAGCTCTTCCCCGTCGAGTCGTACGGAAAGCGCTTCGTCATCCCGCACAGCGCCGTGCGCTCGACGGGCGGCTGGATCGAGCCGGACATCATCCGCTTCATGGGCGTGGCGACGAGCGCGACGGTGACGACGAACCTGCCGGCGCCCTTCGACTCGTTCACGCTGGAGCCCGGCGAGATGAGGGAGACCTACGCGCAGAAGGACTTCATCGTCGAGTCGACCGAGCCGATCGCGATCGCGCAGATCCTCGTCGCGCAGGAGTGGCTCCAGGGCTCGCTCAAGGGAGACCCGTCGCTCTCGATCTTCCCGGCGATCGATCAGTACCGGCGAAACTACCTCTTCTCGGTGCCGAAGTCCTGGCGCGAGAACTTCGTCGTCGTGGCGATGCCGGTGGGCGCCGAGATCACCATCGACGGTAGCCCGCTCCCGGCGTCTTGCGCGCGGCGACCTGCCGGCGTCATCGGCGGCGTCGAGTTCGAGACGCGGACCTGCGCGCTGAGCGAGGGCCCCCACGCGATGGCCGGCGACAAGGCGTTCGGGATCACCGCCTACGGCTACGGGACAGCCGGCTCTTACGCGTTCGTCGGCGGCGCCAACATCACGAAGATCTACTCCCCGCCGCCGTTCACGAAGTGATCCGCCGCCGTCACGCGTGATCCGCGCGCGTCACGCGTGATCCGCTCGCGTCACGCGTGATCCGCTCGCGTCACGCGTGATCCGCTCGCGTCACGCGTGATCCGCTCGCCGTTCACGAGGTGAGCGCGCGTCTGCGTCCACGGCTCGCCGTCGGCGCGGCGCGACGTCGGGGCGGGACGCGACGGCGGTTAGCGGCGCGCGGGGGGCGGGGCCGCCGCGTCCTCGCAGCTCAGTTGGTGCAGGCGAACACGGCGTATCCGCCGGCGGGATCGTTGCCGCCGAGCACCTTCGCGGTCGTCCACGCGACCGCGACGCGCGATGCCGTGGCGGCGACCGAGATGCGGCCGTCGCGGACGTTGCCGATCGCGGAGATGCGCGGCTCGCGGCCGAACGACACCTGGCTCAGCGGCGTCAGCGTCGTCGACGCGTTGTCGTAGACGTGGAGCCCGATGGACCCTTGCTTGAGCGCGGCGAAGTAGGCGCGGTTTCCGAGGATCGTGACGTCGCCGGCGGTCACCTTGCCGGCGCCCTCGACCGAGAAGCCGCTCGTGTCGGCGGGGGTGTCGCGGCCGAGATCGAACGCGCGGTACGTCACCGAGCGTCCGGGGCCGCTGCCGTCGCTGAGCACGATGACGCGGCCCGCGAGCGTGGCGAGCGAGCCCCACTCGCCGGGGAACGTGATCGGCGCGCGCGGCGCGTTGGTCGTCGCGTTGATCGACTCGACCGCGGTGTTCACCGGGAGCATCAAGAGGCGGAGCGTCGGATCGGTGGAGGGATCGCCCGGATCCTCCTCGTCGGCGCCGGCGTCGCCGCCCCCGGCCGGGAGCCCGCCGACGCCGGCCGCGAGGAGGGCGAGCACGCGGTCGCTCGCGCTGACCCAGGCGTCGGTCACGCCGCTCGTCCCGCCGAAGGTGCCGTTCGGTCCGACGATGCCCTTCGCGGGATCCATGCTCGCGATGCGCCCGACGCCGCCTTCGGTGAAGACGACGAGGCCGCCCTGGGGCCGGAGCGCGGACGCGCGGGCCGGGCCGAGCGAGACGCGTACGCCCGTCGGCGAGCTCGAGACGAAGAACTTGCCGATCGTCGGAGCGCCTGGGAGGTCGTCGTTCGTCGTCTTGAAGTTGAGCAGCTCGAGCGCGGGCTTGCCGTCGCACGGCGCGCGCGCGAGGGCGACCATCGCGTCTTCACCCTTCACGACGAGGCCGACGCCGTCGGTCTCGTCCGAGCTGCCGCAGCGCTCGGGGAGGCCCGGCTTCTCGGGCCCGAGCGCGCCGCCGGACGGATCGAGCGGAAGCAGGATGAGGCGCGCGAGGTTGCTGTTGGGATCGAGCTCGCGGTAAACGATCATGAAGCCGGTCGTCGTCGCGACGATCGCCGGCGAGCTCACGAGCGTCCCCTGGCCGCCCGCGGAGTTGACGAGCGGGCCGGCGCCGAGGAGCTCGAGCGAGCAGCCCGCGCCGACGCTCGGATCCGTGTTGTCGTTCGCGGGGACGCACTTCGCGGCCTGGCACGACGCGCCGACCGCGCAGCGGCCCGTGTCGTCCTCGGCCGCGTCCATCCGGATCGCCACCTTGTCGACGTCGCCGACGTCCGCCTCGCGGCAGCCCCGCGCGAGCACGGCGCAGTCCTCGTCGCGCGCGACCGCGGCGAACGCGTACTTGCCGTTCGGGATGTCGCCGAACTTCGGGCCGACGGCGTCTTCTCGGCGGAACGCGACGCGCGCCGTCGCGCCCTCCGGCACGCCGTTGCCGAGCATCGGCGCGACCGCCGCGCAGGTCGCGTCCTTGTAGGCGCCGACCTCGAACCACGCGGTCGTCGACACGAGGTCGCTCGGGAGCGTGATCTCGAGCCCGATCTGGCGGTTGCCCTTGCAAGCCGCGCCGAGCACGAGACAGAGAGCAAACGCGCGGGCGGTCCTCATCGGGGAAGCTACGAAGCCGGCCTGGCCGGTCGCCAAGCCACGCCCCAATACTGGGCCGAGACAGCGCTTCGGGCAACAGCCCCGTTCGGGCGGCGCGCGGCAGGCGCGCTGCGTCCGCTCAGGGCTTGTCCATCGAGATGCGCACTTCCTTGGTCTGCTCGGGAATGACCTCGACCTGGAGGGTCTTCTTCACGCCGTTGGGCGCGGAGAGCACGAGCGCGTGCCGACCCGAGGGGACGGGGCGGTTGAAGATGTGGCCCGGTCCGAGGGGCGTGCCGTTGTCGATGATCTGATCGCACTTCGGCATGCAGACGACGGTGAGCGCGCCGAGCGCAGTGGACTTCTTCGGCGTCGGAGCCGGCGCGGGGGTCGGGCGCGCGGTGGCAGGTGGCGCGGTGGGGGCCGGGGTCGGCGCCGGCGCCGGCGCGGCGGTCGGCTGGACGGGCGGCGCGGTGGGGACGACCGGCGGAGCCGTGACGACGGCAGGCGCGGTGACGACCGCGCTCGGCTCGCCGGTGTGCGCAGGCGGCGGCGGCACGATCGCCGTCGGCGGCGGGGCGATCCCGGTCGGGGTGGTCGGCGCGGGCGGCGCAGCCGACACGACGCTGTTGAACGCGGTGCGCGCCGCGGTGAACGGACCGGCGACCGCGCCGGCCGTCGCGGTGGTCGCGGCGCCGCCCTGCTGCGCGCGCGGACCCGGGCTCGTCGTCGAGATGATCGCGATGACGACGCCTGCGATGAGCAGCGCGATCGAGCATGAGAGCGCGGCGACGACCCACATCGGCGGGCGGCGCTTGAAGCGCTGCGCGGTCATCGTGCGGTTGTCGCGACCGAGGTGCGGCGGCATCCGGTTCGAGGGATGGCCTCGATGGATGAACTCGCCGCTCTGGCCCGTCGGGTGAGGTCCCTGGCGTGGATAACCGTCGCCGAGGTGCATCGGCGGCTGGCCGTAGTCGAAGCCGGGCTGCTGCATCCCCATCGGGGTCTGGCCGGACATCGGCATCGGATCGGCGAAGGGCACCTCACCGGTGAACGACGGCGCGTAGCCGCCCGGCGGCGGCGGCGCGAGCGGAGCGGTCTGAGGGATGCCCGCCGTCGCGCCGAAGCGCTGCGGCGGCATCGGCCGCGGCGGCGCCGGAGCCGGGCCCGGCGGCATGGGGGCGCCCGGGTTGCGGCCCGCCGCGGGAGGCGGCTGCGGGAACGCCGGGCCGCTCTCGTGTGCGTGCCCCGGCTCGCGCGCGTTCGCGACGATCGTCGCGTCGCCGTCCTCCTCCTCTTCGAAGTCCTCCGGCTCGATCGTCTCGACGCCGTGCGCGGCCCCGGGGCGGCGCGGGCGCGGGCGATCCTCCGGCGCGATCTCCATCAGGGTCGGCGGCTCGCTGAGGCCGATCCCGCGCGCGGCGAGGGCCTCTTCCATCATCGGGCCGGCCTGGATCGTCGGCCCGTCGCCGTCGGCCGGATGCGGCTCGTCGATCGACGGCGGCGGCAACGTCGCCGGCGCGCCTGCGGCCGGGCGCGGCGGGGCAGGGGCGCGTCCGCGTTGCGGTCCGCTCGTGGGCATCGGCGCGGGCGCGCGCGGCGTCGTCAGCGACGCGCCGGTCTCCTTCGCGTCGTCGGGCAGGAGCTGCGGCCCGAGGGGCGGCATCTGCCCTTGCGGCCCCGGCGGCGGCATCCCCGCGGCCGGCCTCGGCGGTTGGCCGGCCGCCGGCGCGGGCTTGGCCGCGGCGATCCCCGGCGACGACGGCTGCACCTCCGAGTTCGTGAACTCGGGGCCGATCTTCGGCTTCGACAGCAGCTGGTCGACGTTGATCGTCTGCGTGACCTCGGCCGCCCAGCGGAGGTGCGCCTCGCGCTTCTGGATGCGGTCGGTGAAGACCGACTGCGTGTAAGCTGCAACTTCATCCGAGGCGATGAAGAGGCCGCGCCGCATCAGGAGCGACTGGAGCGCGCGGGAGAACTCGCGCGCGGTGCGGAAGCGCTCGCCGCGGTTCTTCGCGAGCGCCTTCATCACGATCTTCTCGAGGTCGACCGGGTAGCCGCGGATCAAGGTCGACGGGCGCGGGACGTTACACTCCTGCACCTTGGCGAGCGTGTCGAGGTCGCTCTCCATCCGGAAGAGGCGCTGCCCGGTCGTGAGCTCCCAGAGCACGACGCCCAGCGCGAAGATGTCGGTGCGCCGGTCGATGCCCTCGCCGTGCACCTGCTCGGGCGACATGTACGCGAGCTTGCCCTTCAGCGTGCCGGCGCGCGTGTGGCTCATGCGCGAGCTGAACTTCGCGATGCCGAAGTCGACGACCTTCGTGACGCCGTCGTACGTGACGAACAAGTTGTGCGGGGTGACGTCGCGGTGGACGAGGTTCAGCTTCTCCCCGTTCTTGCCGAGCAGCTCGTGCGCGGCGTGCAGACCCTCGGCGGCGTCCGCGATGACACGGCAGGCGATCTCGGGCGGCATCGCCGTCCCGAGCTCCTCGGTCCGCCGCATCACCTCGCGGAGCGGCTCGCCGTGGAGGTACTCCATCGCGATCCAGTACGTGTCCTCGTGCTTTCCGAGGTCGAAGACCGTGGCGACGTTCGGGTGCGAGATCCGCGCGGCGACGCGGGCCTCGTCGAGGAACATCTGGACGAACGACTCGTCCTCGACGAGGTGCGCGTGGATCTTCTTGATGGCGACCCACTTCTGGAAGCCGCCGGGGCCGTCCATGCGCGCGAGGTGCACGCTCGCCATGCCGCCGATGCCGATCTCGTCGACGACGCGGTAGCGCCCGAGGAAGTACGTGCCGCCGTTCCGGATGTCCGGCATCGATCCCGAGGGGACCTGCGAGGGCACGCCGCCGTCGTGGCTCGAGGGACCCGAGCTCATGTCCGGGCGATGGGCGCGATCCTGCGGCACGTCGCTCTCCTGGTTCGGGTCAATCGGTCCATCACTGCTCCCGGACCCCCACCTGTCCGACCGACACGTTCGGCGACGGGCGCGTCCCGAAGAATACCGCGGTGCCGGCCCCGACGAGGGCGATCCCGCCGATCACGTAGGGCCACGGCGACGACCAGAACGCGCCGCCCTTGCGGACGTCGGGATCGCCGGCGGGCTTGTCGCCGCCGCTGCCGCCGCTGCCCTCCTTCGAGCCCGATCGGCCGGCGACCGCGCCCTTGTCGGTGTCCTTCTCGGGGACGCGCACGCGCTCTTCGGTCGACGCGAGGCGGTTGTCGTGGCCGTCGAGCGCGTCGACGTGGACGAGGATGCTCGCGCCGGGGAGCGTGATGTCGGAGTCGATCTCGAACTCGACGGCTTCGTCGGGCTTCGCGTCGAGCGAGACCTCCTTGCCGGTGGTGCCGTCCTTGGCGATGACGCCGATCCGGCTCACGATGGGGAGGTGGGCCTTGTCGAGGGTCGCCGTGATCGTGAACGATTTCCCGGGCTGCACCTCGCGCGGCGCCTGCACCGCGAGCTGGATGCTGCCGATCTTCGCGGTGTCGCGCTTCGCGCGCTCGGCGAGGGCCGCGCCCTTCGACCCGGCCTCGCCCGGGACGTTGAAGTCCGAGTCGAGGATCGACGCGGCGCGGAACGCGGCGATCGCGGAGTCGCGCTTGCCGAGCACGGCGCGGATCGATCCGAGGCGGACATACCCCTCGAGCACCTCGTTCGGCGCGAGCCCGCCCTTCTCGAGCGCCTCGCGGTAGAGGGGCTCGGCGGTCTCGAGCGCGCGGCGATCCCACGCGGCGCGCGCCTGCCGGAGCGCGGGGCCACCGGCGGCCGCGTCGGCCGCGTGGGCCTCGCCCGCGAGCAAACCGAGCACGACCACCGTGCCCAGCGCCGCGGCGCGTGCCCCGAACGCATGTAGGGCGCCAGATCTTTCCACTATTGATGACGCTATCGGCCTCGGCAGAGGCACGCAAGCATCACCCTCGGGCGCGGCCCGCGAGGGCGACGACGGCTCCGAGCTCCCTACAGCGGCGCCGTCCGCGCGTCCGCGCTCGCGGCGGTCACGGGAAGGGTTGGCTCGGTCGCCCGCGCTCGAAGAAGAACGAGAACGAGCCGCGGATGTGACCGCGGCACGGCGGAGGCGGGCCGTCGGGCGTGGCCTCGCGGGGATCCGCGAGGTACACGTCGAAGCAGCCGGCGTTGAGGCGCTCGGCCGCGGTCTCCTCGTCGAGCCTCCCGTTCGACACGCTCGTGAAGGCGATGACGCTCTTGCCGCTCCCGACGCCCGCCGGCAGCTCCGCGTCCGGCGCGCACCCCTGCGTCGGATCGGAGCCGCGGAGGGCGGGCGCGGTGCACGTGCCGTCCGCCGGGATGGTCACCTCGTCGACCGCCTGGAGCGTGACCGTCTGCGTGCGGCAGCTCCTCTGGAGGTAGAGCGTCATGTTCACGAGGGCCGGCGAGGCGTCGCCCCTCACCGGCATGCCCGGCGGCGTGACCGCCGGCGGTAGATCGACGGGCAGCGGCTCGCGGTAGCGCCCGGCGAAGCCGCGGCTCGGCTCGGGCCGGATCTGCGTCCGATCGTTGATCAAGATCGTGAGCCCGTCGGAGAAGTTCTGAAAGTCGCTCCCGCTCTGGATGCGCAGCGTGAGCGCGTCGCGGTACGGGACGGCGGCGAGGAAATCCGGCTCGAGCTCGAACGCTCCGGTCCAGCAGTCCGGCGCGTCGAGCGTGCCGACGATGCGCCCCTCGCCCTCGCCCTGAGAGCACGCGGGCGCGAGCGCGGCGAGCGCGACCGCGACGCCGCCCAGGCTCGCGACGCGCCGAGCGGCACCTCGCGCGCCGCTCTTTCCTGGCGGGCCGCGCCGAGGGCTCGCCGCTGGCCGACTGCTCTTCACGAGCGCGGAGACTAACAGATGCGCGCGCCGCCGAGCACGCGGTCGCCGTCGTAGAAGACGGCGATCTGCCCGCGGCTGACCGCGCGCACCGGCGCGTCGAAGCGGATCGTCCCGGCGGCGTCGCGCGTGCGCTCGACGCGGCCCTGCGCGCCTTCGTGACGATAGCGGACGCGCACGCGCGCCTCGAGCGGGAGCTCGACGCCGGGCGCCACCACGATGTCCTCGATGCGCGCCTCGCGGGCGGCGAGGTCGGACTCGTCGCCGAGGCGGACCGTCGCGGTCTCGGGATCGATCGACGTCACGAACGCGGGCTTGCCGAGGGCCACGCCGAGGCCCTTGCGCTGGCCGACGGTGAAGCGATGGACGCCGTCGTGGGCGCCGACGACGCGGCCGTCGGCGTCGACGATCGGCCCCGGGCGGAGGCGGCCCTTCGCGCGCTCCTCGACGAACGCGGCGTACGCGCCCGCGCCTGCGCCGACGAAGCAGAGCTCCTGGCTCTCTCCCTTGGTCGCGCCGGGCAGGCCGCGGCGGACGGCCTCGGCGCGGACCTCGGCCTTCGTGCTGCCGCCGAGCGGGAAGACGAGCCGCTCGAGCTCGGCGCGCTTCGTGGCGTAGAGGAAGTAGCTCTGGTCCTTCGAGGCGTCGACGCCCTCGCGGAGGAAGGGCGCGCCGTCGTCTGTGCGGCCGAGGCGCGCGTAGTGGCCCGTCGCGACGTGCGCGGCGTCGAGCCGATCGGCGAGCGCGGCGAGCTCGTTGATCTTCACGCCGCGGTTGCAGGCGGCGCACGGGCTGGGCGTCTCGCCCGCGAGGTACGCCTCGACGAACGGCGCAACGACCGTCTTCGCGAAGAGCTCGCGGCGGTCGAACGTGAAGTGCGGGATGCCGAGCGCGTCCGCCGTCCGGCGCGCGTCGTACTGGTCCTCGGGCGCGCAGCAGCGGCCGTGGGCGCCGGGACCGGACTCCGGGTAGTCCCAGAGGTGGAGCGTGACGCCGACGACGTCGTGGCCTTCGTCGACGAGCCGCGCGGCTGCCACGGCGGAGTCGACCCCGCCGCTCATCGCGACGAGGACGCGGGATCGCTTGCTGGAGGCGCCGGCGCTCATGCTGCGGCGTGCTCTCTAGCGCATCACTGCCCCTGGAGCACGGTCTTGACCCCGCTCGCGGCGCGATCGACCAGCTTCGCCGACAGGTCCACGGCCTCGCTGTAGCGGTAGACGCCGGCCTGGAGCGCCAGCAGCTCGACGTTGCCGATCTCCTTGCCGCCGCCGCCTCCGACGACGCGCTTCACGAGCGCCTCGCCGCGGTCGACCTCGCGGCCGAGCCCCTGGAGGATCCGGGCGAAGGGGCTCGGACCGGCGTCGGCCGCGGGCGGCGCCGCGACGCGGGCGGGGCCGTCGTGCTTCGAGGCCCGCGCCGGGCCGTCGTGCTTCGAGGCCCGCGCCGGGCCGTCGTGCTTCGAGGCCCGCGCCGGGCCGTCCATGGTGAGTCTCCCGTCCCGCGTGCTCGCGTCTCCGACTCGCATGGGGAGCGCTTCGGCCGCGCGGGCGCCGGGTTGCGCGATTCTTACGGTCCGATGCGCGCGCGCTTGAAGTGGCGCGCGATCGCTTCGATGCCGCGCGCGTGGAGGCGGCTCGCCCACGACTTGGAGAGGCCGAGCTCCCGCGCGGCCTCGTCGAGGTTGACCTCGTCGAAGTAGTGCCGCGTGAGGAGCGTGCGCTCCTGGTCGGGGAGCTCGGCGATCGCCAGCTTGATCCGCGCGATGAGCTGGGCGTGGCCGACGTTCGACTCCGGGCTGTGGTCCGGATCCTTCGCGCTCTCGAGCGCCTCGCCGCGGCGCGGGGAGAGGAAGCTGAGGGCCATCGCCATCGCGGCGGAGGCGAGCTGGTCGCCGACGCGCGCGTCGGCGGCCTCGGCGGTCTGCGGGGGAGCGGCGGCTTGCTCCTCGTTCGCCGCGTCGTGCACGAGGTCGGCGGCCTGCAGGGCGCGGAGCTTGCGGTAGACGCGCTTCGGGAGGCTCCCGCTCTGGCGGACCGAGTCGATCATCGCGCCGCGGATGCGGAGGTTCGCCCAGCGACGGAAGGGGATCCCGCGCTCGGCGTCGAAGGAGCGCGCGGCCGCGAGGAGCGCCTCGCGCCCCTGCGAGGCGAGGTCGTCGACCTGGACGTGCGCGCCGAACTGCCGGCGCATCTGGCGCGCGATGATGTCGACGAGCGGGAGCCCCTCGGTCACCCGCGCGAGCACCTCGGGCGGATCGACGATCCTCGGTTCGTTCCCCACGATGTGTTCCACGATCCGTGTCCCTCCACCGCAAGTCAAGACTTCGGCGCCGAGGAGCGCGCGCGGTGCGTCCGGAGCGGGGCGGGGCGCGGCTCGGGGAGGCGGCGACGAGGCCCCGCGCCCGCGCGTCGAGCGTCGCGCCGCGAGGTCCGTCGTGGCTTCCGGTCTGCCGTGGTGGTGCTAGGGTGCCCGCCCGCCGCGGACCCCAGCATGACCGAACGTCAGAAGCCGAGCGACCGGGACGTCTCCTCCGTCCGCATTGCCGCGAGCGAGCGCGTCGCGTCGGTCGATCCGCGCGCCCACGCGGCGTGGCGCACGTGGCTCGCGGCGCTGGCGAAGGATCCCGACGCCGTGACGGCCGCGGCGCTCGCGTACGAGTCGCTCGGCGCGGACGGTCGCGACGCATGGCTCGACGCGCTCGACACCGACGCGCCGGAGGTCGGCGTCCCGAAGATCGCGCTCTACGCGCCCTTGCTCGGCGTGGAGGACGACGACGAGCGGCGCGCGCGCATCGTCCTCAACGTCGTCGGCGCCGCGCGGAAGAGCACTCCTCCCCGGGCGCTCGTCGGCCGTCACGGCGAGGACCGCGTGTGCCTCATCGTCACGCCGCTCTACCTCGACTTCGTCGAGATCCTCTTCTGCCGCTACGATCCCGACGTCGGCATCCGCGAGGCCTGGCACAAGTGGCTCGCTCACAAGGACGACGTCGCCACGTGCGCGTCCGAGGTCGGCGTCGCCATGCGCGAGGGGCCGCTCCCGGAGGTCGTGGAAGAGCTCGCCCACGCGGTCGTGGCCGACCGCCGTGGAGGCCGTACGGCGCCCCCGTCGCTCGTGCGCTACATCGATTTGTTCGCGCCCGACCTTGCGCATCCCGTGAGGGACGGCGACTCTGACGAGTAGGCGAAGCCATGGACCGGCCGGATCTCGACAAGCGATGCGGTAGCTGCGCGCGCTTCGTCCGCGTGATCGAGACGATCGACGAGAACGGCGAGGTCAAGCGCAAGGGCGAGTGCCTCCTCATGGTGTGGCCGCCGCCGCTCTACGAGCACAACACGTGCTCGCAGTACGTGAAGCGCGGGACGTTCACGGGCAAGCCGCTGCCGAAGACGCGGGCGCCGCGCGCTCCGCGGACATCGCCGCGCGCGGCCGCCCGTCCCGGCGAACCGCGTGTACCCTTCGACTTCGAGCTGCCCGAGGAGCTTCTGGACATGAACGCTGACGAATTTCGCGAGGTCCTGCGTGAGGTCATTCGTGACGAGCTCGGCGTCGCCGAGGTCGAGCTCGGCGGCCGCTGGCAAGGCGGCGAGGTGATCCTCAAGCCTGGCAAGGAAGGTACGCAGGAGAAGCGCATCCCGATCGAGTCGCTCTTCGGGAAGATCGTGATGATCCGCGATCGGCTCCGGGTGCTCGAGCAGAAGATCAACGGCAACGGGAAGCTCTCGGCGGAGGAGAAGGTCCAGCTGCAGCAGTACGTGACCGGCTGCTACGGCTCGCTCACGACGTTCAACGTGCTCTTCGCGGAGAAGGGGGATCACTTCGTGGGTCAGAAAGGCGACGACTGAGCGTGCTGCCGGCGACGGACGGCGCCGCGAGCGCGAGGTCCGAGGCGAGGCGCTTCGCAGGCGTCGCGCCGCGCGCCGTCGCGCCGCGCGCCGTCGCGGCGGGGACCGCTGGGGGGCGGGCCGTCGCGGCGGGGACCGCTGGGGGGTGGGCCGTCGCGGTAGCGTCGGCCGGGTCGCGGGCCGTCGTCGCGTCGTCGCTCGTTGCGCTCCTGGCGCTCGTCGCGTGCGGTCCGAAGCAGGCCGACGGGCCGGCCGTCGGCGTCTCGACGAAGGACGGCACGCCGTTGCCCTCGTCGGACAAAGCTACGCTCTATGCCTTCGACCCGCTCGAGGACCGCGCGGTCTCGTCCGAGGTGCATCGCGGCAAGCCCACGGTCCTCGTCTTCGTCACGACCGGCGACCTCATCGGGCAGGCGCAGGTGAGCTACCTCGTCCACATGGCGAAGAACGACGGGGACAGCGTCAACTACGCCGTCGTCGCGCTGCACCCGCGCAAGGAGATCGTCCTCGTCGACGCGTACCGGAGCACGCTCGGGGTCGAGTTCCCGGTCGCGCTGGCGGGCATCGAGGCGACGGGTGCGTCGGGGCCGTTCGGCGAGATCCCGGCGGTGCCGACCGTCGTGATCCTCGATCGCGAAGGCCGCATCGTCTGGAAGCACACGGGGCTCGCCAAGAACGACGAGCTCCGCGGCCACATGCGCGGGCTCTGAAGGCGATGCGCCTCCGCCTCGCCTCGGTCGTCGTCTGCCTCGCGCTCGCCGCGTGCAAGGGCGGACCGGCCAAGGATCCGGGCGCGCGCGCCGCCACGCCTCGCGCGGCGGCGTGCGCGGAGGTGACCGCGCACCTCGTGACGTTCGGCGAGGCCCTCGAGACTGTGGCCGCCGACGCCAAGACCCGAGGCGTGAGCTACGCGGGCAGGCTCGAGCTGCTCCTCTCGTTCGAGAGCGCCGCGCTCCAGCTCGACCGCGAGCTCGGCGCGGTGCGCGAGGCGCGCGAGGTCGAGGAGCCGCTGAGGACGGCGCACTCCGCGCTGGCGAAGTCCGCCCAGTTCGCGCGCGCCGAGCGCGACGCGCTCGAGAAGCACGCGAGGGAGCTGTCGCCGCTCGCCAAGGAGACGCAAGCGGCGTGGACGTCGCTCCGCACGGCGTGCGAGGCCAAGCGCCCGCCGGCCGACTGCGCCCGCATCCGCGACGTGGTCGAGAAGTTCGACGCCGCCGACACGCCGGCCGATCACGCGATCGCCGTCGCGTCGCTCGCCGGGCTCAAGATCTCGTCGGCGGGCCTCGCCCGCGCGCGCGACCGCGCCGTCGCCGCGAGCAAGGCCATCGAGGAGGCGTCGAAGGCGCGCACGAACGAGGCGGCGTCGATGCCGGCCGTGTGGGCGGCGGTCCAGAAGGACCTCTCGGGCGCGATGGACGGACTCGTCCAGTCGTGCAAGGGCGAGGCGCCGAGCTCCGCCGAGCTCGTCGCGGCCGAGCGCCCCGATCCGCGCAAGCTCACCGTGCTCGTCCACGTGCGGCCGCCCGCGGGCGTCGAGCGCGCCCTCCTCTCGCTCGCCGCCGCGTCGACCGACGCCGACGAGCGGGAGTTCTACAAGGCGCGCGCCGAGGGCGCGTTCGGGAGCGGCTTTCTCCTCGTGAAGCGGACCGACGACGGCAAGTCCGAGCTGCTCGTCGTCACGAACCGCCACGTGATCGAGCTCGGCGATCGCGCGGACCTCGAGCTCGCGGACGGGACGTCGCTCGGCGTCGCCGAGGTCGTGTACTCGAACCCGATCCACGACCTGGCGGTCCTGCGCCCCACCAAGGGAGACCTCGCGGTGCGGGAGGGCTTCGCGTTCTCGCGGGCCCCGGCGAAGGACCAGCAGGTCGTGATCGCGACGGGCTTCCCGGGCCTCGTCGGTCGGCCTTCGTACCAGACGACGAAGGGCTACGTGTCGAACGAGAGCTTCAAGCTCGACGACGGCACGCGTCCGCTCACGTACCTGCAGCACACCGCGCCGATCGATCCGGGCTCGAGCGGCGGTCCGCTGACCGACGAGTCCGGCCGCGTGCTCGGCGTCAACACGCTCAAGGTCGCGGGACGGGACTCCGTCGGCCTGGCGGTTCCGTCGCGCTTCGTCCTCGACACGCTGCGCGCCGCCGCGTCGATCGAGGCGCGCCACGCGTCGCCGCCGGACCGAGAGAAGTCGGCGCGGCTGGCGTGTCTCGCGTTCCTCGCGGAGCTCGGGGCCGCGGAGCCGCGGATGCTCGTGCTCGAGCAGATGATCTCGAACCACCTCGTCGGCGACACCGGCCTCGACGCGGCCTCGGCGCTCGGCGGCGAGGAGGCGTTCGAGCAGCTCTGGAACACGGACTCGGTGCGCGCCATGCGGATCGCCACGCTCGTCCAGGTGCGCGCGGCGTTCATGCTCGGCGGCGGCCCGAGCGTGCTCGAGACGTGCGCCGATCCCGATCCCGCCGGCGCGCGGGAGGACGAGGCGAAGTACCACGTGCGCCTCGGCAACTTCGAGACGCGCGACGTCGCGCTCCGCTGGGAGCACGGCCGATGGAAGGTCGACGGCTTCGCTGCGCCGCGCGCCGCGCCGCGGGCGTCGGCGCGGAAGCCGGCGTCGCCGAAGAAGCTGCCGCCCCCCGGCCCGCCGCCGGGGTCACGGAGACCGTCGCGCAAGGTCACGCCGCCGCGGGGGCGGTAGCCTCTCCTCCAGCTGGGCGCGAGCCAGGGAGCCCGCGTCGTGGGGCGCCGACCTGGCTGGACCAACGAGCGGCCTTGCGGCTGCCGGATAGGCGAGCCCGAGCGGCCCCTCAACTCGCGAGGCGGAGTGCGCCGGTTCTCCTCTCGGCGAGCATCCTAGTGTGCTGCATACACGCGAACGTGCTCCCAACGACGCCGGCCTGTCTGGTCGAAGTTCTGCAGAATCTCAAGGGCCTGCTCGCTTACGTTGGCGCTCGACGAGCGCTTCATTCGTTCAAGGTAGCGGCGTGCTCGTCTTGCCGCATGCCTGTCTCTTCCTCCAAGGTTTATCTCGGCGAGCACGAGCTTCGCGAGCGGGTGACCGAGTCTGTCGGCTCGTCTCAACCAGTAGCGCTCCTTACGTCGGTCACCTCGATCGCGATACAGGATTGCCAGATTGAACGCAGCTGCGTGGTCTCCCGTTCGCGAGCCGAGGCGGTAGCACCGCTCCGCGGAGACCAGATCTCGTCGTGTACCGACACCGTCAGCGTAGCAATCGCCGAGCGCGAGCAGCGCGGCAGGTTCAGCCATCTCCGCCGCGCGACGGAGGTACCGAACGCCTGCTTGCGGAGCCCGGGCCAATATGACACCGGCGCGATCGCGGCAGCCGTGAAGCAGCCACTCTCCCATGTGCGAGAGTGCCAAGGCATTCCCGCGGGCGACAGCCGCCCCGAGCAACCGAAAGTACCTTCGGCTGGGCCCGTGCTCGCTCACCTCAAGCAGAGCCGAAGCCATGAGCCCCTCGGCTGTGGCCGAGCGGCTCGCGCTACGCGCTACGGACATGAGACGTCATCTGCCGTGACTGGATCTGCACCCAGTCGAGCTTCACACCATCAGCGACTTTACGTTTTCGACAAAGAATGGCCCGATTCCCATGGCCCGTTCTTCATGTGCCAGCACAAACGTCCAGGCCCAGGATGAGTGAACGATGTACAGGTCCTCGTTTCGCACAGCAACTCGCCACCACGCATACTCCGGCAAGTCCCCTTCGACCTCGAGCACGTCGCGGTAGTCGAGTGAGGTGGTGACGAACGCCGTTCGAGGCTCCTTTCTTCGCACGTTGAATTCTCGAATGGCAGGGCGTCGGAGAAGAGCTGGCGCGAGCTCCGTTCCGAGCGCCTCCCAGTCGTACATCACGCGTCGCCAATCTGTTTCAGGAAGCGCGAACTCGGTCCGCCATCGTCTTCGAAACTCGATGCTCCATTTTTGCGTACGAATGCTGAGGACTTTGAGGCCGATTTTCTCGCACTCCTCTCGAAGAAGGAAGACAGAATCATTTGTCACGGCTTACGCTCCCTTGCCTCGGCCCAGCACGCGCCCCGCGCCCCGCGTCACGCCGACTACGAAGGTCCCGACCGCAGCGTCGACGAATCGCTCAGCTCCACGCCAGCTCGACGAGTTCTGGGCTGCACTGCCACCTCGGCTTCTCGTTGCGGCGTGAGCTGCTAGCAGCAATGGGAGAGAACCCGAGGTGATCACACGACCGAAGCCGACCTCACGACAGCCCGCTGATGGAGCGAGATCCAAGCTCAACAGCCCTCCGATTCGTCGTCTGCCACCCGCCCGCGCATTAGCTCCGGATAGTCCTTGAAAAGAGTGTAGACGACAGCTCGGGCTAGATTCGCATGCAACACTCCGATCGTTCGAGTCGTCGTAGCGTCTTCGAGACCGGAAGGTCCTGGAGTTCGATTCACGATCGCTAGAATTTGGCTCGCCAACTCGACCGTTGGAATTCTTGCGCTTGCGTCATGAATCACAACGACCTGAACCGGCTGGCCGAGCCGAGCCTGCTCCCCGACGGCAACCAGAGCCGTCACCACTTCGGCAAACGAGGAAAGGCCCGGCTCAGATGTCACTAGAGCACGGAGCTCATCGAACGCATCCGCGATCGCAAGGATTCGGTCGGTTGTCATCAGCCGGTTCTCCTAGGCTAGAGGGACCCTTCGCATTCTCCGAGACAACGGTAGTACGCGTACCGAGCGTTCCCATTCTTATCGTTTCGATGCCAGAGGCCGTCGTTCCCGTAGTACCGCGCGCCACGCTTCATGTAGGGCGCGCATTCTTCGACGCAATCTCGTTCGGGAGGCTCCGGCGGTGGGAGACCGCCGCCAGAGCCGCCGCCGCACATTGAACCGCTTGAGGGGGCCGCGCCTGCGCCCGGTCCACCACCGGAACCCGGATCCGGGGCTGGCGGGCCCCCACCTGAATCTCCAAGAGCACCAGGCCCGCAGTTGCCTCCGAGACACCAGAGACCAAACGCCGCGCCAGCGAGAGCGGCAGCACCACCACCGATGATCGCTGCCCCTCCGACCGCTGCTGCCTCCGCCCCGGCAGCGAGAACAGCTGCGACCTCCGCGGCCTTGGGATACCGGCCGGTTCGATCGACGAAGTTGACGGGGTTGTCGTGGCAGTACGCGTAGAGGTTGAATCCACCGCGGAAGCGTGAACGGTCCTTGCTGGTCCACCGGCCTGTGCTGGGATCGTAGTCGCGAGCGCCGAAGCGGACGAGGCCGGTGTCGCGGTCCCACAGCCCTCCGGCGAAGCCGAACGGTAGCGGCTCCGTTCCGGACTCGGTCGCGTTGCCCCACTCGTCGTAGGCGATCGTCTGGACGACCGCGCCGGTCGACGCGTTGACGACGAGGAGCGGGCTGCCGAGATGATCCTTCACGATGCGGTAGGTCGTCCCGGCCTTGATCATGAGGTCCGGCGAGTGGCTCTGGGTTGCGTACACGAACCGTGAGACCACGGCGCCCAACCCGTTCAGCTCCGCGACGATCCGCGGACCGTCGTAGAGGAAGCCCTGCACCAGGGTCGCCCCGTACTTCTTGCCGATACGACGATCCTGACCGTCGATCACGTAGTGGACGGTCTCGAACGGAGCGGCGCGCACTGCCGTACGCAGGTTGCCGTGTGCGTCGTAGACGTAGTCGAACACCGTCGCCGCGGGCGCGATGGTGCTCTTCTTCAAAAGCTCGCCGTTGTTGCCGTACTGGAACGCGTTGACGGTCGCAGGCGAGTCGCGTCATGGGTCCGCTCGGGCGCTGCTCGAGCGATCCCAGCTGCTCGATCCGAGCTTCATCGATACTCGCGTCGTATCCGCGGACCTCCTGCTCGCGGAGCGCCGGATGGCGGCGGCGGCGGCGGCCTACGCGGACCTGCTGAGGACCGAACCTGGCAGCTTGCGCGGTGGGGCGCGCTTCGCGAACATCGTCGCCGAGCTCCGTGCGGCTGGGGACTTCGTGCGCCCGCTCCAAGCGGCGCTCGAGGCGTATATCCACGAGGTTCGCGGTCAGCTCGCGGACGCGGCTGATGACGAACGGCGCTGGATGATCGAGGAGATCGCCGGCGCGGAGTCGATGCTTGCGGTCGTGCAACCCAGCGGGCGCGAGTGACGGGATCAGTCGTGCGCTGGGTCCGATCGATCCTGGCTCGAGCGGTGGTGCAGCTCTGGAACACCGACTCGGTGCGCGTCACGCGGATCGCCACGCTCGTCAGGTGCGGGCGACGGTTTCTCGACGCTGCGGAACGCGGCGCGGAAGCCGGCGTCGCCGAAGAAGCTGCCGCCGCCCCGCCCGCCGCCGGGGGCGCGGAGACCGTCGCGCAAGGTCACGCCGCCGCGGGGGCGGCAAAGTGGCCGTCTGGACGCGGCACTGTCCGGGTGTCGCGTGGCGCGGCCCGTGCGGCTCGACGATGCGCTCGCTCCCCGGCCGTCGGACCGTGCATCATGCAACGGCGTCGCGTCAGCGCACGCACGCCGACGCGGGAGTCGCGGACCTTTTTGCGCGAAGATGGCGGCATGCACGTTGCCTTGCGCTGAAGATGCTTCGCGCTCCTCGTCTTCGGGTCCTGCTCGCTTGCGGTGTCGTCCTCTTCTCTGCTTCTTGCGGGCTCCTCGAGAGCGAGTCGGACGGCGCTGCCGCGAGCCCCACGGACGTCGGGCGCGCGCCGATGGAGCCTGCGCCGCTTCCGCCCGCGACCGGGTGGGGGGACGTCCGCGTCATGTCCATCGACGGGACGTTGGCGATGCTCGCGGGGTTCGAGCGCGAGCCTCCGGCGGCGGCCCCGCCGCTCGGCTCGTGCCGCCTCGGCGAGATCCAGCGAGCACGGGAGATCGCCTCGCAGAGCGCCGGAGCGATCACGCTCGGGGTGGGAGAGGGCGCGGCGCCCGCCTTCACGTTCGAGCCTGCCGAGTACATGACGGGGTCCGGGCGCGGCACGGTGGCGCCGACCCCGCCGGTAGGGACGTCGATCCGGATCGTCGCGAAGGGCGCCGAGGTCCCAGCCTTCGACGTATCGCTCGTCGCGCTCGCGGATGTGAAGCTCGCACCGCAGGAGGGCGCGAGCCTCGACCGCGAAGCGCCGCTCTCGGTGCGGTGGGAGAGTGGCGAGGGGGGTGAGGGCGACAATTTTATGGTCTCCCTCGTCGGCAAGGAGCGCATGGCGTCGTGCTGGCTCGAGCCGTCGGCGAAGAGCGTCGTCGTCCCGCGCGAGCTCGTGCGAGCCGTCGCCGAGACGCCCGGGACCCACGACTGCGACGACTGCCTCGGTCTCCACCTGGTGATGACTCGACGCGCGGAGGTCCGCGCGGGAGAGTACGCGGTGGTCGCGCGCTACGAGACGTACGCGTCGGAGACGCTGAAGCTGCGCTGAGCGCGCGCGGGGCTTCGGCGCTGGCGCGGGCCATCGTCGTGTTCGACGCGCAACGCGCGCCGCTCGCTCCGCGAGTGCCGCTTCACGGCGCATCGAGCGCGGCGAAGCCCGACGCGAGGCCGTCTCCTCGACGTGCGCGACGACTGGCTCGAAGTGAGCGATACGGCGTATCGAGCGCGGCGAAGCCCGACGCGAGGCACGTCTCCTCGACGTGCGCGACGACTGGCTCGAAGTGATCGATCCCCACGCGACGAGGGGCAGCGCTTGGCGGAGAACGGGTGAGGCTCGAACGCCACCCGGCCTGCGCCGGGGGCGCGCCGCGTTCATGCTCGGTGGCGGCCGGCGTGGTAGCCTCACGGAGGAGGTCTTGGGTGACGTCGCGTCTCTTGCGGATGGGGCTCGCGGTGACGATCGGCGGATGCACCGCCGTATCGGGGCTCGACCAGCTCGAGATCGCGGACGACGTGACGGCCGGGGAGCGCGACGCGAGCGTCATCCCGCCGCGCGACGGCGCCGCGCCCGACGACGGCTCGTCGGAGCTCCCGCCCGGGCCGACCGGTTGGGCGCATCGGCGTCCGGTCGCGCTCGTCAACGACACGTCGCGCGCGCTCGCGAACCACGCTGTCCTCGTCGCGTTGCCGCCGTCGTTCGGGTACGAGAAGGCGAGCGCCGACGGCGCCGACCTCCGCTTCAGCCAGCACGACAGCCACGCGGACGATCTGCCCTACTACATCGAGTCCTGGCAGCCCGAGGGCGAGAGCTTGGTGTGGGTCCTCGCCCCGAGCGTCCCGCCCGGGACGAGCTCGCTTCAGATGTTCTACGGCAACGGTAACGTGCCTGCGGTGTCGCGCTTCGAGAGCGTGTTCCCCAAGGCGCAGCGCACGGCGGGCGGCGGCGCGGGCAGCTTCACGGCGGCCGCGAAGATCGAGGTCGACTGGTTCGAGCTCCGCGCCGGGGACACCCTCACGCTTCCGGCGGGAGCTCCGCTCGAGATCCGAGCCCAGCGGATCATCCTCGCGGGCTCGGTCGAGGGAGACGGACGCGGCCACCCCGGCGGGGAGGCGGGGAGCCTCCAGGGGCAAGGCCCCGGCGGCGGCGGCGCGGCCGCCGATGCCTCCGCCTCCGGTGGCGGCGGACACGGCGGCGCCGGTGGACGTGGCGGCGCGGACCCGGGCAACACCGGCGGCGCGGGCGGCGCCGCGCACGGAGGAGAGAGCGACGCGATCGTCGCGATCGGCTCCGGCGGCGCCTCGTCCAACGCTCCGGCGGGCTTCCGACAGGGCGGAGCAGGTGGCGGCGGCGTCGCGCTCTTCGGGTGGTGGACGACCGTGAGCGGAGCCATCCACGTCAACGGCATCGCCGGCCAGGGCGGGACCGGACGCAACGCCGGTGGCGGCTCCGGCGGCGGGATCGTCGCGGCCGCGTCATTCCTCGATCTCGCCGGGGCGTCGCTGCAAGCGCGCGGCGGCGCGGGTGGCCCGTGCGCGAGCAGCGCGCACGACGGCGGCGGTGGCGGCGGCGGAGGTCGCATCAAGCTGCACGCGCGCGCCGAAGGCAGGCTCATCGCCGCGGCCTCGATGGACGTCGCCTTCGGCGCGGGCGGCGCCGGCGGCGGGACGACCGCCCCAGGGATGGCGGGAGCGATCGGCACCGCGCACGTGAACGACGAGTCGCCGGCGCTCTCCGGCGTCGTAACCTCGCTGGGCGCCGAGACGAAGGGCCGCTGACGACGCGTCTTCTCGACGCGGGCCGTGCATCATGCATCGGCGTCGCGTCAGGACACGGACGCTCCGAGCGGGGGCCCCGATTTTCCACGTGAAGACAGTACGCGAGCTACGCGCGTGGCGACGTGGCTCCCACCCCTCCCGCCGGGACGGCGATCCGGCTCGCCGCGACGGGCGCGGAAGTTCCCGCCTTCGACGTGTCGCTCGTCGCGCTCGAGGATGTGACACTCGTACCGCAGGACGGCGGGAGCCTCGACGGCGAAGGACCGCTCGCCGTCCGGTGGCAGAGCGGCGGGGGGGCGAGGGCGACAACGTCTGGGTCAGCGCGGGCCGTGCGGATGGACGACTCGACGCGCGGACGGCGGGTTGTTCGCCAGCTTGCTCGTGGGCTCGGCGAGGGCGAGGGACAAGCTCGCCTCCGCAGTTCGGGCGAGTTGCCTTCAGCTTTGCGTTGGGGGAACCTTCAGCTCGAATGCAAATGAGTCGGGTGCGAAAGTGCTTCAAGCGCTTGCGGGAGGTCCTGCCGGCGCTTTTTGTGCTCGTTGCGAGCTGCAAGAAGGCGTCACCGAGCGCTGCGCAACCGGATGCCGCGGTCGCCGTCGTCGACGCCGGCCCGATCGTCGAGGCGGGCGCAGTGACGATGAAGCGGGACGCGGGAGCACGCCGCCCCGTCGACCTCGGGCTCCGCATCGTTCGGCTCTCTGTCTCGTCGCGTGTCGACAACGAGACCGAGAGCCCGATGCGCATCTCCGACCGCGATACGGAGACCGCGTGGAGCTCGAAGACCGGCGAGCTCGAAGGCGCGTGGGTGGAGATGCACGTCAGCGGCTCGCGGTCGATCAAGAGCCTCCTCATGACGGTCGGAATGACGAAGAAGCCCGAGTCACCCGACGATCCCGATCTCTTCCTCGCGAATCCACGGATCGAGCAGATCGCGCTCTCATGGACGTCGATCGTCGCTCTCGGTCCTGGAAATGAGAAGCGCGGCGAAACCGCGGTCGTCGTCGAGCGCTTCAAGCTCGACGTCGCGTCGCGTGATCTCCAGCCGGTCGTGCTCCCGACGCCGCTTCAGCCGCCCGGCATCCTGCGCATGACGGTGAAGAAGGTGCGGATGGGGACGAAGCCTGCGTGGCGTGAGGTCTCGATCTCCGAGATCGCTCTTCGGGACGAATTGGACGACATCGAGGTCCCCAACGAATACGGAGTAGGTCCGATCGATCCAGCGCTCGCGTACGCGCGAATGGGGAAGGGAAAGCCTCGGGGCGTGCTCGGCATCGTGCCGGAGGAACAGCCGCCACTCGGGTGCCACGCGTACATGCCGCGCGTGCCGCGCGTGTACTGCGTCCTCGGCCACGTGATAGGGGGCAGTTGGCGCAGCTCCGAAGCCGCGCTGGTTTCGATCGATCCCACGCGGTCCACGACCATCGCCGCGCTCGGCGACACCGCTGCGCCGTCGTCGGACATCGGCGAGTACGTCATTCCGTACGGCGATTGGCTTCGCGTCGAACGTGAGCTCGAGGGCGAAGGCCGAACGCTGCCGAAGAACGGCAAGCGGATCCCGTGGAATGGATCGATCGAGGTGAGTGGTGTCACGTTTCGCCAGCGAGAGACGAAGAACACCGAACCGACTCCCGATGCTCCAGATGCTCCGGACATGAATGGCGTCGTCGAGGTCCAGTGGCCCGGCGAGCCGACCTTCAAGACCATCCTCAAGGACTCCTCGCAGGTCGCGAGGGCACCGATGACCGCGACCCTCATCCAGCTCGGAAGTTGGTGGCTCGTCGAACGAAGGCTGGGTCTCAACGGCGAAGGCCTGTACGGAGAGGGCGCCGACGCCGTGCTCTGCGATCTCTCGGCGAAGAGGTGCACCGAGTAGGAATGGCTTTGCGTTCCTCTTGGGCGCAGATCTTCTCTGGCGGCGTGGAGCCGCGTGACTGCGAGCTTCGAGGAACCAACGCGATGGGGGTGAGGTTCTTTCGGCGAGGGCGTCGTGGCTCTCGGAAGGAGCCGCCCCGAGAGGCGCCGTGCATGCCGATCCGATCGAGGCCGTCGAGACGCCGCTCGCGCGCGCGAGAGCGCACGCCGTGAAGGTCGAGGCTATCCTCACGAGCGACGAGATGATCCGCAAGTCGCACTCCGAGCTCGAAGCGACGCTGACCCGGCGCGTGCCGCCTCGGGGAGCTCCAGGGGCGCGGGAGATCGCCACGCAGAGCGCCGGCGCGATCGCGCTCCTGGTTGGGGAGAGTGCGGCGTCCGCCTTCACGTTCGAGCCTCGGGAGTACGCGAGCTACGCGCGTGGCGACGTGGCTCCCACCCCTCCCGCCGGGACGGCGATCCGCGGGCCGCGCTCACGGCGCGCCGTAGCTGGGGAGGCCGTCGATCAGCAGGCCGAGGCCGGCGGTGGCGACCTCCATGTTGGCGGGCCCGGCGAGATCGTTCATGTACGTCGCCTCGGGCTGGAGCGCGAAGCGCTTGGTGAGGCGGATCTGGACGCCCACGCCCGCGCGCCAGCCGACGGTGGCGCGCCCGTAGGTGTCGACGTGGAGGGCGCCGCCGGGGCTCGCGACGAGCGTGGTCGGGCCGAGGTTGATGCCCAGCATCGCGGGCATGTGGCCGAACATCCCGCCGGCGGCGACGTCCGCCTCGCGGCGCTCGCGGGCGCGCGTCGAGCCGAGGGCGAACGAGAGGCGCGGGGAGAGGCCGAGATCGACGTGCTCGGAGCGGAGGAAGTTCCACTTCATGTCGCCGCCGACGACGCCGAACGCGTAGGTGTGGAAGCCGACGTCGACGCGATCGTGGACGCCGTAGCGAAAGGCCGTCTGGAGACCGAGCCCGGGGACGAGCGGATCTTCCTCCTCAGCCGTGTTTGCCTGCCGCGGCGCGAGGCGGCCGCGCATCTCCGGGGCGATGACGGCGTGGAAGGTGCCCCGCGGCGTCGTCCGCGGCGTGCCGTAGTACGACTGCCCGGTGCAGCCGACGCCGCCGAGCGCGGTGAGCGTCGCGAGCGTCGCGAGGCGCCGGCAGGCGTGCTCGTAGCTCACGGCGCGACCACCTTCGGCCAGTCTCCAAACAAAAAGCCGAGACCGGCCGTGACGAGCTCGAAGTCGCGCGGTCCGACGAGTCCGCGGACCCAGGTGATCTCTGGCTGGATCGCGACCAGGGACGAGAAGCGGAGCTGCACGCCGCCGCCAGCGCGGTAGCCGGTCGACAGCCCCCCGCCGTCGACGAGCGACGTCACGCCGGGCGTCGCGACGAACGTAACCGGGCCGGCGTTTACGCCGAGGAAGATCGGCACGTGGAAGAGCGCCGAGTCGAAGAAGACGCTCTCGCGCCCCCCGCCGCCGACGAGCGCGACGCGCCCGGTGGCGCGCGCGCCGAGCGCGAGATCGAAGACGTCGGTGCGGAGCGGGTTCCACTTCAGGTCGAGCCCCGCCGCGAGCGGCACGAGCGGCGAGTCGAGGTGAACGCCGGCCTCGAGGCGCTCGGTGAGGCCGAGGCGCGCCGCGACGTGAGGTGACGGCCCGAACGCCTTGACGCCCGGATCGCGGGGCGAGATCACGTACTCGGGCGCGAGGACGGCGTAGGCCTTCATCGGCTCCGCCGTCCGCGGCGTCGTGTAGAAGCTCGATCCGGTGCAGCCGGCGGCGAAGGGCGCGGCGCAGGCGAGGGGTACGGTGAGGTGCCGCCGCATGCGCCGCGCCTCCGCCTCACTGCTCCGCGAGCGAGGCGCCGAGCCACGGCTGCCCGCGGCTCGCTGGACCGATCGCGTCGTTGAGGCACGCGAAGTACGCGCCGCACGCCGAGACCTCGCCCTCGTAGCTCTTGTCGAAGCAGGGCGCGGCGCTCGCCCAGACCGTCTCGGGCCGCGCGTAGATGCGGACGAAGCACGCCGACGCCAGCACCCCGACGTCTCCCGAACAGACCTCATTGTCCTTCTCGGCGCAGCGTCTGTTCTCGTCGCGGCCGGGCATCCCGAGGTAGCCGCGCGCGTAGATGATGCCGAAGCCCCAGCCGCCTCGGCCGTTGAGCACCTCGCAGCGCTCGTCGGGCGGCGTCGCGAGGATCCGGAAGAGGCCGTCGGCCACCTGCGCGTGGAGGTGGCCGCGACCCGCGAGCTCTTCGGGGCACTGCTGCTCGCAGCTCGCGGTGTCGAACGCGCGCCCGAGCTCCGTCTCGCAGCGGTCGACCGTGGCGCAGGCGCGCGCGCAGCTCGGGGCGCCGCTGCCGTCGCCGTTGGCGCCGTCGCCGTCGTCGCAGCCGCCGACGAGGGCGGCTGCCACGAGGCTGGCGACGACGACGGCCGCGCGTGTTCGTCGTGTCGATGTCTCAGTCATCGTGATCTCCGCTCAACAGCTTGTGCTGAAGCACGGCCGTTGCCTCGAGCACGGTCAGCTCCCAGCAGACGTTCGCGCGCGCCGTGCGCGTGCACCGCTGCACCGGGCTCAGATCCGTCAGCGTGAAGTCGGTCCAGCCGGCCGGGAAGTCTCCGACCACGCTCCGCATCGTGATCGCTCCCGTAGGCCAGTCGATGCTGACGGCAGCGTCGTTGCCGGCGGACATGATCGGCAGGTGATCGTCGCCGGAGGTCGTGTCGTGGTCCCAGAGCGCGACCTCGAAGCGGTGGCCCGTCCACGGCCGCCCGTTGTCGTTTGGAGGCGTCATGTCGAACGACGACCAGTACCAGCCGTGCATGCAGGCGTTCGTGTTCACGTGCGTCGTCCACCTGTCCGTGCACTCGCTCGTCTTGAAGTGCGTGCGCTGGTCCAGGTTCTCCGCTGGGTCGACGCGGAAGCCGGTGATCCACGCATAGGTGTCGAGCTGCCCGCAGCCCCAGCAGTCGCTGATCCCGGTCGAGTCCTGGCTCACGACCCGGAAGGTGACCTCGTGAGGCCAGGTCGGGTGGTAGCGCCCCGGAACGAAGAGCTGCGTGAGCGAGAGCTCCGCGCCGACGAGCTGATGATCCGAGAGCGTCGTCGGGATCGTGCTCCAGACGGGATCGTTGCCTCCGAAGCCGTCGAATCCCTTGCGGCGCAGCGCGAAGTGGGCGGTCTCGTAGTCTCGCCCCTCCGGGTAGACCTTCGCGAGGATGTAGTCGAGGCGCTCGGCCGAGCCGGGCGACGTGATCGCCGGGAGCGCGCCTTGCTCGACGGCGAGGTCGGGCATGTCGATGTCCCACGTGTACGCCGTCGGCCAGTCGTTCAGCGGGATCGGGGCCGCGGCCGTCCCCATCCCGAGCCGCGTGAGCATGTCGCTGTACTCGGCCTCGGCGCCCGTCGCCCCGTTCACGTTGAGGTCGCCCATGATCAGCGCGGGTCTCCGCCGGTCGGCGTGAGCGTCGACGAAGCCGGCGAGCTGATCGAGCTGATCTCGACGGACGCCGTTGTTCGTCCGGAAGGCGCAATAGAACTCGGACTGCGCGAGGAGCCCGAAGAACGGCGCTTGAACCGGAGCAAAGGTCATCGCGGCGGCGAGCTGCGCAAGGAGCGCCGGCGCTTCGCAGACGGCCGGCTCGGCGTGGAGGTGGGTGTTGAAGACGTCGATGAAGAGGTCACCGCTCGGCTTGTCCCTGCATCCGTCGGGGATCTCGCCGTCCTCGCTGTCGAGCACCCGGCAGTCCTGGTTCTTCGCGTTCGGCGCGCCGAGGGCGATCCGTGCCCACTGGACGCCCTTCGCCTTGTAGCAATCCTCGCCGCGGCAACTGTCATAGACCTTGTAGTCCGTCGCAGCGAACGGATAGACGGAGAGGATGTACGTTCCGCCGTCGCTCGAGTTGTCCGGGAAGCCCGAGGTGCCGAGGGTCTGTCCCAGCACGTTAGGCGGATGGTTTGGCGGACCGTAGACGTAGTACGGGCCCGGCAGGTACCGGTCGGGATCGCCCGCGGAGAGCGTCGCGCGACGCGCGTTGGCAGCTGCGATGAGCGCCAGCGCTTGATCCGGGTCCCAGAGCTCTTGAAGGCCGACGATGTCGTAGGTGGCCAGGGCGTCGCCGACGTCCTCGACAGGGACGGTGCTGTCGTCGAAGGCGTTTGGAAGGGAGAGCACCGTTCGCATGAACGGGCTGAAGCGGTGGACGTTCCACGTCGCGACCGACAGCGGGACGCCGAGCGTGGGCTCGAAGAGGAGCGTGAGGAAGTTCGGACGAAACGCGTAGCTCTCATAGAACGGCTGCGCTGGGGTCTCGTAGAAGACCCGCTCGGGGAGCGCACCGCTGAGGGGAAACTCACCACCGCCGAGCGCGACCGCGAGCCCGAGCGCGGGCTCGTCGCTCGTTCCACCAACGACCATCGATGAGACGTCGAGCTCCAGCTCGATGTCCGTGGTCGAGCCGTGAAAGACCGAGACGGCTTCGTACGACTCCGAGTCGTACTCCCAGCCCCACGACGTGGGCCTGAGGCGCGTCGCCGTCCCCAACGACGGGGTGACCTCGATCCCGATGTCCGCGGTCGAGACGTTCGTTCCTGAGGCGAAGCGGTCGCCGTCGACGAAGAACGCGAGCGTCGGCGTGGCGGCTGACACGGGGATGTTGGACGCGAAGATCCGCAGCGTCTGCATGTCCGGGTCGAGGGTGACGAGCACCTCGCCGCCCGTCCTCATCTGCACGAGGTTCGCGAGCGGCAGCCGGAGAGCGCCGTAGTACTCGAGGGGCTGGCGCACACCGTCGAGCGCGTGGCCGAAGCTCGCGGTCGGCACGGCGACGGTCTTGCACTCACCTGGGCCGATCCCCTCGTTGCACACGGTCGGTCCGGGGACCTCGCTCAGCGGCGATCTGCTCTCGCCGAGACGCGCCGGGTGGGCACCCGAGTCGCAGGCCGCGCCGAGCGCGATCAACGTGGCGATGAGGAGTAGCGCTCGGAACGGAATCCAGTGTGACTGAACCGCGGGGGGCGCGGCGCGCCCTCGCTGCGTGCGGAACAAGCCGAGGCGCTTCTTTGCTGTTCATGGCCACCACCCTCCGTGAACGAGTTCCAACGAACGTCCCGGATTTGTCGCTTCGTCGGTCACGTATGGGTCACGCCGCTCGACGAATTTCTCCCTGACCGGCGCATTCAGGCTTCGCGATGCTCATCATCGCACGCTCGGGCGTCTGCGCTCGACGCCTGCGTGCGATGCGCTGGGGCAGGTGAGGGTGCGATATCAGGCCGCCGCGAGGCGGACCCCGCGAGCGCTCCTCTCGCACTGACGCTACGTTGGAGCGATGGGCGATCCGGCCAAGCGACGTGCGACCTACGAAGAGCTGCTCGCCGTACCCGAGCACCTCGTCGCCGAGATCATCGACGGCACGCTGGTGACGCACCCTCGGCCAGCGTCGCTGCACGCGCGCGCATCGTCGCGGCTCGGAATGGACCTTGGAGGCCCGTTCGATCGAGGCAAGGGCGGCCCCGGCGGGTGGGTCCTCCTCGACGAGCCCGAGCTTCACCTGCACGGGGATGTCCTGGTGCCCGACCTTGCCGGCTGGCGCCGCGACCGGATGCCGGAGCTTCCGGACGCTCCAGCCTTCGAGCTCGCGCCCGACTGGGTGTGCGAGGTGCTGGCGCGGTCGACGGCCGCCGTCGACCGCGCGGAGAAGCTGCCCATCTACGCGCGAGAGCACGTCGCGCACGCGTGGCCTCGTCGATCCGATCGCGAGGACGCTCGAGGCCTTCAGCCTGGAGGGAACGCGCTGGCTCCTCCTCGGGACCTGGTACGACGACGAGAAGGTGCGCGTCGACCCGTTCGCCGAGGTCGAGCTCGAGCTCGCCGGTCTCTGGGCGAAGTAGGCCCGCGCCAGCTCACCCGCGCATCACGCCGAGCTCGTCGAGGAAGCCGATCCGGAGGAGGTCGCGCAGCCGCTGGAACGTCTCGGCGCCGGTGTCGTCGAGCGTCCGGAGCCGCGTCGAGGCGCTCGGCGCGTAGTGCCCCACGCGCTCGCGGCGCCATAGCTTGCGGGCGGGACGGTACGTCGAGCCCTCCTCGGCGCGCGCGAGCACGCCGTTCCAGTAGACGCGGCGGCGGCGCTCCTCCGGCAGCACGCTCCGCGGGAACGCCTCGAGGATCGCGTCGCTCAGCATCGAGGCGCCGAACCCGCCGCGGCGCTGGCCGAAGCGATCGTAGAGCCGGTGGAAGAGCGCGAGCATCGCCGACAGGACGAAGAACTCGCCCTGGCTGCGGGCGAGGCGCACGAGCCGCCCGTCGACCTCGAGGTCGAGGCCCGTCGGGCAGAGCAGCTCGTAGAGCGCGCCGAGCTTGTCCTTCGCGAAGACCTCGCTCAGGAAGGCGCCGCGGAGCGCGAAGTGCAGCGGCATTCGCCCGAAGGCATCCACGGCGTCGACGCGGCCGCCGCGCTCGACGATGCGCTCGACCAAGGGGACGTTGCCGGCCCAGGCGGCCATCATCAGCGGCGTGAGCGACATCATGTTCCGGTGCTCGAGCCCGTAGCGGCCGATGTCCGCCTCTACCTTCGACGCGCCGTCGCGGCTCGCCTCGCGATAGATCTCGAACTGGCGCTCCTGGACCGCCTCGACCGTCTTGGCGTAGGGCCGCGGCGGCCGGTAGTCGCCTCGGAGCTCGACGGCGCGGGTGATCGGCGGGAGCTCGTGGAACGCGCCGAGCTCGTGCAGCAGGCGCTTCGCCTTGTTGAAGACGCTCTTCGGAGCGAGCGCCTTGTCGATCGTGTCGTCGAGCTCCGCGCCGTGGAGCACCGTCCACGGGACCGGCGTGACGCGCAGGATCGTCCGGCGGATCGCCTCGGCCTGCTCCGTCTTGCCCTGGAGCTCGAGCTTCCGCGCCTCCTTCTGCCACTCCTCCACGGTCGACGCCTTCGCCGTGAACCGCGAGACGTCCTCGGAGAACGTGACCCGCAGGAGTCCGAAGAGCGGGTGCGCGTCGTCGCTCTCGACGATGTACACCGTCTCCACCGCGCGCGTGACGGCGACGTAGAGGGCGTTGACGAAGAACTTGTAGGCCTCGAGCGACTTGTCGCTCTTGTCCTTCGCCCGTGAGTACGCCAGCGCGTCGGTGTCGATGTCCGCCTGCGTGACGCCGCTCGTGAGCTCTCGGTAGGCGGCGCGCTCGCTCGACACGATGTCGTAGAGGATGACGGAGTCGTACTCGAGGCCCTTCGCCTCGTGCACCGAGAACACCAGCGGCGTCGAGAAGCGCCGCCTCGCCTCGGCCTTTTGCTCGCCCGTGAGGACGATGACGGCGACGCGCGCGGAGCCGCGGGTCTGCGCGTCGAGGGCGCGGAGGACGGCGTCCTTCTTGACCAGACCCGCCACCCTGCCGTCGACGTCGGCGACGGGCCTCACGAGCGCGGTGCTCTCCTTGTCGACCGATCCGAAGCGCGCGTTCTTGATCTTGAGCAGCGTGTTGGCGAGCGCGCAGACGGTCTTGCTGCTGCGGTAGTTCGCGTCGAGGACGTGGATGGGCGCCTCGAGCGCGGCGGCCTCCTCGGAGTAGAAGAGCGACTTCACCTTCGACCACGAGAAGAAGTTCGGGTGGACGATCTGGTTCGCGTCGCCGCACAGCATGAACGCGCGCGGATCCTTCAGCGTCGCCAGCACGAGCGCGAGCTCGGCGTTCGTCAGATCCTGGATCTCGTCGACGACGACCGCGTCGTAGCGCGGCTCGGCGCGCGCTCGGTAGGCGTGCGCGAGCAGGCTCGGGTCGTAGAGGCCGCTGTCCTCGAGCCAAGTCCGGTACTTCGAGAACATCTGGTGGACGGCGGCGCGCTGCTCCGGCGGATACATCGACTGGCGGACGCCGAGCGCCACGTACTCCGCCTCGGAGAGCGGACCGTCGGGCGACGCCGAGAGCACACCGCGGAGCTCCTCGAAGAGCGCGTGCGCGTTCGTGAACCGAACCGAGGAGCGGTGCCGCTCGAAGAAGGGCTGGAAGTCCTGCATCGTGACCGCTCGCCCCTTCGGCACCTCGATCGACTCGAGGAGCTTGCGGAAGCTGAGGAAGTCGACGCTCTGGCGCGCGTTCTCGTAGCCGTGCGAGAAGTACAGCGCGGCCGCGTTCTCGGCGAGGAAGGCCGACTGCGTGACGTAGAGCACGTCGCCGGACAGCGCGCGGAGCTTCGTCAGGGTCAGCGCGGTCTTGCCGCTCCCGGCGCAGCCGACCATGATGAGCGGCGGCGGCAGGCGGCGGAGCTCCTCCTGGCGCGCGTCGAACGACAGCGGCTTGTCGAGGACGTGGAACTCGGGGCGCGCGCCGAGGTAGCGGATGGGGCCAGCTGCGGCGCCGATCGCCTCGGGCGTCGCGACCTCGGCCTCGACCACCTTCGTCTCGTCGACGCGCGCGCCGCGCAGGAAGCGCGAGCGATCGTAGGCGTGCTGCTCGATCACCTCGAGCGCGAGGCACGCCCTCTCACCTCCGGGGTGCCGGACGAACTGGACGAGCAGCCGGCTGTCGTAGTCGAGACGCGCCCGGAAGAACCCTCCTTGCTCGGAGAGCTTCTTCACGTCCGCGCTGCGGAGATCGTCGCGCTCGATCGCAGCGCGGACCTTCTCGAAGGACGGCGAGAGCCGCTTCGGTACCGTCAGATCGGCATAGGTCAGGAAGCGCATCGCATCGGGTTAGCGCACTCGGCCGCGAGACGCGATGCCGCGCGGCCGTCGGCCGAGCACCTTTCTCCGCCGAGGGACCGGATGCACATGTCCTCAACGATTTGTCCCCCGGTTCTCCGACGTCCGCCGACCGCTCGTCGACCTTGCGGGGAGCGACGAGATCGTCGCGGCCGGCTCTGGCGACGGGGCGTCCAACCCTGCGGCGGGCCGATCCGGTGGCTCCCGCGGCGGCGCGCGCGTCAGGTCACTGCGGCTCGGCGACGAGCGGGGCGGAGGTCGAGGAGCCGGCGCCCCAGAACGAGAGGTCGGCCGGCTTCTGCGGGATCGGGATCGTCGTCGTGGTGATCGAGCTCGTGCCGAAGACGACCTCGAAGAGCTTGCCCTCCTCGTTGAAGCCGTAGACGTTGCCGCCCCAGAACGAGAGGCCGAACACCTTCTTGTGCTCGACCGAGCCCCAGTTCTTGAGCATCTTGCCCGTCGCGGGATCGATCTCCACGAGGCAGTCGAAGGTGTTGCAGCTGCCGCCCTTCACGGTGAGGAAGGTCTTGCCGCCCTTCACCGAGGCGATGTCGCCGCTCGAGACGAGGTTGCCGCCGAGCTTGCCGACCACGCGGCGCGAGCCGTCCTTCACGTCGATGCGGACGTAGTCCCCTCCGTCGTAGCCGACGAGCGCCTCCTCGTTCGCGTCGAGCGTGCCCTTCGGGACGAACGAGAGCGAGTTCGGGTAATCTCCGCTGTGGAGCTCCGTGCAGACCGCGGTGTTCTTGTCGACCGTGTAGAGCGTGTGGTCCGAGACGGCGTAGAGCGTCGACTTTTCGTCGAGCGCGATGTCGATGATCCGCTCGCAGCCCTTGAAGTCGCCGACGACCGTGACGGCCTTCGTCGCGGGCTCGAGCTTGTAGAGCGTGGTCGCGCTCTGGCCGAAGACCTCGTGCACCTCGGGCAGGTCGGGCGCGTCGGGCGGGGGCTCCGTGCCGAAGTCGCCGCTCGGGCTCGGCGCCGGGGGCTCGCCCTCGCCGCCGGGCGGCTTCGTCTCGTCGAAGCCCTTGCGCTCCGCGCTCGAAGCGCAGCCGGCGAGCGTTGCCATCAGGCCAAGGACGAGGAAGGTGCGGGGCGCGAGCATGGGCGCGCGGAACCTAGCGCAACCGCGCGACCTCGCAACGATACGACCGCGTCTCAGGAAGAGGGTGTGGGGAGAGGTAGGTGACCCGGAAGCTGCCGGACGAGCTCGGGTTTCACGACCTTGCCGAGGGCGTTCTTCGGGAGCTCCGCCAGAAAGACGACGTCCTTCGGCACCTTGTACGGCGCGAGGCGCTCGCGGACGAACGCGCGGAGGTCCGCGGCCTCGCACGCCGCGTCACCGCGCCGAACCACGCACGCCACGACACGTTCACCCCACGCGTCGTCCGAGAGGCCGACGACCGCGACCTCGGCGACGGCGGCGTGCTCGCGCAGCACCTCCTCGATCTCGAGGGCGCTCAGCTTGTAGCCGCCACTCTTGAGGATATCCACGCTCGTCCGGCCGAGGATCCGGAACGGCGCGCCCTCGAGCGAGGGGTCGCGTGTCACCGTGTCGCCCGTGCGAAACCACGGCGCGCCGCCGCGCGGATCGGGGACGAACGCGCTCGCCGTCTCGGCCTCCTTGCGGTGGTAGCCGGCGAAGACGCTCGGCCCGCGGATCCAGAGCTCGCCGACGTCGGCGTCCCCGTGCGCGGGGCCCTCGCCGACGATCCTCGTCTCGACGGTCGGCAGCGGGAGGCCGACCGAGCCCGCGAAGCGCGGGCCGTGGAGCGCGTTGCTGATCCCCACGCCGATCTCGGTCATGCCGAAGCGCTCGAGCGGGATCGTCCCGGTCACGGCGCGCCACCGCTCGGCCAGCGTCACGGGGAGCGCCGCGCTGCCGCTCGTCGCGAGGCGGAGCTTCGCCGCGCTCGCCGACCAGCGCGCGCGATCGTCGTCGGTGGCGGCATCGAACGCGAGGAAGAGCCGGTGGTACATCGCGGGGACGCCCATGAAGACCGTGGCGCTCGCCATCTCGTCCCACACGGCCCGCGCGTCGAAGGCGCGCAGGCGCGTCGCGGCGCCGGCGCCGATCGCGGTGAGCAGCGCGATGGCGAGGCCGTGCATGTGATGGAGCGGGAGCGCGTGCAGGAGGACGTCGCTCTCGGCGAAGCCCCACGCGCGGCCGACGAGCTCTTGCTGCACCCCGATGTTCTCGTGCGTGAGCACGGCGCCCTTCGGCTTGCCGGTCGTGCCGCTCGTGTAGAGCTGCAGCGCGGGCGCGCTCTCGGCGACGGCCTCGGCGAGCGCGCGTGCGTCCGCGCCGAGCGCGCGCGCGTCCGCGCCGACCGGCGTCGCGAGGAGCGGCTCGAGCGCGCGGACCGCGTACGCGCTCGACAGCGGCGCGGCGAGCTCGCGCATCGGCGCCGACGCGAGCACCGTGCGAACGCCCGCGTCCGCGCAGAAGTACGCGGTCTCTGGCGCGGGGTGCAGCGGGGAGAGGACCACGACGCAGCCGCCGGCGAGGAGGACGCCGAAGAACGCCGAGACGAAGCCGGCGCTCGGGTGGACGAGCAGGGCGACGCGCTCGCCGGGCGCGAGCGGGCCCTCGCGCGTCAGCGCCGCGGCGGTCGCGACGGCGCCGCGGACGACGCTCGCGTACGAGCGCGCGCCGGCTCCGGCGTCGGCGTGGGCTCCGGCGTCGAGGGGCTCTTCGAGGACGGCGACGCGCGGATCGTCCACGCGCGCGGCGAAGCGTGCGAGCAGCTGGCTCATCGAGGGTCCTCCTTACTACGACTCCGGCGTCCCTGCTCCGGCGTCCCTGCTCCGGCGTTCCTGTTCCCGCGTCCCTGCTCCCGCGTTCCGCTCGCGCGTCCTACTCCCGCTCGCGCTCGCGTTCGCCGACCCCAGCCGCGGCTCCCGAGCGCGTCCACCCCCCACAAGCCCTTTCGGTGGACCGGGTCCTCTCGGTGGACCGGGTCCTCTCGGTGAAACGGGAGGAGTCGCGTTCGACGGGCGCCAGGCTCCGGCGTCCCCGCTGGCCGGCCCAGCCGCGACTCCGGAGCGCGGAGCTCGCGCTCGGGATCCGCCTCGGACGGGGCGCCCCCCCACGTGCCAGCCCATCCGCCCATGGCCCGCGGCCGCGGCCTCGGCTAACAAGGGCGCGTGACGACGCCCGCCCTCACGCTCCTCCGCGACGCGGAGGTCTACGCTCCTCTCCGGCTCGGCCGCCGCGATCTGCTCGTCGGTGGCGGGGTGATCCTCGCGCTCGAGGAGCGGCTCGACGACGTCGCCGTCCCCGGCTGCGCGATCGTCGAGCTCGGCGGGGCTCGGCTCGTGCCCGGCTTCGTCGACGCCCACGTCCACCTGACGGGGGGCGGCGGTGAGTCGGGGCCCGCGTCGCGCGTGCCGCGCGTGATGCTCTCCGAGCTCTCGACCGCGGGCGTCACGACGGCGATCGGCGTCCTCGGGACGGACGGCACGACGCGCACGATGGCGTCGCTCGTGGCGGCTACGCTCGGGCTCCGCGCCGAAGGGCTCTCGGCGCATTGCTGGACGGGCGGCTACGCGACGCCGCCCGCGACGCTCACGGGCTCGGTGCGCTCGGACGTCGTCTTCGTCGATCCTATCCTCGGGGTCGGCGAGCTCGCGATCAGCGATCACCGCTCGTCGCAGCCGACGTTCGACGAGCTCGTGCGCGTCGCCGCCGACTGCCACGTCGCCGGCATGATGAGCGGCAAGGCGGGCGTCCTCCACCTCCACCTCGGCGACGGTCCGCGCGGTCTCGCGCTCGTCCGCCGCGCGCTCGAGGAGACCGAGCTGCCGCCGAGCACCTTCTACCCGACCCACGTGAACCGGAAGAAGCGGCTCTTCGAGGAGGCGCTCGGCCTGGCGAAGGACGGCGTCCCGGTCGACGTCACGGCGTTCCCCGTCGAGGAGGGCGAGGACGCGCTCTCCGCGCCCGACGCCGTCGCGGCCTACCTCGCGAGCGGCGCGCCGCGAGAGCTCCTCACCTGCAGCTCGGACGGCGGCGGCTGCCTCCCGACGTTCGGCGCCGACGGGCGCATCGCGGCGATGGACGTCGGGCGCCCCGCGGCGGTCGCCGAGACCTTGCGCGCGCTGCTCGCCCGCGGCCACGCGCTCGAGGACGTGCTCCCGGTCTTCACCAGCAACGTCGCCGCGGTGCTGCGCCTGCCCGCGAAGGGGAGCATCGCGGTCGGCGCCGACGCGGACCTCGTGGTCCTCGACGCGAGCGGCGCCCCGCGCGACGTGATGGCCCGAGGCCGCTTCCTCGTGCGCGGGGGAGCCCCCGTCGTCGAGGGCACCTTCGAGCGCCGCCCCGCGCCGCGGTAGGTTCGAGCGCCGCTCCGCGTCGCGCTGAGGCGGAGCGTCTCGCTCCCGCACCGGAGGCGCGGCGCGGGCGGCGCGACCCGAGCCGCGCGTCCCCGCGGGCTCCGCCGGAGCGCCCGGCGATTTCCTTCCCCTTGACGGGAGTCGGAGCATGCGAGACTGGGAGGCGCGCGGACGCTTCCGTCCCGCGGACCCGAGGCAGCCTGCGACATGAGCCCAGCAAGAGTGGAAGCCGACAACAAGCGCGGCTTCATCGTCCCGATCGGCGGAGCCGAAGACAAAGAGGGGACGACCGACATCCTCCGCAAGTTCGTCGACGTCGCCGGCGGCGCCGGCTCGCGCATCGTGATCATCCCGACGGCGTCGAAGCTCGAGGACACGGGTCGCCGCTACGAGAAGCTCTTTCGCAAGCTCGGCGCCGACGAGGCGAAGGCCCTGCCGCTCGCGTCGCGCGAGGACGCGGGCAAGGACGAGTGGCTCGACTACATCGAGAAGGCCGACGGCATCTTCGTCACCGGCGGAAACCAGCTGCGCTTGACGACCATCCTCGGCGGCACCGCGATCGCGAAGGCGATCCGCCGCGCCAACGCGCGCGGCGTCGCGGTCGGCGGGACGAGCGCCGGCGCCGCGATCCTGAGCGAGCACATGATCGCCTTCGGCGCCGAGGGCCACACGCCACACGCCGGCGCCGTGGCGCTCGTCCCCGGCTTCGGCCTGACGAACCGCATCATGATCGACCAGCATTTCCGCCAGCGCGACCGCCTCGGCCGGCTGCTCACGGCGCTCGCCTACAACCCGTTCGCCGTCGGCGTCGGGCTCGACGAGGACACGGCGGCCTTCATCGACCACACGCGCAAGCTCACCGTGGTCGGCACGGGCGCGCTCACGATCGTCGACGCCTCCGAGCTGACGCACTCGTCGATCGCCGAGACCAAGGAGGGACGGCCCGTGTGCCTGACCAACGTGCGCCTGCACGTCCTCACGGCGGGCGGCTCCTTCGATCTCGAGACGCGCCGCGCGAGCGCGCCGAAGGAGTGAGGCACATGGATCTGCTCGAACGTCGCATCTACCGCGGTCCCAGCCTCTACGCGCACTTCCCGGTGATGCGCCTCACGATCGACCTCGGCGCGCTCGAGGACTGGCCGAGCGCCAAGATCCCCGGGTTCAACGAGGGGCTCGTGCGCGCGCTCCCGGGGCTCGAGGCGCACACGTGCTCGGTCGGCGTCGAGGGCGGCTTCCTCCGGCGCCTCGCGGAGGACGGCGGGACGTGGCTCGGGCACGTCCTCGAGCACGTCGCGATCGAGCTCCAGGTCCTGACGGGCGCGAACGTGTCGTTCGGCAAGACGCGCGGCGAAGGGACGCCCGGCCGCTACCACGTCGTCTACGAGTTCGAAGAGGAGCGCGTCGGCGAGGCCGCCGGCGATCTCGCGATCAAGCTCCTCTACGATCTCCTCCCCGCGGAGCTCCGGCCGGCGTCCAAGTCGTCCGCCGACGCGGCGCCCTTCGACTTCCAGACCGAGCTCGTCGAGCTCATCGACTACGCGCAGCGCCGCCAGCTCGGCCCGTCGACCGGCTCGCTCGTCCGCGCGGCCGAGGCGCGCGACATCCCGTGGCTCCGCCTGAACGACTACAGCCTCGTCCAGTTCGGGCACGGCAAGTACCAGAAGCGGATCCAGGCGACGGTCACCTCGGAGACGCGCCACATCGCGGTGGCGATCGCCTCCGACAAGGAGGAGACGAACCGGATCCTCGGCGATCTCGGGCTCCCGGTGCCGCGCCAGCGCCTCGTGCGCACCGCCGACGGCGCGGTCAGCGTCGCGAACCGCCTCGGCTACCCCGTCGTCGTGAAGCCGCTCGACGCGAACCACGGCCGCGGCGTCTCGCTCGACCTCAGGACCGAAGACGAGGTGCGGATCGCGTTCGACCGCGCGCGCGAGCACGCGCGCAGCGTCGTCGTGGAGACGTTCCTCGACGGGTTCGATCACCGCATGCTCGTCGTCGGCGGCGAGCTCATCGCCGTAGCCAAGCGCGTCCCCGGGCACGTCGTCGGCGACGGTGAGCACACGATCGCCGAGCTCGTCGATCGCGTGAACGCCGATCCACGCCGCGGCATCGGCCACGAGAAGGTGCTGACGCGCCTCGAGCTCGACGCGCAGGCCGAGCGCCTGATGAGCGCGAAGAACGTGACCAAGGAGACGGTCCTCCCGCCCGGCGAGGTGTTCTACCTGCGCGGGACGGGGAACCTCTCGACGGGCGGCACTGCGATCGATCTCACGGACGTCGTGCACCCCGACAACCGCGAGATGGCCGTCCGCGCCGCGAAGGCGATCGGGCTCGACGTCTGCGGCGTCGACTTCATCACGTCCGACATCTCCGAGAGCTACCGCGAGGTCGGCGGCGGGATCTGCGAGGTCAACGCGGCCCCGGGCTTCCGCATGCACGTCGCCCCGACCGAGGGCAAGCCGCGCGACGTCGCCGGGCCGGTGCTCGACATGCTGTTCCCCGCGGGCGCGCCGGCGCGGATCCCGATCGCCGCGCTCACCGGGACGAACGGCAAGACGACGACCGCCCGCATGCTCGCGCACATCCAGAAGATGAACGGGCACACCGTCGGCCTCACGACGACCGACGGCGTCTACATCGACGGCGAGCGCACCGTCGTCGGCGACATGACCGGCCCGCAGTCGGCGCAGATCGTCCTGCGCGATCCGTCGGTCGACCTCGCCGTGCTCGAGACCGCGCGCGGGGGCCTCCTCCGCGCGGGCATGGGCTACCGGACGTGCAACGTCGGCGCCGTCCTCAACATCGCCGAGGACCACCTCGGGACCAAGGGCGTCGACACGCTCGAGCAGCTCGCCGAGGTCAAGCGCATCGTCGTCGAGGTCGCGCGCGACTGCGCCGTGCTCAACGCGGACGATCTCCACTGCCTCCGGATGGCCGATCACACGAAGGCCGCGCGGATCGCCTACGTGACCATGAACCCGCGTCACGAGCTCGTGCGCAAGCACATCCGGGCGGGTGGCCTGGCGGTGGTCCTCGAGGAGGGCATCAACGGCCACATGATCACGCTCTACGACAAGGGCGCGCACCTGCCGCTGCTCTGGACGCACCTCGTCCCGGCGACCTTCGAGGGCAAGGCGATGCACAACGTGCAGAACGCCATGTTCGCCGCGGTCATGGCGTACGCCATGGGGGTGAAGGTCGAGAACGTCCGCCAGGGCCTGCGTACGTTCGACACGTCGTACTTCCAGGTACCGGGACGCACGAACGTCTACGACGAGCTGCCGTTCAAGGTGATCGTCGACTACGGGCACAACCCGGCCGCGGTGCACGCGATGAGCGACTTCGCGCAGCGGCTCGAGTGCACCGGGCAGCGCGTCTGCGTGCTGTCCGGCCCTGGGGATCGGCGCGACGAGGACATCCGCGCGATCGCGCGGACCGCGGGCAAGGCGTTCGATCGGATCATCCTCCGCCGCGACGACGATCTCCGCGGGCGCGGCGCCGACGAGATCCCGCGCATGATGGAGGCCGAGCTCCTCGCGAGCGGGTTCCCGCGTGAGGGCCTCCAGGTCATCCCCGACGAGCAGGCGGCCATCGACGCGGCGCTCCGCTCGGCGAAGCGCGGCGATCTGCTCCTGCTCTTCGCGGACAAGATCTCGCGCACCTGGAAGCAGGTCATCTACTTCAAGCCCGAGTGGCTCGAGGCGCCGGCCGGCGGGGCGCCGCCGCCCGCGCAGAGCGGCGCGCTGCCTCCCGCGCTCGGCTCGTCGCTCTCCCTCGGCGACGCCCTGCTCGACGGCGCCGCGATGATCCAGGACGAGCGCGGCGTCCGCCTGGCGCGCGAGTCGGACGACTGAGCCGCGTGACCGAGCCCACGGACGACCTCCCGGCGGACGCGCGCGTTCGGCTCGTCGACGCGCGCCGTCTGACCGGGCCGAACCTGCTCTCGCGCTCGCCGCTCGTGATCGTGGAGCTCGCGATCGACGACGGTGGAGACCGCGCCCGCGCGCGCGAGGCGTACCTGGGTGAGCTCGGGCGGCTGCGCGCGGCGCTCGGGCTCTCGGCGGCGGTCGAGTGGCTCGAGCGGCCCCACCGCGGCGGCACCGTCGTCGGCTACGCCGCGTCGATCGACGTGATGCTCCCGTGCGCCGAGATGAGCGAGTGGGCGGCGCTCTCGGCGTGCGCGATCGCAGCGGGGCGCGCGCCGCTCGCGCTCGAGCCGAAGCGCGCGGAGATCGAGGCGATGCTCGCGGCGAGCCGGAGCCCACGGCTCGCGGCGCTCGCCGGCGAGGCGGGGCGGCGCGGCGTGCCGCTCCTCTGGGACGACGCCGCGGTCAGCCTCGGCCTCGGCGCGCGCTCGGCGTGCTGGCCGCGCGACGCGCTCCCGGCGGCGGACGCCGTACCGTGGGAGAGCCTCGGCCGGATCCCGATCGCGCTCGTCACCGGGACGAACGGCAAGACGACCACGACGCGGCTGCTCGCGCGGATGGGGCGCGAGGCAGGGCGGCGCGTCGGGGCGACCTCGAGCGACGCGATCACCATCGGGGCCGAGGTGATCGACGAGGGCGACTGGACCGGACCCGCCGCGGCGCGGGTGGTCCTCCGGCGCGCGGACGTCGACCTCGCGGTGCTCGAGACCGCGCGCGGCGGGATCCTGCGGCGCGGGCTCGCGGTCGACGACTGCGACGTCGCGCTCGTCACGAACATCAGCGACGACCACGTCGGCGGCTACGGGATCGACGATCTCGACGCGATGGCGCGCGCCAAGGGCGTCACGCTCGACGCGCTCCTGCCGTCCGGCACGGCCGTGCTCAACGCGCGCGATCCGCGGCTCGTCGAGCTCGCGCGTGGCCGCTCGCGCGTCGTCTTCTTCGCCGATCTCGAGGCCGGTGGGCCCGAGGCCGAGGCGGCGCGCCTCGTCGTCGAGCGTCACCGCGCGTCGGGACAGGACGTCGTGCTGGCCGCCGGCGGGCGCGTCGTCCACGCGCGCGGCGAGACGGAGACCTCCATCGCGGACGTCGCGGCGATCCCGATCGCGTTCGGCGGCGCGGCTCGGTTCAACGTCGAGAACGCGCTCGGCGCGACGGCGGCGGCGCTCGCGCTCGGGCTCCCGGCGGAGGCGATCGCGCGCGCTCTCGAGGGGTTCAACGCCGACGAGAACCCCCGGCGGAGCGTGCTGGTCGAGCGTGGCGGTGTGAGCGTCGTGCTCGACTTCGGCCACAACGTCGAGGGAGTCCGCGCCGTGATGAGGCTCGTCGCGTCGCTCCGGGGTGAGCCGCCGAGCGGCTCGCTCACGGTGATCGCCGGCAGCTCGGGCGATCGGAGCGATCGCGAGATCGCCGGCGTCGCGCGGGTGATCCGGGAAGCGGGCGCGGACCGCGTCCTCGTGCGCGAGCTGTCGGACTACCTCCGCGGGCGCGTCCCGGGCGAGGTCCCGGCGGTGTTCCGGCGGGCGCTCGGCGAGCTCGGGCTCGCGCCGGGCGCGATCGAGGTCGCCGAGTCGGAGGTCGATGCGCTGCGTCGCGCGCTCGCGACGGCGCGGCCCGGGGATTTCATCGTGCTGCTCGTCCACGTCGACGAGCACGACGTGCGGGCGCTCCTCGCCGGAGCCGGCGCGCGTCTCGCGTGACCGCGGCGCGGCTCGGAGCCTGCGCCCGTCTCGCGTGACCACGGCGCGGCGTCGATCAGTCGCGGCAGCAGAGCACGCCGCCGCCCTCGCTCGCGGTCTTGGTCACGTTCCCGAGCTCGTTCTCGCCGTCCGCCCCGCACGCCCACGTCGCGGGAAGGGACGCGCAGAGATCGTTCGAGAAGCGATCGAGCGGCGCGCAGGTGCCCGGATCCGGCGGCTCGCCGACGTCGCCGCAGCCGAAGAGATCGTTCGAGCCCGGGCCGCACATCGCGCCGCCCGAGCCGGCCTGCCGGACGGCGAAGAACGCGCTCTGATCGGCGATCCCGGAGACGGCGCATCCCTCGCCGCCGGACTTGGCCGCGACGATCGCGGGCGTCTCGCACACGTGCCAGCCGACCTGGCAGAGATCGGCGACGTTGCAGCCCTGCCCGGTGGGGTTCGCGCTGTCGTTCCCCGCGGCGCGCCCGCAGGCCGGGGTCGTCGTCGTGCCGAGGCCCGGGACGGACCAGCCGCCCGCGCACGCGGCGATGTTCGGGAACGTCGTCGCCGACGCGAAACCCTCGCGCGTGCCGTCGGCGCAGCCGGCGTCGTTCGTGCATTTGGCGTCGGCGCAGACGCGGCTCACGCAGTCGCGCGAGGCGGCGCACGCGCGGCCGTTGGCGCACGCCGGGCACGTGGCGCCGCCGCAGTCCGTGTCGGTCTCGTCCCCGTCGCGGACGCCGTTCGAGCACGACGGTCCGGCCGGGGCGTCGTCACCGGCGTCGGTCTCGACCGTGACGCCGCTGTCCGCGTCCGCGGCCTTTCGCCCGGGGACGAGCCGCGGGGAGGCGCTCTCTTCCGGTGCGCACGCGCCAGCGAGCGCGCCCGCGCCGAGGAGAACGACGACGGCGGCCCGCTGCGCTGCCCGAGGGGATCTCACGATGGTCAGGTCAGGATACCAGAAGCCCGGCCGGTGCTCTTGTACGCGCCTTCGCCGAGGCTCGGCATGCGCACTCCGTAGAGCTTCAGGAGGTCCACGTGGAGATCGCTCATGGCGCGGTTCTGCCCGAGCTCGGCGACGGCCGCGGGGGTCGGCGTGCCGTAGATCTCCTGCCCGAGCTTCATCTCGTTGCCGGCGTTCTCGCTCGCGACGAGGAGCGGGACGTTCGCCGAGTTGTGCGTCCGGCCGTCGGACATGTTGCTGCCGAGGACGACCACGGTCTCGCGCAGGATGTTGGCCGCCTTCAGGCCGGCGATCAGCTCGCCCCAGAGCGCGACCTGCACCTGGTTGATCTGGATGAGCGTGGACCAGTTGTTGTGCGCGGAGTCGTGCTGCTCCGCGGGGACCGTCGTGGTCGGGCTGTTCGGTCCGATCCCGTCGTTGTACATGATGGTCGCGGAGCGCGTGAGGCCGCACTGCATCGCCGCGATGATGATCTTCTGCATCGTGCGGAAGTTCCGGACGTAGCTCTCGCCGGCGGTCTCGGCGGCGGGCTTCACGCAGGTGGTCGCCTTCGCCGCGCTCGTGAGCTCGCCCTCGACCTCGCGGATGCTCGTCGCGTACGCCTCGAGCCGCTGCTTGTCCGCGGCCGAGAGCGTCGACTTGTGGTGGTTGTACTGGTCGAGCACCCCGTCGAGGATGCTCTTGCGCCGCCTGAGCAGGTACGCCGCCTGCGCGTTCGAGAGCTTGTCGCTCGAGCCGAAGACGCGCGTGAACATCTGGAGCGGATCGATGATGTTCGAGATCGGGCTCGTCGCGTCGCGCCAGGCGATCGAGTTGACGTAGTTGATCGACCCCACGCGATCGTGCCCCTCGTCCCAGCTCGGGACGTGGTTGAAGCCGGCGTGCAGGCTGCGGATGATCGCGTTCGGCTCGGTGTCGGCGATGATCTGATCGAGCGTCTTCGCGCAGCGCTGGTAGTTCGGATCCGAGCTCGGGTTGGGCGCGTTGGTCGTCCCGACCGGCGTCGACGAGAGGAAGCCCGCCGTCCCCGACCAGTGGACGTCGAAGTTGTTGACGGCCTTGAAGCCGCGCATGACGGAGACGTTCGGCGCCACGCCGAGATCGGCGAGCGGCTTGAGCGCGCCGCCGCGCGCGCCGGCGTAGCCCCAGTCGCCGTTGGCCCCGTCGGGCATCGGGGCGCCGCTGCCGAAGAAGCAGCCGATGAAGCGCTTCTTGAGCGGCGCCGGCTGCGCGTGGGCCAGGCGCACGGGGAGGGCGGACTCGAGCAGCGGCAGCGCGATGGAGACCCCGAGGCCGCGGAGGACGTTGCGTCGTGTGAGTCGAGAGCTCATGGTCACCTCGCGCCTCCGTGGTCGACGCTGCTGAAGGCCTTGCTCCTCACGAGCCGCGAGATCATCGCGCGGAGGCTCGGCGGTCTGCCGTCGGCCGAGTAGGTGAGGTAGGCGAGGAGATCGGCGTCCGCCTTCGACCCGGCGTGGACGACGCGCCGGGTCGCGTAGACGGTGAGCTTCTCGGCGGCGCACCGGTGGTAGTCGGGCAGCTCGGCGATCATCGTGTTGAGCTCGCCGAAGCGGCTGAACGGCCTCCCGAGGAGCGTGCTCTCGCTCTCGACCGGCCGCCCGGTGTCGGCGTAGGCGTTGCGGAGGCGGCCGCGCATGTCGAAGCCCTCGAGGCCGAGCCCGATCGGGTCCATGTACTCGTGGCAGCCGGCGCACGCCGGCCCCGCGTTCCGGTGCACCTCGAGGCGCTCCTTGACCGACGCGTTCGCGGGGATCGCGTCGGAGACCTTCTGGATCTCCTCGAACAGCGCCGAGTCCGGCGGCGGGACCACCTTGCAGAGCAGGCGGTCCTGCACGAGGCGCCCGCGGTGGATCGGGCTCGTCTTGAGCGGCGACGCGCTGAGCGACAGCCAGCTGCCTTGCTGCAGGACGCCGCCGCGCTCGTCGATCGCGACCCGCGTGAGCTCGCTCGAGAACTGCCCGATCACGTTGTAGTGCGTCGCGAGCTCCTGGTTGAGGTACGTGAAGCCCGGCTGGACGATCGCCGTCACCGGCAGGTCCTCCTTGAGGACGTCCGCCATGACGCGCCAGCTCTCGTTCCACATCGCGTGCTCGAGCGTCCCGGGCGCGGTGCTGTCGTACGCGCGGAAGTCGAACCACTGCCCCATGAAGCTCTGGACGAAGACGTCGGTGCGGGCGTCGACGAGGCGCTCGACCTCGGCGGCCAGCACCTCGGGCTTCGAGGCGAGCGTCCCGTCGACGGCCTTCTGCCAGAGCTCGTCGTCCGGGATCGACGCGGTGAACATGAACGCGAGGCGGCTCGCGAGCTCGTAGGCGTCGAGCTCTCGCTCTCCGGTGAAGTCCGGCGCGGGCGGGGCCTCGATGCGCGTCACGAGCTGCGGGGCGAGGAGCACCGCCCCGAGCGCCGCGCGCACGCCGTCGAGGAAGACGGCGTGCGGGTCCGTCAGCTCGCCTTCGGCGAGCGCGACGCCTGCGGCGTACCGCTTCGCGAGCGCCTCCGTCTCGGCGGGCGCGAGCGGCCGGCCGTAGGCGCGGAGCGCGAACGGCTCGACGATCGACTTTGCGCAGACGTCGTACGGGAGCCGTCCGACCTCGGTCACCGAGCAGGTCATCACCTTCGGCGCGACCACGGCGCGGTCGAGGATCGCCTCGAGGGTCTCGGAGAGATCGCGCACGGCCTTCGTGTCGAGGTTCGTCCAGGGCACGGCGTCGAAGCCCGAGAACTGCGTGGTCGCCGTCCACGTCCTCTGGAGATCGAGCGGGAGGCGCTCGCCGATCAGGTCCGAGACGACGTTCAGGTACTCGCGGTTCGAGAGGTTACGCGTCATCGCCGGACCCGCGGTCACCGCCTGGCGCAGCTGGGCGAGCGCTGGGTCCTCGTCGCCCGAGCCGGCGCGCTCGTTGCGCAGCGAGTCGGAGACGTCGTTGCACGCGGGCGCGGCGGACGCGGTGAGCGTCGACAGGAGCAGGATCCGCGTGCGCCAGGTCATGATCCGCGTGACGCGCAAGGCGCGTGCCGGCCAGCCCGGCGCTCGATCTGCTCGATCCAGGGCAGATGCAGATCACCCTGGTGCATCGATGCACCAGGTCGGCCCGGGGCGTCGTCGGTCCACGTCGCCTTCGCCGCTGCGCAGCTGCTCGCGCAAGCGCGGAGGACGCGGCGCTCCGCGCGCGGTCCGGGCCAGCGGCGCTCCGCGATCCGGCGCCCCTCAGCGCGCGAGCTTCTTCACCGTGTCCCAGGTACGCGTCGTGATGTCTTTGCCGAGCGTCTTCTCGAGCAGCGTCATGAAGACGGCGCCGCGCGGGCTGGGCACGTAGGCGGTGAAGACCTCGGTGCCGATGACGCGGAGGATCCGCGTGCCGTCGATCGTCACCGGAAGAGGCAGCTCCTTCCCCGGCGGGGTGCGCAGGAACGTGACCACGCGCTTGGCGTGCGCCGGGAGCCGGAAGCTCGCGTACGGATCGGCGTCGAGGATCTTACGGAGCGTGTCGATGGGCCGCACGATCGTCACGAACCCGCGACCAAGCTCACGCTCCATCGCCCGCTCGGCTCGCTGCTCGAGAGACTTCAGCGCCGCCGCGCGCGCGCGGAACACGACGTTGCCGCTGGCGAGCACGGTCCTCACGTCCTCGAAGCCGGCCGCCTCGAAGCACCGCACGAGCTCGGGCATCTTCGCGTTCATCGGGCTCACACCTCGGAGGAGCGCCGCGTATGCCTTCTTCGCTTCGGCCATCGCGTGGACGCTACCACGTCGGAAGCGGGAGCCTGCCTCGGAGCGCCGGCATCCCGCTGGTCGGAATCGGGAGCGCGCCCGCCGCGCCGACGCTATCGTTGCCTCATGCGCGTCATGGAGACGATCGGGCCTGCGTGGGAGACGATGAAGCGGATCCTCTTCCGCCCGTTCAACCTGGGGACGTGGTTCTCGTTCGGGCTCATGTTCGCGCTGCAGAGCTGCGCGGAGGGAAGCGGCGGCAACAACAACGCCCGCCTCCCCGACACGAGCGGCCTCGGCGGCGGTGACGCTCCGCCCGCGGGCGTCGAAGACCTGACGTCCGACTCGATCTCGCGCGTGCTGCCCTACGACGTCCTCGCGCAGAGCGGCCTTGGTGGGATCGGCTCGACGGAGATCGCGCTCATCGCCGCCGTCGTCGTCGCGGTCGCGATCCCGCTCGTGCTGCTCATGCTCTGGCTCGGGAGCCGCGGCCAGATGATGGCCATTCATAGCGTCGCGACGGGGACGGCGAACGTCGGAGACGCGTGGCGCCTCACGTCGTCGTCGGGCGGACGAATGTTCAAGTTTCAGCTCGCGCTCGCCGGTATCGCGCTCGGCGTGTTCCTCCCGCTCCTCGGCGTCGGCGCGCTCTTCGTGATCCCGGCGGTCAAGGACGCCGCGGGGCTCGACGGGCTCGTGTGGCTCATCCTCCCGATCGCGCTCGGCGCGCTCGTCGTGATGATCCCGTTTTTGATCGTGAAGTCGCTCGCGCGGAACTTCGTCGCGCCGATCATGCTCAGGCACGAGATCGGCGCGCGCGAAGCGTGGAAGCGTTTCTGGCCGCACGCGCGGGAGCACGTCGGATCGCTCGTGGTGTTCTGGGTCCTCGGGATGCTCTTCTCGGTCGCCGCGGCGATCGTCGGCATCGTTGCGGGGTTCATCACGTGCTGCCTCGGGTTCCTCCCCGTGCTCCATCAGACGATCATGGCGCCCTACTACGTCTTCGAGCGCGCCTGGACGCTCGAGATCCTCGCGTCGATGAGCCCTGACTTCGATCTGCGCTCTGTGCCGCCGGACGCGCACGGACCGTACGGAGGTCCGGGCGGCGGGTTCGGCTACAGCGGACCGGGCGGGTACGGCGGACCCGGCGGGTTCGGTCCGGGCGGCTTCGGTCCCGGAGGCGGGGGCCCTGCGGGCGGTGGGTTTGGTCCCGGCGGGGGCTTCGGCGCGCCGCCGGGTGGATTCGGCGCGCCGCCAGGCGGGTTCGGCGGGCCGCCGGGTGGGTTCGGCGGGCCGCCGGGCGCTTAGTTGCGCGCTTGCGCTGCGGCGACGGCGGTCGGCTCGCAGCGGAGCTCCGCGCCGTCGAGGATCTCGCCGGAGTGCACGCGCATGCCGGAGGCGGTCGTGTCTGGCCCGCAGGCGAACGGTCCGACCGCGACCCCGTTCGTCGAGCCGAGGCTCCCGGCGACGGTCCCGGCGCCGATGGTGGTCACGCCGTTCGAGTGGGTCAGCGGAGCGCAGACGAGCTCAAGCTGCGATACCACCGCTCTCAGCGGCGGGAAGTTCTTGGCGACGGTGCGGCCGTTGACGCTCACGACCACCTGGTTCGCGGGACAGGTCAGCTGCGCCGGGGTGGCCGCGACGTTCCCGCGCGGGTCGGCGTCCGTGGGAGGTACGACCGCACCCGGCTCGACCGTGACGTCGGTCGAGCCGGCGGCCGGAAGCCTGGCGGTGCCGCAGAGGACCCGGAACGCCGACAGCACATCGAGGTAAAAGCCCGCCCCGACGGTCCCGCCCGAGACGCCGATCATGACCTGTCCGGGCGGACAGCGATCCTCGGTCGGTGTCCCGCCGATGCTCCCGATGAGCCCGGCGAACGCGGCGACGGAGCCGTCGCCCCCGTCTCCGCCGTCGCCCGCGTCGGTCGGATCGTCGTCCGGTCCGGCCTCGCTCCCTGCATCCGGATCGGCGCCGTCGTCGTCCGGGCCGTCCTGGGCCGCGGAGTCGACGGCCCAGGGCGCCGCGTCGGGTAGGCTGAACTGCGGTCCAGAGTTGGTCGGGTCGTCCGACTCGCACGCGACGAATCCCGCGGCGAGGACCAAGAAGGAAGAGAGACCAGCGAGCTTGGCGGAGGGTTTCAAGATGAGCTTTCCTTCGGAGGACGAGCGCTACCGTGATCGGGGCCGCTGGCCCGAAGGCCCGAGCCGAGAGGACCGAGCGTTCAGACCGAACTCATGGCTCGGATCTCGGTCGACGTCACGAGGTTCGTGCGGCTCGGAGGGGCGAGCGTGAACGCCCGATCTGTGAAGCACGATTCGCGACCACCGCTTACGCGGTCGGCGAGGCCTTGTTTTGCGCTGAATTCTCCGGCTCACGGGCTCCGGGCGGCGGCACGGACTCTGCTTCGTGAGACGATGCCGGCCGTTCGCGCGCACGCGGTCGGGCGGCTTGCTCTCGAATCCGGACCTGCGATCAGGCAGCCTCGTTGCCCATCATGGCGGCCCCCTCGGCTCATCCCCGGTGCGATCGTATTCCTTCACCACCCCGTGAGACATCCATGACCACAGGCGTCCGCAGCTGCATCGTCACCTTCTTCATCGCTGTCGTCTCCGCGCTCGTCGCGGGATGCGCGGTCGACCCGACCGATGGGATCGCCGCGTCGCGCGGGCCGGTCGGATCGCTCGGCGCCTCGTGCCGCTGCAGCAATGGCCAGCCCGACTGCGACGGGGATCAGGGGCAGTGCCAGGAGGGCCTGTCGTGCATGCGGACCGACTCGGGAAACCAGGTGTGCACCCAGGCCTGCCCGTGTCCGCTCAACTACATCTGCAAGGCGGCGGGCGTCCCCGGCGCGCGCCTCGCGTGCTTCAAGCAGCCCTGAGCCGAGCGCTGCTCGATCTCGCTCGCGCGCCGGCGCGCGCGATCCCTTGCGTCGGGAGTCGCGCGGGGCTCGAGCCGAGCGCCGCGAGCGCCGCGAGCGCCGCGGGATAACGCCCGGGCGCGCGCGTCTCCCCACGGCGGGTGCCCCTCAGTGGAGCTCGCCGATCAGCCACGAGAAGGCCGGCACGAGGACCTCCTCGGGCGAGGCGCCGCCGGTCCGGAGCTCTCCGCGGCGGTCCACGCTGAAGCCGTGATCGCCGACGACGAAGAGCAGCGTGCGCGGCGGGAGTGTCGCGATGTGGCGGGCCAGCGCCTCCGCGGTCGCGGTCGCGATGCTCTCGAGGGAGCCGACCACGTCGGCCGTGCCGTCGAGCATCGACGGGATGAGGTCGAGCTTGTAGAGCTCGCGCGAACCGACGCGGAGCCGGCGAACGACCTCTGCCGCGCGACCGCGGAGCGACTCGGCGGGCTCCTCGCGCGCGGGGGCGCGGAGCGCGTCGAGCCCGCGAGCGAACGTCTCGATCTGACGCATCGTGGTCGAGGGCAGCGCGCTCCAGAGCAGCGTCTCCGACGTGAGCGTCGCGATCCCGGTCGCCTCGCGCGCCAGCACGTCCCGGACGAGGCATCCGAGGTCGAAGCGCATCGAGTCGACGAGGAGGACGTGCGACGATCGCGCGTTCGAGAGGCGAGCCTGCTTCGACGCGATGTCGTAGGCGTCCATCACGAGCCGGGGACGCCGGTTGGTGGCGCCGAAGGCGGTGAACGCGTCCGTGTACGAGCGCTCGAACGACCGCCGGAAATCGTCGAACGCGCGGAGCGCGCGGGGATCATCGAGACCGCTCGCGACGGCGTTGGCCAGCGGGACGTAGCTCTCGGCGAACAGGCGCTCGAACGCGGCGAGCGGCTGCGCCCCGCGTGCGGCCGAGAGGGCGATCGCCCAGCTCCGCCAGGCGTCGCTCGGGCCGCTTCGCGGGACGCCGGCGCTCGCGCGCCGAGACGGTCGACGCTCGCGCGCGGACATCCTCGGCTCCGGCGCGGCGACGTCCGGCGTGGTGGGCGGCGCCTCCGCCACGGGGAGGGACGCTGCCACCGGCGCCCGCGCGTGAGCATCGGTCGCGTCGGCGCGGGGTGCGTCGGTCGCGTCGGCGCGGGTCGTGTCGCTCGCGTCCGCGCGGGATGTGTCGGTGCGCGGTGTGTCGGTCGCGTCGGCGCGGGGTGTGTCGGTCGCGTCGGCGCCGGTCGCGTCGGCGCCGGTCGCGTCGGCGCGGGGAGCGTCAATCGTGTCGGCGCCGGTCGCGTCCGTCGTGTCGGCGTCCGTCGTGTCGGCGCCCGTCGTGTCGGCGCGCGTGGGCTCGGCGCGGACGGTCTCGGCGACGATCCCCGGCACGATGAGCGGCTCGGGCGCGGGGGCCGCGCCCTCGCTCGCGGCGTGCACCACGGTCGCCTCCTCGACCGGCCCCTCCGCGCGGCTCGGCGGAGGCGCGGCCGCGAGCAGGATCGCCTCGCCGGCGTCGATGGACGACACGCGCGCGTCGTTCATGGTTGCATCGTCGCCAGTGAGGAGGAGCGGCCCGTCGTCGTCGGGGAAGCCGGTAGCGTCGACGTCGAGCGCGTCGACCTCCTCCTCGGCCACGTCGATTTCGGAGCTCGCTGACCCGACGACGACGCTCACGCTCGCCGGCGTCATCGCCTCCCACCTCGGCTCGCGCGCGGCGAGCAGCGAGCCGAGCGGGCGTGGCGCGGCGTAGCCGGCGAGCCTCAGGTCCGCGTCGTCGAGGAGCAGGACGAGCGGCGCGTCCTCCGCGGCGTCGGCGAGCCACCGCAGCGTGGCGCTGTCATCCGGGGTCAGCGCGACCGCGGCGAGGGCGCGCAGCGATCCGACCGCGATCGCGATCCCGGTCGCGCCGACGGTCCGCGCGCGAAAGAGCTGGTCAGCGAGCCTCGCCTGCGCGTCTTCGGGCATCGCGGACCAGGCGGCGAGGTACGGTGACGGCGCCCCCATGCGGGCCAGCTCGCGCTCGACGAGCTCCTCGAGGACCTCCCCCAACCGTCCGCGCATGTCCTGTCCGGGCGGTGGAACCGTGACGAGCAGCGCCCCCGCTCCGAGCAGCTCGGTGCAGAGCTGCGACTGCTCCTCCATGCTCGCGAACACCACGGCGCCGCGGAGCTCCTTCTGGCCGCCGCTCAGCGGCCGGCGGGATGCGGCGTCGTGCGAAGGTCGGTAACCGTCACCCCAATCGAGCTCCTCTTGCTGCATGCTCGAGATGTGCCGACTCGGCGCCGTTTGGCCCACTTTCTTGCAGGCGCCTCGGCCGGCCGCGTCGGCGCGAGCAGCGAGGCGGCGACGAGCGGCCGAAAGGGCCGGCACCCGTTGACCGACCCGACGGAGCTTCCTACGCTAGGAGTCGTTCCCTCTGTCGGGTTCGTGCTTTGCGGTTTTCATGATCCCCTTATGTAAATGAACCCGGGAGGCGAGTGATCGCTCGTTGTGCACGCCGGACCATCTCTCCGGAGCTCTGGATAATTCGGAAGCCTGAAGCGCGGTCAGAGCCGCCCACCTAGCCCTTCGGGCTAGGGGTTCATGACAATCCGCTCACGACTCAGCACGGTAAGGAACGTCTAGCGGGCTCTCGCCGACCAGCGAGGGCCCGCTGCCTTTTCGGCGCTCGGTGACGGCGCGAGGCGCCGCTTCACGGCGGGCACGGCGGGAGCGTCGCGATCCACTCGTTGAAGAGCTCGACGCCCGCGTGGTCGACCGCGCGGCTCACGATCGGCGGCATCTGAACGCCGGCGGTGGGCAGCTCGCCGGCGGGGACGCGGCTGCCGGCGAGGATCGACATCAAGCTGCGATCGGGAGAGCCGCCGCGGATGTACTTGTAGGGGCCGCCCTCGGGATCCTCGCGGAACGCGTCGACGCAGTAGGCCTGCGTCCACAGATCGAGCGCCTCGACGGGTGCGGGCGCGCCGCCGTCGGCTGGGGCGAGATCGCTCGCGCGGACGAGGTAGTGGCTCTTGAAGCCGGCGCTCGCGCCTGCGTTCGCGTTGTGGCACGAGCCGCAGTTCTGGTGGACCCAGCCGATCGCGGCGCTGGCGACGTCGGCGCCCGGGAAGGCGAGCGTCGTCGTCGGCGGCGGAGCCGAGAGCAGGCCGTCGGCGGCAAGCTTGGCGAGCGTCTCGCCGGTCGCGGTCGCGAGGCCGAGGCTCACGGCGTCGAACCCCAGGACCTGATCCTTGCGCCCCTGGTGGCACTGGTCGCATTGGCCGGTGCTCGGGACCTCGTACGGCCCGCCGTCGGGGCCGATGCCGGAGATGACCTCGCCGCCGTCCTTGCGGACGGCGTCGCTCTCGTCGGCGTTCCAGCGATACGACGTGTGCACCCACGAGTCGTCGTCGAGCTTCGTGAAGAGGCGGGTCTCGATGCGCTTGCCGCCGACCGTGAACTCCTTCCAGAGCTTGGTGCCGCGGGGGTAGACCCACTCGTCCCAGTCGCTGATGTCGATCTTCGTCCCGGGCGGCAGGTACACCCAGCGCTGCTTTTCGGCGCCGTCGCTCCAGAACTCGACGCCGGGCGTGTAGGCCCGGACGTCGGGCGCGACGGTCTTGTCGGCGAACGAGCCGTAGAGGCCCGAGCACTCGAGGTGCCGCCAGATCCCGTCGGCGTCGACGTCGGACGCGCAGTCGAGCTTGGAGGCGTCGGGCCCGGCGTCGGGGAGCGGGGCGCTCGCCTCGACCGTGACGTCGCTGCCCGCATCGCTCTCGTCGCCGGGTACGACCGCCGGATCGTCGCCGCAGCCGGCTCCCCAGGCGACCACGCAGGTGGGCGCGACCAAGAGCAGCGCTCGCCAGAGCGCGCCTGGCGATCTGGAGTGTCTCGCGCCCGAACGTCCCAAGCTCAGCCGACCGAAGCCCAAGTGCATCGGCCGAGGATATCCGAAGCGGGCGCGCCTCGCCGAGTCGGTGCGTGGTATGGTCCCGCGCTACATGAGCGCCAAGGTCGGCATCATCATGGGTTCGGTGTCGGATTGGGAGACGATGAGCCACGCGGCGGCGACGCTCGACAGCCTCGGCGTCTCGTTCGAGACGCGGGTCGTATCGGCGCACCGCACGCCGGACCTCCTCTTCGACTACGCGTCGAAGGCCGAGAGCCGCGGGCTCGAGGTCATCATCGCGGGCGCGGGCGGTGCCGCCCACCTGCCGGGGATGACCGCCGCCAAGACGCTCCTGCCCGTGCTCGGCGTCCCCGTCGAGTCGAAGGTCCTCCGCGGGGTCGACTCGCTCCTGTCGATCGTCCAGATGCCGTCCGGCGTGCCGGTCGCCACCTTCGCGATCGGCAAGGCCGGCGCCGTCAACGCCGCGCTCTTCGCCGCGCAGCTCCTCGCCCGCCGTGACGGCGCCACGCGCGCCGCGCTCGCACGGCATCGCGACGCGCAGACGCAGAGCGTGCTCGACCGGCCCGACCCGCGCGTCGCGCCCGACGCGGAGGAGTCGGCGCCCGGCTCCCTCTCCACGCCCGACTCCGACCGCCGCAGCGTGACGTCGCTCGACGACGGCGAGCCCGAGCAGGCCGGGACGTGACCGTCGGCGTCCTCGGGGGTGGTCAGCTCGGCCGGATGATCGCGCTCGCGGGCTACACGCTCGGGCAGCGCTTCGTGTTCCTCGATCCCGGCGCCGAGTCCTCCGCTGGGCACGTCGGCAACCTCCGCGTCGGCGCGTACGACGACGAGGAGCGCCTCTCCGAGCTCGCGCGCAAGAGCGACGTCGTCACCTACGAGTTCGAGAACGTCCCCGTCGGCTCGGCGCGCTTCCTGAACGAGCTCGTCCCGGTCTACCCGCCCCCGGCCGCGCTCGAGGTCAGCCAGGACCGGCTCGAGGAGAAGCAGTTCTTCGAGCGCCTCGGGATCCCGACGCCGGCGTTCGCCCCGGTCTCCTCGCGCGAGGAGCTCGACGCCGCGGTGGAGCGCATCGGGCTGCCGGTCGTGATCAAGACGAGGCGCTTCGGCTACGACGGCAAGGGCCAGATGGTCCTCCGCACCGAGGCCGACGTGGCGCGCGCCTGGGAGGCGCTCGGCGCCGCGTCGCTCATCGTCGAGGGCCTCGTCCCGTTCGAGCGCGAGCTGTCGATCCTCGGCGTGCGCGGGAAGGACGGCGAGACGCGCTTCTGGCCGCTCGTCGAGAACGAGCACCGCGACGGGATCCTGCGCGTCTCCGTCCCGAGGAGCGACGCGTGGACGCCGGAGCTCCAGCGTCGCGCCGAGGAGCACGCCTCCCGCGTGATGAGCACGCTGGGCTACGTCGGCGTGCTCGCGATCGAGCTCTTCATGACGGGCGCGGAGCTCGTCGCGAACGAGATGGCGCCGCGCGTGCACAACTCGGGGCACTGGACGACCGAGGGCGCCGAGACGAGCCAGTTCGAGAACCACGTCCGCGCGATCCTCGGCTTGCCGCTCGGCTCGACGCGGATGGTCGGCTGGTCCGCGATGCTCAACGTCATCGGCAAGCTGCCGCCGAAGGACCGCGTGCTCGCCGTGGAGGGCGCGCATCTCCACGCCTACGGCAAGGACGCCTCGCCGGGACGCAAGCTCGGGCACGTCACCGTGCGCGCGGAGCGCCGCGACGAGCTCCACGCGCAGATCCGCGCGCTCGCGCCGATCGTCGATCCCGACGCGCCCGCGCTCCCGAAGGCGCTCCCGCCCGCGAAGTGACTCGGCCCGCCGGCGTGGCGTCGGAGGAGCGCGCCCGCCCGCGCTGGAGGTCACGCGCCGCCGAAGCGCTCGATGAACGCGCGGTGGACGGCGTGCACGGGCTCGCGCCCCTCCGCGATCTCGCGCGGACGGTAGCCCGAGGCGAGGCGCTCGACGACGATGCGACGCGCCGCGTCCTCGACGCGGAAGCGGGCGCGCCACTCCTTCACCGCGAGGACGCGACCGCCGTCGCTCGTCTCCTTGATGCGGCGGTAGGCGTGCGGCTGCGGGCCGAGCGAGAGCGCGGCCTCCACGCGCGCGCGGAGATCGAGGGCAGCCTCGCGCGCGATCCAGGCGAGCTGCTCGAGCGCGACGGGCTCGAAGGCGACGGCCCAGGCGGCGCGCGCGTCCGGGGCCTCGAGCCAGCCGCTCCGCGCCTCCGGGAACGCGTCCGCGTAGGGGATGTACGGCTTGATGTCGAGGACGGGCGTGCCGTCGACCAGATCGAGGTCTCGGACGTGGAGCACGGTCCCGCCGACGCGATCGAGGCGCACCGCCGTCATGCCGATAGCGTTCGGGCGGTGCGGGGATCGCGTCGCGAAGACGCCGCGCTTGTCTTCGCTCCGCGGTGGGAGCACCTTCGGTCGCCAGCCCTCGGCGCGGTCGAACCAGAACACGAGCCAGATCCGGTCGAACCCGTCGAGGTCGGAGAGCGCGTCCCTGTACTCCGGGAGCAGCTCGACCGTCCCCGCCGCGCCGCCGGGGGCCGTCCCCTGGCGCGGCGCCTCGACCTTCTCGCGGAAGGGCGACCGCACGAACCCGACGGGGCGGACGACGAGCTCCTTCACGAGTCGGAGATACCACGAGCGGCGCACCACGCGAGGACGTCCGCGAACCTGTGCTCCTCGAGCGCGCCGAAGAGCGCGTGCCGCGTGAGCTTCGCCTGCGTCGTCGCCGGGCTCGTGAGCCCGCAGAGCAGCCGCGCCTGCTGGCGCGGGTGCGCGAGCGCGCGCGGGTGTTTGACCACCAGCGCGTCGAGCGCCCGGGCGTCGAGCCCGGCGGGCAGGGGAGGTCGCGCGCGCGCGGGCGGGAGCTCGACCGGCGCTCGCGCGCGGCAACGACTGCATTCGCCGCACGGCTCCGCGAGGACCTCGCCGAAGTGGCGCGCGAGCTCCGCGCCGAGGCACGTGCGCGCCGTCGCGAGCTCGAGCACCTGGCGCACCCGCGCCATGTCGGCATGCTCGCGCTTCGCGAAGCGCTGCGTCAGCTCGGCGACGAGCCGCGGCGCTTCTCCGGCGCCGGCGAGGCGCACGAAGCTGTGCCGCAAATCGGACGGGCGGATCTCCGCCCAACCTCTCTGCTCGAGGTACTCGAGCGCGCGCACGACCCGCTCGCGCGGCTGCTCGAGCGTCGAGGCCGCGCGGGCCGGATCGACCGCGTACCAGATGCGGCCCTTCTTCGTGACGCGCGGCGAGAGCAGCGCCTCGAGGAAGCGCGCGGGCTCGTCCGGCAGCGCCGTCAGGATCTCGCCGAGCGGCCGATGGAGCCTCGTCTCGTAGCCGGCGTAGCGCGGCGTCCGCTGGCGGACGGCGCCCGCGAGCTCGAGGTACGTGAGCGCCGTGCGGAGCACGAGCGGACGAAGATCGTGCTGGGCACCGAGCGTGAAGAGGCTGACCTCGACCTCCGGCGCGCCCGTGACCGCGCCGACGACGCCGCGGAGCGCCTCGTCGGTCGGCGTGTCGCCGTAGGCGAAGTTCTCGAGCACGGGCACGTCGTCCTGGCAGGCGAAGAGCTCGACGATCGAGCGCGCGCCGTCGCGCCCCGCGCGCCCGATCTCCTGGCTGTAGCTCTCGAGGCTCTTGGGGAGGTTGTAGTGGTAGACATAGCGGACGTCCGCCTTGTCGATGCCCATGCCGAAGGCGATGGTGGCGACGACGATCTCCCGGTCGCTCTTCATCCACGCGTCCTGCACGGCGGTCCTCGCCTCGGGATCCAGCCCGGCGTGGTACGCGCGCGCGGGCAGCCCGGCGGAGGAGAGCGTCTTCGCCACCGCCTCGGCCGTCCTCTGCAGCGTGACGTAGACGATGGTCGAGCCGGGGGGACGCGCGCCCCCGGCGATCCTCTCGACGAGGAGGGCGTCGCGCGCGGCGCTCGTCACCGGCGTCGTCCACAGCTCCAGGTTCGAGCGATGAAAGCCCGTGACGATCGCGTGCTCCTCTCGAATGTCGAACGCCGCGCGGATGTCGCCGACGACGCTCGGCGTCGCGGTCGCGGTCAGCGCGAGGATGCGCCCGGCGCCGAGGCCCCGCGCCGTCTCGGCGAGCTTGAGGTAGTCGGGTCGGAAGTTGTGCCCCCACTCGGAGATGCAGTGCGCCTCGTCGATCGCGAACAGCGCGATCGACAGCTCGCGCAGCATCGCGACGAAGCGCTCGTTGGCGAAGCGCTCGGGCGCGACGTACAGGAGCTTCGTCGCGCCGGACCGCAGCCCCTCCTGCGCGCGGCGCGTCTCCTCGAACGAGAGCGAAGAGTCGAGGCGTGTCGCCGCGATGCCGCGCGCGGCCAGGAAGTCGATCTGGTCCTTCATCAGCGCGATGAGCGGCGAGACGACGACCGTGACGCCCTCGAGCACGAGCGCTGGGAGCTGGTAGCAGAGCGATTTCCCCCCGCCCGTCGGGAACACCGCGAGCGCGTTCGCCCCCGTGAGGAGCGCGTCGACCACGGCGCGCTGCCCTTCGCGGAGCGCGCCGAACCCGAAGCGCTCGAGCGCGCGCGTGACGTCGCGGTCCGTCGGCGCGGCGACGCGCGGCGCCGCTCGCGTGGTGCTGTCGGGGCGACTCGTCGTCATTTCAGCGTGGTGCCTTCGCGGTCTTCGTTCGCGCGCGGCCGCGCGGAGGGCGCTGCGCGTCGAGGAGCGCGCGAAGGCGCCCGACCTCCGCTTCGGCAGCGGAGCGCAGGGCGCGCTCCTGCTCCTTGGCGGCGCGCTCCTGCTCCTTGGCGGCGCGCTCCTGCTCCTTGGCGGCGCGCTCCTGCTCCTTGGCGGCGCGCTCCTGTTCCTTGGCGGCGCGCTCTGCCTCGGCCTCGGTGGGGAACAGGTCGTCTCCGTGCGGGCCGGTCGCGACGCGCACCCGCATGGCGTCGCCGGAGCCTACCGCGCGCAGCCAGGCGCGAAGGACCTTCGAGCGGACGCGGTCGCTCTGACTCACCTCCACGCGGACGAGGCGCGCGCGGATCCGCCGGTACACCTGCCAGCGCACGTGGCGGCTCCGCGAGCCCGGGCGCGCGTGCGGATCGAAGATGACGAGCTCGTCGACGCCGAGCTCTCCGTAGAGAATCGGGTTGTCTTCGTAGTCCTTGGCGACGTCGCTGCTCGCGACCTCGAGCACGAAGCTCGGGACGATTCCGGTCTCCCAGGTCTTCCACGACCGGATGGCGATGTCCTGCCGGACGCGGGGCAGGATGTACACGTCGGGCGCGATGCGCTTGGTGGGGTTGCCAGGCGCCCAGTAGAAGAACTGGTCGGCGCCCGCGTGGGCGACGATGCCCCGGGAGGCGAGGAAGCGCGCGAGGAGCGGGCGCAAGAGCTCGGCGATGTAACGCTGGAGCTCGTGCTCCCCCATGTCGTCGTTCTCCGGATAGATCGCGACCGCACGCTTCGTCGGAGCACGCATGGCTCCAGCGTAGGCCGGGACCCTTCGCCCGTCACGGCGTCGAGGCCGCCATGGCTGAGGGACGGTCACGCGTCGGGCTCAGCAGGTGGCGTGCCGCGCCGCCGCGCTCGGCGTTTCGGGCACCTGCGTCGTCGATCGGCTGGCATGGGCCAGGACCGGCCGGCCCGAGGGCCACAGCCGGAGGTCGCCGCGTGAGGCCGCCCGCGGTCGACGCCCTGGCGCATCGTTGGACTGCTCGCGCCAGCCTGGCGAGCCGCGGCGAGCGCGAGCCCTCGACGCCGACGTCCTCGTCGGTACATCGTTGGGGCTGCAACGGACTTGGCCCGACGCGCCCCGGACGACCACGATCGCGGGATGGTTCGTCGGGTAGCCGTCATTCTGCTCCTCACGATCGCAGCGCTCGGCTGCTCCTCCACGCCCGCCCCGTCGACGCGAAGCCTGCCGGGCGACTGGGCGCCAGCCTGGCCGGAGATGCCCGTGGACCCGACCACGTCGGCGGCGCTCGGGTTCGCGCACGCGCAGGTCGGCAAGCGCTACTGTTGGGGCGGCACCGGGCCCGACTGCTTCGACTGCTCGGGCCTCGTGCAGGCGGCTTGGCGTTCGGGTGGGGTCAAGCTCCCGCGCACCAGCGCCGATCAGGGGCGTGCGCTCGATGACGTGCCGTTCGAGCGCATGCAGCCAGGCGACATCTTGTGGTGGCGTCACCATGTAGGGCTCTACATCGGCAACGGCGAGATGATCGACGCTTACCACTCGCGCGCTGGCGTCGTTCGCCGGCGCGTCGCGGTCCCGCAGCGGGTCCTCCGCGTGCGTTCGCGGTAGGGCACGCGCCGCGCTCGAGGTGCCGCAGCGCGCGGTCGGAGAAAAGAAAGTGGCGCTCCTCGGCGATCCGACCGCCACGCCGTCGCGTAGGTCGAGCTGAACAGCCGCGTTGCGTTGGCAGGCGTGGTGCGGTGGGGCCCCCGGACGAATGGTCGTGCGGGGGTCTCTCTTTTCTTCGGCGTCCGCGTTCGCTTCGCGGCGCTCCGGTCGCGCGCCGATCTCAGCGCTTGATCTGCAGCTCCGGGAGCACCTCGGACGGAGGCGGCGCCGTTCGAGGAGCGTCCTGGTACTCGAGGGCGGGGGGCTCCGGCGCGGCGGCGGGGGGCTCCGGCGCGGCCTGGCTCGGCGCCTTGTCCGCCGGCGCGTCGTCGCGGGGGGAAGCCCCGGCGGCGGCGGCCGCTCGGTCGAGATCGGGCAGAGAGGTCTCCGCGACCTCCTTCGGTCGCTCCGCGTTCGCGCGCGGCGCAACAGCACGCCGCGCCGTGGCGGGCGCGGCCGGCAGGTCGGCAGGCGTGATCGCGCGCTCGGCGCGTGCCGTGGTCGCGGCCGCTGGCGCGACCGCCGTGTCGGCGCCCTCTGTCGTCGCCGGAGCGGCTCCCGTGAGCGGGGCCGCTGCCACCGCCGGCGGCGTCGCTCCCCCCAGCGGAGTCGCTCCCATCGGCGGGGCTCCCTCGTCCGGAGTCAGCTCGGCCTGAGAGATCGTCGTCGTCGACGTGGGCTCCGGCTCGGCCGGACGCGTGGTCTCCGCCGCGGGCCCGACGAAGAAGAACGTGCCGGCCGAGGCGACGGCGATGGCGACCACCGACGCCACCGCGAACCCGAGCCCCTTGCCGGCGCGCGGGGGCGTCCACCCTCGTCGTTCCGCGAGCTCGTGGCCGATCGGCCGGAGCATCGGGCTCGTCGGCGCGAACCAATCCGCGTCGAGCGGCTCCGAGGCGGGCGTGGTCCCCGGCGCCCCGTGCTCGAGGCGCCCGCCCTGGCCGGCGCGCTCGGGACGCGGAGGCGGCGACACCGGTGGAAGCCGGCGCGCCGTCACCGCAGGAGCGCCCGCGAGCGCGCCGTCGTTGGTCGCGCCGGTCGCGCTCGAGGTCGCGACTCCGCTTCCGAAGACGATGGTGTCCTGTCGACCCATGGCCCGCCCCCTCAGACGTACGAGCGACGGTGGAAGAAGCGCCCGCTGATGAGGCCGATGAGCGCGACGAAGAGCGCGGAGCCGAGGATCGACCAGATGATCGGGAACGCCGTCCCGCCGATGTTCACCGCGAACAGCTCCGGCAGGCCGATCAGCCGCGCCAGCCACGTGCCGAGCAGCGCGCCGACGAAGCCGACGCCGATCGACGCGAGGAAGCCGCCGGGGAAGTACCCGGCGATGGCCTTTCCGGCGGCGCCGCAAATACCGGCGATGAGGAGCAGGACGAGAAGCTCGAGCACGGACATGGTCGTTATCCCTTTCTCTGCGCCTCGATGCAGCAACCGCCGTACCGTCCCGCTGGCCACGCCGGTTTCGCGCTGCACATCCACGGCTTCGGGCGCTTCTCGGCGCCGCATCGGCGGCCGACGTCCTCGGCGCGTGGGGCGCTCGGCCCCGACAATCGGCGGTCGCGCTGTGGCCGGTGTGCCCTTTTTCCTCGGCGACTGCGCTATCTCTAGCCGTGGTGGTCGGAGAGAGCCCAGGTCGTGCAGCCCCGCTCGCTCGCGCTTAGCGTCGCGAGGCGTGCGCGTCGCGTCCTCCGCGGAACGCCGTCGGCGGCGCTCGTCGCCGCGGCGGCGCTCGTGCTCGCGCTGTCGTGGTCGCCGTCCGCGGCGGCGCACACGATCGGCCTCTCCACAGGCGAGTACACCGCGTCGGGGGCGAGCCTCGTGGGCAAGCTCGCGTTCGCGCGCGCCGAGGTCGCCTCGCTGGCGCCGATCCTCGACGCCAACCGGGACGGCCACATCACCCCGGCGGAGATCGCGTCGGCCCGGGGCGTGTTGAAGAGCAAGGTGCTCGCGCGGATCGTCGTCCGCGCCGGCGGAGCGCCTTGCGCGCCGGTGCTCACGGACGCTGCGCTCACGGAGGAGGACGGTCTCCTCGTCGCCGGTCGTTGGGACTGCGCGAGCGCCGGCGAAGCGTTCGAGGTCGACGTCGCGCTGCTCGACGACCTCGCGCGCGGTCATCGGCACATCGCGCGCGCCGTCGCGAGGGGCGAGACGCGCGACGAGGTCCTTCACGGCGCCGAGCGCAAGCTCACCGTCCCCGGCGCGGGCGCCGAGGCCGCTGCCGCCGACGTGTCGCCGATCTCGTCGGGCGAGCACGGCGCCGGGCTCTGGTCCTTCTTCACGATGGGCGTCGAGCACATCGTCACCGGGTACGACCACCTCGTGTTCATCGTCGGGCTCGTCCTCGCGCGGGCGCGCCTTCGTTCGCTCCTCACCGTCGTCACGGCGTTCACGGTCGCGCACTCGATCACGCTCGCGCTCGCCGTCCTCGACGTCTGGTCGCCGAGCTCGCGGATCGTCGAGCCCGCGATCGCCCTGTCGATCGCCTACGTCGGCGTCGAGAACTTCTTCGTCGAGGACGCGAGCAAGCGCTGGAGGATCACGTTCCCGTTCGGCCTCGTCCACGGGTTCGGCTTCGCCGGCGCGCTCCAGGAGGTCGCGCTGCCGCGGAGCGCGGTCCCGACGGCGCTCGTCTCGTTCAACCTCGGCGTCGAGGCTGGGCAGGTCGCGGTGCTCGCCGTGCTGCTGCCGCTCGTCCTCTTCCTCCGCGGCAAGCCCTGGTTCGAGCCGCGCGGCGTGCGTCTCCTCAGCGGCGCGGTGGCGCTCGCCGGCGGCGTGTGGTTCATCGCGCGCGTCGTGGGCGGATAGCCCTGTGGTCGCGGAGCGGTCGCGTCAGCGCGGGGCGTCGCCGGTGACGAACGGATTCCCGTTCCCCTGCCGTGCCGCGATCGCGCGCTCGCGCTCGCGCTCCCAGTCGTCGGGCGGGTCCTCGGCGCTCCAGCGATCGAACAGCGCGCGGTGCGCCTCGTCGAGGACGCTGCGCGACGGGTAGGCGCCGTTCATGTAGAGCGCCGCGCGCGCGAGGTCGCCGCGCACCTCGGGGCGGGGGAGGAAGACGCCCCGCGCGACGGTCGACGTGCACGCGCCGAAGGTGAAGACGTCGTTCGTCGGCTTGCGATGCGCCGGCGCCCGATCGGGCGGTTCGAGCAGGCCCATCGGGAGATCGCTCCGGATCGCGTTCACCTCGCCGACGACGGGGAAGAGGTTGTGGAGGTCTCCCTCCATCCGCGCGAACTCGGCGGACTTGCCGGCGCACCGGCGGCCCTTGAAGCGCTTGCCTTTGCCGTCCACGCAGCGGTCGTCGCCGGAGGTCCATTCGGTGAACGTTCGTCCGAAGCTCGACGCGGCGACGGCGTGCTCCCACTCGATTCGCCCGGCCCGCGTCGCGTCGCGCGCGACGACGTAGCCGCAGCCGAGCAAATCGACGCGGAGCCCGTGACCGGGCTCGGGCGCGAACGAGCATCCGCAATAGAGATCGACACGATGCCGCTCGTAGATTTGATGAAGCGCCCGCTTCGCTTCGTCGAACGATCGAATGCGCTGATTGCCGCTCGGACCGATCGGACCGGCGGGGGCCGGCTCCGGTGCCCCGCCGTCGGCGCGATCGTCGTCGTTTCCTGCAACGTCGTCGTGTCCGGGCGTTGACGGAGGCCGCGGCTCGGCGCGCGGCGCGCACGCAATTACCGAGAGAGCGAGCGCGGCGAGGGCGAAGCCCGCTCTTTGCATGCTGGCTCTCGTCGGCGGTCGGGGGAGCCCTCGCCTCCATCGCTCCCCCGCTCCCCACCGCCGACGCTCTCTCCTTCGGTCCTCCACGCGGGCCAGCATAACGGGAACACCGCTCGTCGGCTCCCTGTCACGGCTCACAGGATCGCGCGCTCTTCGCGTTGACACTGTCTCCTCCCAGGCGTCGACTTTTCTCTCGATGAAGCACCTCGCTCCACTCGCATCGCTCCGTGCCTGTGTGCTCGCCTTTCCGGCGCTCGTGCTCGGCTGCGCCGAGCACGCCGAGACCGGACCGCCCGCGCGGACGGTCGCCGCGCTCGAGCGAGGGCTCGAGGACGACTCGGTCGGCGTCTCGATGCGGCCGCCGGTGCGCCGCGCGCCGCCGCAGTTCGACGACGCGGACGCGGACGCCGTGCGCCTCTTCCACGACGTGCTCGCTCCCTACGGCGCGTGGAGCGACGACGCCCGGCTGGGGCTCGTGTGGATCCCCTCGCGCGACGCCGTCGGGACCTCGTTCGTCCCTTACGGGACGCACGGCCGCTGGACGCACCGCGAGCTCGCGGCGGTGACCGAGGCCGGGCACGCTCCCTTCCACGAGTGGACCTGGGTGAGCGACCTGCCGTGGGGCTGGGTCACCTTCCACTACGGGCGCTGGGCCTACACGGGGGAGCGCGGTTGGGCCTGGGTCGCCGGGCGTCGGTACGCGGGAGCCTGGGTCGACTGGCGTACGCCGCACGGCGCGGGTGAGGATGGCGTCATCGGCTGGGGACCGACGCCGCCGGCCCACGTCTGGCGCATCTCGCCGGGGCCGCGCCCCACGCGCGCGGGGCTCTACGGCCCGCTCGATCCGCGGGACGCTCGTCTGGTGCCGATCCCGTACGCCGCGTTCGCGACGCCCTACACGTACGCGCGCGCGCGGGACGTCTTCGCGGCGGACCTCGGCGCGAAGCTCCTCCCGGCCGCGGCCGCGCTCGCCGTCGCGTACACGACCGATCCGGGCGGCGCGCCGAGCCCCCAGCGCCTCGGCTTCCGTGCCGACGACGTCCCCGCGCCGCCGGCGATGGACCGCGGTCTCCAGCAGGCGTGGATGCTCGCGACGCCGGCCACCGCGAGCGCTATCGGCGCGGGGCCCGAGCTCGGACCGCCGCCGCGCCTCCGCACGTGGGTCGCGGGCGGCGCGCGCTACGCCGTGATGCGCTGACTCGGCGTGGCCGGTCAGCGCGCCCCCGGGCGTCATCGCGGGCCGGTCGGCGCTCGTGGTGTCAGCGCGGGGCGGGGCGCGAGGAGCGTCGCGCGTCGAGGGCACGGCCGAGGAGGACGGCGAGGCCGCGTAGATCGTGGGCCGTGCGCACCTGCGCGAAGGCGCTGTGGACGAACGCCTGGAGCTCGGGGCCGCGGAGCGCCGCCGCGACCACGTCTCGCGAGCGCTGGAGGACGTCCGGACGGAGCTCGACCCACGGCGCGCCCGCGCTGCTGACGATCCCCGAGAGGACGCCGAGCACGTTGGCCCGCTCGTCGTTCGGGAGCGTCAGCCCCGAGAGCCACCGGGTGGTCTCGGCGCACCGCGGCTTCGCCTGCGCGTAGATCCCGCCGCCGACGAACGGGCTCTCGGGCCAGACGCGGCCGCGCTGCTCCCAGCGCATCGGGTCCCATACCATCGTCGCCTCGGCGACCGACGCGAACGTCGCGTACGCGGGATCGTCGGTGAAGCCGCGCGGGTACGTCCACGTCACGACGTAGAGCATCCCCTGGCGCACGAGGACGAACAGGTCCTCGCGCATCGGCAGGTTCGAGCCCGGCGCGACGTCGTAGGTGGCGACCGCGGCGGCCTCCGAGCCCCACGAGAGCAGCCAGCTCGGGTTGGCGAACTCCACGGCCACCTCCGCCTGCGCGCGCCAGCAGGCGAAGCGCTGAGCGGTCAGCCGCGCCAGCTCCCCGGCGGAGGACGCCTGGACGCTGGGGCGCTCGAGCTTGTAGCGGAGCGTGATGGGCGCGTCCTGGAGGTGCACGGTCGCGTCTGCCGGCGGATCCCCCGCGCGCGCGATCGCGAGCGAAGGGCGGCCGGGCAGCAGGTGCGAGAAGCCCGTGCGCGCGTCGAGGACGAGCGCCACGTCCTCGTCCCGCCCCGGCTCGAGCGAGAACGACGCCGGCGGCATCGAAGCCGGGCGCGGATCGTGAGGCGAGGGGGAGACGCCGCGCGGTGCGAGGTGGGGCGCGGGCCCGTGCGCCGCGGGGGCGACGCCGGCGAGGAGGGTCGGGGCGAACGCGGGACCCCAGCCCGGGACGGCGCTCTCTCCGCGAGGCATCCCCACGGGGAGCGTCATCGCCGGGTGTGGGGACGCGGGGACGGGTTGCCCGAAGTGCGGCCGGTGTGCAGGCATCATCTCGCACCCTGGTACGGCAAGTCTGAGCGTGGTCTTCCCCGCTCCGTCGCGTCTCGCCGTCGTCGCCGCAGCGCTCGCCGTCGGGATGTCCGCCAGGTGTCCGAATTCCGACGCCCTCCCGGTGAGCGCCTCGCCCGTCATCCGCGTCCCCCGAGCACCGCCGCGAGCGCGCCCCGCCGGGCACGTGCGTCGAAGGACCACCCGCGGAGACGCGCGGCGCACGTCGCGCGGGCGCGCGCGACCGCGTAGGGGGAGGCGGTTTCGCCGGGCTCCGGCGTTGACATCCTGACGCGTCCCACGTGGGCCCGTTTCCACGTCGCTGACAGCGTGGCACCCGCCGCGCGCCCGCGCGCCAACGATTGCCGGGCTTTCTGCGCCGGGCGGCGGGTGGCACGGCGCTCGCATCGCTCGAGAGAGCGAGAGCCACCGGCCGAATCTTCGGATCGACTGTCAGCCCTCCGCGTCTGCACCGTTCGAGAGACGTTCGATGGACCGCCTGATCTGGACAGCATGGCGAGCATTCTGGGTGGGCCTCGGCGCGTCCGTGGTGCTCATCGGCCAGACCTTGCTCGCTCCTCCTCCCGCCGCGTCCGCGCCGCCGCGGGTCGAGGAGCCGGCGCCGCAGGTCGACGAGCCGGTGCGAGCGCGCCCGAAGAGCGCCGAGCCGATCCTCTCCCGCAACCCGTTCGACTCCACCGGCGGGGTGGCCGCGCGCATCCGCGGCACGTCCTGATCGCGCTCAGCCGCGCAGCCAGACGAACACCGCCGCGGCGCCGATCGCGAGCCGCGCCCCTTCGAGGTAGGGGGCCCAGCGTCGCCCCTCCAGCAGCCCCCCGAACGCGAAGAGCGCGCCGAGGACGGTGGCCCCTCCGAGGACGAGCGCGCTCGTCGCGATCGCCGCGTGCCACATCATCAGGCAGAAGGTGAGCGCGCTGACGACGACGAACTGCAGCGCGACGTACCCGACGACGCCGCGTGACGCCGGGGGATCGTACTTGCGGCGCCGCTCGATCGCGGGGACCGGCGCGAGCACGTAGCCCTCCGGCTTCCACGCCGGCGAGGCGACCCACACCTTCAGCTTGTCGCGCGGCCGGCGCGCCGCTCGCGCCATCGCCGCGAGCTCGAACCAGTAGTGGATCTGCGCCCACATGGGGTTGAAGCTCCCGAGCGGCTTCGTGATCCCGTAGACCGGCTTCTCGTGCTCCTCGGCGTACGTCCCGAAGAGCCGGTCCCACACGACGAGCGTCGCCCCGTAGTTCTTGTCGAGGTAGCGCGGGTTGATCGCGTGGTGGACGCGGTGGTGGCTCGGGAGGTTCAGGACCCAGTCGAGCGGGCCGCGCACCTTGCCGACGAGCTCGGTGTGGATCCAGAACTGGTAGAGCGTCGAGAGCGCGTGGACGATCGCGAAGACGAGCGTCGGCACGCCGAGCAGGGCGAGCGGCAGGTAGAAGGGCAGCGCCGTCCAGCTCGTGATCGCCGACTGCCGCAGCGCGACCGCGAGGTTGTAGTCCTCGCTCTGGTGGTGCACGACGTGCGCGGCCCAGAGCACGTTCACCTCGTGGCTGAGGCGGTGCCACCAGTAGTAGAGGAAGTCGACGCCGACGAACGCGACCAGCCACGCGAGCCACGGCGGCGCGATCGTGACGAGCCGCGCGTGCTCGTAGAGCCACGCGTAGACGGCGAGCTGCGTCGCCGCCCAGACGAGCAAGACGATCTGCGAGGTGATCCCGCAGCTCAGATCGGTCACCGCGTCGTTGAACCGGTAGACGCGCACCCCGCGCCTCTTCGCCCACGCGAGCTCGAGCCCGATCAGGACGAAGAAGAACGGCACCGCGAGCGCGATGGGGTCGTGCATCGTTGTCTCTCGATGCTAGCCCCGGGACGAAGCCTCGCGCACGCGGCGGACCGCCACCGCCGAGCTTTCCCCGGCGATCGCGCCCCCCGGCCGAGCGTCGCGCCCGACGTCGCGGCTTCGCGACGCGGGGCGCTCACGGAGGGTTCGGCCCGCTCGCGCAGCGCGTCGAGATCGTGCATCAGGCTGCTTCAGGGCAGCGACGGCAAGCGCTCGCGGTGCCCGCCGTGCTCGAGCGGCGCCTCGTCACGACGGCCGAGCCGGCGCCGGAGGCCGATGAGCGACGCGAGCAGCGCGACGAAGCCGGCGGCGTACTCGACCGAGCCGCTCTGCGGCTCGGCGGAGAGGCTGCAGCCGGTGGCCGCCGCCGACTCGCCTTCGCCGGGCGCCGCGAGCTCCCCCGCCGTGGTGGTGGCGGGCGGCGGGCTCGTCGTGGCCTCCTCGGGGACCGTCTGCGGCTTGGGCGCGCGGGGGTCGGGCTGGCCCTCGAGCCAGATCTCCTCGCCGGACGCCTCGAACGCGCGGTCGACGAGGTACTGCATCGAGGCGAGGTGCGTGTACACGGCGTGGGCCGTGTCGCCGACGCAGGTGCTCGCGAAGTTGCTCGGATCGCGCGGCTTGCCGTTCCCCGCGCGCGCGGCCACGCCGACGACGGCGCCGGACTTGACGAAGGCCGGGCTGCCGCTGTCGCCGGCGCACGCCGACTCGCCGATCATGAACTCGCTGTCGCCGTAGCCGTACGTCGCGTGGTCGGGGTACATCGCGGGGCCGACGCCGATGAGCGAGATGTCGGGGCGGACCTCGCGCGACTCCGGCAGCGTCCCGGTCTCGTCGATCCCCCACCCGACGGCCGAGACGGTCTCGCTCAGCGCCGGTGGGCCGAGGCGGAGCGGCGCGACGGGCGCCGCGAGCTTGCGATCGAGCACCACGAACGCGACGTCACGGTTGCAGACGTTCGTGCCCGCGTCGACGACGACCTTCGCGCCTCGCGCGACGCCGTTGCTCTCGACCTCGGTGTCGGGAGCGATCCCGCCGTCGCCGAGGAAGACGACGAGGTCGCCCGGGTCGCGGTCGGCGTTCACGCCCCCGCCGACGATCGGCGTCCCGTCCATCGAGCACGCCGTGGACGACTCCGTATCCGAGACACAGTGACGCGCCGTGATGATCAGGTTCGGCGCGACGAGGGTCGCCGTGCAGAGGCTACGGCGGAGGCCCTCGCGGAACGTCGTGAGCACCACGACCGCGTCATGCTCCGTACCAGAGCTCACGCCGCGGATGATGGGCTGGATCGCCTGGTCCACGTTCTCGCGGGCCTGGTTCAGGTCCGCTCCAGCCGAGCAGCCCATGATCCCCGTCGCGAGACCGGCCACGAGCGCCGCCGCGCCTCGCCTCGTCGAGCCCATCGCGCGCGCCTGCTGGAATGCGGAGGAGGTCACGGACGGGAGTTCAGCAACCGGCGTTCCAGAGCGCGCGCCGGCCTCCCTCGTGGATCTTTCGCGCATCGGGGTGGATGTCGGCGAGCGATCCGTCGAGGCCGGCGCAGGTCACGCGCGGCGCAGAATGAGCTCGTCGTCGTACCAGCTCCCGACGGGATACTTGTACTCTCCAGCTTTCTCGAAGCCGTAGGCCGCGTAGAGCTTCTGCGCCTTGAGGTTGCCGCTCCAGACGCCGATCCACAGCGGTCCGTCGGTGTGCGCCTCCATCCACGGGAGGGCGGTCGTCAAGAGGCGCGTCCCGAGGCCTGTCCCCTGGGCGCTCCTCTCGACGTAGAGCCGCCGGAGCTCGGCGTGGCTCGGTCGCCCTTCCGGATGGGGCAGCGACATCGGGCCGGTGTTGGCGAACGCGACGATCCTGCCGTCGCGCTCGCCCACCCACCAGGCCTGCGCGGGATCGCCGAGCCGCGACCGCGTCGTCGCGACGCCGAAGCTCGCGTCGAGGTACGGGCCCAGATCCTCCGGAGGGTACGGGATGCCGAAGCCGTCGACGAACGTGTCGACGAACACCCTGCGGCCCAGCTCGGCAAGGGCTTCGGCGTCCTCTTCGCGGCCAGGGCGGATCACGGCGTCGCTCATCGCCGTCCTATAGCGTCGCGCGGGCGCGGTGGGGAGGACCGGCTGCGCCGATCGAGCCGCCGGGGCCGGCGCCGCGGCCTCGCCCAGCCTGCTCGGCCGGCCAGCCTGCTCGGCCGGGTGGAGGCGCCCGTCCCGAGGAAGGGGCGCGCGCCGCGCGACGTCAGGGCGCCGCCGCGCTTCGATCCGCGAGCAGCTCCGCCCACGCGCGCGCGGTCCTGTCGACGTCGGCGTCGTCGCTCGACGAAGCGATCGCGCCGTCGACGAGGAGCGTCGCGCCGGCGCCGGCGCCGGGGACGAGCGCGATCAAGCCGGCGCGCGCGCAGACGGCGCCCGCCGCCTCCGGCGCGGGGCCCTCGACGACGTAAGCGACGCGCCCGCGATCGAACAGCTCGCGCTCGACGGCGAACGCGAGCGCGCGCGCCGCGTCGAGCGTCGGGGCGAGCACGGCGGCGTGCACGCCCGCCTGCCCGAGGCGCTCGCGGCGCTCCGCGGCGCCCACCTGCGTGCGCTTCGCCGCCTCGTCGCCGTCGTCGCGCTTCGTCCTCTCGGCGATCATCCCGGCCGCCACGGTGTCGTTGGTCACGGAGTCCACGAGGATGAACGCGCCCGTCTTCCGGCTCCGCCGGTACGGATCGAACGAGAGCGGCGCCCGGCACGCGACGAGGACGCGCCCGATGTCGTTGAGCGCGAGCGTCTCGGCCGGAGCGGGCTCGAGCGTCTCGGGATCCGTCCCCGAGAGCACCCGGACCGCCGCGCGCACTACGCGCGTCGTGTGCTTGAGCAGGTACGTCCGCCCCGGATCGAGCGGCCGCTCGCTCATCCAGACGAGGTCGGCCGTGAGCTCCGTCGCGCAGACGGGCGGCGCGCTCGCGCTCGCGAGCATGTCGCCCCGGCTCACGTCGATCTCGTCGACGAGCCGGAGCGCCACGCTGAGGGGCGCCGAGGCCGAAGGGACCTCACGGCCGCCGACGTCGATCCCGGCGACGCGCGTGCGCTTGCCCGACGGGAGGGCGACGATCTCGTCGCCCGCGGCGATCGTCCCGCTCGCGATGCGCCCCGCGAAGCCGCGGTAGTCGAGGCCAGGGCGCAGCACGAGCTGCACCGGCAGGCGGAACGGCCCGACCGTGTCGTCGTCCGCCACCGGCAGCGACTCGAGGAGCTCGAGCAGCGTGCCGCCGGTCCACCACGGCGTGTGCGCGCTGGGCCGGGCGACGTTGTCGCCGGCGAGCGCGCTCACCGGGACGGGGTGGATCGCCGCGACGCCGAGGCGCGCCGCGATCGACCGGAGCTCGTCGACGATCGCGTCGAAGCGGCCGCGGTCGAACGCGACGAGGTCCATCTTGTTCACGCACGCGACGACGTGCGGGATCCCGAGCAGCGCGGCGATGTGCGCGTGCCGGCGCGTCTGCGCGATGACGCCGTGGCGAGCGTCCACCAGGATCACGGCGACGTCGGCCGTCGACGCGCCCGTCGCCATGTTGCGCGTGTACTGAACGTGCCCCGGCGTGTCGGCGATGATGAACTTGCGCCGGTCGGTCGCGAAATAGCGGTAAGCGACGTCGATCGTGATGCCCTGCTCGCGCTCGGCGAGGAGGCCGTCCGTGAAGAGCGAGAAGTCGATCTCCGAGGCCGAGCCCGCGCCGCGCGTGGAGCCCTTCAGCGACGCGCGGCGGACCGCGGCGAGCTGGTCCTGATAGAGGCCGTGCGCGTCGTGCAGGAGGCGCCCGATGAGCGTCGACTTCCCGTCGTCGACCGAGCCGATCGTGACGAAGCGGAGGAGGTCCTTGGTCTCCTGCTCCCGCAGCCACGCGGAGACGGCGAGGGGGCTGTCGGCGGGCGCGCCGGGCACGTCGTCACCCCGAGGTCGAGCCGCCATCAGAAGTAACCCTCGCGCTTCTTGGCCTCCATCGAGGCCTCCTCGTCCTGGTCGATCAGCCGTCCCTGCCGCTCCGAGCTCGTCGCTTCGATCATCTCGCGGAGGATCTCGGGGAGCGTCGTCGCGGCGCTGCGGGTGGCGCCGGTGAGCGGGTAACAGCCGAGCGTCCGGAAGCGGACCATCTCGGTCTTCGCCGACTCGCCCGGCTCGAGGGGGAAGCGCTCGTCGTCGACCATGAGGAGCGCGCCGTCGCGCTCGACGACCGGCCGCGGCGCCGCGAAATAGAGCGGCACGATCGGGATCTCCTCGAGCCAGACGTACTGCCAGACGTCGAGCTCGGTCCAATTGGAGAGCGGGAACGCGCGGATGCTCTCGCCCTTCTTGATCTTGCCGCTGTAGAGATCCCACAGCTCCGGACGCTGGTTCTTCGGGTCCCACTGACCGTGGCGATCGCGGAAGGACAGGACGCGCTCCTTGGCGCGCGAGCGCTCCTCGTCGCGCCGCGCTCCACCGAACGCGGCGTCGTAGCCGCCGGCGCGGAGCGCGTCGAGCAGCGCGTGGGTCTTCATCACCTGCGTGTATTTGTTGCTCCCCCAGGCGAACGGGCTCGCGCCCTCGGCGAGCGCCGCGTGGTTCGTGTGCACGCGCAGATCGAGCCCGTGCTCCTTCGCGAAGCGATCACGAAACTCGATCATCGCGCGGAACTTCCAGGTCGTGTCGATGTGGAGCAGCGGGAAGGGCAGCGGCGCGGGCGCGAAGGCCTTCTGCGCCAGGCGGACGAGGACCGACGAGTCCTTGCCGATGGAGTAGAGCATCACGGGCCGCTCGAGCTCGGCGACGACCTCCCGGAGCACGTGGATGCTCTCGGCCTCGAGCGCGCGCAGGTGGGAGAGGCGTCGTCGATCGGCGCGAGGATCCGGCTCGTGCACGGGGACGACGTCCGCGGGGCGGTTGTTCACGATAGTGGATGCGTGTCTAGCATGACGGAGCGGGGTAGGGTAGTCATGGGACGTGCGATCTCGCAGCCGGCGCCCGGTAGTGGCCGTCCGATGAGCGGCGGCTTCATCGACGTCCACGTCGTGGAGCACGACGCGCTGCCCGACGGCTGCTCGCTGCGCTTCCGCGCCCAGGACGCGGGCGTCGCCGTCCAGGAGATCGTGTGGGAGTCGGACGACGGCGTCGGGGGAACGTGGCGCGTCGAGGCGGCATTCGCAGGCGACGCGCGTGCTCCTGCGACGGCGTTCCCGGTCGACGACTCCAGCGCCGGGACGTCGATCCTGATCGTCGGCGGCGACCACGGCCTCCGGCTCACGTCGCGCGCGACGGGCGAGACGGTCGCGGAGCCGTACCTCCTCTTGAGCCGAACGGCGCTCCGCGACCGCCAGGCGTGAGCGGCCGACCTGCTGGGGCCGAGGCGGTCGCGCGGCGCAGCTGACCGGGCGCGATTCGCTTTGTCACTTTGTCACCCCGGCGGTCGCTTCCGAGGGCCTCGCGCCAACCTGGCGAGTCACAGGTTGTCCACAGGGTCGTTTTGCCGAGAATCCCCTTGATCTTCGGCAGGTAAAGCTGTGGCATGCCCCTCGCTTGGGGCGGGTCGGGACCCGGACGCGCGGCGCGCGCCGCCCGGCTCGGCGACGAAATGGTTCAGGTCGATCAGCTGCTGAAGAAAAACTTCTGGATCGTGATCCTCCCGCTGATCGCGATGGCGGCGCTCCTCAACGCGCAGGCCGTGACCCAGCTCGTCGGGATCGGCCTCGCGCCGGACGAGACGGCGCTCGCCGCGCCGCCGCCCGTCGCCCGTCTCGCGCCGGTATCCGGCGCGGCGACGCGGAGCCCGAGCGCCGAGGCGATCCTCGACCGCAACCCGTTCGATCACGTCACCGGCTCGCTCAAGCCGCCGCCGGTCTCGGACGAGCATGTCGGGGGCGTCGCCGCCGGCCCCGTCGACACGCACGATCCGGGCAGCGCGCCGAAGTGCGACGGCGTGAAGGTCCTCATCATCGCCGCCTCGGGAGATCCGGAGTGGTCCTTCGCCGCGTTCAGCAGCGGTGACGGCAAGAGCGTGATGCGCCGTCGCGGCGGCGACGTGAACGGCAAGCAGGTCCACTTCGTCGGCTGGGACCGCGTGTGGCTCGAGAACGGCGGCTCGCTCTGCCAGGCGACGCTGTTCGACCAGCCCGAGGTGAAGGTGGCCGCGGCCGCGCCCGCTCCGGCCGCGTCCGAGGCGCCCGCGCGGGGCGGCAAGGCGCTCGACCCGGCGATCGCCAAGGGGATCCAGCAGCTGAGCCCGAACGAGTTCAACATCGACCGCGGCGTCGTCGACAAGATCCTCGAGAACCAGGCCGACCTGATGCGGCAGGCGCGCATCGTCCCCGAGCAGGAGAACGGGCGCGTCGTCGGCATCCGCCTGTTCGGCGTTCGCAAGGAGACCTTGCTCGGCGTGCTCGGGATGGCGAACGGCGACCGCCTGCAGACGATCAACGGCTTCGACATGTCGAGCCCGGAGAAGGCGCTCGAGGCGTACGCGCGGCTCCGCACCGCGGACAAGCTGACCATCAGCCTGAACCGCGGCGGGCAGAACATGAACATCGACTACAACATCAAGTGAGCGCGACGAGGGCGGACATGAAAGACAAGATCACTGCGACCAGCTTCGTCGCTCACGAGCCAGGGGACCTCATGGGGCGCACGCTCCGCACCGTCGCGGTTCTCGTCGGAGCTTGCATCCTGTTCGTCGGCACGCTTTCTGTTGCCGCGGTGGCGATCGCCACCAAGGCGACGGGTGAGCGGAAGGCCGCCGACGTCACCGAGACCGAGCCCTCCGCCCCGAAGAAGCCCAGCGTGGGCCGCCCCGCCACGGCTGGTTCCCAATCGATCTGACCCGAGATCCGAACACGTTCGATGAAGAAGCGAAACGTCGCCCTCCTCGCGCTCGTCGCCTGCGCAGTCCCACTCGTCGTCGGGCCGCTTCACGCCCAGCCACGTCTCCGCGATCGCGTCGCGCAGCCACCGGGCCCCGGCCTCGCGGGAGCGGCCGGCGCCGGCGCTGACCCCGCGGCGCAGGCCGGGACCACGACGCCGCCCGCCGCGGCCGGGGGCACGACGGCGGCCCCGGCCGTGGGAGCGACCGGGAAGTCGCAGGCGGACACGAACGGTCTCTCGCAGTTCGAGAGCTCCATCGAGTTCGAGCCGCGGAGCCCCAACTACAAGGTCACGTTCTCGCTCGAGGACGCCGACCTCAGCGAGCTCGTGCGCGTGATCTCGCAGCTCACGGGCAAGCGCTTCATCTTCGGCGGCAAGGTGAAGAACATCAAGGCGAGCGTCTACTCGCCGCAAAAGATCACCGTCGCCGAGGCCTACCAGGCCTTCCTCTCGATCCTCGAGACGAACAAGCTCACCGTCGTCCCGCACGGCCGCTTCCTGAAGATCGTCGACACCGACGCCGTCTCCTCGACCGAGACCCCGGTGTACGGCACGCATCAGGGGACCCCGAACGAGGACCGCTACGTCACGCGCATGCACCGGCTCGGCCACATCAGCGCCGACGACGCGGCGGGCGTGCTCGGTAAGTTCAAGTCGAAGGAAGCCGACATCACGGTCTACGGACCGGGCAACATGATCATCATCACCGACACCGGGACGAACATCCGGCGGATGATGACCATCCTCGAGGAGATCGACGTCGGATCGTCGGGCGACCAGATCTTCATCGAGCCGATCCACTACTCCTCGGCCCAGGAGGTCGAGAAGAAGATCAACGAGCTGTTCGACGTGAAGTCGTCGAGCGGCGGCGGGGCGCCTCCGCCGTCGCCGCGCGGGGCGGGCGGTGCCGCGCCGGCCGCCTCCCCGGCGGTCGGGGACCTCCACGTCGCGAAGGTCGTCGCCGACGACCGCTCGAACACGCTCATCATCGTCGCCACCGAGCGCGCCTACCTGCGGATGCTCGAGCTGATCAAGCGCATCGACGTGCCGCAGACGGGCGAGGGCGAGATCCACGTGCTGCCGCTCCAGCACGCCGACGCGACGGAGCTCACCAAGACGCTGAACGACATCATCACCGGCACCGGCGCGACCTCGGCGCCGACCGGCCCGGGCGGGCGAGGGGTGCCGCCCCAGGCGCCCAGCGCGCCCGGCGGCGCCCAGTCGGGCATCTTCGAGGGCGGGGTCAAGGTCTCGGCCGACAAGGCGACCAACGCCATCGTCATCACGTCGTCGCTCCGCGACTACGTCTCGCTGCGGGCCGTCATCGACCGGCTCGATCAGCCGCGCCGGCAGGTGTTCATCGAGGCGGTCATCATGGACCTCCAGCTGAAGCGCTCCGACACGCTCGGCATCAGCTTCCACGGTGGCGCGCCGTTCGACTCGGGCATCAGCGACGCCGGCAACGACTCGGTGCTCTTCGGCGGCAACAAGATCACGAACACGATCCCGCCGATCCCGACCGATCCCGAGGCGCTCCAGGGCTTCGCGCTCGGCGTCCGCGGTCCCGGCGTCGCCGGCTCGCAGAACTTCCTCGGCACCGGCATCTCGATCCCGGCGTTCGGCACGTTCATCCAGGCGATCGCCCGGACCGGCGACACCGATCTCCTCTCGACGCCGCACATCCTCGCGCTCGACAACGAGGACGCCGAGATCAACGTCGGCGACAACGTCCCGCTGCAGACGAACCAGGGCCTCGGCGGCCTCGGCGGCCTCGGCGGCCTCGGCGGCGCGGCGGGGGCGCTGGGCGGTCTCGGCGCGCTGGGCGGCCTCGGCGCCTTCGGCGGGGTCCAGCGCCAGGACGTCGGCACGAAGATCAAGGTCAAGCCGCACCTCAACGACTCGAATCAGGTCCGCCTCGACATCACCGAGGAGATCAGCGAGGTCGGCGCGAACGTCGGCGGCAGCTCGGGCGCGTTCCAGATCGGCAAGCGCACGGCGACGACCAAGCTCGTCGTGGCCGATCAACAGACGATCGTCATCGGCGGCTTGATCCGCAACGTCGTCGGCCGGACGGAGGAGAAGGTCCCGGTGCTCGGCGACATCCCGGTGCTCGGCGCGCTCTTCCGCAAGCGGACGAACCAGAACGAGAAGCGGAACCTGATCCTCGTGCTCACGCCGTACATCATCCGCAGCCAGGAGGACCTGCGGACGGTGTTCGAGCGCAAGATGCAGGAGCGCCAAGAGTACCTCGACCGCTACTTCGTCTTCAGCGAGACCTCCGACTACCAGCCGCCGAAGGACTGGTCGCGCACCAACGGGCTCGTCGAGGACATCCGGCAGGCGTACTCGAAGCTCGAGGAGCGGCGTAGCCGCGCGCTCGAGGCGCGCCCGCTGGCGACCCACCCGGCGCAGGCGCCGCTCGAGCTTCCGCAGAAGATCTCGACCCCGGCGCCCGCGGCGCCTGCACCTCCCGCCCCCGCGCCGCCGGCGGCGCGCCCGGTGCGGGGTGCGCCCGCGTCCCCCGCGACGCAGCCCCCGCGCCCTCGGGTCAATACGCCGCCGCGTCCGCCGCGGTAGGCGGCCTGGAAGGCCGCCGGCCCGCGCCCGATGCGCCGCTCCTTGCGCCGTCGCCATCGCCGGGGCGCGCATCCGGAGTCGTGCGCGCGTGGCGGGTGACGCGCCGCTCGAGCAGTTGCGCTACGCTTCTTCGATCGATGGCCGGCGGCGGTGGCGAGGACGACGAGGACGACGAGAAGGAGGAGCTCCGCCGCCGGGTGGCCGCGCTGGACGCGGAGCTCGGGCGGACCCGCGCGCTCGTCGAGACCATCTTCGCGCGGATCCCGGCGGTCTTCTACGTGAAGGACCTCGACAGCCGCTACCAGTACGGGAGCCCGTGGGGGTTCCGTACGTTCGGCATCGATCCCGCGCAGGCGATCGGGCGGACCGACGCGGAGCTGTTCCCGCCGGCGCTCGCCGAGCGGTTCGCCGCGAGCGATCGCCGCGTGCTCGAGGGCCGGGAGATGGCGAGCGTGTCGTACGCGCTCCCGGCGCAGAGCGGCGTGCTCCATTTCGCGGGCGTCCGGTTCCCGATCCCTGGGCCCGACGGCGAGCCCGTCGGCATCTGCGGGTTCGCCGTCGACGTCACGGAGCGCATCGAGCTCGCGAACGAGCTCGAGCGGCTCGCGACCACCGACGCGTTGACCGGGCTCGCGAACCGCCGGCGCTTCGACGAGCGCTTCTCCGCCGAGATCGCCCGCGCCGCGCGGAGCGGCGAGCCGCTGACGCTGGTGCTGTGCGACGTCGACCAGTTCAAGCGCTACAACGATCGCTACGGCCACCCTCGCGGGGACGCGTGCCTGGTGGAGGTCGCGCGCGCGCTCGACGGCATCGTCCGGCGTCCCGCCGACCTCGCGGCGCGGTACGGCGGCGAGGAGTTCGCGCTCGTCTTTCCCGACACGGCCGAGGAGGGCGCGACGAAGCTGGTCGAACGCCTGCGCGCGTCCGTGCGCGCGCTCGGGCTCGAGCACGAGGGCAACGACGGCCACGGCGTCGTCACGCTCAGCGCCGGCGTCGCGACCGTGGTCGGCGCGTGGACGGTCGAGGAGGTGATCGACCTCGCCGATCGCGCGCTCTACGCGGCGAAGGAGGCCGGCCGCGATCGCCACGTCGCCGTCTCCGAGGCGAAGCCGCCCGCCTCGTCGAGCCGCGTCCGCTGACGCCGAGCGGAGCGATCGCGCCGCGGCCGGCGCAGCGAACGTGGTAGCCTCCCGCCGCCGTGTCGACCCTGGCCCGGACGCTTCCTCTTCTCCTATTGCCGGTCGCCGCGTTCGTCGGCTGCGACAGCACCTCCGCGTTCGAGGATTGCGACGGCACGGCCGACGCCGAGCTCGCTCCGGGCCGTCGCCACGGCCGGTGTCCGGCGTCGGTCTTCCCCCCCGAAGACGCGCGCTCGCGCGAGGTGTTCGGCGTCGTGCGCCGGGGCGAGGACGCCGTCGGCGGCGCGCTGGTGCGCGCGGAGCCGTCGCCGGGGTTCGCCTCAAGCAGGGTCGCTGTGGCGGCGACCACGGTGACGAACGCCGCCGGCGTGTTCAGCGGCCTCCGAGCGCTCTCACCTCGCTACGATCTGCTCGTGAAGCTCGACCGGTCGTCGCCGGCCGACGCCGATGTGCTGGTCTTCCGCGGGCTGGCCGGGCGCTATGTCGAGCCCTCCCTCGAGGGACCGCTCACGGCGACGCGCGCCTACACCGCGCGCGTCGATGTCGCGGTCGATCGCGCCGTACCCGCGGGCCACTCGCTCGCGTTCTTCGCGAGCGGCGTCGGGGTCCATGGCGTGACCGGAGACCTCGCGAGCGGGCTCACGGTGCTGAGCGGCTCGTACACCTCGTCGGCGACGCTCCACGTCGTCGAGCACGAGATGGCCGGCGGCCTCGCGAAGGCGACGGCGTACGGCACGGCCCTCGTGCGGGTCGACGCGGGCGTCGCGCGCTTCGTGACGATCCCGCTCCAGCCGATCCCGTTCTTCGTGGAGCCGCAGCTGATCGCGACGTCGCCGGCGGGGGCCTCGCCGGTCACGATCGACGTCGCCTTCGCGTTCTCGCGCACTAGCGGCGGCGCGCTCGCGTCGATCCCGGCCGGCGGCTCGGCGAGCCTGCCGATCATTCCCAACGCAGGATACACGTATCGCGGCCGCGCCACGAAGGAGGGGGCGGCGCTCGACACCGGCGAGATCGCCTTCGACGTGCTGCTCCCGACGACCGAGATCGAGCTGCCGTCGCCGCCCGCGGTCCTCTCACCGCTCGGCGGGGAGGCCCGCGCGACCGGAGAGTCGCTGCTGGTCGACGGCGATGGCGTCTTCGAGCACATCCTCGTGCCGGCAGCGGGCGGCGCGACGATCCGGATCATCGCGGGGCAGCGCGAGGTGGCGCTGCCGGACGTCACGCCGCTCGGGCTGGCCGCCCCGAGCGGGGAGTACGACTGGACCGTGCGGAGCTACCCGACCGCGCGCTTCGCCGAGCAGCTCGCGGGCCTCGACGCCCGGCGCAACCGGCCGATGACCGCGTCGCCGACGCGCAGGATCTTCCTCCGCTGAGCTGCGATCACGCGGAGGCGGACGGTCGCGCTCCTCGGTAGCGCACGCGCGTGGAGCGGAAGCTCACCGCCGACGCGGCCTCGGCGAGGTCGAGCGTGAAGGCGCGGCGGACGCGGGTGTACTCGCCCTCGTCGCCGCCCTTCATCCGCACGAGCGCCGACGGGTGGAACGTGGCGAGGATGCGCGACGCCCACGGGGCGCCGTCCTCGAGCACGCCTCGGCTTTGCGTGAGCCGGAAGGCTCGACCGAAGAAGACCTGAGCCGCGGTCGCGCCGAGGCACACGATGACCTCGGGGCGCACCGCGGCGATCTCGGCCTCGAGCCATCCGCGGCACGCGTTGACCTCGGACGTGGTCGGCTTCATGTGCAGGCGGCGCTTGCCGCGCGGCTCCCACTTGAAGTGCTTGACCGCGTTGGTCAGGTAGACCTGCTCGCGCGGGATCTCTGCCGCGTCGAGCGCGTCATCGAGGAGCTCACCTGCGGGCCCGACGAAGGGCCGACCGGAGAGATCCTCACGATCGCCGGGCTGCTCGCCGATGAGCATCATCGGCGCGGGCG
>JAHBWA010000169.1 GCA_019637195.1 Labilithrix sp. | reverse complement strand
GGGCTGTGCGCACGTGTCGCAGGGCCGAGCTCTCTCGCCTCAGTCGCTGTCGAGCTGCACCGTCGGGTGATCGCCGGCGACGACCTGGATCGCCGTGAGCTCGCGATCGTTCGCGAGCTCGGTCCAGAGGCCCCAGGCCTTGACGGTCTTCTCGAGGTAGACGACGCGCTCCGCGCAGCGGGCGATCGCCTGGAGGTTGTGCGTGACGAGGATGGCTGCGATCGAGTCCGACGCGCTGATCTCGGCCATGAGGTCGATGATCGCGGCGCGGCCGCCGACGTCCACGCCGGCGGTCGGCTCGTCGAGGATCAAGAGCTCGGGCTTGGTCGCGAGCGCGCGCGCCAGGAACACGCGCTGGGTCTCGCCGCCGGAAAGGTCGCGCATCTGCGCGTTGGCGACCTTCGCCGCGCCGGTCCGCTCGAGCATCGCCATCGCGAGCTCGCGCTCGGACGGGTGGATTCGGAGCGGCCAGCGCCCGCGCAGGTTGGCGACGATGACCTCGATGGGCGACGCGGGAAAATCGCGGTCGAAGGCCTTGCGCTGCGGGACGTAGCCGATCTTCGCGCGGCCGCGCGCGACGGACAGCCCGGCGATCGTGATGCTCCCGGTGTCGGGGTGGAGCAGCCCGAGGATCGCCTTGAGCAGCGTGCTCTTACCGGCGCCGTTCGGGCCGCAGAGGCAGAGGAACTCGCCGACCGGCACGTGGAACGTGACGTCCTCGAGGACGACCTTGTCGCCGAAGCGCTTGCCGACGTCGCGGATGTCGAGCACGCGTGGGGCCTCGTCGGGCGGGAGCGTGCCGCGAAAGGGCGTCGTTCGCTCGACGGGCTTCCGCGAGGCCGGACCGAGGCCCATGCTCCGCGGCCCGGAGGACTCCTGGCGATTCGCGGGGGACGCCGGCGGCGCGCTGCCTCCCGACGACGGGCCGCCGCGCGTCGCGCTCATCGGAGGTGCTTCTCGAGCTCGCTGACGTTGAAGCGGATCATCTTCTCGTAGGAGTCGGTCTCCGGGCCGCCCCCCACCGGGTCGAGCACACCGAGCGGGATCTTCGCCTCCTCGGCGAGGACCTTGGCGGGGCGGGGATCGAGCTGCGGCTCGCTGAAGAGCGCCGGGACCTTCTTGTCCTTGATCACGCGGAGGACCTTCGACACGTATTCGCCCGTCGGTTGTGAGCCCGGATACGGCTCGATCACGGCGAGGATGTCGAGCTTGTAGCGCTCCGCGAAGTAGCTGAAGCTCCCGTGGAACGTGACGAAGCCGCGGCGCTCGAGCGCCTTGAGGCGCTCGTCGGCCTCCTTGTCGAGCGCCGTGAGCGAGGCGTCGACCTCGGTGGCGCGCTCGCGGTAGGCGACCGCATGGGCAGCGTCGACGCGGCCGAGCTCCTCGGCGACGGCGCGCACGATGAGCTGGGCGCGCTGGGGATCGAGCCAGACGTGCGGGTCCTGGGCGCCCTTGCCGCCGTGGTCGTGGTCGTCGGCGTGGTCGTGGTGGTTGGCGCCGATCGGGTCGTCCTTGATCGTGAGCGTCGGCACGCGGTCGCCGACCTTGAGGATGCGGGCCGCCGGCGCGGCGTCCTTCATCAGCTTTTCCATCCACGGGTCGAGGCCGAGACCGACCATGACGCCGAGCTTCGACTTCGCGACGGTCTCGATGTCCCGCGGCGTCGGATCGAACGAGTGCTCGTTCCGGCCCGGCTGGATGAGCAGCATCACGTTGGCGTCGGGGCCGGCGACGCGGCGCACGAGGTCGTAGATCGGGAAGATCGAGACGGCGACCTGCGTGCGGCCTTCGCTCGCGGGCTTGCCGCAGCTCTTCGCGCACCCGGGCAGGACGACCACGAGCAGGAGAAGCGCGACGTACGCGAGCCTACGCACGTGCGTACCGTAGCAATCCACGCGTCGGGCGTCTCGTCCAAGCCGAGCGCGGACGTCCGGCGTTCGAGGCGCGCCGCGCGACGTCGCAGCAGCGCGAAGCGTGCGTCGGGAGGTACGCCGCGCCGCGGCAAGGCGCGCCGCGCCGGCGCTCCACGAAGCGCGCGCACGAGCGCCGGTCACGAGGAGCGCCGCGTGTGGTAGAAGGGGCTTCCTTTCCCCTTCCCGAGCCTCCCGAATGAACCCCAAGCGCGCAGCCGAAGGACCTCTCTACGAGATCCGGGGCGCCGTCGAGGCCGACGAAGAGCAGATCCTCGCCATCGCGCGGCACCTCAACACGGTCAACCTCCCCGATCAGCGCGAGGGCGTGCAGCAGATCCTCGCGCTCTCCCAGAAGAGCTTCACGGGGGCGATCAAGGATCCGAAGCGCCGACAGTACGTCTTCGTCCTCGTCGATCGGACGAAGGACCTCATCATCGGGACGTCGATGATCTTCGGCCAGCTCGGCCGAAAAGATGCGCCTTACATCTATCTCGACGTCATCGACGAAGAGCGCTACTCGGCCACGCTCGACAAGCACTTCAAGCACACGGCGCTCAGCATCGGGTACTCGTACAACGGGCCGACGGAGATCGGCGGCCTCGTCCTCCACCCCGACTACCGTCGCGTCCCCGAGCGGCTCGGCACGTTCCTCTCGTACGTGCGCTTCCTCTACTTGAAGATGCACCGCGACTGGTTCCGCGACGAGATCCTGGCCGAGCTGCTGCCGCCGCTCGAGAAGGACGGGACGAGCCACCTCTGGGACGCCCTCGGCCGGCACTTCACCGACCTCACGTACGCCGAGGCCGACAAGCTCTCGCGCATGAACAAGGAGTTCATCCGCGGCCTCTTCCCCGAGGGGACCATCTACGCCTCGCTCCTGCCGCCGCAGGCGCAGGACGTGATCGGCAAGGTCGGCTCGCAGACGCGCGGCGTCGAGAAGCTCTTGCGCCGCATCGGCTTCCGCTACGCCGAGCGGGTCGACCCGTTCGACGGAGGCCCGCATTTCACCGCGCTCACGGACGAGATCTCGCTGGTGGCGCAGACGCGGAGCCTCGCGATCGGCGCGCTGCTGCCGAGCGGCGCGAAGACGAAGACGCGCGGCCTCGTCGCGACCGAGCCAGGCGCGGCGCCGTGGTTCCGCGCCGTGCTGGCGTCGTTCGAGGAGCGCGCCGACAAGACGTGCGCGCTCGAGGAGAGCGCCGCGGTCGCGCTCGGTCTCGGGCCCGGCGACAGCGCGTGGGTGCTGCCGCTCGACTGAGCCGCGGTCCGCGCGACCGCGGTGTACTGTGGTGCCCCATGGCGGCGACGGCGAGCGATGGCGCGTGACGATCGGCGCGCAGCGGCGGAGCGTACGGCAGGGGAGCGCGCGGGCGGGGAGCGCGCGGGCGCGGCAGGAGGCGGGCGCGGGGCGAGGAGGGCGCGTCCCAAGAAGGGGTGGGGCGCGCGGGACGCCGCCCTCGCGCCGCGCGCGTCGTTCGAGGAGCTCGAGATCCACACGTCCGACGGCGCGTCGCTGCGCGCGCTGGTCGACGATCCGCCCGACGGCGTCCCGCTGCGCGGAACGCTCGTGCTCGCCCACGCGATGTTCGCGCGGAAGTCGTCGTTCGGCCGGCGCGATCGTCCCGGTCTCTCGAGCGCGCTCGGCGCGCGCGGGTTCCGCACCGTGGCGTTCGACTTCCGCGGTCACGGCGACAGCGCTCCTCCGCGGAGCGAGGGCGCTCCGGGCTACGACGACTTCGTCCGGCACGACCTGCCGGCCGTCGTCGAGTACGCGCGCGCGCGGAGCGAGGGGCTCCCCGTCGTCGCCGTCGGGCACTCGCTCGGCGGACACGTCGCGCTCGCGGCGCAGGGGACCGGACGCGTCGCGGTCGACGCCGTCGTCGCCGTCGCCGCGAACCTCTGGCTGCCCGAGCTCGAGCGCTCCCGTCTTCGCTGGGCGGCGAAGCTCGCGATCGCGCGCGCCGCGTCGGTCGTCTCCGCGCGCGCGGGCGGGATCCCGGCGCGGCGCCTACGCATCGGGAGCGACGACGCGGCGGACCGTTGGTTCCGCGCGCTCCTCGGCGTGGCGACGCGCGGCGCGTGGAAGAGCGCCGACGCGCGCGACGACTACTTCGCGGCGCTGGGCGAGGTCCGCGTGCCCGTGGCCGCCGTCCTCGGCGACCGCGATCGAATCAACTGCCACCCCGCCGCCGGCGAGGCGTTCGCGCGACGCTGCTCGGGGCCGGTCGAGGTGTTCCGCGCCCCGGTCGGGCACATGGGCCTGGTCACGAGCCAGCGCGGCCACGGCGCCGTGCTCGCGGCCGTCGCGTGGGCGATCGCTCAGGCGCGGCCGTAGACGGGGATCGCGGCGCCGCTGACGTCGCGCGCGTCGTCGGAGAGCAAGAAGGCGATCACGCCGGCGGCCGACCCGAGCGAGACCCACTTCGACGCGTCGGCGTCCGGCATCGCGGCGCGGTTCGCCGGTGTGTCCATCGTGCTCGGCAGGATCGCGTTCACGCGCACGCCCTCGCCGAGGACCTCCTCCGCGACGGCCTGGGCGATCGTCACCACCGCTGCCTTCGCGGCGGCGTACGCGGCCGATCCGCGGCTCGTCCACGGGCGCGGCACGGCGCGCGAGCCGACGACGACGACGCTCCCGCTCTTGGCCGCCACCATCGCCGGGAGCAGCGCGCGGAGGGCGCGGTAGGTCGAGTCCACGTTCGTGGTGATCATCTGCTGGTAGGTGGCGTCGTCGCGCGTCTCGTGGAGCGGAGCGCCGCCCGCCCAGGCGCCCGCAGCGAGCGCCGCGTGCGTCGGGGCCCCGCCGAGCGCGGTCTTCGCGGCGTCGAGCGCGGCGCCCCACGCGCTGTCGCTCGCGAAGTCGCTCGCGAAGGCGAACGCGCGCTCCGCGCCGAGCGACGCGGCGAGCTTGGCGAGTTGGTCCTTCGTGCGCTCGGTGTCGAAGAGCGCCACCTTGTAGCCGCGGCCGGCGAGGGTCTCGGCGAGCGCGCTCCCGAGCGCGCCGGCGGCTCCGGTGATCGCGACGATGGGTTGGGTCTTGCTCATGCGCCGCGCAGCTTACCGCGCAACCGTGGATCCGGACCCGCGGATCCCGACTCGCGAGCCCCCGATCGCCCTCGCGGAACTCCGCCCCACTCCCCGCGAGCCCCGAAGCGCAGCCACACGGTTCACTGTGACCCACGGGACCACCGTGAAGAGGAGATGCGCCGGGCGTCGCGGCGATCCCGGGCGCGCGCGGGCGGCCTCAGGCGAGCGTGAAGGTCCCGACGATGGGCACGTGGTCCGACAGCCCGCGGAAGGCCCCGTTCTTCTGACCGAACTTGTGCGTCCCGTCGAAGTGCAGCCAGCGGAGCGAGTCGCCGCAGAAGACGTGGTCGAGGTGCATCCGGAGGTTCATGAACCCTGCGGTCGGCCACCGCACGAGCGTCTCCTCGTCCCACTCGTGGTAGGCGGCGAAGGGGTCGGCGCACCCGGCGCTCCGGAGCGCGCGGTAGACGGGCGAGCCGGGCAGGGCGTTGAAGTCGCCGACCAGCACCCAGCGGTCGCTCCGCTTCTCCTGCTGGATGAAGCGGATGACGTTCTTCGCCTCCTCGAGCTGGTTCGGGCCCCAGCCCATGCGCCGCGGCTCGAGCCAGAACTCGCGTGAGAACGTCGTCGGCAGCGAGAGGTGCGTGTTGAAGACGTCGAGGTCCGCGCCGGAGCGGTGGACGATGCGCAAATGCGCGCAGATGCGCGTCTGCTTGAGGCGCTTCACCGGGTGGATCCGGCGGTAGGTGATGTCGTGCGGCTGCGTCGCGTTGTGGTGCGAGACCTGAAAGTCGCGCTTGGCGATGACCGCGAGCCCCGTCGTGTACAGCGGCGTCAAGCTGACGCGGTAGGCGTGGGCCGGGAAATAGTAAGCCTCGTACGTGTCGCGCTTGCCGGCGCGGTGCAGCGCCGAGTGGAGCATCCCCATCAAACGCTCGAGCTGCGTCTCGCCGTTCAGCGCGCGGTGGGCGACGTTCGAGCGGAGCGACGCGGTCTCCACCTCCTGGAGGCAGATGATGTCGGCGAGCGGATCGAGCGCCGCCAGGGCGTCCGCGATCCGCGTCATCGACGTGGCCGTGCTCGCGAGCCCGCGCGTGCCGTGGCCGAAGTAGCGAACGTTGTAGGTGACGAGGCGGACGGGGTGCATCCGGGGCCGATTGTATCTCGTCTTTTGGGGCGCGCCGACGACTGAGGACCGACCTGCCCGACTGGGGTACACTCGCGCCCGTGACCGAAGAGCGCGCGAACCTCGTTCCGGGGAAGCAGATCACCAAGGCGGTGGCGCTGCTCGAGCCGCTCAGCTCCGGGGGCATGGGCGCGGTCTGGCTCGCCGACCACCAGAGCCTGAAGACGCGCGTCGTCGTCAAGTTCATGCTCGTCGGTCTCGACTCGAGCGACAGCGCGCGTACGCGCTTCTCGCGCGAGGCCGCCGCGGCGGCGCAGGTGAAGAGCCCGCACGTCGTGCAGATGCTCGACCACGGCGTCAGCGACGACGGCGTGCCGTTCATCGTGATGGAGCACCTCGAGGGCCACGACCTCGGCGACGAGATCGAGCGCGACGGCGCGGTCGATCCCGCGAAGGTCGTGGCCGTGATCTCGCAGGTGGCCAAGGCGCTCTCGAAGGTCCACGCGGCGGGGCTCCTGCACCGCGACATCAAGCCCGACAACATCTTCCTCTGCGCTGGAGAAGAGGAGACGTTCGTCAAGCTGCTCGACTTCGGTATCGCCAAGAGCAGCGCGGTCGACCAGGGCGACGGCTCGCTCGACGGCGAGACCAAGACCGGACAGATCGTCGGGACGCCATTCTACATGAGCCCGGAGCAGGTGACGGCGCAGAAGTCGATCGACCACCGGAGCGACTTGTGGGCGCTCGGCGTCGTGGCTTACGAGGCGCTCACGGGGCAGCGGCCTTACGACGGCCCGTCGTTCGGCGCGCTCGCGGTCAAGATCGCGACGGGCTCGCCGCCGAAGCCGTCCGAAGCGAACCCCGCGCTGCCTCCCGCCGTCGATCTCTGGTTCGCCAAGGCGTGCGCGCGCAGCGCCGCCGATCGCTTCGCGAGCGCGAAGGAGATGGCCGAGGCGTTCCGCGCGGCGTTCGAGGGGGTCGTCAGCCTCCCGATGTCGGCGGTCGCGAGCAGCGACTCCGGCCAGCGCGGCGCCCTGTCGTCGTCGTCCGGAGCGCGCACGCCGCCGCGAGGATCCGAGGGCAACGTGAGCACGTCGACGTCGGGCGACGGCTCCTTCGTCCTCGCGGCGACCGCGCTCGACGACTCCGATGCGGCGCGGAAGCAGGCGGCGCTCGGGCGGAGCGAGGCTGGCCTCTCCGTGGTCGAGGACCCGCGGCCGTCGCAGCGGAGCTCGCCGCTGCTCTTCGTCGTCGGCGCCGTCGCCCTCACGGTGGCGGTCGCGGGCGTGCTCGTGTGGAGCGCGCGGACGCCGCCGGGCCCCGCGCCGACGTCGGATCTCCCGAGCGTGACCTCGGCCGCGACCGGTGGCGCGCCGAAGGCTGGGAGCGTCGGCGCGCCGTCTGCGTCGGCGAGCGCCGGCGTGCCGTCGGCGAGCGCGTCGGCGTCGGCGAGCGCGTCGGCGTCGGCGAGCGCGGAGGGGGCGCCGTCTTCGTCCGCCACGGAGCCCACGCTCGACGCGGGCACGGCGCCGGCGGTCGCTACGGCGCCACCCTTGCGCGTCGTGCCGCCTGCGCGCCCGACCGGACAGTCGGCGGCGTCGAGCGGCGGATCGCCGAAGCCCTCGGCCGAGCCGCCGCCGAAGCCAACAGCGAAGCCCACCAGCACCGAGCCTGATCTATTCTGAGCGCGGCCGGGGCACCCCGGCTCGAGCTCGAGAATGAAGACCCTGTTTCGCTCGCCGCTGTGCCGGCTCGCACCGCTCGTTGCGTCGCTGGCCCTCCTCGCCGTGACGCCCGCGCGCGCCGCGCCTTGCGCGCCGCGCCCGCGCCCGCCACCGAGCGCGCCGCGCTCTGCCGAGCGCCGCGCCCGACCGCCGGTCTGCCGCGGCGCCCACGCCCGCCGCGGCGCCCACGCCTGCCGCGGTGCCTGCCTGCCGCGGTGCCTGGCTGCCCGTGGCGCCCGACTCGCCGCCTGTCGCCGCGCCCACGCCGAACGCCGCGTTTGTGCCTAGTCAGTGCGTTTTCGGTGAAGGCGAGCCCACGGCGGGCGATCTCGCGATCGGCGCGCAACGCGCTGCGTGAGGGCCTCACGCTCCGCGAAAAGGGGGACCTCGAGGGCGCGCTCGTGCGCCTCGGGAGCGCGTACGATCTCGTGCCGACGCCGGTCACCGGCTTCGAGCTCGGCAAGACGCACATGATGCTCGGGCACGTGCTCCAGGCCCACGAGCTGTTCAAGAAGGTGGTCCGCATGCCGCCGTCGATGGAGGAGTCGACGCGCTCGGAGACGTCGCGCGACGAGTCGGCGCGGCTCGCCAAGGAGCTCGAGCCGCGGATCCCGTCGCTCCGGCTCAAGGTGACGCTCCCGCCAGGAGCGAGCGCGGTCGTGAAGGTCGACGACGAGGAGATCGCGCTCACGGGCGCCGAGACCACGCGCGCGGTCGATCCCGGACCCCACGAGATCGTGGCGAAGGCAGGAGACGGCCCCGAGCAGCGCGTCCACGTCGACGTCGTCGAGACCGAGATCAAGGACGTCGCGCTGGCGCCGGAGTGGGTCCCGCCGAAGCCGCCACCGCCCGGCAAGACGCAGGAGATCATCTACGTTCGCCAGACGAACCGCCTCGCCTTCGTGGGCTTCGGCGTCGCGGCGGCCGCGCTCGTCGTCACGACGGTCGCCGGGTTCATCTACATCGACGCGCGCGACGACGCGAAGAACAAGTGCGGGGACAGCTACTGTCCGCCGGCGCTCCGCAACAACGTCCCCATCGCGACCAACACCGTCATCGACACCGGCTTCCAGGGCGAGAACGCGCGCTACCAGGTCGCCGGCGTCGTCATGCTCGCCGCCGGCTTCACCACTGTCGTGTTCGCGGGGCTCGGCATCTTCGGCGCCTCCCGGCCGGTCAAGGAGCGCCTCACCTCCGGTGCGGCCGTCCAGCCGTCGCTGGGCCTCGGCCGTCTCGGGCTGACGGGATCGTTCTAGATGACGCCGCCGAGCCCACGCGTCGCGAGCCGACTCCTCGCCCTGCTCTTCACCGTCGTCACCGTAGGCGTCGGCGTCATCGTGACGCTGCCGTCGTGCGACGGTCCGCCGGACAGGACCTGCTTCGCCGAGCGGGTGCACGCCCTCGGCGTGGACGAGGACGCCGGACCGGACCGCGCGTGCACGACGTGCCTCCAGACGCGGAACGCGCCGAGGGCGTGCTGCGACGCCGTCGGCGCGTGCCAGGACGACCCGAGCGCGGAGTGCGTGCCGAGCTTCCAGGCGGCGCACCGCTGCGTCATCGAGGGCGGATCGAGCGAGGAGGCGCGCTGCAAGGGCCTGCTCACGAACGATCGAAGCCGGAACCTCTACGCGTGCATGCGCGGCAACTGCGGGCGAGAGTGCGGCGTCCCGAGCTGCGATCTCGATCCGGCCGTCATCCTCTTCGCCAACCCGTCGTGCGATGGCTGCATCGGCGGCTCGTGCTGCGAGAAGATCAACGCGTGTTACGAGAGCCGGCCGTGCAAGCTCGCGCTCGAGTGCATCACCAAGCACTGTACGCGGACGCTCGGAGCGTCGATGACGAGGCTCGGGGAGGCTTCGCCGGAGCTCCGACTCGCCGCGCGCGACGCGGTCTGCGCGGGACGTATGCCGGACGGAGTCGCGGGGCCAGGCGCATGTGTCGAGCGATGCCTCGACGACTTCGCTCCCGGCGACGGCGGGACGCTGGAGGACCTCGGCGCGCGCTGCCTCGCGTTCGACGTCTACACGTGCGGGGCCGAGGCGAGCTGCGGTCCGAAGTGCGTCCGGCCCGACGCGGGGCCGTATTCGGGCGAGACCGAGTGGCCGGAGGACGCGCCGCCCGGCGCGCCGGACGGCGGCTGATCGCGACGAGCGCTACCGGCAGCGATCGTCGCGGCCCGGCTGTACGAGGCAGTTGCCCGGCCCACAGCGGCGGATCACCGGGTGCGCGCCGCTCGCCGCGCAGCGGTAGAGGACGTCGGGATCGCCGTCGAGCTTGTCGCCGCCGCAGTACGAGCCGCCGGTCACGCAGGGGATGGGCGCGTTGCACGCCGCGCTCCCCGCGTCCGCGCAGCCGCCTCCACACTGCACGACGAACGTGAAGCCGCCGTCCGAGCAGCGCTCGAGCGTGACGCCGTCGGCGCGGCACGCGAGCGTGCCGTCCGGGCAGCGGTCGTCGGAGCCGGCCGCGTCCGGATCGGTCTCGGGCCCCGCGCCCCGCTCGGCGGGCTGAGACCACGTGAAGTCGTAGCAGGCCGGCGCCGTACCGGAGAGGAGCGCGACGCTCGCGATCGCTGTCGCCCGTCTCGCCGGCATCGCGACGGCATGCTGACGCACGCGCCGCCGCCTCGCAAGCTCGAGGCGCTCGTCCGGGGGCGCGGGGTGCTACTGTCCCGCGCGCGATGTCCGCCGCCGGTCCCAAGACGCGCACGGTCGCGATCCGCGCCGCCGTGGTGCCCCCGCTGCCGGTGCGCGTCCGCGTCGTGCGCTCGGCGTCGGGCGGCGCGCCGCCTCCGCCGCTCGACCTCGCGTCGGGGACCGCGACGATCGGCGCGGCCTCCACGTGCGATCTCGTCCTGGACGACGGCGCGGTCTCGCGCAGGCACGTCGCGCTCGAGCTGTTGCCGGAGGGCGTGCTCGTGCGCGACCTCGAGAGCCGCAACGGCACGTTCTATCTGGGGCAGCGCATCGAGCGGATGATCGCTTCGCCGGGCGTGGTCCTCGAGATCGGCGGCACGTCGATCGCGATCGAGCTCGCGCCCGACGCCGTCGCCGGTGACGAGCCGCTCCGGCTCGGCGGCTTTCGCGGAATGATCGGCGCGTCGGCGGTGATGCAGTCGCTCTTCGGGAAGATCGCTCGACTCGACGGCTCGCTCCTGCCGGTGCTCGTCCTCGGCGAGACGGGGGTGGGCAAGGAGCTGGTCGCGCGCGCGCTGCACGAAGGCTCGCGCGTCGCCGAGGGGCCGTTCGTCGCCGTCAACTGCGGGGCGATCGCGCGCGAGCTCGTCGCGAGCACGCTCTTCGGTCATCGCAAGGGCGCGTTCACCGGCGCGACCGACACGCGCCGGGGCGCCTTCGGAGCGGCGGACGGCGGCACGCTCTTCCTCGACGAGATCGGTGAGCTGCCGCTCGACGTGCAGCCGATGCTCCTGCGCGCGCTGGAGACGGGGGAGGTGACCGCGCTCGGCGAGGACACGCCGCGCAAGGTGTCGGTCCGCGTCGTCGCCGCGACGCACCGCGATCTCCTCGCCGAGGCGCGTCGCGGCGGGTTCCGCGAGGATCTCTACTACCGCATCGGCGCGCTCACGCTCCGCGTGCCGTCGCTCCGCGAGCGCGCCGACGACGTCCCGCTCCTCGCGGACGCGATCGCTCGGCAGGAGGGCGCGGCGGGGCTCCCCGCCGACGTGCTCGACGCGCTCACGCGGCAGACGTTTCCCGGGAACGTGCGCGAGCTTCGGAACGCCGTCCGCGCCTACGTCGCGCTCGGCGAGCTCGGCGAGGCCGCGGCGCGGTCTGCGCGCGGCGAGGCCGGCGGGATCGAGGCGGCGCTCGCGAGCGTCGTTCGCCTCGATCGGCCATTTCTCGAGCAGCGCGACGAGATCGCGAAGCGCTTCACGGAGATCTACGTCGCGCGCCTGCTCGAGGAGTCGGGCGGGAACCAGACGCTGGCGGCGAAGATCGCCGGGCTCGATCGCACGTACCTCGGGCGCCTGCTCGCGAAGCTGGGCCATCGCTGAGCGAGGCGCGCGGCGCCGAGCTATGATCGCCGGGGTGTCGTGTCGCGCGCGCGTTCCTTTTCTCGTGGGTGCGCTCGTGCTGGGCAGCGCGTCGCCGTCGAGCGCGCGTGCGGCGGAGGGGCCCGACGACGTCGCCGAGGCGCGCGCGGACTACGACGCGGCGGCCGCCGCCTACGATCGTCAGGACTACGCCACCGCGGCCGCGCGCTTCGCGCGGGCCGACGAGCGCGCGCCCAACCCCCGCGCGCTCCAGCTCGCGATGGCCTCGGCGCTGCTCGCGTCGGACCCGGCGCTCGCGATGAACCTCGTCGATCGGAGCGAGGCTCGCGGCGGCGACGAGACGTCGGAGAGCATCGCCGAGCTCGCGCGAAAGCTCCGCGCGCGGTTCGAGAAGAGCGCCGCGCGCGTCCGGCTCGTCTGCGCGGCGGCCTGCTCGGCCACGCTCGACGGCGCCGTCATGCCGTACGCGTCGCGCTGGGTCCCGCCGGGGCGTCACGTCGTCGCCTTCGACGCCGCGGACGGCTCCCACGTCGAGATCGCGCTCGTGCTCGCGGAGGGGCAGACGATCGACGTCCCGGTGGACGCTCCGGACGCCGCCCGCGCGCTCGACGCCCGCCGCGAGACGCCGCCGCGCGCGGCCCGGGAGCGTCGCGGGACCTCGCCGGCGTTCTTCTGGGCGGCCGCCGGCGCGACCGCCGCGGCCGCCGGGGTCGCCACGGTGTTCACCGTCGTCCTCGAGCGGCGGCACGACGACTTCGTCGCGCGTCCGTCGGCCGAGACGGCGGCGGCGGGCGATCGCGCGCAGACCAACGTGCGCGTGGCCTGGGCCGTGACCGGCGCGTTCGCCGTGACGACGGGGGTGCTCGCGCTGCTGACGGACTTCGGAGGCGCCCGCGCGACGGGAGCTCGCGGGCCGCGCGTCGCGCTCGGCTGGAGCGGCCTCTCGCTCGCGGGTCGGTTCGAGTGAGCGCGCCCGCCGCGAGCACGAGGTACGAGACGCTCGCGGTGATCGGGCAGGGCGGCATGGCCACCGTCGCGCTCGGACGCGCGCGCGGCGCCGCCGGGTTCACGCGGCTCGTCGCGATCAAGCGCGCGCACGTGCACCTGAGCGACGAGGCCGCGAGCATGCAGCGCGAGGCCGCGCTCGTGTCGCGCTTGCACCACCCGAACGTCGTCCGCGTGCTGGACGTCGTCGAGGACGGCGCCGAGCTCGTCCTGGTGCTCGACTACGTCGAGGGAGGCTCGCTCGCCGATCTCGTGCAGCGCGCGGCCGACGTCGGGCTCGAGGCGCGGACGCGGACGCGCGCGTTCGTGCGCATCCTCGTCGACGTCGCGGCCGGCCTCGACGCCGCTCACCGCGCGACCGACGACGACGGGCGCAAGCTCGGGCTCGTGCACCGGGACGTCTCGCCGAGCAACGTCCTCGTCGGCACGGACGGCGTCGCGCGCCTCACCGATTTCGGCATCGCGAAGGCGCTCGAGGCGTCGCGCGACCGGACCGACACGGGGCGCCTGAAGGGGAAGATCGCGTACATGGCGCCCGAGTACGTCGAGTCCCAGCACGCCGACGCGTACGGGGATCAGTTCGCGCTCGGCGTCGTCGCGTGGGAGGCCCTCGCCGGGGCGCGCCTCTTTCGCGGGCCGACGGAGATCGAGACGCTGAAGCGCGTCGTCGCCGCGCGTGTCCCGAGCCTCGCCGAGATCCGATCGGAGCTCGCCCCGCTCGAGCCGGCCATCGCGCGGGCGCTGGCGCGTCGTTCGGGCGATCGTCACGCCAGCGCGGAGGACTTCGGCGCGGCGCTCGAGGCCGCCGCGCGCAAGGCGGATCTCCTCGCGAGCCACGCCGAGGTCGCGCGCCTCGTCGAGACGCTGCTCGGCGACGAGCTCGAGCGCCGGCGCGCAGCGGCCCGCGGGGCCGGCGACTCGGGCGCGCCGTCCGGCCCCGTCGCCTCGGCGCGGGATCTCGTCCCGACCGGATCGCTCGCGGCGCGGCCGCGCGCCGACCTCGGTGGGGGCGCGGTCGGCGACGGGGCGATCGGCGGACGGGAGGTCGCCGGGGGCGAGCTCGTCGTCGGGGAGGTCGACCGCGGGAACACGGCGCCGACGGTGGTCTCGATGCCGGCGCTCCTGCGGCCACGTCGCAGGCGGATCGTCGGCGCGCTCCTCGCGTCGCTCGTCGCTCTCTCCGCCGTCGCCGTCGCGCTCCGCCTTCGTGGCCCGGCGCCGGCCTCCGGTGAGCGTGCGGCGCCGGTGAGCGAGGCGGCGCCGGCCTCCGGTGAGCGCGCGGCGCCGGTGAGCGAGGCGGCGCCGGCCTCCGGTGAGCGCGCGGCGCCGGTGAGCGAGGCCGCGCCGGCCTCCGGTGAGCGCGCGGCGATCGAGCTTGCCTCCGACGGCGCGGAGATCGAGCCGGGGATCGGCGCGGCGGCCAGCGCGCGCGCGCCCGCTCCACGTCGCAAGCTCCGCAGGCCTCGCGCTCCCGCGCCGTCGTCCTCGCTCGTGCCGAAGAAGGCGCCGCCGAACCCCTACTTGCGTTGACGCGAGCGCACCGTTCGCGCGCGCTCGATCGGAAGATCCGCTCGGTGCGGAAAGCTTCCGAGCGAACGGAAGCGCGGAGCGGCCGCGAAGCCGCTGCCCTGCGGCCGCTCCGCCGCGGGCGGTTCCGCGAGGAGCGCGCTTTTGCTTCCGAGCCGCCGAGCCGCGCCGACCGCCGCGCGGAGCGCGCCGACCTCTGCGCTGGCACCGGCCGTGCTCTTCGGGCGAGCATGGAAACTCGCCGCCTGCGCTTCGGTCTCTCGTTGGTCTTCGCCTCCGCGATCGCGTCTTCGTTCGGTGTCGCGGCCTGTAGCCCGGTTGACGCCGACGACGCGCTCGCCGTCGACGGCGACGATTCCGACGGCGACCTCGACGCGACCTTTCCCGAGCCCGACGACGAGCCGAGCGCCGGTGACGACTCGCTGGAGTCACCGGAGGAGGCGGCCCTCGAGGACTTCGGAAACGTCACGAGCAATTTCGTCGAGGAGGTCGACGTCACCGACGTCGTCGAGGGAGCGTCCAAGCCGCTCGCCGCGAAGCGCGTCGCCTCGCCGGTCCCCGGGCGCGGCGTCACCTACGCGTACGGCGTGAGGAACCCGCGCTACGCCGCCGGGTTCCATACGGGGCAGGACCACGCGGCGCCGACGGGCACCGCCGTCGTCGCGGTGCGCAGCGGCAAGATCCGCTGGTCGAACAACAACGGCGGCGCGTACGGCCGGTGGATGGGCCTCGACGCCGACAACGGGCGCACCTACGTCTACTGTCACCTCTCGTCGCGCCGCTACGCGGCGGGCACGAAGGTGAAGGCCGGCCAGCGCATCGGTCGCGTCGGCGCGACCGGTAACGTGACCGGCCCCCACCTCCACTTCGAGGACCACCCGAAGGGCCCGTTCCGCTACGCGCAGGTCCGCAAGCCGAAGTGGTGACGCCCGCCGCGCGCGCCGCCGGACCGGCGGCGCGCGGACGGACGAGTCGTTGAGACGCGATCGTGCCGAGATGGACCGCGGGCGATCCATGTAGGTAACTGGATTCGTTGGCCTTTGTGGGGCCCGCGCGCGGCGGTGTGCTACGGTGATCGCTCGTGAGGGGTCGCATCGCCACTTCCGGGCGCGCCGCGTTCGTCATGGTCGTCGCGCTCGGCGCGGTCCTCGTGGCGTCGGCCGCGTGCACCGCGCCGATGCCCGGCCCGGACGTGCGCGAGCGCTCGACGCCGAAGCAGACCAAGTCGAGCGCGCCGCCGGAGGGCGAGACGACCCCCGAGGTGAAGAAGGCGGACGCCGGCGTCGCCAGCGAGACGTGCGAGACGGTCCCCCCGACGAACAAGTGCGGGCTCGATCCGCAGTGTGGGTGCCTCGCGACCGAGACGTGCGACGTCACGAACCGGTCGAACGGCGCCACCTCGTGCGTGACCGCGGGCTCCGCGACGCTCGGCCGCCCGTGCGCGCAGACCGGCGACTGCATGGCCGGCCTCGCATGCTTGTATGGTGCATGCAGGCCCTACTGCAAGACGCCGCTCACGAAGTGCGACGTCGGCGGCACCGAGCTGTGCGTGACGATGCCGGACGAGGGCGGCAAGCCCCTCCCGAACCTGAGCTTCTGCACGATCAACTGCGACCCGCGCGAGCCCGCCGGCGTATGCGGGGTCAACGCCTGCCACTGGTTCGCGACGCTCTACGCCCCGCACAAGGTGAGCGACTGCAACTTCGCCGGCGATCGCGGCGAGCTCCAGACCTGCACCGATCACGCCGACTGCAAGCCCGGGCTCGCGTGCATCGATCACCCGAAGCACGGCCGTGAGTGCGAGCGTTGGTGCCGGATCGGCGTCGCCGGCGACTGCGGGACGAACGCCGCGTTCAAGTGCAAGGACGTCTACGGCGACGACGCGCCCGTCATCAACGGCGTCAAAGAAGGCATCTGCCAGGACGACTGAGCCGCGCGCGGAAGGCCGCGGCTGCCGACCGCTCGAGGCGCGCGTGTGGCCGCTCGCGGCGCGCGCGAACCGTGACGCGGGAGGGCGCGTTTCGAACGGAGCGTGAGGCTTCGCGGGCGGGGGCGGGATGTCGGATGAAGGCGCGTTTGCCTGGCGTTCGGCCGCTGGGCGGGTAGGGTAAACCCCATGCTTTCACGACGAGCTCTCGCGCTCCTCGCGCTTCCGGTCTTCGCGCTCCTCGGTCCCGTCGCCGCGTGCGGTGACGATCCCACGGTCGACCCCGGCGGGTCGGATCCGGACGGCGGCGCGGCGAACCCGGACGGCAGCTCGGTCGATGCGACGGGGGACGGCGTGCCCTACCCGAAAGCGAAGGGCGACCCGTGCCGCGGCCAGCCGCTCCCCGACGACCAGCACTACGCGCCGGAGGGCATGTGCGCGCGCCTCGTCTCCGCGGCGACGAACGGCCTGCGCCAGATCATGTTCGCGCCGAACGGCGACATGTTCGGCCAGAGCAATAGCGGCAAGATCTGGCTCTTCCGCGACGAGGACGACGACGGCTTCTTCACGAAGGACGAGATCCACGAGTGGGCCGACACCGGCGGCAACGGCAACAACGCCCACGTCGACGTCGAGGGCGGCTACGTCTACGCCGGCGCGAGCGGCGGCGTGAAGCGCTTCGCCTACGATCCGGGCGCGCTCGAGGGCGGCGAGGCCGAGGACGTCGTGGTGAACCAGCCGGGCGGCGGCCACCCGAAGCACACGGTGCGCGTCTACGACGGGTTCCTCTACGTCCACTCGGGCTCGGTCGGCAACGCGACCCACGAGACGAACAGCCCTGACCAGTACGACACGCGGCGATCGCTCATCAAGCGCTTCGAGCTGTCGAAGCTCACGCCGGGGACGCCCTTCGAGTGGGACGCCGGCGAGCCCTTCACCCTGGGCCTCCGCAACGCGAACGGCGTCGCGCGCAACGAGCTCACGAAGAAGATCTACGCCGTCGTCAACGGCCTCGACAACCAGCAGTACAAGGGGGCGAACGTCACGAACGACAACCCGGGCGAGCAGGTCGTCGAGATCGCCAAGGACAAGAAGTACGGCTACCCGTTCTGCTTCACGGCCCAGCGCATCGAGCAGGGTGACGGCGTCGTCGCGCCGGGGACCCAGCTCTGGAACGCCGGTTACCAGGCGAACGGCGACGGCGACGCCTGGTGCGCCGCGAACTCGGAGAAGCCGACGACGTTCCTCCAGGCCCACACCGCGCCGCTCGACCTCGCGTTCTTCGACGAGCAGGCGCAGGGCGTCTTGCCGGAGAAGTGGCGCGGCGGCGCGTTCATCGCGCTCCACGGCTCGTGGAACCGCGCGCCGGCGACCGGTTACAGCGTGATCTGGCAGCCGTTCAACCCGGACGGCACCGCGCCGATGCCGACGTCGACGAAGGACACGACGACGTTCCCGTACGTCGTCGTCTTCGGCGCCGGCACGGTCGCGGGGGGCCCGGAGGACAAGCCGTGGTCGTGGTCGGACGACAGCGCCGGCGAGGCGCCGCGCCCGGCCGGCGTGGCGGTCAACCCGATCGACGGCGCGCTCTACATCGCGAGCGACACGAGCGGCTACGTCTACCGCGTCGGCGTCAAGCAGTAGCGGCGCAGCGCCGCCCGCTTCGCGGTCGCCGTCGTGACGACGCCCGGGGACACGAATCACGGGCGTCCGGTGCACGGGCGCGCCATGCTCGCGTGCCGCGGAACGGGCGTTGTGGTACTTGAACGCTCGTCATGGCCAATCGCATCCCCGCGCGGGAGCTCGTCAAGCAGAAGGGACAACTCGCCGCCGACGTCGTCGCGGTCAAGATCGACGGCCGCGTCGTCGACCTCCACACGCCGGTCGAGGAGGACGCGGCGTTCGAGGTCGTCCGCGCCACGGACAAGGAGGGGGTCCAGGTCATCCGGCACTCGACCGCGCACGTGATGGCGGGCGCCGTGCAGCGGCTCTTCCCCGGGACGAAGGTGACCATCGGCCCGGCGACCGAAGACGGCTTCTACTACGACTTCGACAAGCCCGGCGGCGGCTTCAGCGAGGAGGACCTCGCGACGATCGAGAAGGCGATGCTCGACGTCGTCGCGAACGACACGCCGTTCCGGCGCGAGGTCGTCTCGCGCAACGAGGCGCTCGCGCTCTTCGAGAAGATGAACGAGTCGTTCAAGGTCGAGATCATCCGCTCGATCCCCGAAGACGAGGAGATCAGCCTCTACAAGCACGGCACGGCCGGCAAGGACGAGTGGGTCGACGTCTGCGAGGGACCGCACGTCCCGTCGACCGGCTTCCTCCGCGCGGTGAAGCTCACGAGCGTCGCCGGCGCGTACTGGCGCGGCGACGAGCGCAACCCGATGCTCCAGCGCATCTACGGCACGGCGTTCCCGAGCAAGGAGGCGCTCGAGGAGCACCTCAAGCTGATCGAGGAGGCCAAGCAGCGCGACCACCGGAAGCTCGGCAAGGAGCTCGATCTCTTCTTCTTCGATCCGGTCGCCCCGGCGATGCCGTTTCTCCTCCCGCGCGGCGCCTACGTCTACAACCGCATGGTCGACTACGTGCGGAAGCTGTACGTCGAGCACGGCTACGAAGAGGTGATCACGCCCCAGGCGTTCGATCCGAAGCTCTTTCGCACGAGCGGGCACCTCGGCAACTACAACGAGAACATGTACCGCCTCTGGACGGAGGACGTCCTCGAGGAGGGCCAGTCCGTCGACGCGAAGGACGCGGAGAAGGCGGAGAGCGCGGACCCTGCCAAGAAGCTCGCGAAGCACCTGCAGGATCACTCCTTCGCGCTCAAGCCGATGAACTGCCCGAGTCACTGCGTGATCTTCGGGCAGCGCAAGCGGAGCTACCGCGAGCTCCCGTGGCGCGTGGCCGACTTCGGCCGCCTCCACCGCTACGAGCGTGGTGGCGTCGTCCACGGCCTGTCGCGCGTCCGCACCTTCTGCCAGGACGACGCGCACGTCTTCTGCACGCGCGACCAGGTCTCGCAGGAGATCGAGAAGTTCATCAAGCTGCTCTACGCGGTCTACACGGCGTTCGCCTTCGACCGCATCGACATCAAGCTCGCGACGCGCCCGGACAAGCGCATCGGCAGCGACGCCGACTGGGACATGAGCGAGAACGCCTTGCGCGAGGGCCTCGAGCGCGCCGGTCTGCCGTTCGAGATCTTGCCGGGCGAGGGCGCGTTCTACGGGCCGAAGGTCGAGTTCCACGTCTACGACGCGCTGAAGCGCGGCTGGCAGACGGGCACGATCCAGTACGACCCGAACCTGCCCGAGCGCTTCGAGCTCGCGTACACCGGCGAGGACGGCAAGGACCACCGCCCGGTGATGCTCCACCGCGCCGTCTTCGGCTCGCTCGAGCGCTTCTTCAGCGTGTACCTCGAGCACTGCGGCGGGAACTTCCCGGCGTGGCTCGCGCCGACGCAGGCGATCGTGCTCACGGTGAGCGACAAGAGCGAGGCCTACGGCCGGAGCGTGGTCGAGGAGCTCCGCGCGAGCGGCCTCCGCGTCGAGGGAGACTTCAGCGCCGACAAGCTGGGCGCGAAGATCCGCTCGGCGCGCGCCTTCCGCCATCCGTACATGCTGGTCGTCGGCCCGAAGGACGCCGAGGCCGGCACCGTCTCGGTCCGCTCGCGCGACGCGGGCGAGCTCGGCGCGATGCCCCGCGCCGACTTCGTCGCCAAGCTGCTCGCGGAGAGCGCCTCCCCGCGTTGACCGCCCACGGCTGCGCGCTCCGCGGGCCGTGGCGAAGCTGCTCGCGGAGCCGCGCTTCGCCACGGTGACTCGGTGAGGCGCGCCTCGTGGCGAAGCTGCTCGCGGAGCCGCGCTTCGCCACGGTGACTCGGTGAGGCGCGCCGCGTTGCGTGCATCGTGGCGAAGCTGCTCGTGGGCGCGCGCTTCGCCACGCTGAGGCGAGTCGACGTCCACCTCGGACGCCGCCCGCGTGTGCGAGATCACGCGACGACCTGCCGACGTTGCTCCGCTCGAGCGACGGTCTTACGTCGAACCCATGCGAACGAACCGGGGGGGACGGAGACCCGCTCCTGAGTCGACCTTGGTCCGCGCGAGCGGGCCGCGTGCAGGCCGGCGGGGGCCCGCGACGAGGGGAGTCGCGGTGAAGCTCGTCGTCGGATCGATCGTCACCGTGGTCTGCGCGCTCGCCGGGTGCGGCATGAACGAGGACGACAAGCCCTCTGCGTGCGAGCAGAACGAGGAGCTCTGTCCGGCGTCGTCGCCGCTCGCGACCGATGTCGCGTGTGACTGCAGCTGCGTCGCCGGGTACGCGGGCCTCACGCCGACGCGCACGTTCGAGGGCGTCGTCTCGGCCTGCCTTCCTCCGGACTTGAACCCGCACACGTCGCCTCCCGACCAACGCGACGCGCTCGAACGGATCCCGGCGGCGGAGCGTAACCAGCGCGTCTTCCAGTACTGCAGCAAGAACGTCGCCAGCTTCCTCGACGAGCTGATCGAGGAGCAGCAGCGCCCGCGCGATCTCCGCGCGATGTGCATGGGGCCGCGCATCCGATGCAAATGCACCACCGCCGGAGCGCGCGATACGACGCCGGCGTGCAGCAGCCCGTGCGTCGATCGCGAGTGCGATCGCGACAATTGTCTCCCGCTCCTCAAGGTCGGCGGCGTCGTCGATCTGGCCGGCTGCTCCTGCTCGCGCGTCAACGGGTGTGGCAGCGTGACGCCGGGCTCATCGGAGCCGCCGATGTGCCTCAACCGGGCCGCCGCGGTGCTCCGCCGCCGTCGCGTCAATCGCCGGGCGCCCTCTCGGTCCGGCGTGCGCCGCGAGCCGGTGCGCCGTCAGCGGCTCCTCACGGTGTGAAGCTCGCCGCTCCTCAGCGCGGCGCTCT
>JAHBWA010000168.1 GCA_019637195.1 Labilithrix sp. | reverse complement strand
GCACGACTGCAGCGGCCACGGCTCGAAGCGCGGGGAGGCGAAGTAGAACTCGCAGCCGTCCGAGCTCCGGTCCTCGCCGGCGGCCTCGCACGGCTCGAGGCACTTCGCCCCGCCGCACGCTTTGTCGTCGGCGCACGCCTCCTGCACCTCACCCGTGCACGAATCGACGACCGAGCGGCCGTCGAGCGAGCACTGGGCGTAGCAGATCTCGGCGTCGGCGCCGGCGTCCTGGGCGACGTCGAACCCGGGCGGCGGCTCATCGAAGCGGTCTCGATCGGCGCCGCAGGCTCCGAGCGTCGACAGCGCGGCGCCGACGGCGACGACTGCGAGGCCGAGCCCGCCAAGCGAATACGCGCGCCTCACGGGAGGCTCACTTCCACGGGATCGGCGACCGAGCCCTTGGGCAGTCCGGCGCCGAGCTGGCCGTTGCCGTTGTTGCCCCAGCAGTACACCTTGCCGTTCGTCAGGATCGCGCACGTCGAATAGGGCATCACCTTCACCTCGGCTGCCGGCGCTGGGAGGCCCTTCACGCGGACAGCTCCAAGCGCAAACTCTCTCGTTCCGTCACCGGCCTGGCCGGCGTTGTTCAGCCCCCAGCAGTAGACCTCTCCCGAGACCGACGCGGCGCACCAGCGGCGGCGCTCCAGGTACGTCGTGTAGTTCTCGGACACGGCCCAGGACTGCGTCGTGGCGATCCGCGCGATCGGCTCCGGGGTGTCCACCGCGGCCGGCAGCGCACGCGCGTGCTTGTCGACGGCCGTGATCGGGCTGGCGACGTCGGCCGCGCCCCAGCACCAGCCGACGCCGTTCGCGACGGCGCACGTCTCCGGGCCGGCCGTGACGACCATCGTCACGTGGTCGAGCGCGACCGGCGTAGGCCACCCGTCGAAGAAGAGCGGCGTCGGGCGTCCGACGCCGGGCGAGGCGCCCCAGCTCAGGAGCTTGCCGTCGTCGTAGCTCGCGAAGGTCGCGCCCCCGACCGCGACGTCCTTGGCGCCGGCGGCGAGCGGGACGGCGCGCGGCAGCTCGTTCTGCGCCGTGGTCGGCCGATCCTCGGCGACCTGGAGCGCCGCGTTGGATCCCCAGCAGCTGACGCTCTTGTCGCGCAGCACGGCGCAGCCGACGGTCGGACTGACGGCGACCTTGCTCGCCAGGCCGGGGAGCGGCACGCTCACGGGGCTCGGCTGCACGGTCGTGGCGGACGCGTCGCTCTGGAGGAACGGGCCACGCCCCCAGCACCAGACCGCGCCGTCGCTGTCGACGGCGCACGTGTGGTCGAGATCCGTGATCTTCGAGAGGCCGGGGACGCGCAGGGCGACCGGGCTGTCGACCGTCGTGACGTCGGGATCTCCGAGCTGCCCGGCGTTGTTCGCGCCCCAGCACGCGACGGTGCCGTCGGTGAGGAGAGCGCAGTAGCCCTCCTCGCGCGAGAGGGTGTCGCTCGGCAACGTCGTGGTGAGGGCGATCGCGCACGGCGGCGACGCGCACTCGATGGGCAGCGGCGCGGCGTCGACGCGTGCGGCGTCCCTGATCCCGGCGTCGACGACGTCCTCGGCGGCCGCGCCGTCGGACGAAGCGTCCGTCCCGGCGTCGTCGTTCGCCGGCTCGCGATCGCCGTCGGTGCTGCTCGAGCAGCTCGCTGTCATCGCGCCGAGCGTCGAGGCGCCCGCGAGCACGACGAGGGCAGCGTACGCGCGCGAGTCAAGGAGTCGTCTTGTGATACGCATGGCGCGCTCCAACCGCCCAGAGGTTTTGATTCGAGGTCCCGCGAATCTTGTGAAACGGCACTCGGACCGGGGCGCCGTCACGCGAGAGCGTGGACACCGAATAGGTGTCGTCGTCAGCTCGACGGACGACGAGCCCCCACGCGGTGAACCAGGTCTCCCCGTCTCCTCTCCAGAGCGAGGTCATGATCCTGGGAGGCCCATTGGGCGGCGCCGTGCTCTGGGCGATCTTCACCGGGAGAAGCGACTGCTCGAACGAGACGACGTCCGGCGGCAGGCCACCGTCGTCCGGCGGGAGACCTCCATCGTCCGCTGGGAGGCCTCCGTCGTCCGGCGGCAGGCCACCGTCGTCCGGCGGTAGGCCACCGTCCGAAACACGGATGCGCGTCAGGTTGACCACCTCCGCGATGTTGCTCGTCCTCCCGTTGTGGAGGGCGAGGTACTCGGTCGCGCTCACCGGCTCGATGCCGGTGATCCAGCCGCCGAAGGCGTTGCCGATGCGCGGCGTGCCCGCGCGCAGGCCGCACGGGGCAGCGCCGCTGCTGGTGACGACGCCGTCGGCGACCCGCTCCCAACCGGCCGCGGTCTTGCGGACGACGAGCGGGCAATGGAAGTTGCGCCTCGTCAACGTCGAACGGTCGCGAGAGCCGACGAACCAGATGTCGTCCGGGCCGGTCCCGGAGGCGCCGACGAAGAAGGCGTGCTCGTCGGCCGCGTCGAGATCGTCGACGGTGTACACGGCCGACCAGGTGCCGTCGGCCGGATCGCGCCGGAAGATCGTGTTGCTGTAGTGGGCGTAGACGTCGTCCGCGCCGGCGCCCCAGACCCCGAACGCCGTGGTCGGCTCACGCGGCACGCTGTAGTAGGGCCTGCCGTGATCGTGCGCCGTCGGATGCCCGACGACGTTGTCCGGGAGGTCGGCGCGCGTCCAGGTCCACTTGCTCCCCGGCGCCGCCGCGCGCTTGCCGTGGTAGACGGACGAATTCCCGACCGCGAAGTACACCTCGTTCGTGCTCGGGGCGTAGACGCCGCCGGCGAAGGTGCCCGATCCCGCGCCGTTCTGGCTCTGGTCGTCGATGTACTCCCAGGCGTTCGTGGACCTCTTCCACTCGAGGAACTTCACGCCCTCCGTGCGGCTCTGGGCGATCGCGAACGCGACGTCCTCGAACGGCCACACGTCGCGAAAGTCGAGCTCCGCGTCGGGGAAGGAAGTGACGCACCAGCCCGCGCCGCTGCAGTCGGGGAGACGGGTATCCGGCACGTCGACGTCGAAGGGGTCGGCGTCGGGCACCCCCGCCTCGGGGATGGTCACCGGGGGCGTATCCGGCGGCAGCGCCGGATCGTCTTCGGTGCCCGCGCACGCGGCGACGATCGCCAGCGGCGCGGCTGCTGTCGCGAGGACAATCGAGGCTCTCATGGTTTTCCTCCGAGCGAGACGAGCGCGCCTTGGCCGGCGATCCAAACCTTCCCCGGCGAGGGGACCCAGATCCGCTCGAAGCGCGGGCGCCTGCCGCCGAGACCGGCGACCTTCACGCGCTCCCAGGCCGTTCCGTCGTAGTGAAAGACCGTGCCCTCGTCTCCGGCCACCCAGATGTCGCTTGGCGACGAGCCGGCGATCGCGCTGAGGTGCTGCGTCGAAGGGAAGTCTTCGTACACCTCCCAGAACCGAGCGTCGCCGCGGTAACGACGGACGGTGCCGGTCGAGCCCACCGCCCAGACGTCGTTGGGAGCCGCCGCCCAGACGCCGCGGAGCGCGTACAGCGTCAGGGTGTTGAAGCTCGTCAGCACCGGCGTCGCGGACTCGGCGTCGGTCACCCGGAACGCAGCGCCCCGCGGCCCGACCGCCCAGACCTCCTCGGCGGAGAGCCCGTGGAGCCCGTAGACCTCCCGGCACGGGAGGACATCGCACTGGTTGAGCGTCGCCACGTCGAGCGCGAACGTGTCGTCCGCAGGGGAGTAGCGCAGTCGCCAGAGCCCGCCCGCGGCCGTGCCGCTCGGCGTGCTGGACCTCGCGCCGACGAAGAGCGTGCGCGAGCCCGGATGGGCCCATGTCGTCTCGATGCGCATGTTGCGCCACTGGGCCGGAACCGTCGCGGGCGCGAACCGCGACCATCCGCCGGCGGAGACGTCGGCGTCGGCGCCGGCGTCGAGGCCGCGCGTGTGGAGCCGCGTCGGATCGTCGAACGCGACCTCGGCGCCGTCGAGCAGCCAGAGCCCGTAGAGCGAGTGCTGGGTGTCGGTCTCCAAGCGCTTCCACGACGTGCCGTCGAAGCGCGCGACCGTTCCGGCGGCGCCGGCGAGCCAGGCGTCGCTCGGCGACCGTCCGACGAGCGCGTGGATCCCGGTCCGGAGATCGAGCCCGATCGACGGGTCCGGATCGAAGAGCGATGCCATGCAGAGCGCGTCCTCGGTGCATTCGTCCGGGTAGTACTCGCAGTCTTCGGTGCACGCCGCGGCGTCCCCAGCGCCCTGGCCGCCGTCCGTCGCGGGGGGTGCCGGCACCGGCGTGTTCCTGTCCTCCGGCGGAGCTACCCCCGGTTCATCGGCGGTCGCGCACGCCGCGAGCGTCGCCGATGCCTGTACGCAGATGGCCGCGCTGAGCGCGGCGAAGAGCCATCGATTCTTCATCGCGCCGGATCTCCCGCGTCCTGCATCACGTCGCACGGCTCGACCATGCACTGACCATCGACGCACGCCTGTCCTGCGATGCCGTCGCAGACGACGCCGCAGCCGCCGCAGTTCTTCGGATCGGCGGCCACGTGGGTCTCACACCCGTCGTCGCGGTTGCCGTTGCAGTCGCCCCAGCCGCTCGCGCAGTCCCTCTCGCACTTGCCGTAGACGCAGGCCTCGAAGGCCTGGGGGACGCTGAGCTCGCACCGCGCGCCGCACGCCCCGCAGTTCCTGTCGTCGTTGACCAGGTCGGCGCAGGTGCCCTGGCACACCCCTCCGTTGCAGGAGCCGCAGAAGGTCTGCCCCTCGGGACACATGCACTCCGGAATCAGGAGCGCGTTGAGCGCGCACTTCTGCCCGTCCGGGCACTTGTTCCCGCACGCAGCGCAGTTGTCGTCGTCGAGGAGAACCTGCTCGCATCCGTTGTCGCGGACGGCGTCGCAGTCGGCCCAGTAGCCGGTGCACTTCAGCGTCCCGCATTGGCTATCGGCGCAGCCGAAATACGTGTTCGGCGGAGGCGTCTCGCTGCCGTCGCCCTCGCGCGGGCAGGCGTTGCCGCAGGCGCCGCAGTGCGCGTCGTCGTTCTCCGGATCGACGCACGGAAGGAAGCCAATCGACGAGCAGTAGAGCTCGCCCGGTCGACAGCCGCACCCGTAGTCCGCGAGCCCGCGGTTGATGCAGGGTTTGTCCGCCGCGCACTTGTTCCCGCAGATGCCGCAGTGGTCGTTGTCGGACGGTGCTGCCTCACACCCGTTGTCGGGGAGGCCGTCGCAGTCGAGGGCGCGCTGCTCGTTGCAGGTCAGGACGCAGCGCCCGTCGATGCACGAGTAGTCTTCATTGGCCCCCGAGGTCGAGGACCGGCACGAGTTCCCGCACTCTCCGCAGTTGAACGGATCCGACAGCAGATCGGTGTCACACAGGAACTGCGAGTTCGGACACGTGGTGTGCCCGGGCGGGCAGCGATCCGACGGGCAGTACGACCGGAGCTCGATCCCGGCATCCGGGATGAGATCGGCGTCGGGCTCGATGAACGCCGGCGGGGAAGCCGGATCTCCCCCGAGATCCGTGCGCCTCTCGGTACACGCCACGATGGCGACGAGACCTCCGAGGAGGCCGAGCTGAACGCCGGCGCGGAGGTAGCGTCGCGGAGACTTGGGTACGGACATCGCTCTTGGTGTTCCCGGTGCGAAGGGAGTCGATCGATAAATCTTCACGGTGCGACATCGACGCGAGGCCGGCCCGGCGCGCGACCGCGTTTCATCAGCAGACGAAATGGATCGCCCGCGCGCGTCATGGGAGCTTCACCTGTTGGGGCGCGTCGTGCGACCCCTTCGGGAGCCCCGCGCCGAGCTGACCGTAGAGGTTGTTCCCCCAGCAATACACCTGGCCGTTGGCGATGAGCGCGCACGTCGAGTACGGCATCAGCTTCACGTCCACGGCCGGCGCGGGGAGGCCCGCGACGACGACCGGCTCGATCGCGTGCCGGCGCGTTCCGTCTCCGGCCTGACCGCTCGCGTTCAGGCCCCAGCAGAGGACCTCGCCCGCTTCGGAGGTCGCACACCAGCGGCGCGGCTCGACGACCGAGCTACCGCTCTCCGTCACCGCCCACGTCCTGCTCGTCGCGATCCGTGTGATCGCCCCGGTCGGTGCCGCCGTGGGCAGCGCGCGCGCGTACCTGTCGACGGGCGCGCCGGACGCGGGCGGCACCGGCGCGCCCCAGCACCAGCCGACGCCTCCGGCGACGGCGCAGACCTCCTGGTCGACGGTGTCGATCATCGCGACGTCGTCGATCGCGATCGGGGCCGGCCATCCGTCGAGGTGGAACGGGGTCGGCCGCCCCACGGACGGGTTGCCTCCCCAGCTGAGGACGGTGCCGTCCGGGTAGCGCGCGAACGCCGCGTCGCCGATGACGAGATCGGTCACGCCGGGCAGAAGCGCGATCTCTCGCGGCGCGAGCCAGAGCGAGGCGTCCTCGTCCATGGCGACCTGGAGCTTCTGGTTCGCGCCCCAGCAGACGACGCGCTCGTCGCGGAGCAGCGCGCACGCCGTCGTCCTCGTGACGGCGACGCGCTTGGCGGCGCCGGGGAGCGGGACGCGCACCGGCCCTCCCTCGACGGTGACCGACGCGTCGTCGTCCTGGCGGAAGGGCCCGGTGCCCCAGCACCAGACCGCTCCCGCGTCGTCGACCGCGCACGTGTGGTCGATCGACGTGACGGCTTCGAGACCGGGCACGCGCACCGGGACGGCGCCCTCGGGCCCGCCGACGTCGCCGCGTCCGAGCTGACCGCCGAAGTTCGTCCCCCAGCACGCGACGGCGCCGTCGTCGAGCAGCGCGCAATAGCCCTCGGCGCGGTCGGAGTCGCTCGCGCGCAGCGTCGTGGTGAGCGCGACCGCGCACGGCGGCGTCTCGCAGGCGAGCTTCACGGGCGCGGCGCTCTCGCGCGCGGCGTCGGCGATCCCCGCGTCCGCGCCGGCTTCGTCCGAGCTTCCAGGCGCGGCGGCTCCGATGTCGAGCGTCCCGAGCGAAAAGTCGTAGGTGGAGCAGCCCGTGGTCGTCCCGCCCAGCGCCCCGAGGCTCGCGAGGCTCGCGAGCGTCGAAAGAGTGCCGATGGCCCACGCTCGACGCGCGTGGGGCCGGTGTCCTCTCTTCGCCACGTCGCTCGATCCCTGCGCCGTCAGTCTGCCGCGTCGGTGCACATGTCGACGGACGCAGGCCCTCTGCCCTCGGTCGCGTCGTCGCGCAGCCACGGCGCCAGACGCAGCGCGTAGGGTGTGTCGGGGAACCGCGCGACGAAGCTGCGCGCCGCGCTCCGCGCGCGATCGGTCTGGCCCGAACGCCCGGCGATCTCGATCCCGACGACGTCCGCCTCGCGCCGGAGCTTGCCGTTCGGAAACCTCGCGTCGTAGGCCGAGAGGTGCGCGCGGGCGAGCCCGCAGCGGCGCTGCGAGAGCGCGTGCGAAACGCGCTCGATGGCCTCGATCTCGTCGCGGAGCGACTCGCTCGCCACGGCCGACGGCCCGGGCGCGAGCACGGGGCGGAGCGCCGGGCGACGGCTCGTGGAGCCTGCCGCGCTCGTCGCCTCGGCCAGCTTCACGCCGTCCGCCACGCTCGGCGGCTCGGCGACGTTCGGCAGCTGGTCGACGGTCAGCACCGGAGCGGCCGTGTCCGCCGCGCTGCTCACGACAGGCGCGGCCGCCACGCTCGCGGCGGCGGGCGGCGCCGCAGACTCCTCGACGGACCAGAGCACCGCGCCGCTCGTCACGACCAGCGCGACGCCGATCCCCCACCACGGCCAGGCGGAGACGAGCCGCGCGCCGCCGGCCACCGAGCCACCCGCGCCCGCCGATGCGGTCGCGGTCGCGGCCGACAACCCGAGCGCCGCCAGCGTCTGCGCCTTCCCTTTCCCCGAGCGGGGTCGCTCCGCGCGCGCCGCGTCGAACGCGCGCCGCAGAAGAGGGTCGAGCTCGCTCATCGCATACTCCTCGTGATTCGAGTCATCCCGGCCGAGAGCCCCGCGCGCGCACGGCGGAGGCGCGAAGCCACGGTCCCTACGGGCACGGAGAGGATCTCCGCCGCCTCGTTCATCGTCATCTCCTCGAGGTCGCAGAGGATCACGACGACGCGAAGATCGTCGGACAGCTTCGCGAGGAGCGAGTCGAGCAGCACCAGGGTCTCCTGCCGCTCGGCGTCCTCTTCGACGCTCGGATGTTCGCCGTCGCCGTCGAGGATCGCCGCGCTCTCCTCGAGCGTGCGCTGGCGGCGGTACTTGCGTTGTGCATGCATCGCCGCGTACGTCGCCGCCCGGAAGAGGAAGCCGCGCTCCGCGCTGGCGTCGACCCCATCGAGCTTCCGTGAGAAGACCAGGAAGGTCTCCTGGGCGACGTCGTCGGCTTCGCTCTCCGGGACGCCGAGCCGCCGGAGCGAGCGCCAGACGAAGAGGTAGTGCTCGTCGACCGAGCGTCGCAGCCGCTCCTCACGCGTGACGTCGGCGACGCCCACGAGAGGAAGCACTCTGCTTACATTGGCCGACATGGAAGGATCCGCGCTCGTCTCCCCCGAACGCTCGTTCCCGCCCGTGTGCGGATCGATCACCAAATTCGAACTTTGAGCTCTAGCCCTGCCTCGGCGGTCACGATCGGCGCGCGGAAGACCCTGACGTCGCCGAGAACGAGCTCGTGACGCACGATCGGGGCCATCGCGTTCGCGAAGACGCCGAGGCTGAAGAGTTGGCTCAGCCGCACCGCCAGGCCCGCTTCGAGCCCGGCGGCGTACCACGGGAGGAGCTCCGTTCGATTGACGGCGTACCCTCGCGACGCGGCTTGCAGGCCCCCCGCTTCGGCCCGTCCGCACGCCCACGGTTCGAGCCAGCCTCCGACGGCTCCGTCGGAGCGGCCGGACACGTCGAAGCCCGCGCATACCCGCCCGAAGACCGCGCCCCAGCCGAGCTCGAGCTGCCCGCGTCCTTCGCGACGCTCCGAGTACGGCACCGCGTCGATCCCGAGGCTCCCGTACGGCCGGAGCATCGACGAGCGATGTCGCGGCCCGAGCTCGAGCGCGATCGCGCCGCCGAGGGCGGCGTCCGGCATGCGTCCGGTGACGCCCTGCGCCCTCGCGACGAGCCGCCAGTCGATCGCGCTCGCCTTCTGGGCCGGCGGCGGTGGCCGCGGCGCTCGCGCGTCGGCGCGCGGGCGCGCGGGCGGGGGCGTCACCTCGAGGCTCGGGCCCGGCGGCGCCTCGGGCCGCGTGCTCGGCGCCGCGTGCGGATTGGCCGCTTCGGCTTCGAGCGCAACGGCGAGGAAGAGCGCGAGCGCGAGGACGACCTCCTCGCAGTCGGCGTCCTGGATCGCGCGGACGCCGAGCGATGTGCCCGCCGTGTCCTCCAGCGAGAGGCGGCCGGCGAAGCCCCCCTCCTCGGGCTCGGCCCGCACGCGGGCGACGAGCTCCCCGTGCTCGTCGATCGTGGCCCAAGGCCGGATCCGATCGCGCGTGAGCTCGACGAAGCGGCGCTCGTCCGGGCACGCATGCGCGGCCTCGTAGTCGATGCGGACCGAACGCGACTCCGCGCGGGCGCTCGTCACTGCACCGAGGACGCACATAGCCGCGAGGAAGGCGGTCCTCCGCATGCCGCCCGGAGCGTAGGCGATTCGAGCAAGCGATGTCGGTCGAACGAGGCCCCGCGGCGCGCTCGGTCGCGAAACGGCCCGCGGTCGCCGAAGCTCGACAGAACCATCGCCACGAAGCGCCACCCGTCGAGCTCGAGCGTGAGCGGGCGTCGCTCGGCGCAGGCGTCGCTCGGCGCGCGCGACGAGGCTCCGGACGTCACCGCAGCGGACATGATCCGCGTCGGGTACGCGAAGGCGAACCCGCTCGTCGATCCGACGCTCTTCCCCCCACCCGGCGCCGCGCGCGCCGTCCGCGCGGCTCAGCGGCCGATCGCGCCGCGGTAGACCCAGCCCTCGTGGGCGTAGCCTTCGCCGTACTTGATGAGGAACCAGCCGTCCTTCGCGGTGCCGACCTTGACCTTGGCGCCGCGCGGGAGGCGCGCGACGAGGCCGCCCGTCTTCGGCGTCTCGCGGACGAGGGCGACCTCCCAGGCGACGGCGGCCTCGCCGCTCGCGAGCGCGCGCTCGGTCTTCTCTTCCTTCTTGTCAGCCTTGTCGGCCTTGTCGTCCGACGCGGGCTTCTTCTCGTCGGGCGCGGCCTTCGCGGACGCTTCGCTCTTGTCGATGTCCGCGTCGGCCTTGCCCGGCTTCTTCGCCGCGAGCTCGTCGGGCGCGCCGCCGGTGCCCGGCGCGAAGATCGCCGTGTACGCGACGGTGTAGCGCGGGTGCTCGTGCGTCGTCGCGGTGGTGGACGTCCCGTGGAAGGTCGTCTTGAGGCAGGCCGCGACCGCGTCGATGTTCGGGAGCGTCGACGACTTGCCGACGTCGTACCAGAAGCGTCCGGTCGCGAAGTCGGCGTTGACGACGAGCGAGAGCTTGCCCGTCTGCCCCTCGACCCCCGAGCAGGTGGCGATCTTGCGCACGCGCGGCTGGACCAGCAGATCGATCCCCGGGACCGGACCGCACTCCCTGCCCTTCTTGGTGTCGCCTTCCTTCGTCTTGCACGAGAGGACGGCGCCCTTCTGCAGCGAGATGTTCGGCGGGCTCTTGGCCGTCGCCGCGTGGGCGACGTTGACGGCGTTCGCAGGCGCAGACGCCGACGCGGCGGGGCCCTTCGCGGTCACGCTCGCCGGAGGCGCCTCGGGGGCGCGGCCTGCGGCGCTCGCCGCCGAGGCCGCGGCGGCGGTCGACTCTCCCGGCGCAGCCGGCCCGAGCCGGATCCCCATCACCCGGGGCCAAGCGATCCCGAGCACGAACCCGACGGCGGCGATCACGCCGACCTTGACCCAGCCCGGCTTGTCCCGGTCCGACGCCGGCACTTCGACCGCGAGCGGCGCGTCCTTCCGCATGAGACGTTCTTTCTACCAAACCGAGACGGAACGGGCGAAAAACCGCCGTCTCTGGCAGAGAGCTAAACGCGCGAGCAGCCCGGGAGCTTCACGCGTCCGCGCGCTTCACGCGTCCGCGAGGCCGGACCGTCAGGGGACGATGCGGACGGTCAGGACGAGGACGCCGCCCTGGTACGAGAAGCCGCCGACGTTGAACGGCTTGTTCGGGTCCGCGGTGATGTCCGCAAGCTTCGTGAAGCCCGCGCTGCCGTCGGCCGGGCTGATCGACGCGGTCACCTTGAAGCGGCTCGCGACCTTCGCGGTGTGGAGGAGCTGGAACGTGCGCCCGTTCGGCAGGGCCGTCGTGCTCGCCTGGTTCAGCGTGAGGGGCAGCGTCTTCTTGTCGACCAGCTTGAGGCAGTCGTAGCCGAGCGCCGGCGGAGTATCGCCGATCTGCGGGTCGACGCTCTTCTTGTCGCACTTCGTCGCGTGGATGACCATCACCTCGGCCTTCGGCGGCGCGTCGGCGCTCGCCTCCGGCGCGTGGCCGATCACCGCGGCGCCGAGGGCGAGCGCTCCGAGGAGCGCTCCGCGACGCCCCACACCGTGGCCCGAGAGAAAAGCATGTCGCATGGGAGTCACTTTCCTCCTGATTCGTCGACCCAGACCACGACGCTCGTTGTAGGGCTGTTCTCGCTCGAAAGATAGAACACCCTGACGGAGTCGCCGGCGGTCTCCACGAGATCGACGTCGACGCCGGGCTCGGCGCTCGCCACGGGTTGGACGGCCGGCAACGGCGCCCGAGCCATCGGCGCCTCTTCTTTGTGGCGCGTCATCACGAACACCGACGCGGCGAGCGCGAGCGCCGCCGCGACCATGCCGCCGACCTTGAGGTTCTTCTGGCGACGCTCGGCGAGCGAGACGACGGGGGCGACCTTCGGGGTCTCCGGCGCCTTCTCCTCCTTCACCGCCGCCATGACCGCGTCGGCGATGTCGAACGAGGCCGCTGCGCTCGCGGCGCTGGAGTCCTCGTGCCCCATCTTCACGAGGTCGCCGAGCCCCGCCAGCTCGTTGGCGAAGCGGGCCGCGTCGACGTCGGACGCGAGCCAGCCTTCGACCTCGAGCCGCTCGGCGCCTTCGAGCTCGCCGTCGGCGAAGGCCATCAGCTTGAGCATCCGCTCGGACGACAACGTGGACGCGCTCATGCGTCACCTCCGCTCTCGTTCGCCGATCCCCGCTCGGACGAGGGGATCCGTCCGATCTGCTCCTCGTAGCAGTCGGCCAGCGCGCGCTGAAGCTTCTGACGGGCGTGGAAGAGGCGGCTCATGATCGTCCCCTTGGAGACGCCCATGGCGGTAGCCATCTCTTCGTAGCTGAGCCCTTCGATCTCTCGCATGACAATGACGCCGCGGTGGTAGGGCGGCAGCGCGTCGAGCGCCGCCTGGAGGCGACCGGCGATCTCTCGCCGGCGGACGACGTCGACCGGATCGGATCCGTCGACGCGGCTGAGCAGGGGAAACTCGGCTTCCTGAGACTCGTCGCTCTCGAACCGGGCTTCGTCGATGTCGACGAGCTGGCGGCCCGGCTTGCGGATGAGGTCGATGCTGAGGTTCGTGATGATGCGATAGAGCCAGGTAAAGAAGCTGGAGCCACCCTGGAAGCTATTGAGGCCTCGGAAGACGCGCAGAAACGCGTCTTGGACAAGCTCGCGGGCGTCGTTCTCGTCGCGGACGAGGGACAGTGCGATCGCGAACGCGCGACGCTGGTGACGCTCGACCAGCCGCCGAAAGGCGGCCACGTCACCTTGTTGCGCTCTCGCGATGAGTGCACGGTCTTCCTCCGCTTCTCGTATTCGGGCCTGCTTCGCGTTGGACGCGTCCGAAACCCTTAGATTCAAAGTGGTGGACGGAGGCGGCGCGGACGGAGGCCGCGTCGGGACGCGACCCCCGACTTCCCTCGAAGAAGGCGCCTCTTCGGGCACGTCACCGCCAGCCGCGAGCGCCTCGCCGAGCGGATCGGCGGGCGCGTCGTTCGCCTCGGCAGGCGTCTGGGGCTCTGGACGGGCGACGGCCATTCGCGCACTTAGCGTATACAGGCTTGAGCCCTGGGGCTAGCTCATGCCGACGCTTCGTCGGACGTCCTCCAAACCTGGGGATGCGCTTGTCCATGCGCCAGGTTTTCCCCAGGCCGAACGCCCGTTTTGAATGCCGAGGGGCGGCAGTACGTCCCGGTCAGCGGATGAAGGGATCGCCCTCGGGATCGACCGCCCGCGGCGCCGCCCGAGGACGGACGGCGCGCTTCGGCTCCTTCAGCTCACCGAGCGTGACGCTCAGGTCGAGCGGCTTGCCCTGCCGGACCACGCGCAGGGTCGCCGTCTTGCCGACGCCCGCGGTGCTCGCCATCCACTGGAGCAGGGCGCTTCGCTCGGTCGGCTGACCGTCGAAGGCGACGATGAGATCGCCCACCTCGAGCTTCGCTCGATCCGCGGGGCCGTTCGGCTCGACGCCCTCGACCACGGCGCCCTTCTCGTCGCCGAGCTTCAAGTGAGCGCGATCCTCCGCCGAGAGGTCCCGCGCGTCGCGGATGCGGATGCCGAGCGCGCTGCGCGTCAGGCGCCCCTCGCGCAGGAGCGTCGGGAGGATCTGCTTTACCATGTTGATCGGGATCGCGAACCCGATGCCCTGCGCGCCCCCGCCGCGAATCGCCGAGTTCATGCCGACGACCTCGCCCTTCAAGTTGAGGAGCGGGCCGCCGGAGTTGCCCGGGTTGATCGACGCGTCCGTCTGGATGAAGCTGTAGTACCCGCTCGGATCGAGGGGTACGTCGTCGCGCCCGCGCCCCTTGGCGCTGACGATGCCCGCGCTGACCGTGTGGCTCAGGCCGAACGGGTTGCCGATCGCGACGACCCAGTCGCCGACGTCGAGCGCGTCGGAGTCGCCGAGCGCGATCGCCGGCAGGTCCTTGCCGCCTTCGATGCGGATGACCGCGATGTCCGTCCGCGGATCGCGCCCCGCGATCTTCGCCGGGAACCGCCGCTCGTCGGAGAGCTGCACGAGGATCTCGTCGGCGCCGTCGATGACGTGGTCGTTCGTGACGATCACGCCGTCCTTCTGGACGATGAACCCGGTGCCGAGCCCTTTCGCCGCGCGCGCGCCGCGCTTGCCGCGCGAGAAGAAGGACGGCTCTTGCTCCTCGCCGTGCGTGTAGATCGTGACGACGCTCGGGTCGGCGCTCTTCGCGACCGGGGCGAAGCTCCGAGGCCCGACGAAGTCACGCGAGTCCTTCGACTCCGGGAGCGCCCCGGGCAGCGGCGCCGGCACACCGTTGTTCAGCGTGGGCGCGGGCCCGGCGCTCGCGACGGCGGGCACCGCGCCGGCAGGCAGCACCGGCTCGGCCTCCTTTTCGGCCTTCGAACGCCCACAGCCCGTGACCAGGACGGGGACGAGGACGGAGATGAGGATCGCCTTCGACTTCACGAGCACCTCGACGGGTTCGGTTCGGCAAGACCGCTGGCCGAACCTCGACGAGTGCTCGGCCGGACTACTTCGGAGCGGCCTTCGAGCGCTCCACGTAACGCATCCTAAGATCGAAGAGCACCTGCGCAAGGAGGCGCTCCTCGTCGCCCGAGAGGTTGCCCTTCGTCTTCTCCTCGAGCAGGCCGAGGAGATCGATGTTCTGCTTCGCGAGCGGGAGGTTCGCTTCGACGGCGTTCGTGTCGGGGTGAGGCGCCTCGCCGAGGTGCATCAGCGCCGAGTGACTGAGCGACAGGATGAACGTCGCGAAGTCGATCGTCGGCAGCGGATCGTTCTCGACGCCCGGCTCGACCTCGCGGGACGAGCTCACGGCTGCTCGCCCTCGCCGCCGCCCACGGCGGGCGTCTCGACGACCGCCTGCGGCTCCGGCTCCGGCTCCGGCGCCGCCGCCACCTGCTCCTGCGCGTCGAGGTCGTCGTCATCGTCTTCCGGCTCGTCATCGATGTCGTCGATCCCCGCGGGCTCGACGACGGCGACCTGCGGCTGCGCGAGCGCCGGCTGCGCCGTCCCGAACGACTCCGCCTGGTCGGCGAGGTCCGGCAGCGCCGCGAGGTGCTTCTCGAGATCCTTGTCGGTGAGCGCGCCCGACTTGAGATTGCGCTCACGCACGCGCACGTCCATGGTCCAGGGGTTCTGGTTCGTCTTCTGCGTCATCGGGGCTTCCTCAGGTCGGCCCTCGTGCTCGCAACCGGCACGAGAGGGCGTTTATGCCTGAGGCCGTTTAGTCCGCGCTAGGTGCCGGCGCAAGCGGGTCCTTTTCGCGCGGAATTCCGCGGGTTATTCACGCTTCTGCTCGCGCCGGCCGCGACCCGCGCGGCGGCCACACGCGGCCCGCGCGGTCAGTTCTGCAGCTTCTTCGCGCCGCTCGGCGCGCGGCCCAGCTGGACGAGCTCGCCAGCGCCGTTCGCCTCGTGGGCGTGGGGCTCCCAGCCCTCGGCCGCCTCCTCGAAGCCCTCGGCCGCCTCCTCGATCTCCTCTTCGGTCGCGGGGCGCACGTCGCGTACCACGACGGAGTAACGGAGCGTCTCCCCCGCGAGCGGGTGGTTGCCGTCGAGGACCACCGCGTCCGGCTTGACCTCGACGACACGCATGATCGCCTCTTCGCCGTCGGGCGACTCGGCCACGAGCTCGTCGCCCACGGCGACCGTCGCCGGGCGTGGCATCTCGGCGCGGTCGATCTCGAGGACGAGCTCCTCGTCGCGCTCCCCGAAGCCCTCCTCCGGCGGGATGACCACGTCCTTCTCGTCGCCGACCGCGAGCCCCGCGAGGGCCTTCTCGAGCCCGGGCACGAGCATGCCGTAGCCGTGGACGTAGACGATGGGCTCTCCGTCCTCGGCGTCGCTCGCGTCGAGCACGTCGTCGTCGGCGTCGCGCAGCGTGTACTCGAGCACGACGCGCGCGTTCGGTTCGATGGTCGCCTTGTTCGCCATGGGTATGCCCTGGCTATAGCGCGCTACGCGCCCGGTTTCACGCAGCCCGACCGCGCGCGAGCTGATCAGAGCGCGTCGGGGGAGACGATCTTGCCGGCGATCGCGCTGGCGGCGACGACGAGCGGGCTCGCGAGGTAGACCTTGCCCGGGCCGCTGCGCCCGGGGAAGTTGCGGTTGATCGCGCTGACGGTGACCTGATCGGGCGAGTCGCTGACGCCCGGTCCGGCCTTGATGCAGGCGCCGCACGACGGGTCGACGAGCTCGGCGCCGGCCTTGGTGAAGACGTCGAGGTAGCCCTTCGACTCGGCGTAGCGCCGGATGTCCTGCGAGCCGAACTGGATGTAGAGGTGCACGCCGTCGGCGACGCGCTTGCCCTGCTCGAGGGCGAGCTTGAGGACCTCGGCGTACATGTCCATGTCGGCCTTCTTGCCGCCGGTGCACGAGCCGCCGTACGCGATGTCGATTTTCGTCCCCGGCAGCTCGCGCAGCGGCACGCCGTTGCGCGGATCGCCCGGCGTCGCGACCATCGGCTCGAGCGTGGCGAGATCGATCTCGAAGGTCGCGAGGTACGTCGCGTCGGGGTCGGCCTTGACGATGCGCCTCCGGACGTCGTCGCTGGCGAGGCCGCGCTGCTTGACGAGGTAGTCGACGACGACGTCGTCGGCCTCGATGATCCCGGTGAAGCCGCCCGCCTCGACCGCCATGTTGGTGAGGGTGGCGCGCTCGTCGAGCGGCATCGCGCGGACGCCGTCGCCCGCGAACTCGAGGACCTTGCCGATCCCCTTGCCCGTCTTGAAGAACGGCTGACTGAGGATGTGGAGCATGACGTCCTTCGCGCAGACGCCGTGCGGGAGCAGCCCCGTGAGGACGAACTTCGCCGTCTCGGGGACCGTGACGCGGACGTCCTTCGTGTACCAGGCGTTCGCCATGTCGGTGGAGCCGACGCCGAACGCGAAGCAGCCGAGCGCGCCCGCCATGCACGTGTGCGAGTCGGTGCCGGCGACGAGCTGCCCAGGCAGCGCGAGCTCCTCGATCACCTTGTTGTGGCAGATGGCCTCCGAGCCGACGAGCTTGCCGTCGCGGTGGACCTCTCCGTAGAGCCTCACGCCCTGGCGCTTGGTGAACGACTCCTGGACCGTGGCGAGCTCCTCGGCCTGCGCCTTGAGGCCCATCTCGCGGTGGGCGCGGGGCATCACGAGATCGAGGAACGTGAGGTGGTCGCGGAACGCGAAGACGCTCGCGGGATCGGTCACCTTCGCGTCCTTGCCCATCTCGGCGGCGAAGAGGGACTCGGCCATCGGCGTCACGTACTCGTGGCTGAAGCGGACGTCGGTGCGCGCGAAGAACGCGTCGCCCGGCTTGACCGCCGCGGCGCCGAGCTCGCCCGACTTGGCGTCGACGATGACGTGCGCCGCGAGGATCTTCTCGCAGAGGGTCATCGGGCGCGCGGCGGTCGTGACCGGCGGCGGCGTCGTCTTGCCGGCGAGGCGCGCGCGGTTGTACGCGAAGAGGCCGCCGTGCTCGACGATCGCCGCGCTGATCGGGTCGAGCCCCTTCGTGAACTCGCTCATCGGGATCGGCTCGCCGCGCTCGATGCGCTCGATGAGCCCGAAGTCGGTCGAGGTGAGCAGGCCGATGTTCTGCGCGTTCTGGCGGTAGATCTTCTCGATGCTCTTCGCGATGACGAGCTGCACGCCCGACTTCAGCTCGCTGTAGGGCGCCGTCTCGCGGCTGGAGCCGCAGCCCTTGGAGATGCCGCTGACGATGACGCCGAAGCCGCCCCCCTTGATGGCGTCCTTGCCGACCTTGCCGCCGCGCAGGCCTACGAGGCAGAACCGCGCGAGCGTCTCGTCGTAGTAGTAGCAAACCCATCCGGGCGTGAGCTCGTCCGTCGAGATGTTGCCGACGAGCGACGGCTCGTCCTTCGCGACGTCGTAGCCGATGTCCTCGCCGCCGAGCTGTTTCTCGAGGAGCGAGGCGTCCTCGGTGACGTAGAGAATGCGCCCCTTGATCTGAACGGACGGGCCTTGCATGGTCCCGAATGTCCTAGCACGACGGGCGCTCTTCGGCGTAAAAGGAGCCGCTCTCCACGCGATCGAGCGGAGCGACGAGCACCCGGTGGGAGACCGAGGGGCGCGGCTCTCTCGGACCCGACCGATGCGCATCGCCGTCGTCACCACGAGCTACCCCACCTGCGAGGACGATCCCGCGGGGCACTTCGTCGAGACGGAGGTCGCCGCGCTCGCGAAGGCGGGTCACGAGGTCCGCGTGCTCCGGCCGGAGCCGGGCGGCGCGTTCGGCTGGCCCGGCGCGCCCGCGCGGATCCGCGAGCGGCCGAGCCGCGCCGTCGACGCCGCCGCGTGGACGGTCCGCGCCTCGCTCGAGCTCCGCCGGTTCGCCGCCGAGCGCGTCGTCGCGCACTGGTGCGTGCCGTCGGCGTTCCCGATCGCGCTCGGCGCGGACGTCGCGCGCGGCGCGAGCGCGCGCGCGGAGCTCGAGATCGTCTCGCACGGCGGCGACGTGCGCCTCCTCGTCGGGCTGCCGGCCCGCGCGCGCGCGGTGGTCGTGCGCGCCGCCACCCGCCGAGCGTCACGCTGGCGCTTCGTCTCCGAGGCGCTGCTCGCGGCGCTCGAGTCGACGCTCCCGAAGGACGACGCCCGCGCCCTCCGCGCCTGCGCCGCCATCATTCCGGGGTCGATCGTCCTGCCGGACGTCGGCGACGACGCCCGGTCGAAGCGCAGCGCGGTGCCAGCGCGCCGCCTCTACGTGTGCGCCGGGCGCCTCGTCGCGAGCAAGCGCGTCGACAAGGTCATCGACTACGTCGCGACGAGCCCGAACCACGGCACGCGGCGCGACGAGCGGACCCTCGTGATCCTCGGCGACGGCCCCGAGCGCGCTCAGCTCGAGCGGCTCGCGACGGCCTGGCGCATGGACGTGCGCTTCCTCGGCACCGTGTCGCGCCGCGAGACGCTCGGCTGGATCGGCGCCGCCGACGAGCTCGTGCACGCGTCGTGCGCCGAGGGGCTCTCGACCGTCGTGCGCGAGGCCGAGCACCTCGGCGTCCCCGTGACGGTCCTGGCCTGACCGCGCGACGCCGCTCCTTCGTCGCGCCCCGGCCCGCGCGGGCGTGGCCGCGCTCAGCGGCGGATGCCGACCGATGCGAAGAACGTCTCGAGCGCCTGGCGCTCGGTGTCCACCTCTTGGTGGACGATCCTCTCGACCAGCTTCGATCGACCGACGTGCATCTCCTGCCGACAGCGGTAGCGGTGACGCTGCCCTCGATGCTCGAGGCGATCCTCGAACGTGACGACCGCCACGCCTGGAGCCGTTCCCTCGACGCTGGACCGGTAGCGGATGCGTTCGACCGCGCGCGTCGCCCGCCGATGATTCGCCGAATACGCGTCGACGATCGCGTCGACGCCCTCGACCACCGCCTCACCGATCTCGTACGTGCACGCTGCGCTCAGACAACGCGACGCGCCCTCGAAGTCGGCCCGATCGAGGGCGGCCGCGAAGGCGCTCACCACCGCCAGGAAGCCGCCGCCTTGCGCCTGCTTCAAGGCGCGCCAGCGCTCCTTCGCCTCGGGGGTCGCGAGCTGGTGCGTCGTCGTCAGCACGCCGACGTACCATCGATAACGCTCCGCCGGGGTGAGCGCACGAAAGCGCTGGAGCTGGTCGGGGGTCGGACGGACCGTGAGATCGACGCGGCTACTCATCGTCGTCATCGCCGAGCAGCTCGGCGTCCGCGCGATCCTTCTCGCGCCCCGTCGCGAGCTTCATCGCGCGAAGCACGGCCCGCCCCACCACGACCGCCGGGACGTCGTCGAGCATGCGCGTCACGGTCGACGCGGCTGTCTCTTCCCACGGGAGCGGCACGACGAGCAGAATGTCTACCTCCTCCATCGGCCGCTCGGGGTGCCTGAGCGTGAACGCGATCAGGTTGCGCTCGTCGATCCACTGGCGACGCTTCGCTTCGTCGGTGAGATCGCGGAGGGGGACGGGGAGGCGCGGGCGATAGCCCTCGCTCTGCAAGACGTCGACGGCGCGGCGGAGGTTGTCCTCGGCGAGATCGAAGACGAGGTCGAGATCGAACGTCATCCGCGGCACGCCGTGCAGCACCACGGCGAACCCGCCGGCGATCGCGTACCGGACTCGCGCCTCGTGAAGGCTCGCGAGCAGGTCGAGGTAGGGGCCGCGCGACACTCCACGAAGAACAGCCGCTCTCCTTCGCCGCTGTCAAGCGGACGGCGAGTCCGCGAGGAGCGTCGCCCAGGGGACATCGATCCGCGGATGCGATCGGCGGCGGAGCTCGTCGCGACGTGACAGCGCTCGGTGGCGAAGCAGGGCCGCGCGCCGGCGCCGGCGCTGACGGAGCAGGTCCCCGACGCGCCGGCGAAGCTCATCCCCCGACGCCCGCGCCGCCGCCGACGCGCAAGCGGCCTTAGGCGCCCGCGGCGCTCCGAGGGAGCGCCGCCCCAGCCCTCCACGTTCGCCGGGCTTCCAGCTGCCTCAGCGTCCGTACGCCGCGCGCGCCACGTCGCCGGGAAGGCTCCCTCGAGCGCCTCGCCGAGTCGAGGCGCCCGAGCGGGCGCGCGGCGGACGAGCGACGTCCGCCGCGCGTCGGCGGGCACGGCGCGCCAGCGCCTGCGTCATTTGGGTCGCGTCGCGAAGTAGATGCCGGTGACGAGGCCCGCGTCCGCGGGGTCGCGCGAGCTCGTCACCCAGAGCGTGCAGTTGTCCGGCGAGATCCACGACGGAACGACGTCGTGCACGCCGTCGTTGAGGGGCGCGACGAGGGCGTCCTCGCTCTCGTCGCGCCGCCACCTTCGCTGGCGTCGAAGCGCGCGGCGTGCAGCTGATTGACCCCGCCGTCGCGGCGCGCGAAGTAGAGGTGAGCGCCGTCGACCGTCACGGCCGCGTGGCTCTCGTCTCCGCCCGTGCCCACGTGAAGGACCTGCCGCCATGAGCCCGTGACGCCCGCGCCCAGGATCTCGGCGCGGTAGAGATCGAGCCCGCCGAACGGGACGCCCGCGTCGGTCGTCGTGCTGCGCGAGTGGAAGTAGAGCGTGTCCCCGACGACATACGGCACCCCGGTGTTCGCCGGGTCGGCGAGGGACGAGACGGCTTGCGCGCCCTCGAAGCCCCCGTCGACGCGGGTCGCGTGCCAGAGGCCGTAGAACGAGCCCTGTTGCCGCTGGAAGTAGAGGGTCGCGTCGTCTGCGCGTTGACCGAAATCGCCTACGCTGCTCGTCAGAAGGAGGTCGAGAGACCGACGCCGGCCATAGTCGGTGAGAGCAGCGGCCGCACGCTCACCTCGCTCGCGCGCTCGACCGGCACCTTCTTCACGCCGACGAGGAGCATGGCGAGCCCACCACCGAGGAGGACGGCCGAGGCGGCGAGGCCGCCGTAGATCGTCG
>JAHBWA010000167.1 GCA_019637195.1 Labilithrix sp. | reverse complement strand
AACCCGCTCGTTCGTCCCTGGGACACGCGGTCCCGGCGCGCGTGGAACGGCGAATGCTTCGCCGGCCCGACGCGGCGTCGACATCACGATCCCGATCGCGTCCCCGCGCAAGCGCCTGGACGAGTGCGAGAGCGCTGGTGCTGCTCCTGAACGCCGGGAACTTTCAACGGAGGGTGTGCAGATGAGGAAAGCCATCGTTGTCTTGCTCGGGGCGCTCGGCCTCGTGGCGTGTTCGAACGAGAAGCAGCCGATCGAGAGCCCAGGGATCACGACGACGCGCGGTGCGGAGCAGCAGCAACCCACAGCCACGGTCGAGGAGGTGCGGACGATCCTCCTCCAGAAGCGCCCGGGCTCGGTCGAAGACATCAACGCGCTCATCATCAGCAGCGAGGGCGGGATCATCTCGCTCAAGGGGCGGGTGTCGGACGAAGCGACCCACTCCGACCTCATCAATCGCGTCCGCTCGATGCCGAACGTCCGCGGCGTTCGCGACGAGCTGCACGTCGGCAAGAAGGCCGCGGCCGCGCGACCCGCGCAAGGCGAGCCCTACGGCACGACGACGACGACGGGCGGCGCGCTCCCCACGCAGCAGGGCCACGAGAAGGACAAGGCCGGCGCCGGCGGGACGATGCACCAGCAGCAGCCGGGCCACGAGAAGGACAAGGGCACGATGTCGAAGAGCGACGCCGTGCGGAAGTCGATGGAGGCGGCACACCCGCAGTCCCAGGCCGTCATTCACTCGTTGACGATCACGGACGACGGGCAGACCGTGACGCTCGCGGGCGTGGTCCCCGACGAGACCACCCACAAGGGTCTCGTCAAGGCCGCCAAGGAGACGCCAGGCATCAAGAGCGTCAAGGACGACCTCAAGATCGAGGGACAGAAGAAGTAGTCGTGAGGGAGAACGCACGCGCGAGCCGGCGCGATCCGCGAAGCGGATCGCGACCGGCTCGCGCGGCTGTGCGCGCGACGACGCGATCAACCGTGGTCCAGTCGCGGTGCTGAGCGCGCGCCGCGTGGATCGCCGGGTGCTCGCGCCAGCGCAATTCGGTAAGCTCGGCAGCCCCGTGCAGCCTTCGGCGGCGCACGGCCCTCGAATCGGCTGCGCGTGCGACGACGACGACGACATTCAGCGGCACCTTCGTCTCGCGGCCGCGCCGTGCTGGCCGCCCCGCTCGTCGCGGCGGCCCTGTGCGTCCGGCCGGCGGCCGCCGACGAGTCGCCGGCCTCGGTCACGGTGGCCTACTCGCCGTACGAGCTCGCCGCGATCAGAGGCGCCGAGGAGCTCCTCGGCGCCCGCGTCGATCCGGACGCGGAGGGCAAGATCGTCGAGAGCATCGAGACCGTCCGCCTCGACCCGATCGAGAAGAAGGATCCGGCGCCGACCGCGCTCAACGCGGTCCACGTCACCACCAAGGAGGAGGTGATCGTCCACGAGGTGCTGCTCCGCGTGGGCGAGCCGTACCACAAGGTCACCGCGGACGAGAGCGCGCGCAACATCCGGCGCTTCATGAAGGTCTCGATCGTCGTCATCGTTCCGATGACGGGCTCGAGCGCCGATCGCGTGCGCCTCGTCGTCATCACCAAGGACGTCTGGAGCCTCATCGCGGACGTCGACTTCCACGTCACCTCGGGCGGCCTGGAGCGGATGATGCTCGAGATCGAGGAGACGAACCTCTTCGGCCAGCAGGTCGAGCTGTCCGGCCACTCGATCATCCAACCGGAGAGCGTCGCCTTCGGAGCCGCCTACAAGGCGCCGCGCTTCTTCGGCCGATGGCTCTCGTTCCACGCCGAGAGCAACGTCATCTTCAACCGCCGCAGCGGCGATCCGGAGGGCAGCTTCGGCGACGCGCGGATCGAGCGCCCGCTGTTCTCCACGCGCACCAACTGGGCCTGGAACACCGGGATCTACTGGTACGACGAGGTGTACCGCCGCTACAGCAACGCCGCCGTCGCGACGACCGAGGACGACGTCCCGTGGGTCTACCGCGCGCGGCGCATCGAGCACCAGAGCAGCGCGACGCGGTCGTTCGGCTGGGCGCGAAAGAACGACTTCACCGTCGGCGCGTCGATCGCGCGGGACGTCTACCGCGTCCCGGACCAGCCCGAGCTCGATCCGGAGGCCGTCCGCCGCTTCGAGCGCGCCGCCGTGCCGGTGGGCGAGGCTCGGACGATGCCGTTCGCCCAGTGGCGCACGTACGCCAACGACTTCCTCCGCATCGTCGACTTCGAGACGCTCGCGCTGCAGGAGGACTACCGGCTCGGCTACGACGTCGTCGTCCGCGGCTACCCCGTCACGCGGGCCCTCGGCTCGACGCGCGACCTCGTCGGCGTGCGCGTCGGCGCGGTCTACACGCTCGCGCTCGGCGACGGCTTCGTCCGCGCGCACCTCGACTCCACCAAGGAGGCCGAGCCCCATCGCATCGCGGACGCGTCGCTGACGGGCGAGCTCAGGATCGTCAGCCCGCGCACGCCCGTCGGCCGGCTCGTCTTCGACGTCGCCGGGACGAACCGCTGGCGCAACTACCTCAACCGGCTCTCGTACCTCGGCGGTGAGGACCGCCTCCGCGGCTGGCCGACGCGGCACTTCGTCGGCAGGAACCTGTTCGCGATGAACGTCGAGCTGCGGACGCGGCCGATCGAGCTCTTCTCCATCCAGCTCGGCGGCGCGTTCTTCTACGACAGCGGTCGCGCGTGGAACGGCTCGTTCGAGGAGATCTCCCCTGCCCACTCGGTCGGCGCCGGCTTCCGCATCGTGTTCCCGCAGCTCGATCGCTCGGTGATCCGCGGCGACTTCGGCTTCCCGATCGCCGCGGGGGGCCTGCCGCCGGGCGTGCTGCCGATGTCGTTCTACTTCGCGCTCGGCCAGGCCTTCCGCGCGACGCACATGATCCCGCCCTTCGGGCCGTGAGGTGCTTCACCGCACGGCCCGCGGCTGCCCTCAGGCCGGCGCCGAAGCCCCGCTGCGCGCCGCCGCGCGCGCGGCGCGGGCGTCGGGCGAGCGGGTGTCGCGCTTGGCGCGCCGGACGAGGTTGCTGTCGCGCTTCGAGCGGTTGGCGCTCTTGCGCGTGGACTTGCGCGACGGCCGCGTGGCGGAGACCTCGCGGGCCGAGGTCGCCTGCGCCTGCTGCCGCGTCTTGTGAATGTGGCGACCGCGCATCGGGTTGGCAGTCTTGACCGCACGCGGGGTCATGCGCCGCAGCGCCTCCTCTTCTCGCTCTCGCGCGAGCTGCTCCTCGTCGCTCTCGGACGGCTGGCTCGCGCCGCGCCGCACCTCGACGCTCCGCGCCCCCTCCACCGGCCGGCGACGCGCGGTGCTGCCGCGCTTGCGGGAGGAGCCTTCCACCTCACGCCGGACCGCCCCTTCGACGGCGTCGGCGGCGAGCTCGGCCGCCTCGAGCACGTGTGGAGCGCGGCCCTCCACGTAGAATTTGGGCGTCGCGACCTTCGTCATGGCGACCTCGACGCGGCACGTCCAGTCGAGCTCGCCGCTCGCGTTGATGAGCTGCGTCAGCCGAACGCCGACACGACGAAGGTGCTTCGAATGCTTCTCGAGGCGAGACCGAACGAGGGCCACGGCGTGCCGCTCGGCTGTCGTGGGCCGCGCTCCGCGCGAATAGAGGTGGGTTTCGAAATCGTGCATGCGTCGAGGCGCTGCACGCGGCGTTCCTCGCCCGAGGTCGCCCACCCCCCGTTTCGCGCGGGGCGCGCTAGACTCGGGGCGTGACGGCCGGCGTCGAGGAGCTCGTCGATTCGCTGCGCGGGCGGCGCGTCGTCGCGCTCACCGGCGCCGGCGTGAGCACCGAGTCGGGGATCCCCGACTACCGGAGCCCGGAGGCGCTCACCCGCGCGAGGCGCCCCATCCAGGGCCCCGAGTTCGTTCGCAGCGCCGCCCTCCGCCGGCGCTACTGGGCCCGCGCGATGGCCGGGTGGGAGCGCTTCCGCCAGGCGAGCCCCGGCTCCGCTCACCTCGCGCTCGCGCGGCTCGAGCAGAGCGGCGCGCTCGACGGGCTCATCACGCAGAACGTAGACCGCCTCCACCACGCCGCCGGGAGCCGGCGCGTCATCGAGCTCCACGGCGCCCTCGCCGAGACCATCTGCCTCGCGTGCGGGGTCGTCGAAGCGCGCGACCCGCTCCAGGCGCGGATGCGCGCGGCGAACCCGTCGTGGCTGGAGACGAGCGCGGCGATGGCGCCCGACGGAGACGCCGAGCTCCCCGACGCGCTGATCGAGACGTTCATCGCGCCGGAGTGCCTCGCCTGCGACGGCGTGCTCAAGCCGAACGTCGTCTTCTTCGGGCACAACGTCGCGAAGCCGATCGTCGAGGAGGCCTTCGCCCTGGTCGACCGGGCCGAGGCGCTCCTCGTCGCCGGGACGTCGCTCGCGGTGTTCTCGGGGTACCGCTTCCTCCGACGCGCGGCCGATCGCGGGATCCCGATCGCGATCGTGAACCGGGGCCCCGTTCGCGGTGAGGAGCGCGCGACGCTCAAGGTCGAGGCGAGCACGGGAGCCACGCTCGGCGAGCTCGCGCGCCTGCTCGGCTGAGCCGGCGCGGAGCGCGCGCCGCCGACGGCCGCGCGGGTGCTATAGCCTCACCTCGATGACGATCTCCCGTCGTGCCCCCCTCGGCGCCCTGCTGCGCGCCCGCTCGGCGCTGGACGAGTAGCGGTCGGACCATGCGCGGCATCGAGGGCTGGTTCTCGGAGGACGAGGGGCGCTGGTACGCCCGCTTCGCGCGCGCGCTCCGCGGGGGCGTCTTCGTCGAGGTCGGCTCGTGGAAGGGCCGGAGCACCTCGTTCATCGGGCGCATCTGCAACGCGAACGGGACGCGGCTCGTCTGCGTCGACCACTGGAGCGGCTCGCGCGACGTCCTCGCCCCGCGCTACGCCTCCGCGCTGGCGGTCGAGGACGTCGAGGCCGCGTTCCGCGCGAACATGAGCGCGCTCGGGATCGTCGTCGAGGTGCTCGCGGAGCCGTCCACGATCGCCGCCGCGCGGTTCGACACTGCGAGCGTCGACAGGGTCTTCCTCGACGGCAGCCACGACGGCGCGAGCGTCGCCGAGGATCTCCGCGCCTGGAGCGCGCGGCTCCGGCCCGACGGGATCCTCGCCGGGCACGACTACTCGTTCAGGCACCCGGAGCTGTGCGCCGCCGTCGACGCCTTCGCCTCCGAGCGCGGCCTCGTCGTCCGCCGGGGCCCGCGCGACATCTACTGGCTCGAGCGCTGAGCCCGCGGGCGCGGGCCGATCAGCGCGGCGACGACGGCGGGACGAAGGGCTTCCCGAAGACCTTGTCGTACTCGTCCACGGGCGTCACCGTGACGGCGATGTCGAGCGCGTGATCGCCGCCCCCGAGCAGGACGCCGCGGAGCGGGATCACGTCGTCGTAGTCGCGGCCCCAGCCGAGCGTCACGTGCTCGAGCGAAGGGAAGAGCCCGTTGGTCGGGTCGGTGTCGACCCAGCCGTAGCCCGGGCAGTACACCGACACCCACGCGTGCGAGGCGTCCGCGCCGACGAGGCGCGGCTTACCGGGCGGCGGGTGCGTCAGCAGGTAGCCGCTGACGTAGCGAGCCGCGAGGCCGAGCGAGCGCAGGCACGACAGCATGAGGTGCGCGAAGTCCTGGCAGACGCCGCGGCGGCGCTCGAACACCTCCATCACGGGCGTCGAGACGGTCGTGGCCTTCGGATCGAAGGTGAGCTCGGCGTGGATCCGGTTCATCAGCGCCCGCACGCCGGCGAGGAGCGGCGCCCCGGGCGGGAAGCACGCGCTCGCCCACGCCCGGAGCTCGCGCTTGTTGCGCACGCGCGAGGACTCGTAGAGGAAGCGCGTCGCCTCGAGATCCGCCGCGTCGGGCGCGCGCCCCGCGCGGTAGGCGAGCCGCGCGCGGACCTCGTCCCACGGCGGCGTCGACGCGTCCTCCGGGTAGGCGCGGGCCGTCACGTCGACCCACGACTCCGCGTGCACGACGAGCGACGTGTGGTCCTCCTCGATGCAGAACGACGTCAAGGGGTTGCCGAAGGCGTCGTCTCCGACGGAGAGGATCTCCGGCTCGGGCTCGATCGTGAGCGCGTGCGCGCGGCACTGCTGCCAGTCGAGCTCGCGCGGCGAGAGGTGCACGATCTGCCGCGAGAGGCCCACGGGCTGCTCGTACGCGTAGCGCGTCTCGTGGACGACGACGTAGCTCCGCGTCGGGACGGCGGACGCCGCCACGCGCTGGACGGTCGAGACGGGCGCGCTCATCCTTCACCGATCCCGACCGGCGCCGGCGTGGCCGCGTGCGTGAAGAAGCGCCGCTGGAGATCGTCGGAGATCGCGTAGGCGAGCTGCTCCGTCCGCTCGAGGATCGCCGCCAGGTTCGCGCAGGCCGCCTCGAGCGCGTCGCCCGCCTCGAGCTCGAAGCCGACGAGGGGGAGCGTCCGGAGCGTCGCGATCAGCGGGCCGAGATCCTCGTTGGGGAACGCAGGCCCCTGCCCGCGCGCGCTCGAGGGATCGCCCCCGAGCTCCGCCGCGGTCCGCACGAGCCCGATCGCGAGCTCGCGGAGCTGAAACGCGATCGCGTGCGGGTTGGACTCGTCGAGCACGACCAGGTGAATCACCGGCAAGAGCTCCGGCGCCCGCCGGTAGCGCGCGCGGAACGTGACGATGCTGTTCGCGATCTCGAGCAGCCAGTCGAGGGCGTCGGCCCGCTCGGGCGCCGGCAGCGCGAGGACGTGGCGGATGACGCCCGCGAGGTGCGCGAGGCGCTCGAGGCGCCGCGCGAGCGGCAAGAACTGCCAGCTCTCGTCGCGCGTCATGTCGTCCATCGCGAAGCCGACCAGCGAGACGCACGCCATCATGATCTCGTCGAGCGACTCGAGCGCCGCGCCGAGCGTCGCGTCCTTGCCCGGCAGACGCTGCGGCAGGCGGTTGAAGACGTGCCAGTTGTCCGTCGACATGCGCTCGCGGACCTGGCTCGCGCTGGCGTGGAGACGGAGCACGTTCGCGACGAGCCCACCCGGGACCGACGGATCGACCGCCGCCGCGAGGAAGCTCGGGGCCTCGCGCCACGAGTCGGGCGCGGCGTCGCCGGGCTCGCCCTCCTCGGGCGCCGGCAAGACCTCGAGCCGCTCGGTCACCGCGCGGAGCGAGGAGAGCGCCTGCTGCGACTGCGTCCCTGCGTCGGCGATGCGGACGAGCGCGGCGCGGAGGAGGCGCGCGACCGCCTCGCAGCGCGCCGCGTAGCGCCCCATCCAGAAGAGGTTTTCGCCGACGCGCGACGGGATGTCGACCGAGCTGTGCGTGACGTCCTCCACGCCGAGCCTCGGCCGGCGCAGCGCGATGCGCGTGACCGGCTTGTCGGCGAGGATCCACGTGTCCTTGCTCGAGCCGCCCCACTGCATCGAGACGACGTCGCCGCCGTCGTGCGGCGCGACGCGCGTGAGCCCGCCCGGCAGCACCGTGTAGCCGTTCGGCGTCGCGACCGCGAACACGCGCAGCGACGCGGCGCGCGCGAGCGGGTGGTCGTGCTCTCCGCCGTTCGGTCGGAGCGAGCCCCACGTCGGCGCCTGGGACAGCCGCACCCACTCCTGCGCGACGTAGGCGTGCGGCTGCACCCGCATCCGGTCGATCATCCGCGCGCGCCCGGCGGAGTCGAGCGCGTGGCCGAAGATCGGCTCCATCCGGATCGACGTGTACGCCGGCTTGATGACGAGCTCGTCGAGGTGGGCGATGGCGTACTCGAGCGCCGGGGCCTCGCCGCACCACCACGTCGCGATCGACGGCATCTGGAGCGCCTCGCCGAAGAGCCGCTGGCTGACGGCGGGATAGAAGCCGCTGAAGGCGCCCGTCTCGAGGACGGCGCTCCCGAGCGCGTTCGCGACGACGACGTTGCCGGCGCGGACCACGTGGAGCAGCCCCGGGACGCCGAGCGCGGAGTCCGCGCGGAGCTCGACGGGATCGCAGTAGTCGCCGTCGAGGCGCCGCAAGATCGCGTGGACTCGGCGGAGGCCGCGCAGCGTCTTCAGGTAGACCGCGTCGCCGCGGACGATGAGGTCCTGGCCCTCGACCAGCGGGAAGCCGAGGTAGCGCGCGAGGAACGAGTGCTCGAAGTACGTCTCGTTGTAGGGCCCCGGCGTGAGCAACACCGCGAGCGGCGCCTCACCGCGCGTCGGCGAGCTCCGGTAGAGCGCGTCCTGGAGCGCGCTGTAGAACGGCGCGAGCTGCTCGACGGGGAGCTTGTGGAACGCGTCGGAGAGCGCGCGCGAGATCGTCATCCGGTTCTGGAGCGCGTAGCCGGCGCCGGACGGACCGCCCGTACGATCCGCGAGGATCCACCAGCGCCCGTCGGGCGCGCGCGCGAGATCGGCGGCGTAGACGTGCATCGAGACGCCGCCCGGCGGGGCGATCCCGTGCGCCGGCCAGAGGAAGCTCCGCTGCCCGAAGACGAGCGCGGGCGGGAGGAGCCCCTCGGCGAGCAGCCGCTGCGGTCCGTAGAGATCGGCGAGGACGGCGTCGAGCAGGCGCGCGCGCTGCGCGACGGCCGAGGAGATGGTCCGCCACTCGTCCGCCGGGAGGATGAGCGGCAGGACGTCGAGCTCCCAGGGCCGGGTCGCGCCCTTGGGATCGGCGTAGACGTTGTAGCTGACGCCATCCGACGCGATCGCGTCGTGGACGAACTGCGAGCGCCGATCCATCGCGTCGGGCGTCATCGACGAGACCAGCGAGAGGAACGCCTGCCAGTGCGGCCTCGGGAGACGACCGCCGTCGACCATCTCGTCGTAGCGAGCCGGCGGGGGCGCGTAACCGGACAGGAAGCTCTCGAACATCGTCTCTTATCCGCGCCGAAGGTCGAGCGTGAACGGGAAGTCGGGGTTCGCCGCAGGGACGCGCACGTCGACGCGCCCGCTGTCGGCGCGGGGCGGCGTGTGCCCGAAGCGGAAGAAGCGCGCGCGGCGCCGGCCCTCCGCCTCGAGCGCGTTGACCGGGCGCGTCTCGTGGCTCCGTCCGCCCGGGTGCGCGACGTGGTAGACGCAGCCGCCGAGGCTCCGGCTCATCCACGTGTCGACGACGTCGAAGGTGAGCGGCGCGTGGACCGGGATGTGCGGGTGCAGGCAGCGCGGCGGCTGCCACGCGCGGTAGCGGACTCCGGCGACGAGCTCGCCCTCTCGGCCCGTCGCCCGGAGCGGCAGCGCCACGCCGTTGCAGGTCACGCGGAAGCGGTCGTCGGCCATGCCAAGAACCTTCACCTGGAGGCGCTCGAGCGACGAGTCGACGTAGCGGGCGGTCCCGCCGGCGGTCGTGTCTTCGCCCATGACGTGCCACGGCTCGAGCGCCGAGCGGAGCTCGAGCGCGAGCCCGCGCGCCTCGACGTCGCCGTACTTGGGGAAGCGAAACTCGAAGTGCGGCGCGAACCACGCGAGGCGGAGCGGGAAGCCGGCCGCGCCCAGCTCCGCGATCACGTCCTCGAAGTCCTGCCAGACGAAGTGCGGGAGCATGAAGCGATCGTGGAGCGAGGTCCCCCAGCGCGTGAGGCGCGCGGGGACGAACGGCTTGTCCCAGAACCACGCGACGAGCGCGCGGAGGAGCAGCTGCTGCGTCAGGCTCATCTGCGCGTGCGGCGGCATCTCGAGCGCGCGCAGCTCGAGGAGCCCGAGCCGCCCCGAGGCGCTGTCCGGCGAGAACAGCTTGTCGATGCAGAGCTCCGCGCGGTGCGTGTTGCCGGTGACGTCGACGAGCAGATCGCGGAAGAGCCGGTCGACCATCCACGGCGGCGGAGCGTCGCCGAGCTTCGCCAGGCCGCGATCGAGCTCGCGGAAGGCGATCTCGATCTCGAAGAGGGCGTCGTTGCGCGCCTCGTCGATGCGCGGCGACTGCGACGTCGGCCCGATGAAGAGCCCCGAGAAGAGGTACGAGAGCGACGGGTGCTGGTGGAAGTACGCGATGAGGCTGCGGAGGAGATCGGGCCGCCGGAGGAACGGCGAGTCCTCCGGGGTCGCGCCGCCGAGCACGACGTGGTTGCCGCCGCCGGTGCCGGCGTGGCGGCCGTCGATCATGAACTTCTCGGCGGCGAGCCCGCCGAGGCGCGCCGTCTCGTAGAGGTGCGTCGTCCGGGTCACGAGCTCGTCCCAGCTCGCCGACGGGTGGATGTTCACCTCGATGACGCCCGGATCGGGCGTCACGCTGAGCTGCACGAGGCGCGGATCGCGCGGCGGCGTGTAGCCCTCGACGAGGACCGGGACGCCCATCGCGGCGGCGCTCGCCTCGACGGCGCTCACGAGCGCGACGTAGTCGTCGAGCGACTCGACGGGCGGCATGAAGACGTAGAGGACGCCGCCGCGCGGCTCGGCGCACATCGCGGCGCGCACGGTCCACGGCGCCGACTCTCCGGCCTTCGGCTCGCGCTCGTCCGCCGGCGCGCCGCCCTCGCCGTGCGCCTTCGCGAGCTCCTCCGCGGACGCGAGCGGCGGCGAATCGGCGGCGGGATCGGGCGCGATCGCGGGCTCGCGATCCTTCGGATCGACCCACGGCAGGGAGTCGAGCGGGAGGCGGAGGCCCATCGGCGAGTCGCCCGGCGCGAGGAAGCAGCGCCCTCCGCGGAAGTGCCACGGCGTGGTGCGCCACACGTCCGCGGGCTTCGGGCGCGCGACGGGGAGCGCGTGCCCGACGGGGGCGCCGAGATCTCCGGCGAAGAGGCGGCGGAGGCGCTCGCGCTCGAGCGGCTCGTCGAGGCGGGCGTCGAGCGGATCGACGTTCACCGGCAAGCGCCGCTCGCGCCACAGGTAGTAGAAGACGTCCTCGTACGCTGGGAAGACGTGGCGCGGATCGAGCCCGAGCCGCGACGCGACGCCCTGGAGCAGCTTCTGGGCGTCGTCCGCGCCGGCGCCGCTCGGCTTCGCCTCGTCGGCCACGAGCTCCGGCGCGCTCCAGAGCGGCTGGCCGTCGCGCCGCCAGAAGAGGTTCAGCGACCAGCGCGGGAGCGGCTCGCCCGGGTACCACTTGCCCTGGCCGAAGTGCACGAGCCCGCGCGGCGCGTACTCGGCGCGCAGGCGGTGGAAGAGCTCGGCGGCGAGCTTCTTCTTGGTCGGACCGAGCGCGGCGGTGTTCCACTCCGCCGCGTCGAGATCGCCCGCGGCGATGAACGTCGGCTCGCCGCCCATCGTGAGGCGCACGTCGCCGCCTTCGAGCTTCGCGTCGACGTCACGCCCGAGCTGGACGATCGCCGCCCATTCCTCGGCAGAGTACGGCTTCGTGACGCGCGGCTCCTCGAAGACGCGCGCGACGCTCATCTCGTGCTCGAACGTGGTCTCGCACGCGTCGACGAGGCCGCTCACCGGCGCCGCGAGCGAAGGCTCGGCGGTGCACGCGAGCGGCAGGTGCCCCTCCCCCGCCAGGAGGCCCGACGTCGGATCGAGCCCGATCCAGCCGGCGCCCGGGACGTAGACCTCGCACCACGCGTGCAGATCGCAGAAGTCCGCGCTCGGCCCCGCCGGCCCGTCGACGGGCTTCACGTCGGCGGTGAGCTGGATCAGGTAGCCCGAGGCGAAGCGCGCGGCGAAGCCGAGGTGCCGGAGCACCTGCACGAGGAGCCACCCCGAGTCGCGGCACGATCCAGAGCGCTTCTCGAGCGTCTCCTCGGGCGTCTGCAGCCCCGGCTCGAGGCGCACGACGTAGCGGATGAGCTCGCAGAGCCGCTGGTTGAGCTCGACCAGGAGATCGCTCGTGGTGCGGCTCGTCCGCGGGACCGACGCGACGAAGGCCTCGAGCAGCGGCGTCGCCGGGAGCGTCCTGCGGTACGGCGCGAGCTCGTCGCGGAGCGTCGGCTCGTAGTCGAACGGCCATTTCTCCGCGTACGGCTCGACGAAGAAGTCGAACGGGTTCATCGCCGCCATCTCGACGACGAGATCGACCTCGATCTCGAGCCCGCGCGTCTTCTCGGGGAAGACGAGGCGCGCGATCCAGTTCGACTGCGGATCTTGCTGCCAGTTGACGAAGTGCTCGCCGGGCTGGACCTTCAGCGTGTACGCGAGGACGCGCGACCGGCAGTGCGGTGCGGGCCGCAGCCGCACGCTCTGCGGCCCGAGCGCCACGGGGCGGTCGTAGCGGTAGGTCGTGCGGTGGCGGAGAGCGACGTGGATGGACATCGACGGGGCCGTCCACGTTACGGCACCTGTCCGCCGCGCCGCCAGGCCCTGCTCATGAACTCGCCGACCAGCCACCCCGGCGCTGCGAGAACGAACCGCCGTAGAACGCCTGCCACTCGGCGGCGCCGTTCGACGGTCCACGCGCGCTCTACCGCTCCTACCGCGCGTCACGCGCACGGTCCTGAAGCTCTCGCGCATCGGTTCACGACGGGGCAATCCTGTCGCTCCGCCCGCCAACGTCGCTAGAGCTTCGGCCTTCCGCCCTTTGGAGCGCCCCACACGGCGAGCACCCGAACGACATCCTTGGCTTCGTCCACGCAGAAGTACACGTGGTTCTGCGTCCGAGGCATCAGCACGCGCCGAAGCGTCGGTCGCCTCGACGTCGGCCATCCGACGCCAGGGCTGGGCGTCTCGCACAGGCGCCGGAACGTCGCTTCCAGCTCATCGATGAACAGCGTTGGAGCAGCAGGGCGATTGGCAGCCCACCAGGCTGCGATCCGGTCAGCCTCGCGCTGTGCGCGTCTAGCGACTTGCAGCTTCACGCTTCGCTCGGAGCTGGGCGACGAGCTCGAAGCCGTCCACGTAGTCTCCGCGCGCGATGTCCTCTTCGCCTTCTTCAATGGCCTGAAGCAGGCGGGCACGCTCCTCGGGGTCGAACTCGTCGTCCACGAGGATCAGCTCGACCTCCGAGCCCTCCGGCAGATCCGTGGACGGGTCATCGAGGACGAGCTGTCCATTTCTCACGCGGGCCTTGAGTGGCTGCATCACCTTGAAGGCTACTCGCCGCCGCCCGTCGTGGCCACTGGGTCAAAGGGTATCGCGCCGGGGATGGGTCATCCGCAGAGGACGTCCACGTTACGGCACGTGTCCGCTGCGCCGCCAAGGCCTGCTAAGGTGAGCGCCGGCCCCAATGCACCCTTCGGTCGCGCGAGCCACCCACGGACCACGTGGGCGCGCGAGCCCGGACGACGTGAGCGCGCGAGTCCCAGATGAAGGTCTTCCACTGCGATCACTGCGGGCAGCTGCTCTTCTTCGAGAACAGCGTCTGCGTCCGCTGCGGCAGGGCGCTCGCGTACGTGCTCGAGCGGCGGGACCTCGCCTCGCTCGACTTCGCGCCGACGGACGCCGCGCCGAACCGCTGGCTCTCGCGCTTCCCCGACGAGCCGCTCCGCCTCTGCGAGAACTACTCGCGCTACAACGTCTGCAACTGGGCGGTGCCGTTCGACGATCCGAACGCGCTCTGCCGCGCGTGCCGCCTCACGCGGACGATCCCGAACCTGTCGCGCACCGGCAACGATCGCCTCTGGTACAAGCTCGAGGTCGCGAAGCGCCGCCTCATCTACACGCTCGACCAGCTCGGGCTGCCGCTCGAGAGCAAGCACGAGGCGCCCGACACCGGCCTCACGTTCGAGTTCCTCGAGGACGTGCTCACCGGGCACGCCGAGGGCGTCATCACCGTCAACATCGCCGAGGCGGACGACGCCGTCCGCGTGAAGCGCCGGAGCGAGCTCAACGAACCGTACCGCACGCTGCTCGGTCACTTTCGCCACGAGTCGGGCCACTTCTACTGGGACCGCCTGGTGAAGGACACGGACCGCCTCGAGGCGTTCCGCGCGCGCTTCGGCGACGAGCGCACCGACTACGCCGCGGCGCTCTCACGGAACTACAGCGAGGGCGCGCCGCCCGGCTGGCAGGACCACTACGTCTCGGCCTACGCCGCGATGCACCCGTGGGAGGACTGGGCCGAGACGTGGGCCCACTACCTCCACATGATCGACACCCTCGAGACCGCCGCCGCGTGCGGGATCTCGATCGCCCCACCCCGAAAGGACGAGCCGACCGTCACCGACGTCCCCAACCCAGTCGCCGACAGCGACGTCTCGTTCGACGCCATGATGGACAGCTGGACGACGATCACCTACGTCCTCGACAACCTGAACCGCGGCCTCGGCAACGACGACGCCTACCCGTTCGTCCTCTCGGCCACGACGGTCGCGAAGCTCCGGTTCGTCCACGAGACGATCACCGCGCACGCTCCACCTTAGCCACGGGCTCTCGTGGTCCGAAATATGGGGCCGGCCGATGCCGAAGACGTCACGCAGTGGCTCGGACGGCTTCACGAAGCCGCACCGAACGCGCTCGTCACCGTCAGGATCGACGCTGGCGGCGACTGCGCGGCGCTGATGAAAGCCATCCACGAGAGCCTGGCACACTTCCTCATCAAGGCGAAGCTGACGCCCAATCTCGTGAGCGTCGTGCTAGCGCGATGCCTTCGATCGCCCGACCCGGCAGGTCGCCCAGTTCCCCTTCGCGCGCGAAGACTGGCCGGAGGGAAAGTACCGCGTCTTCGCCGTGCGCGCCAACGAGCGCGACACCGGCAAGCAGGTGCAGCTCTGGAGCGAGCTCGACTTCTCCGCGCACGTGTACGTCACCAACGACTGGGAGCGCGATCTCGACGAGCTCGCGAGGCTCTACGACGATCGCGCAGGCATCGAGCCTCTCATCGGCGAGCTGAAGAATGGCTTCGGGATCGGCAAGGTCTCCACCGCGAACGAGGCCGCGTTCCTTTTCCTCATCAAGCTGCTCGCCTACAGCCTGATGCGCCGCTGGGTCGCCGCAACATGCGCGAGTGCCGTGCGATGGCGAGCAGGCTGGATCCGCCGCGCCTCCATCAGCATCCCGGCGCGCTTGCTCCGCTCGGCGGGCGCTGGGAGCTGCGTCTCGCGCCGCGTCCCCTGCTGAATTGACCGCCGTGCCAGCTTCATCGTCCGTGGGGGGGAGGGGGCGTCGCTGTTAGCAGTCCCCTCTCAGCCCGGTCGCAGTTCGTGCACAACCGGAACACCCACTGCTGCGAAAACCTCCTGCGCACGACCCATGAACTCGAAAAACACTTGGGGCGGCTCGCAGCTAAGAAACACCTTGATTTCAATTGGAATCGAACCCGGAGCGACAGCGCTTCCGCTCTGCTCGGAAGCGGATTCCCAGACCTGCCCACTCTCAATAAATAATGCGTAAGAATTCATTTTTTCCTGAAGAGCATAGACATGCTCTAGCGGCTTAGACCAATCCCAATGATCCGAGATAGCCAAGACAATCTTCGCACGCCCGTGCTCGATTGCCAAGAAATCAATCGTTTCGGAATTATCAATGGACATCAGACGGTCTCCGAATTTGTACTTGCGTCGCCGGGATCTTGGTGCCGCCAGGAATTCCGGGTTTCCCCTTTCCTACCACGGTCGCACCGCTCTTGGCGATCTCCGGGAACGCGCGCGCCTGGTTCTCAGTAAGGCGAGCCGTCGCCGACGACTTACACTCGATGCACGAGATCGTCCCACTGGCGTCTTTCGTCACGAAGTCGATGCGCGTTCGCGTGCCACTGGCCGTCTTAACAGTGACCTGCGGTGCGACAACATCTGCAGACTTCGCGAGTTCCGTCCCTACTCGTTCTTCAAACGCCGCCCCTTTTGCAGCGTTTACTCTGACAGCAGCCCCCCTTCCACCGTCTCCTGCCAGCTCGCCGAGGGCTGGGAACTCATTCGCGGCCGCCGCCGAAGGCGCGGTCGAGGTAGCGGCTCGCGCCTCTTGCTTGACCGCTTGCTTCGCCGCGGCGCGAACGCCCGAGTTGGCTATCCGCTTGAGTTGGTCGAAGGCGGCCCTACTTAGAATAGGGAGTCCCTTTGCTGCGCCTCGGACGGTGATGTGGAGAGCGACCACGTTGAGCGCCTGGTCCACCGCATCAGCGCGCTTCGGCGGTGTGTAGTTCTCGTTGGTCGGGGCAGCGGCTTCGCCGCCACCGAGGGCGCCGTGCACAAGCAGCATCGACGTCAAGACGACATGCTCCCACCACGCAATGCCGGGGGCTGAGGGAGGAGTTGCCGGAGCGCCTGCGGGAGGAGCTGCGGCCGCCGGAGCGTCGGGCGACGGAGTTGGGGCTGAGTGCTCACTCGTCAACTCGGTGAAGGTCGTCGCGGTGTGCTCCTGGACCTTCGTCGCCGTCACGGTGGTAGCGCCGCTCGCCGCGGCCTCAAGACCGAGCGGGACCACGAGCCGGAGAACCTGCCCATGGACGTACGCATACAAGTTCAGATCAGCCGCACCCGGCACGTGCACGGCCAGCGGGTCCGCACTCGTCCACCGGTTCAACGCTGGCGAGTAGTATCGAGCGCCGAAGTAGGTCAGCCCGACCTCGATGTCCTCCTCTTTCCCAGTGAACCGGTGGTCCTCGCGGTACGCCTTCCAACGGTCGGGCCGGTAGTCGCTCTCCGTCGCCCCATACGCTTCGTAGCGCGTCGCTTCGACCAGCTCGCTCGTCGCCTTGTCGATCACGAAGCTGGACGACCCGAGGTGGTCCGCGAGCTCCAACAGGACGTGCAGGTGCCCGCTGGTGAGCGTCGGGATGTCCTCCTCCGAGTAGTACAGTCGCGCGAGCCGCGTGCCGGAGGCGCTCACGTACGGCGCCATCGTCGCGCTCGTCCGCTCGTACTCGCCGTCCTCGAACGCCGCGCGCCGCAGCTCCAGTGACCCGAAGATGTAGACCGTGTGGAGCTCGTTCTCGGAGGCGTCCACGGCCGTCTTGAGCACGCGCTCGTCGCCCGCGTACGTGTACCGGAGCTCCGCGTCCGGCGTCCCACCCGGCAGCGGGTCCGTCGCCGCTCCCGGCGACGGCAGGTCCCATCGCCTGGCGCGCGCCAGGTGCCCGACCTCGTCCCACTCGTACGCAAACCGCTGCGAGCAGACCGCGCTCGCCGGGAGGCACGGGCCGCTCCGCTGCACGGCCAGGCTCGTCAGCTGGCCCGCGTCGTCGTATGCCGCGGACAGGCTCCCGTCCCGCGCGCCCCCCGTGCTCTGCGCCGCTTGCTTCAGCTGGTACGGGCCCGCCGCGGCTGTGCCGTTCGTGATCGCGCCCAGCGATCGGTCGTAGAAGCCGTGCGCGTCGTCGTCCGTCGTCGCCGTGTTCCCGAGCGCGTCGTACGCAAACGTCTGGTGACGCACGCGCTTCGTGAACGACACGTGCGGGCTCGGCTCCGCCCGGCCTGTCGGATCGGCGTTCTCCGCGGCGTAGGGCGACGTCCAGTCGTCGTCACCGGACAGGTAGTCGATCCGCTTGAGCCGATACAGGTCGTCGTACTGAAGCTGGCGCGTGCTCGGCTTGAAGGACGTCGGCCACTCGCTCGGGCTCCGGCCGTCGGTGATCGCGATCGGGTTGTCGACGACGTCGTACGTGAACGACGCGTTCTCGAGGACCGTCTGGAAGACCGACGGCCCGACACCTGGATTCGGAGCAGGCGAGTACGCCGGCGGAGTCTCGCTCCACAGAGCCGGCGGGCCGCGATGCGTCATCACCGACGCGAGGCGGCGTCGGACGTCGTACTGGAAGACGGTCGACGTCTGCGCGACGTCTCCGTAGGTGATTTGCTCGGTCAACCCGTCGGCGTCACGCGTGATGCTCGAGACGAGCGCGCCGTAACTCCCGCCGATCGCCTTTACCGTGCCGCGCTTCGAGTACTCGGTCGTGACGACGCTCTCCGAGCCCGCGCCGTAAAACGCGTCCACGTCCGCGCCGATTCGAACGACGCCAAGAGGCGTATCACGGCGAGCAGCACGCGGCGCCCGCCGCGCGCGAGGCGCTGCGAGGCCGATCCGGCGGCGAGCCCGGGCGACCACGCGCTGCCGGGGTCCTTCAGCGCCCCCGTCCTGCGGGGGCGCTGAAGGATCGGCGCTCAGATGCTCGGACGCTGCCGTCTTAGGGCGAGACCGAGACGGTCATGCCGCCCGAGGTGTAGCCCGCAACGGTGTTGACGAGAGAGAGGCCATCCGCCGTCGCAGACATGACCCACAGGAGGCGCGTGCCAGCGGTGACGGGGATGGAGAGCCCCGTGGTCTCACCGCTGGAGATGTCCCCGATGGAGATGATGCCCGTGAGCGCAGGGGCCAACGTAACCTCCGCCCCGGGGACCGGAGTGAACGTGTTGTTGGGCGTGACGGACTGGTAGAGCTGCGCTCTCACGGTGATCGTCGATCCGACGATGCTCAGCGCGGCGGTGGTGGAGAAGTAGCTGGCGAGCGACGTGATCGTCCCGTCCACCGGCATGCTGAACGCCTGGTTCAGGAGAATGCCAGGACCACCGGACAGGTCGATCGAGGCGCCGAGGACGGTGAGGCCTGGAGCCGAGCTGCCGAAGCCGACGAACGCCGGAGTGCCGGCGAGGCCCCCGAGGATCGTCGTCAGGGAGATCGGCAGTCCGGACGCAAACGGAATGAGCGCTCCGCCGCCGGCCGCGCCGGTCGCGCCGGTCGCGCCCGCCGCACCCGTCGCGCCCGTCGCGCCCGGATCGCCCGCGGCGCCCGTCGGCCCCGTCGGTCCCACCGCGCCCGGATCGCCCGCGGCGCCCGTCGGACCCGTCGGTCCCACCGCGCCCGGATCGCCCGTGGCGCCCGTCGGACCCGTCGGCCCGACGGCGCCCGGATCACCCGCGGGGCCAGTGGCGCCCGTCGCTCCCGTCGCGCCCGAAGCGCCCGTCGCGCCCGTCGCGCCCGAAGCGCCCGTCGCGCCCGTCGCGCCCGAAGCGCCCGTCGCGCCCGTCGCGCCGAGCGCACCCGTCGCGCCCGTCGCACCGGTCGCGCCCGACGCCCCCGTGGCCCCGGTCGCGCCCGACGCACCGGTGGCCCCGGTCGCGCCCGACGCACCCGTCGCGCCTGTCGCTCCTGTGGCACCTGTCGGACCGGTGGGGTGTTTCCGCCAACAGTCCCGGCCGTCCTCCCCCTTCACGCAGCCGTGCCACATGTCGTACTTCGGGTCGGCGTACTCCGAATACCCTGACGACTCCGCCGGATTCCCCCGCCCGAGGCCGGCATAGCCCAGCTCATCGGCCACAGTCGCTCGGTCACCCGTCGAGGGGTCACCGAGCGTCGTCGCCGTAGCCTGCGGCGATCCGGTCTCGTCTTCTTCCGAATCTTCCGGCGCACATCCAACAAGCGTCGCGAGCATGATTCCCGAAAACAGCGCGATCCGTTTCATGTTCCCTAGCCCTCGTCGAGCGCAGTCGATCCCACGCTCGGAGAGCACGAGCTTCAGGAAGCGTGCCGCGCTCCGACGACGCGACGCCGAGCCGAGGGGTCGAGCGCCGGCGCGGGACCTGGCGACCGGACGCGCGCCGACGCGTCAGCGACATGCTGCGAGCGGCGTCTCACGCGCGGTGGCAGCGACGACGCTGCGCGAAGGCGGCCCATGCGTCGCCTCGTTCGTCGAGACGAATCGCGCGGGATGGCGGCCCTCTCCCTCACGTCCCCGGAGGTGGTCCCGCGACCGCGTCGCGGAGGGCGCGGAGCGACGGCGCGATGGCGTCGGGGTGCTCGCGAAGGACCGCGCGGTAGCGCGCGGGCGTGAGCCGCGCGTCCGGGAGGAGCCGCTCGAGCAGGTCGATCGCGTCGGCTTGACGTGCCGCCGGCGCCCCACCGAGCAGCGCCACGACCTCCGCCACCGACGCGAGCGCGCAGCAGGCCGCGTCGACGTCGTCCCGCTCGGGCGTGTTGGCCTTCGGGAGGGGCGCCGCAGAGGCCGCCGCGCTCGGATCCGGGAACCACCGCGCGAAGCGCGCCGCGAGCGCGACCCGATCGCGCCGCGCGGCCTCGATGCGCGCGCGCGCGCCGTCCGCTCCGTCGTGCTCGTCCGGCAAGCCGACCTCGCGCCGCGCCTGGGCCTCCTCCTCGAGGCGATCCAGCGCGGCGACGTCACGCGCTCGCTCGAGATCCTCGAGCTCGTCGAGCAGCCCGCCCACCTCGTCGTCCAGCGCGCGGGCGAGCCGCTCGGGATCGCGCGCGAGCTCGGCCCAGCGATCCGGGGCATGGACCGCGAGCGCTCCGGCGAGGTCGCCCTCGGTGATCTCGCGGAGCTCGGCGTCGTCGAGGTAGTGATAGAAGGCCGCCTCGCCCTTCGCGCGCTGGCGCGAGACGAGCCCGCGGAGCGCCAGGTTCTCCTCGCCGAGGGCGATGACGCTCACGCCGATCGGCAAGCCGCCGAGCGCGTCGCGCGCGGCGACGATCGCCGGCTCGTCGACCTCCGCCTCGCCGTCGGTCACGAGGACGATCTGCGCCCGCGCGAGCTCTGGATCGAGCGCCCGCGCCTCGGCGATCTGCTCGAGGCTCGCCATGAGCGCGAGCTGGATGTCGGTGCCGCCGGCCCGCTCGGTGCCGACGATCTGGCGGATCGCGTCGCGCGCGCCGGCGATCGTGTCGACGCGGGTGACGTGGCCGAGCCGCTCGTCGAAGTAGCGAAAGAAGAGCGTGCAGCGCGTATCGCCCGGATCCGCGAGGCGCCCCATCAAGGTCGAGAGCTCCGCGACTAGGATGGCGTCCCGCACGCGCGCGCGCGGTCCCCTCATCGATCCGGAGCCGTCGAGGACGTAGACGCGCACCTCGCCGCGCATCACGACGCGCCTCCGCCGCTCCGCGACCTCCTCGACGAACCGCCGGGTGAAGAGCCGCCCGGTGGCGAGATCGAGCAGCACGCTGCGCGGATCGCCGATCACCGCGTCGCGGAGATCGTGCACGTCCTCCGCGGGCGTCAGCTGGAGATCCTGCGTCGGGTGTCGGACCATCCGCAGCGCGCGCCGCTCCTCGGTGATCCGCACGGGCGTGAGCGCCCCGCCCACCTCGAAGAGCCCGTCGGCGGCGAGCGAGGCCCGCAAGATGGCGCGCTCACTCCCCTCCGGCAGGTACTCGAGGAAGCTCCGGGCCGCCTGCCGATCGCTCGGCACCCCGCCGATGCTGAGCTGGTGGAGCGCGCCGCCCCGCGCGTCGTCCACCGCGGACGCGACCACGTCGGCGGCCTCGCCGAGGACCTGCCGCGCGGATCGCGCGAGCGACGCCGCGCCCCCACCGTGGTCCCGCGCGAGCGCTGCGCCAGTCGACGCGGCGCCGCCATGGATCCGCGCGAGGGCTGCGCCCGTCCTCGCGGACACCTCGAGCTCGACCGCGGCGAGCGCGCCCGCGTCGAGCGCCGAGAGCGCCGCGACGACGCGGTCCGGATCGCGCCGGACGAGCGCCTTCCGCGCCTGGTGCAAGAGCGAGACGTCCGCCTCGAGCCCCGCGGCCTCGAGCCGGTCGATGCGCGTGATCTCGCGCCCGAGGTAGCGCGTGCGTTCGCGGACACCGTCGCGCGCGAGCGGCAACGCCGCCGCGGCCTCGAGGAGGCG
>JAHBWA010000166.1 GCA_019637195.1 Labilithrix sp. | reverse complement strand
GGAGGGGAGGGCGGGGCGGGAGCCGGGGGCTGCGGGGCTGGCTGCGGGCCAGGAGACGGCGCCGGTTGCGGCGACGGCGCGGGAGGCGGCGGCGCTCCGCCGTTGAGCAGGTTCCCGAGCATCGTGAGCCACGGGTTGTACGGCTGCGAAGGCGGTTGCGGCTGCGGAGGCGTGTAGGTCGGCTGCGCGGGAGGAGCCGGGTAGCTCGGTGGCTGCTGCGGGGGCGGGTAGTACCCCGGCTGCTGCGGGGGCGGGTAGTAGCCGGGAGGCTGCTGCGGAGGGTAGTACCCCGGCGGCGGGTAACCGTGACCCTGGTGGCCCGCGTACGGGGGCGGCGCCGGCGTGGCGCTGCGCGGCGCGGGGCGACGGCATCCGACGCCGACGGCCAGAGCGAGGACGAGCACGGTCGTTCGACGCATGGGCCCGAGTCTACTCACGTTCGATCGCGCGAACCATCGCCCGCGTGACCCTCCTCGTCACGCGGACGCCGCCCCCCCGTCGCGTGGTGGGCCCCTCGTCGCGTGGTGGCCGCCGGCGTCGATTCCCGTATTGCCCGTATTGCGCGCTTAGTTCGACCTCCCTAGCATCGTAGTAACGTGGCGCCTTTTACACGCCGCACGAGGGGGGACCGTGGAACGTGATCCTGTGATCGTCGTGGTCGGCGGCGGGCTGGCGGGGCTGACCTGCGCGTACGAGCTCGGCAAGATCGGCCTGTCGCCGATCGTCCTCGAGCGCGGAGGGCACTTCGGCGGCAAGCTGATGTCGTCGGAGGGCTACGGCGGCCTGCCGATCGAGCACGGCGTGCACGGGTGGTGGAAGGGGTACGGGAACTTCTTCGACCTCCTGCGCGGGCTCTACGGGCGCAAAGGCTGGGAGCGCGAGGTCTTCTCCGGACCCTACTTCTCGCGCTTCACCGCGCGGCTCGCCGACGGCCGGATCGTGACGATGTCGCGACCGCCGCCGGTGGAGGACGAGCCGCGCATCGCGCCGATCGTCAACGCGGCGATCCAGATGGTCAAGCAGCGCGCGATGTCGATGGCGGACGTCGCGAGCATGACGCGCTTCCTCGTGACGATGATCGCGTTCGATCACACGAAGGACTACGAGACCTGGCGGGTCGAGACCGCCAGCGGCGTCGCCGACGATCTCGGCGTGTCCAAGCGCGCGCAGGAGCTGGTCCTCGCGAATTTCTCGCTGGCCAGCGCCTTTTCGCCGCTCGACCGGATCAGCGCGGCGGCCTTCTTCTCGAGCGCGAACTTCTACATCTTCGACGCCCAGGCCTCCCTCGAAGCCAAGTGGCTGCGGTCCCACCCCGACAAGGTGGTGTTCAAGCCGCTCCGGGCCGCGATCGAAGACCAGGGGGACTGCATCGCCTACGCCCGGGTGCTCGGCCTCGGGGCGCACGGCGACAAGGTCGACAGCGTCTACGTGGACCGCGCTCACCGCGGCGTCATCGCTGTCGCGGACATCACGACGACGCCGCGCGACCTGCTCGATCCGGAGACGACCTGGCCCGAATCCGAGGAGCGCGAGCTCACGCTGGCCCGCGCGACGCTGCAGCACCTCGACAAAGTCTGGCTCGCGCTCTCCGACGGCGGCGACTCCGGGCACGGTCGCTCCGCGCCCGAGGCCTGGCACGGCGACCCCACGCGGCCGGCGTCGCCCTCGGACCCGCGCTGGCTCGACGTCGAGAGCGCCGACGGCGACGGCCACCGCGTGCGCGTCCTCGAGAACCGCTTCGTCACCCTCGGGACGCTCGACGCGCGCGACGTGCCGGAAGGGACGTTCCGCGAGGTCCTGTGGGAGCGCTCGCCCAACCACACGCCGCCCGCCGAGATCGAGCGGCTCAAGACGAACCTCGCGCGCGCGGCGCATCTGCTCGCGATGCACGCGGCGAACATCACGACGCCGTCCCACCTGCCGCTCTACGTCGGGCGCGTCGACGGAGAGCTCCGCGCCTACGCGGGGATATGCACCCACTTTGGCGGGCGCCTCCGCTACGACCGCGGGCTGCGCTCGTTCGCGTGCTCGCTCCACGGGAGCCGCTTCGACGCGCGGGGGACGCGCTCCTGCGGACCGGCCGAGGCGAGCCTGCTCGCGTTCCGCTTGGTCGATCGCGGCGACGGTCGGATCGACGTGCGGGTCCGCCGGCCGCCGAAGATCCGCGCCGACTACGTCGTGCTCGCCACCGACGTGCGCCCGATGCAGCACATCCTCCAGGCGAGCCCGGCGCTGCAGAAGTTCCCCGTGGTGCGTGACCTCTTCCGGATGCGGACGACGTCGGTCACGGTGGTCCGCTTCGTCCTCGGCCGGCGGATCGACGACGTGCTCGCCATCTTCTCCGGCTTCCGGACGCTCGACGCGCTCTTCAACGTCACGAAGCTCCAGGGCGTGCAGCTCGACGTCTACCGCGACCGCGTGCACGAGGTGATCGAGCTCCAGATCCTCCGCGACCGCACCGCGGGCTCGCTCTCGCGCGAGGAGCTCGTCCGGACGATCCGCGCCGAGCTGACCGAGGCGTACGGCTGGAGCGAGGAGCCGGAGATCCTCGAGCCGGTGCACGTGGCGCTCCACCGCGACGTCTACAGCGGCTTCGATCCCGAGAGCGAAGCCGTCCGGCCGACGACCGAGGCGGGGCCGGAGGGGCTCGTGTTCGCCGCCGACTGGGTGCAGTCGGACGAGGGCGCCTGGTACATGGAGCGGGCCGTCCGCGCAGGGCGTCTCGCGGCGCGGGCGGTCGCGCGGAGGACCGGCAAGGACCCCGAGCGCGTCCCGCTCGTGCCGCCGCTGCGCACGCCGTGGAACCTGCGCGACGTCGCGCGGGTCGGGCGCCGCGGCGTGGACTTCGTCACGCGGGTCATCGAGGACCTCCTCGGCGTCAACCGTGAGCCCCTTTGATCGCCTGTCCCCCTCCCAGCACGTCGGAGCTGCCCATGACGGAGTTCTTCGGTCTCCCTGCGTTCAAGCGGATGTACGGCTTCGGCGACACCGCCACGCTGCGCACCGACATGCTCGTGGCGTTCATCGGCGGCGCCGACGCGCGTGCGCTCGCCGGCGCCGTCCCCGCGCATCGGCTGCTCCGGCCCATCGCGAGGGCGCCGCTCGTCGTCGTGCAGTCCGAGTTCACGAGCGCCACCGACAACGGCGACCCCGACGACAACGTGTATCGCTACAACGAAGTGATGCTCGCGGTCGTCGTCGAGGGGGTGGGGACGGCCGTGCCCGCGCTCTTTCCGCTCATCCTCTTCGTCGATCACCCGGTCCCGCTGGTCTCCGGGCGTGAGTACTACGGGTTCCCGAAGGTGCTCGGCGAGGTCGCACTCGACCGCGGAGCCGCCGCCGTGCGCTACACGCACTCCCCGCGCGGCGAGGAGAAGGTCGCGACCGTCCTCGAGTCGAGGTGGGACACGCGGCCCGGGATCGTCGCCCGGGCGCTATCGGGGCTCGCCGACATGCTCGCGGTCGCCGTGCGGGGAGCGGGCGTGGACGAGGACACCATCGACCTCGTGGGCGCGCTCGCCCTCGCGCCCGCCGGGCAGATCCTCAACGTCCGCCAGCGCCCGGATCTGTCGAACCCCCGCGAGGCGCGCGTCTCCGAGCTGACGCGATTCGCTCCCCGCCTCATCGATCCAGGAGCGCCGGCGCTCGTGAGCGGGTACTCTCTCGAGCTCCGGGACGATCCGGTCTGGTCGCTCGAGCGCCGCTTCTTCCGCGGCGCTCCTCCCAGGACGCTCGCGGCGTTCACGTGGTCGGTCACGATGAAGGTGACGACGGGCGAGGTGCTCGACACGTGGTGATGGGTTGCCCTCGAGTCCCACGCACGTAGACTCGACGAAGTGGTTGAGACAGATCCCCGCAGCGAGGGGGAGGGGCGCCGCGGAAAAGCGAAGGGGGTCATCGTGCGCCCGATGGTCGAGTGGTTCGCGAGCGTCTTCGGCCCCGGGGCGCTCGCGGAGCTGGCGTCGTCCGTCGCGGCGCCGTGGCGCGAAGAGCTCGTCGCGGAGCGGCCGGCGCTCGGCATCATCCCGGCCGGCTGGTACGATGAGCGGCTCGCGAGCGCGCTCGCCGACGCGGTCGTGGGCGCGGCGTCGCGCGCGATGTCCGAGGCGGATGCGCTCCGCGCGATCGGCGCGGTCACGGTCGACCGCAGCCTCGGCCGGGTCTCCCGCGCCGCTCTCGAGTGGTTCGCGTCCCCCGAGACGGCCGCGATCAGCGCCCAGATGTTCTGGCGCTTCTACCACTCGACCGGCTCGATCTCCGCGTCGGTCGCCGGAGCGTCGATGCACGCGGTCGGCATCTGGGGCGTCCACGGAAGGAGGTGGTGCGCCATCGTGGGGGCGAGCTCGGTGCGCGTCCTCGAGCTGACGGGGTGCACCGACGTTCGGCTCGAGCGCCACACGTGCGGCGGCGGCGAGCGCTCCTGCGAGATGACGCTCCGCTGGACGCCGCGCTGAAGCGTCCGGTCGCCCGCGGCGTCAGGCCGGCGCCGGCGGCTCGAGCGGCACCGTGAACGTGAGGCGCGCGCCGTCGCCCCGCTCGCCCAGGTCCGCGTCGATGGCGCCGCCCATCGACTCCACGAGGCGCCTCGCGATCCAGAGGCCGATGCCGATGCCCGACGTCGGGCTCTCGTTCGGGACGAACACGCGCTCGAAGAGGTTGTCGCGGAGCTCGCGCGGGAAGCCCGGGCCGTCGTCCTTCACCGAGACCCGCGCGAACGGCGCCTCGACCGAGAGCGCCACCGCGACGCTCGTCGTCGCGCCGCAGTGGCGCCAGGCGTTGTCGAGGAGGTTCGCGATGACCTGCTCGAAGCGCAGCGGATCGACGAAGCCGTCGGTCGTCTCGAGCGTGAGCTTCGCGGTGGTCTGGAACTGCAAGCCGATGCGCGCCGCCACGGAAGCGACGATCGGCGCGAGGGCGACGCGCTGCGGCCGGAGCGGGAGGCTCCCGGCTTGGATCGCGCCGACGTCGAGCGCGTCGCCGACGAGGCGCGTGAGGCGATCGACCTCCTCGTCGAAGACCGTGACGAGGACGTCGCGGTCCGCCGCCGACATGGTCGCGAGCTTCGACTTGAAGATGTCGACGCCGTTCCGCAGCACGGCGACAGGTGTCCGGAGCTCGTGGGCGACCACCGCGAGGAACAGCTCGCGCGTTCGCTCGGTCTCGCGTCGCGCGGTGACGTCGCGCACGACCGCGATCAACGTGCGCGCGCCGGAGAGCTCCATCCGTGACGTACCCACGTCGACGTAGCGGAGCGAGCCGTCCTTGTGGCGGAGGCGCAGGCCGTCGGAGACGCGGTGCCCCCCGCCGAGGTGCGCGTCGATCGTCGAGCGGTCTTCTCTCGGGAACAGGTCGGGGAGCGCGAGGCCGAAGATCTCACGACGCTCGCGGCCGACGATCCGGCAGAAGGCCGGGTTCGCCTGCACGAGCGACTGCGTCGCCTCGTCGATCTGCACGACGCCGTCGAGCATGTTCTCGAAGACCTCGCGGAAGCGGCGCTCCGACTCTTGCAGCGCGGCGCCGACCCACATCCGCTCGGTCACGTCGCGCGCGTGGAGCAAGACACCGCCGACGATGGGATCGTCGAGCAGGCTCTGCGCCGTGATCTCGACGTCGACCCACGTGCCGTCGTTGTGCTTCGCCCGGACGGTGATGGGAGAGGCGACCTTGCGGTCGGTGACCGCCTCGTGCAAGAGCTCTCGCGCGAGCCGCGCGTCGTCGGGGTGGAGCAGCTCCCAGAGGCTCACGCCGGCCAGCTCGGCGGGCCTCCTCCCGAGCGTCGTCTGAACCGCGCCGTTGGCCACGCGGATCTCGCCGGACTCGCCGACGACCGCGACGATGTCGAGCGCGTTGTCGAAGAGCGCGCGGAACTGGCGCTCGGCGCGGCTCGTCACGCGCACGCGGCTCGTGCGGCGCGTCGTGCGGCGCACCTCGTCGCCGCCGCTGCTCGCGCGCCGCTCGGCGCGCTGGAGGAAGGCGCGAACGACCGTCGCTCGGACCGCCGCGCTCCAGACGGCGTCGGCGCCGGCCTCGATGGCGTAGGCCTCGTCGTCGCCGGAGCGCGTCGACGACGTGAGGCAGATCGTGGCTCGCGCGCCGTCCGTGAGGTCGCGGACGCGGCGGCACGCGACGAGCGCATCGGCGAGCGATCGCGCCGCGCAGATCAGCACGACGCCGCCCGGGTCTCGACTCGACAGATCGAGGAGCTCGTCGAGACCCCTGGCGATGCGCGGCGCGAACCCGGCCTCCCGGACCGCCTCCACGAGCGGCGCGCTCGCGTCGCTCCCGTTCGGCCACACGACCACGCCGACGGTTGGGCGCGCTGCGGCTGCACCCGTCCCTCGGGCCATGAGGCTCAGTCTACGTGAGAACGGCCCCGACGCTCGAGAAACCGGGGAAAGAAGCGAAGATGGGGGGATCTTGGCCCGTCGCGCCCCGCACCGACATCTCGGTGTCCGCCGTCGGTGCTGGCGTCAGACGTTGTAGGTGGAGCTCGACGTCTCCCCGCCGCGCCCGGTCCAGTTCGTGTGGTGGAACTGCCCGCGCGGCTGGTCGACGCGCTCGTACGTGTGCGCGCCGAAGTAGTCGCGCTGCGCCTGCAAGAGGTTCGCCGGCAGGCGCTCCGAGCGGTACGAGTCGTAGAAGGCGAGCGCCGTCGAGAACGCGGGGACGGGGATCCCGGCGGTCACCGCGCTCGCCACGGCGCGCCGCCACCCGGCCTGGGCGCGCTCGATCTCGCCCTTGAAGTACGGATCGAGCAGCAGGTTGACGATCGACGCGTCGCGGTCGAAGGCGTCCTTGATCTTGCCGAGGAAGCGGCTGCGGATGATGCATCCGCCGCGCCACATCAGCGCGATGCCGCCGTAGTTCAGGTTCCAGCGGTTGGCCTTCGCGGCCGAGCGCATCAGCATGTACCCCTGCGCGTAGCTGATGATCTTCGAGGCGTAGAGCGCGTCGCGGATGGCGTCGATCACGGCGCGCTTGTCGGCGTCGCCGGACACGGCGATGCGTGGGCTCGGCGGACCGGAGAGGATCTTCGACGCGGCGACGCGCTCGTCCTTCAGCGCCGAGACGAAGCGCGCGTACACGGCCTCGGAGATCAGCGTGATCGGGATCCCGTGCTCGAGCGAGTCCTGCACCGTCCACTTCCCGGTGCCCTTCTGCCCGGCGGCGTCGAGGATGCGCTCGACCAGGCGCGTCCCGTCGGGCTCCTTGTAGGCGAGGATGTCGCGGGTGATCTCGATGAGGTAGCTGTCGAGCACGCCCGTGTTCCAGTCGGCGAAGACGTCGTGGAGCTCGTCGTACGAGAGGCCGAGGCCGTCCTTCATCAGGTGGTAGGCCTCCCCGATGAGCTGCATGTCGCCGTACTCGATGCCGTTGTGGACCATCTTGACGTAGTGGCCCGCGCCGCCCTCGCCGACCCAGTCGCAGCACGGCGCCCCGCCCTCGACCTTCGCGGCGACCCCCTGGAAGATCGGCTGGATGTGAGGCCACGCGGCCGGGGAGCCGCCGGGCATGATGCTCGGACCGCGGCGCGCGCCTTCTTCGCCGCCGGAGACGCCGGTGCCGACGTAGAGGAGGCCCTTGGCCTCGACCTCGCGCACGCGCCTGGCCGTGTCCTGGGCGAGCGAGTTGCCGCCGTCGATGATGATGTCGCCCGGCTCGAGGTGGGGGAGGAGCTGCTGGATCAAGTCGTCGACGGGCGCGCCGGCCTTGACCAGCATCATCACGCGCCGCGGCTTCTTCAGCTTCGCGACCATCTCCGGGATCGAGCGGGCGCCGATGACGTTCGTGCCCTTCGCTTCCTTCGCCAGGAACTCGTCGACCTTCGAGGCGGTGCGGTTGTAGGCCACGACGGTGAAGCCGTGGTCGTTCATGTTGAGGATGAGGTTCTGGCCCATGACCGCCAGCCCGATGAGCGCGATGTCGCCTTGCGTTTCCATGTCCGACCTCTCTTCCTTCTTCGTGAAGGCGGGCAGCATAGTCCAGTCGGAGCGCGTGGGGAGGCGAGAGCGCCCCTCGCCGAGCGTGCGCGGCGCCTGGGGGCCGAGCGTGCGCGGCGCCTGGGGCCGAGCGTGCGGCCGACGGAGGGCGCGTGTCGTCGCGCTCGACGTGCGGCCGCGGGCGTGCGGCCGCGGGGGACGATCACGCCGGGCGGTGGAACGGTCCCTGGATCTCGAACGTCGTCCCGCCCTTCGGACCGCGCTGCGAGCTGAAATAGAGGCGGGTGCCCGACGGATCGAACGCGGGGCCGGTGATCTCGCTGTCCTCGTAGCCCACGAGCTGGACGAGCGGCTTGAGCTCGCCCGACGGCAGGATGGCGACGACCTGCATGTCGCCGCCGTCCTCGGCGACGAGCACGTCGCCCGAGGCGGAGACCGTCACGTTGTCGACGCCGGTGAGGATCGGATCCGTCGCCGTCCGTGCGTCGTACAGGACGGAGATGCGCGCGGCGCGGGTGTCGTAGGCGCGAACGTGGTCGTCGCCCTTGGTCGTGAAGTACACGACGCCGTCGTGCCACCAGATCCCTTCGCCGCCGTCGAAGCGCGTCGCGGCGCCGATCTGCGCGCGCGTCGGGACGTCGCCCTCGAACAGCGGATCGGGCAAGGCGTGCCAGGTGACCGCGCCGTCGGCCCCGACCTCGGCGACCTCCAGGGTGCCGGCGGTGAGGTTGGCGAAGCCGTGCGCGCCGAGCGCGGCCGGGACGAAGCGGTAGAAGCAGCCGTCGGGCTCGTCCTCGGTGAGGTAGACGCGGTGCGCGATCGGGTCGACCGCGGCGGCTTCGTGCTTGAACGTGCCGAGCGCCGGGCGGACGATCGCCGCGTGCTCCCCCCAGGGGTCGCACTCGTAGACCTGACCGCGGTAGACCTCCTCGCACGAGAGCCAGGTGTTCCACGGCGTCGGCCCGCCGGCGCAGTTCACGTTCGTGCCCTCGAGGATGCGATACGCGTCGACGAGCTTGCCCGCGGCGTCGAAGCGGATGGCGCCGACGCCGCCCGCGAACGGGAGCTCGGAGTTCGAGACGTAGATGAAGCCGCCGTCCTCGGTCGGGAACGTCGCGCCGCCGTCGGGCATGGGGTGCCACTCGAAGCTCTTGCCCTCGACGACGGGGCGGTTCGACCGCGCGACGATCCGCGCGGTGAAGCCTTCTGGGACGCGCACGCCGTTCGCGTCGGGCTCGCCGAGCGGACCGATCGCGGCGATGGTCGAGACGAGCGCCGGCCGCGCGATGGCGCGGTAGGGCATCTCGGTCTCGCCGCCGGCGTCGGCTGCGGTGCCGTCGCCGGCGGTCGCGACGGCGGCGGTGTTCTTCGAGCACCCGGCGACGGAGCGGCTGAGCAGGACCGCGAGCCCGGCGAGGCCGCTCAGCAGGATGGCGCGCCGCGGGAGCGCGCGCGAGGAGGTGGTGGCCATCGGTCTTCGTCATGCCACAGATGCCGCAGTCGTCCAAATGTGGCCGCCGATCGAGACGACCGGGCACGTCGGATGCTTCAGCTCGCCGGCGAGGAGAACTCCATGCCCCGAGTCACGACGATCGCGCTCTTTGCCGCTGCCGCATGCTTGCTCGGCGCCTGCGCCTCTCCGCGGACGGCGGTCTCGCGGCGGACGACGATCACGAGCGCGGAGCTCCAGACGGGCTATCGCGAAGCCGAGGCGGCGGCCGAGAGCGTCGCGCTCGGCAAGTACACCGACGCGCTGGCGCGCGCCGACAACGCCGTGCGCCTGGCGCCGCGGAACCCGTGGGCCCTCTACAACCGAGCCGCCGCGCTTCACCACCTCGGTCGCTCGGAGGACGCGGTCGCCGCCTACCAGAACGCCGAGGTCCAGTTCGGCGAGGACAGGTGGGGTCGGTCGCTCGCGATCTACGGGCGCGCGCGCGTCCTCGATGACGTCGGCCGTTGTGACGAGGCGAAGCGCGCCTACGAGCAGTTCGCGTCGCTCGTGCGCCCGAGCGACGCGCGCGCGGCCGACATGGCGCTCGGCTACGCGAGCCAATGCCGCGCGACCGCGGCGCCCCCTTCCGTCGAGGCGCCGCTCGCGACGGAGATGACGAGCGCGCTCCGCTCGGGCAACTACTCGCGCGTGCTCGAGCTGAAGGACCAGCTCCCGCCCTCGGTCGGGCCGAGCCCGTGGATCGACTACAACGCCGGCGCGGCCTTCGCGGGCCTCGGCAAGACCGACGAGGCGATCGCGGCCTTCGAGCGCGCCGAGCGTCAGTTCGGCGAGGGCGATCGCTGGGGGCGGTCCGTCGCGATCTGGGGGCGCGCGCGCGCGCTCGACAGCGCCGGCCGCTGCGCCGAAGCCGCCCGCGCCGTCGAGGACTACGCTCGCGTCGTCGGCGGCAGCGATCCCAGCACGCTGCGCGTCGCGACCTCGTACGCGGGCAGCTGCCCCTGAGCGTCCAGCCCGCGGCCGCGCTCAGCGGGACGAGGGGACCGAGAGCCCGCGCGGCGCCGGCTCGCGCGCGCCCCGCGTCATCACGATGGCGCTGATGGCGACGAGCAGGAGCGCGAGGGAGAACGCGGCGTCGACGAGCGGCAGCTCGAGGAGGTACACGCTCGGGGGACCTCCGCGGAAGGGCGCGCCGGGGCCGCCCGAGCTGCCCGCGGACCAGCGGAGGACGAGGCTCCAGCTCGCCGCTCCCCAGGCGGCCCCCGCGAGCGCCGCCGACGCGACGCCGATCCTGCGCGCGCGCCCGGCGTCGCGCCTCGCCGGGACCGTGATGAGCGCCACGAGCGCCGCGGAGAGCGCCGCCGCTCCCAGCGCGACCCCGGCCGTCCCCGCGACGACGAGCCCGAGGCGCCGGGCAGCGGCCTGCTCGTCGAACCAGAGCATCGCGCCCCAGGTGCTGAACGCGCCGAAGACGACGAGCGTGGCCGAGGCGAGCCCGAGACCGATGAGGATCGCGAGCCAGCTCTTCCGCCGGACGCCGCGCACGAGGCTGGCCATCGCGAGCGCGAGCAGCACCAGGAGCACGGCGGTGTCCATGACGACGTTCTCGACACATGCGGCGTGCAGCGCGCGTGCCATCGCCGCGGTCGCCGCAAGCTCGCCTCGTGTGCGCGCCGGGCTCGTCGAGGCGGTCGCGCGCGCCCGGCTGCGGGATCAGGGCTCGGCGCGGTTCCGCAGGAAGTCGGCGACCTCGGCGAAGCGGCGACGGAGGTAGCCGCGCACGTCGTCGTCCACCGACGGATCCTCGAGCGCGGCGTTCATGCAGCGGAGCCACGCGTCGCGCATCTCGACGCCGATCGGGACGTGCGCGTGCCTCATCCGCAGGCGCGGGTGTCCGTGCTCGCGCGAGTAGTCGGCGGGGCCGCCGAGCCACTCGACGAGGAACGCCGCGAAGCGCTCGCGCACGAGCGGCGCGACCTTCCCGGCGCCGTCCGTGCGGTGAACGGCGACGAGCGCCGGCTCGTGCTCGTCCATGTGGTCGTAGAAGCGCGTCGCGAGCGCGAGCGCGGCGTCACGGCCGAGCACGTCGAACGGTGTGTTGTTTGGACCGAGCGGGCGCGGGGGCATCGAGGCGTGGAGTGTAGCCGCGCAGTCGCGCCGCGCGAATCCTCTCCGAAGTCCGCGCGGACCTCGGTAGGCTCGCGCTCGATGATCCTCTGCAAGACCCCGGCGGAAGCGGTCCAGCACGTCCAGAGCGGGCAGCGCGTCTTCATTCACGGGAGCGCCGCCACGCCGTCGTCGCTGCTCGCGGCGCTGCTCGACCGCGCCGGCGAGGTGACCGGCGTGGAGCTCGTGGCGATCAGCACCCTCGGGGCGGTCGACTGGAGGCGACCGGCGGTCCAGAAGCACATGTTCCTGAGCTCGCTGTTCGTCTCGGCGAACGTCCGCGAATGGGTCGACGGGCACTCCGGCGACTACGTGCCGGTGTTCCTCAGCGAGATCCCCGCGTTGTTCCGCGAGCGGCGGCTCCCGCTCGACGTCGCCGTCCTCCAGGTCTCGCCGCCGGACGCTCACGGCTACTGCTCGCTCGGGACGTCGATCGACGCGGCGCTCGCGGCCTCGCAGGAGGCGGCGACGATCATCGCGCAGATCAACCCGAAGATGCCGCGTACGCTCGGCGACAGTCACATCCACCAGTCGCGGATCACCGTCGCGATCGAGGAGGAGCGCGAGCTGCCGGAGGTGCACTACGCGGCGCAGGCGGACGCGGGGACCGAGCGCATCGGGCGCTTCGTCGCCGAGCTCGTCGAGGACGGCTCGACCCTGCAGATGGGCATCGGCGCCATCCCCGACGCAGTGCTGCGGTTCCTCGGCGACCACAAGGGGCTCGGCGTGCACACGGAGATGTTCAGCGACGGCGTCGTCCCGCTCGTGGAGAAGGGCGTCATCACGAACGAGCACAAGAAGGTCGAGCGCGGGAAGATCGTCACCACGTTCGTCCTGGGCACGCGCACCGTCTACGACTTCGTGCACGACAACCCCTTCGTCGCCTTCCGTGACGTCGCGTGGGTGAACGACACGTCGGTCATCCGCAAAAACCAGAAGGTCGTGGCGATCAACAGCGCGATCCAGATCGACCTGACCGGCCAGGTGTGCGCCGACTCGATCGGCGTGCACCAGTACTCGGGCATCGGCGGTCAGATGGACTTCATGCGCGGCGCGTCGCTGTCCGTCGGCGGCAAGCCGATCATCGCGATGCCGTCGACGACCCGGAAGGGGATCTCGCGGATCGTCCCGATGCTCAACCCGGGAGCGGGCGTGGTGACGACGCGCGGGCACGTGCAGCACGTCGTGACCGAGCACGGCGTCGTGAACCTCTACGGCAAGGGCCTCCAAGAGCGAGCGCGGCTGCTCATCGGGATCGCGGCGCCGCAGCACCGCGAGGAGCTGGAGCGGGCGTACCGGGAGCGCTTCGCGCGCGGCGAATGATCGCTCGCGCGCCGCGGCTCCCGGCGCGCGCGTGGCGCGCTAAAGGATCCGGCGTGCGGTTCGTGAAGGAGTCGAGCTTCCCGGTGAGCGCGGAGGTCCTGTGGGCGTTCCACGAGCGTGAAGGCGCGCTCGCGCTGCTCACGCCGCCGTGGCTGCGGACCGAGCTCGTCCAGGCGCCGGCGTCGCTCGAGGTCGGGTCCCGCGTCGTGATGCGCGTGAAGGTCGGGCCGCTCTGGCGAGCGATCGAGGCCGAGCACGTCGCGTACGAGCGAGGCCGGATGTTCGCCGACCGGATGGTGCGAGGGCCCTTCGCGCGCTGGCTTCATCGACACGTCATCACCGCGCGTGGGCCCTCCGAGAGCGCGCTCACCGACGACGTCGACTACGAGCTGCCGCTCGGCCGCCTCGGGCGCGCGCTCGGGGGACCGCTCGCGCGGCGCGAGCTCGAGCGGCTCTTCGCGTATCGCCACGACGTGACGCGCCGCGAGTGCCTCGCCGCCGCGACGTGACGGGCGCGGCGCGGTCAGCGCGCGGCGAGGCGCGAGCGGTTCTTGCCCCGGAGGTACGCGAGCGCGGACGTGAAATGGACGTGGTCGAGGCCGTGGCCGACGCGCTGCTCCCTCACGGCGCGCGGGATCCCGGCGGCGGCGAGCGAGCCCGCGAAGGCGCGGGAGTGCGCCGCCGTCGTGGAGTCGTTCGCGCAGACGCCGACGAAGACCGGCGAGAACCGCTCGACCGGCGTAGCCCGCGCGCCCATCGGCTGGCCGCCGGCGAACACGGCGTAACCGTCGACGTCGAGCCGCCCGCGCATCGCGAGCGAGCTCGCGAAATAGGCCCCGCTCGAGAAGCCCATGACGAAGACGTCGTCGAACGGTCGCGTGTCGCGCTTCTCGACGAGGCGCTTCGCGGCCATCCAGCCGTCGATCAGGTCCTTCTCGACGGACTCTTGCTTCTCGACGGCGCCCGGCCACACGTAGCCGACGGCCGTGAGCGGCGACTGCGGAAAGAGCACCTCGATACCGGTCGCCTTGGCGAGCCGGAGGAGCATGCGCTCGTGGTTCTGCGACCAGCTCGTGTTCTTCGCGATCGCGCCGTGGAGGAAGATGACGAGCGTGCGTCGCGCCTGCGCCTTGCTGTTTCCGTCGAGGTAGCAGACGTCGCCCGGGAGCGCCTCGACCTCGGGCGCGCACCACGGCGTCGGTCCGGTCGCCTGCTTGACCACCTTGGACCCGGCGGCCGCGCTGGCCGCGGGCGCCAGCGTGAGGGCGCCTGCGACGCCTGCGACGAGGACGACACGAGCGAGCAGGACGCGAGCGGACGGCATGGACTCTCGGGTCGCACGACCGATGCCAGGACCGAGCCGAACCATCTCGCGCACTTCGGGATGTTGGCGGGCCGCGCCGACGTGGAGCCGAGTCCTCCCGGCGAGGACGCGAGTCCTCCCTCGCGTCGACGTCGCGGCTGCTTCGATGGTGGTCGTGAAGGCACGCCGTGAAGGCACGCCGCGAAGGCAGGCTGTGAGACGAGGTCGTGGGGGAGCTCGTGAAAGGAGCCCGCGCGAGGTGAGGCCGCGTGTCAGTCGACGGGCGGCGGGACGCCTCCCGGATCGTCGGCCGTACCTCCGCCGAGGAGCGGCGGAGCGGCGCCGGGGGCGAGCGCGGGTGCGAGGCGGACGCGCGTCATGAGGAGGTCGCGGCACGCGAGCGAGCCGTCGACCGCGGTCCAGCCGGGCGGGATGGGGTCTGCGAGGAGCTCGCAGATCTCGAAGTAGCCCGCGCGCTCCCCGCACCCCTCGATGACCCAGCGGAAGGCCGCTTCGTTGACGTAACGGTGGTTCGCGGAGAAGGCGATCTGCAGCGCCTCGAGCGGACAACCGAGATCGCGAGCGGCCGTGCGCAGCACGAGATCCGACTTCGGATCCTGTCCGGTGTACGTGATGGGCCGCGGCGCCGGGTTCACGCACGCCACGACCGCGAGGACGCTCGCCAGGATCATGGCGCGTACGGCGACCCCCGGCGTCGCGGGGGCGGTCCTCGCGCTCGCGGGCCGCCGCGCGCCCGGGAGCCGCCTCATGCCGGCGAGCAAAGCGGGCAGGGCACGCGCTGCTCGGCGACGGTTCGGCATTGCTTGCATTCTGCACGGAAAGCGTGGAACCCGGGATCCTCCGGGGCGGTCTGGGTGCGGGCCTTCGCGGCGCGCTTGCCCTCATAGAGCACGGTGGCAGGGACGTAGGCGGTGACCGTGACCTGCTCGCTTCCGCAGCTCGTGCACGACACGGGGAGGGGAAACGTGTTCTCCGCGTCGAGCGCCCGCGCGACGCCGTCGGGCGCGTCGCAGAGAGGGCACGCCGTCGCCGTGAAGAGGTCCCGGGCGCACCCCTCGCACCCGATCCGGATGGTGCCGGCGACCAGGTCTTCCCCGCGGTAGCCCCACGACGGCGAGCCATAGAGCTCGCCGCCGAGGAGCGGGAGTCTCTGGGCCACGTAGGTCTCTACCGTGAGCTTCTTGCTCGCGCAGGCGCCGCAGCCGGCGTCGACCAGCGCGGTGAAGGCTTCTTCCGTGAGCGGCATCGGGGCCATGCTACACCGCGCGCGAGCCGCTACGGCGTCAGCTTCAGGCCTTGCTCGGCCGTCCCGCCGCCGGCCTCGACCGCCTGGGCCGGGAGCACGATCGACGAGACGAGCCGGCTCGCGCAGCGCTGGAACGGCGGGAGCTGCGGCGCCGAGACGACGCTCACGACGTGACCGGCGGCGTCGATCGACATGTGGATCTCCGCGCGGCCGCCTACCGGACGACCCGCGATGAAGAGCGAGTCGCGGTAGCAGTCGTTCAGGCGCGGCGCGAGCTCGGCCAGCTTGCGGTCGAGGACGTCACGCTGGACGCGCTCTGCGATCAGCGGCTCGCGTGCGACGAGCGCGTTCGCCGGCCGGTACTCCGGCGCGGCGGGCGGCGAAGCGTTGTCGGGCGCCGTCGCCGGAGCGGGCGGCGGCGCCGAGCTCGGCGCCGCCGGCGGGGCGGTCGGGCTCGGACGGTTCGTCGTCGGCGCGTCCGTGTGCGCCGGCTGCCCGCCGGAGTGCGCTTGCTGCCCGCCGGCGTGAGCTTGTTGCCCGCTGGAGTGCGCTTGCTGCCCGCCGGCGTGAGCTTGTTGCCCGCCGATGCGCGGCGGAGCACCGGCCGTCGCGTGCGCGCCGGTCGACGCCGGGGGGGGCCGTGGCTCGCCGCCGGTGGTCGCCGGCGCCTCGTCCGATCCGGCCGGCGTCGTCGCGGCCTCGTCCGTTCCACTCGACGCGGCCGGAGCGACGAGGCCCGCGCCGGTGCTCACGTCGGGCGCCTGCGTCGCCCAGGCGAAGGCGCCCGCGGTGACGACGAGCCCCGCGAGCGCGGCGAGGAGCGCCAGGCCGAGGACGCGTCGGCTCGAGTCCAGCGGCACGACGATGTCGCTCGGATCCGGCTCGGCGGCCTTCGTGGGTGGAGAGGCCTTCAAGGAGACGCCGTCGCCGATCGTGGCCGCCAGCGCCGGATCGTCGGTCGACGCCGCGACCCCGCGTACCGCCGGGTCGCCGCCGCTCGGCCGTCCGGCTCCGCTCGCCGGGTCGCCGCCGCTCGGCCGTCCGGCGCCGCTCGCCGGGTCGGCGTAGGTCCCCGAGGGACCCCCGCCGAGCGCCGCCCGGAGCTCCGCGCGCATCTCCTTCGCCGTCGCGAAGCGATCGCGCGGATCCTTGCGGAGAGCGCGCATGCAGATCGCCTCGAGGCGCGGGTTCGGCGAGTCGACGACGCGTGACGGCGGCACGGGCTCCTCGACGATGTGCTTCACCGCGACGCCGATCGCGTTCTCCGCGTCGAAGGGGAGTCGGCCCGTGAGCATCCGGTAGAGGATGACGCCGACCGAGTAGAGATCGCTCCGCGCGTCGAGCGCCTCGCCGCGGGCCTGCTCCGGCGACATGTATTCGGGCGTCCCGATGATCGCGTTTCCGGTCGTCAGCGCGGTGCGCACGTCCTCGTGCGACTTGAACGCGCGCGCGTCGACGAGCTTCGCGATCCCGAAGTCGCAGACCTTGACGCAGTCGCGTCCGTCCTCGTCCTCGTCGGGGACGATCATGATGTTCTCGGGCTTGAGATCGCGGTGGACGATGCCGTGCCCGTGCGCGGTCGAGATCGCGGCGAGCGTCTGGGCGAGGATGTCGACCATCCGCTGCTCGGACAGCGGCTGGTCGGTGGCGAGGACGTCGAGGAGGTCCCGCCCGCGGAGGAACTCCATCACGAGGTAGACGAGGCCGTCGGGCTCTTCGCCGTAGTCGAGGACGCGGACCGAGTTCGGGTGCGCCAGCCGGCTCGCGGCCTTGGCCTCCCGGTAGAAGCGCTCCTTGAAGCTGGAGGCGTCGGCGACGCTCGCCCGCATGATCTTGACGGCGACGTCGCTGCCGAGGCCGACGTGACGCGCGCGGTAGACGTCGCCCATCGCTCCGCCACCGACGAGCTGCTCGATGCAGTATCGCTGGGCGATCGTGCGTCCGACGAGGCTCGGCGGGTCGGGCATCCCGTTCGTGAGTGTATCGCTCGCGTCCGGTCGCGGCACGGACTCTGCGCGTCGTGCGGCATCTCCGCGCAAATCGACAGGGCATGCGCCGCCGGTGTACTGTCGCGGGCGTCATGATGAAGCGCGTCCCGACGGCCCTGGTCGTGCTGGCCGGCATCGTCCTCTCGGCGGCGGGGGCCGGCGCGTGTGGCGGGAGCACGCCGGCTCCGCGCGCGCCGTCGGGCGGGGTCGAGGACGGGGCCGCCGAGACCCCCGCGCAGCGCTGCCTCGCGATCGCGGGCGCGAAGCGCGAGCCGCCCGCTGGGGCGCCGGACAGGGTCACAGTGAGGCACGTCCTCGTGAAGTACGCCGGCGCGAAGAGCGCGGCCGAGACGGTCTCCCGGTCGCGTGAAGAGGCGTGCCTGCGCGCGCTCGAGGCGCGCGAGAAGCTCGAGGGCGGCGCGACGTTCGCCGAGGTCGTCGGCGCGTACAGCGAGGAGCCCGGGGCGGCGACGCGCGAGGGCTCGATCGGCGCGATCGGGCGCACCGACGTCGTCCCGCCGTTCGCGGACGCCGCCTTCGAGCTCGGGCGCGGCGACGTGAGCCACGTCGTCGAGACCGACTACGGCTTCCACGTCATCCAGCGCACCGAGTAACGAACGCAGCACTGGGAGCGGGGCGACTCAGTCCGCGTTCACGCAGCCTACGAAATCGCACCCGTATTTGGCGGTGCACTGGTTCACCTTGTCCACGAAGTCGCTGTCCTCGGCGAGCGAACAGCTGCGTTCAAACTCCGGCCGCACGTCTCGCGCCGCTCGTCGAGTCGAGGTCGAGGTCGAGGTCGCAGAGGCGGCGCTTCCGTCGGGTCACTGGAGGCTCGCGACGTACGCGGCCCTGACGACCTCGTCGAGCTTCTTCTGGCTTGGATACAAGTATGAGTTGACGAGCACGACGAGCTCCATGTCATCGGGCAAGTACATGAGGATGGCTTGCTCGGCCGAGCTGAAGGTTCCTCCAGAGCCGTCGCGGTAGCCGTCGGTGTAGAAGCCGAACTGCCAGTGGATCTTTCCCGCCGGCGTCTCGATCGGCTCGAGCAGGCCGTAGTTCGCTTCGATCAGCTGCTTCGCACGCGTAGCCGAGAGGATCGTCCCTTTTCGGCGGTATGTGCTCATCACGTCGAGGACCTCGTTCACCGACAGACGGAAGGCGAGCGCTCCGAGCCAGCGTTTGAGATCGCCCGAGTCCCAGCCAGGGAGGGTGTCCCATTTGGTGGGGTAGGCCAGCGCGGGGTTGCCGACAGGCACAGTGGTCACAGCGCTGACGCCGGACGGCGCGAAGACCTTCGTTCGCGCGTACGATAGGAACGCGTCGGTCGTCTTCGCGTCCCACATCCCGTCGTTGAAGGCTCTCTCCGTCGCCGGGTTGATGGCGATGGGGGCGGCGAACCACGCGTCCTTGTTCACCGCGCCGGTCACCGTTCCGCTGAGCACGCGGAGAAGGCCGTAGTTGGCGGGCGACCACGACGGCTTGTTGCGATCGTTGTTGTAGGCGGCAAACTCCGCCCTGACCGTCGCGTAGTCGGCCCAGATCCGATCGAGCCCGCTCCTGTGGGTGATGAGCTCGCGGAACGTGACGCCTTCGTTGTTCGCCCCCACGGTCCAGTAGCTGGGCAGGTAGTCGCCGATGCGGGCGTCGAGTGAGATTCCCCGCTCCTCGAGCATCCTCACCATGGCGATCGCCGTGATGTGCTCGCTCGCCTGGCCGATGTGCATCCGCGTGTCGAGCGTCCAGGCCTTGTTGCCGTCCAGACGCGCCCGCGCGACGTCCCACGCCAGCGAGAGGACCGGCGCGCCGCCCTTCCGGAGTCCGAGCGCATAGCCGCGCGTCTCGTCCTTGAGCGCCCCGTGGATGCGCGCGTGGAACTGTCCGACGTTGAGCTTCGGGGTCCGCGGCGGCGGCGGTGGCGTGTCGAGGTCCGGCGTCACCGCCGGATGGAGCGACACCCCGGTAGGACGTGGCAGGGGGACACCCGCCATCGCGATCTTGGGCGCCTTGATCGACGCCTCGACGCTCGCCGCCTCCTCCGGCGTCACCTTGATGACCACCGACGTCGGCGGTCGCGTGGTCGTGCCGCTCGGCAACGGGACGGAGGCGAACGCTCCCGAGCTGACCGACAGCAACGTGATGACGGAGATCGACCGCGCGAGCTTCATGGACTTGGCCTTTCGATGGGTTCACACGCGGGCGCGTCGCCCGTGTGGAGGCGCGGTTCAGCGAAACCCGCGCCATCCAGTGCGAGGGCTAGCGCACGAGCAACCCGTGGATCTCATTCAGTTGTTGCTGTCCGCGAGCCGGCACTGTGCCGGGTCGGGTGCCGCCCGCCGTGTCGAGCGACGCGTTCCACGTGATCCAGCGCACCGAGTAGCGAACGCAGCGCCTCGGAGCGAGGTCCGGCGTTCGTCGGAGCCGGGGCCTACCCGCGCCTGAGGCCCGAGTCGCGGACCATCTGTTCGAGATCGGCGAAGCGCTGCGCGAGCGCGCGGACCAGCGCGCCCGTCCAGCCGGAGAGCCCGAGGCCCTCGTTCATCGTCGCCTGGTCGAGCACGAGGACGGTCACGTCGTCGATCGCGACGACGCTCGCCGATCGCGGCTCGAACAGGATGAGCGCCATCTCGCCGAACGCCTCGCCGGGCTCCATCGTCGCGAGCGTCTCCTCGACGCCGTCGACGGTGCGGAACGCGCGGCAGCGCCCGCTGACGATCATGTAGGCGGCGTCTCCCTTGTCACCCTCGCGGAAGATCACCTCGCCCGCGGCGAAGCCCCTGCGCGGGAGGTGCAGCCCGCCGTGGAGGAAGGCCCGCATCGCGTCTTGCAGCTCGGCGATGCTCTGGTAGCGCTGGGCGGGGTCGGGCTGCGTCGCCCGCTCGGCGATGGCGCGGATCCGGCGCGAGACGCCGATGTTCGCGCAGGCCTGATCGATCGGGATCACCTCGCCAGCGGCGGCGCGCTGCACGACGTCGTTCGACGATCCGACGGCGCCGTACGGGCCGTGCCCGCAGAGCACCTCGTAGAGGAGCGCGCCGACGCCGAAGACGTCCGAGCGGGCGTCGACCTCGCGCGGATTGCCGCGCGCCTGCTCTGGAGCCATGAAGTCGGGCGTGCCCACCGGTCCCTGAGCGTTCATGAGGGCGCCTTCGCCCGACGCCGGGTGCGAGCGCAGGAGCTTCGCGAGGCCCCAGTCCATCAGGTAGACCTGCCCGAAGTCGCCGACCATGATGTTCGCGGGCTTCAGGTCGCGGTGCACCACGCCGCGATGGTGCGCGTATGCGAGCGCGTCGCAGACCTTGAGCAGGATCTCGATGCCGCCCTCGATCCGCTCCGCGTGGCCAGGCTTCCGCGCGTGGAGCCAGCGATCGAACGAGCTCCCCTGCACCAGCTTCATCGTGAAGTAGGGGATGCCGTTGGCGTCGATCGCGAGCTCGTGCACCGGAACGATGTTCGGGTGCTCGAGCTGGCCCGTCATCTGGGCCTCGGCGATGAACGCGTCGCGGTAGAAGGGCTTGCTCGCGTAGTCCTTGTCGATTCGCTTCAGCGCGACCTGCCGGAGCAGGTTCCGATCGAACGCCGGGTGCACGTGCCCCATGGCGCCGCGGGCGAGCGCACGCGAGAGCAAGAGGTGAGGAGGCGAGGGGATCTTGTCCGCCGCGACCGCCTCTGGCGAGAGGCCGGACGAGCCCTCGACCGGGATCGACTCGATGACGCGGACGGCGTCGGCTGCACGCTCGGGGAGGAACGGGTTGCTCATGGCGATCTCCGGAGGGCCCTCCCGCGACCGCGTGACGGGCCGCGGTCAGTCTACCGTGTCGTGGTCGCCGGTGGCGGTCGCAACGTGCGTTGCGCGAGGCCGTTCGGCCGGACGCGTGGCCCTCCGCCTCACCGAGGCGCGCCGAGCGGGAGCGTGACGACCAGGTGGGTCCCGCCGTCGGACGTCCACGAAGCCTCCCCGCCGAGGAGCTCCGCGCGCTTGGCGATGTTCGCGAGCCCGCCGCGTGACGCCTCGAGCGCGCCCTCCGGCATGCCCTCGCCGTCGTCGGAGACCCGGACGACCACGCGAGCGCTGCGCTCGAGCTCGACGCGCACGACCTTCGCCCGAGCGTGGCGGACGGCGTTGCGCACGCCCTCCTGCACGATCCGCAAGACGTGGACGCGGACGTCGACCGGCACGTCGGCGGCGGACTCGTCGTCGTGGAACGCTATCTCGCAGCGGACCGCGCCGGCGCAGAGCCGCGTGACCCGGGTG
>JAHBWA010000165.1 GCA_019637195.1 Labilithrix sp. | reverse complement strand
CCCATGCCCCGAGCCTTCCCCAAGAAGCCCGCCGCTCCGCTCAACGCGACGCCGGTCCAGTACGTCGAGAAGACGCCGACCGTTCAGTCCTACCTGCCCGAGATCATGAAGGGGATCGGCGCGTCGATGCGCCACTTCTTCAAGAACACCCGCGACATGGTCCGCGGAACCCGTCCGGACCCGGTCACCGAGCGCTGGGCCGAGGGCGTCACGACGATCAGCTATCCCGAGCAGAAGCGGCCGTACCCGGAGCGCTTCCGCGGCGTCCATCGCCTCACGCTCCGCGACGACGCGAGCCCGCGCTGCGTCGCCTGCCTCTGCTGCTCGACCGCGTGCCCGGCGCAGTGCATCTACATCGAGGCGGGGGAGTACCCGGAGGGCGACTCGCGCCGCGGCTACGAGCGGTACCCGGTGAAGTTCGTCATCGACGAGCTGCGCTGCATCTTCTGCGGCTTCTGCGTCGAGGCGTGCCCGTGCGACGCCATCCGGATGGACACCGGCATTCACGCCGTCCCGTACGACTCGCGCGACCAGTTCATCTACACGAAGGACCTCCTGATGGGCATGGCGGGTCGCGACGGGACGAAAGAGACCGCGAACCCGCGCCACGAGCCGGGCGATCCGACCCACCCGGGGCTCTCGCGCGACCACGTCCATCACTGATTCGACGCCGGGGCCGCGCGCTCCCTCGTTCCGCGCCGCTCCACCGCCGCCGCGTGTACGGCTCGCGTTCCTCCGCGGTGGTTCGCGCCGCTCGACCGCTCCGCGCGCCGCCGCGTGTAGTGCTTGCGCTCCGCCGCTCGCCGCGTTGCGATGGGAGAGATGGATCTCTCCGGTCGCGGCCCCGCCTACCGAGGCGTCACCGTGCGCTGCCCCGGCTGCGCGGCGCCGATGCGCTGCGAGGCGGTCCCCTCCGCCGAGATCGACGTCTGCGACGCGTGCGGCGGCCTGTGGGTCGACTGGTTCGACGGCGATGTCCACACCGTGGCGGCCGAGGCCGAGGCCGCGCGCGCCGGCGTGCCTGCGCCCGTACCCGCGCCCGCCGGCGGCTCCGGCGCGTGCCCGCGGTGCGCGCGTGCGCTCCAGCTCGAGATGTACCGCTTCACCGACGCGACCGAGCGCGAGCTCATCACGGGCGTCGAGCTCCTCCGCTGCCCGGAGTGCGCCGGCAGCTTCGTCCCGCGCTCGAGCGCGCACCTGCTCCTCGACCGGGTGCGGGAGCCACGCGCGGTGACCCTGTGGGAGGCGCTCGTCGGCGTGATCCGGCGGCTCGTCGGAGCCGACGCGCGCTGAAGTCGACGCGACTCCGCGGGCGTCCGCCGAAGGCGTCGAGACGGGCTTGTGACGCGGAAATCCGACCGCGCTCGTGACCCGATTTTTCAGGCGTGGATCGACGCTGCGCGCCATGCGCGGACGCCCCGATTTTAGGGCTGTCGCCGCGGAATTTTCCGCTAAGCTCCCGCGGCCTTCCCCCCGTGAGCGCTACCGCGATTCCGAGGGATCTCCCTCCCGTCGCGAGACCGTGCGGACCGGCTCTATCCGCGAGGAACAGCAGCAAGATGAACCCGACGATCGACATTGTGCGCGGCGAGCTCGAGCGCCTCTTCACGCTCGACGAAATGACGACGATGAGCGAGCGCCTCCTCGGGCTCGCGCCGGACGAGGTCGGCGGCCAGAGCGCGAAGGGCAGCTTCGCCCTCGCCCTGACGGAGCGCTGCTTCGACGGCGACCGCATCGACGCGCTCGTCGACGTCATCCTGCACTCGCGCAAGGAGGTCGATCCCCGCGTCCGCGACATCGTCACGCTGCTCGGCAAGGAGGAGCTCGCGGCGGGCCGTCAGCTCGGCGACTTCACGATCCAGAGGAAGATCAGCGAGAGCGATCTCGGCGTGGTCTACCAGGCGATCCGTCAGGACGGCGGCGCGAAGGCCGTCTACGCGCTCAAGGTGCTCCGCCGCGAGGCGGTGCGCGACCGCCGCGCCGTGCACCGCTTCCTGACGGCGAACCGCCTCATCGGCACCGTCGATCACCCCGGCCTGCCGCGCCACCTCGAGGCCGGCGAGATCGAGCCCGGCGTGTTCTACGTCGCCTACCAGTTCATCGAGGCGCAGCGGCTCGCCGCCCGCCTCGCGCGCACGGGGCCGGTCGCCTACGGCGAGCTCCGCCCGATCCTCCGCGGGATCCTCGAGCCGCTCGCCGCGATCCACAAGGCGCACCTCGTCCACGGCGATCTCAAGACCGAGAACGTCCTCGTCTCGTCGCGCGCGGGCGAGGGCTCGGACCTCAGCGTCTGCCTGATCGACTTCGGCAGCGATCGCCTCCGCCTCCGCAGCGTGGCGGCGAACGGGCACACGGGCCTGCTCGCCGTCTACGGCTCGCCGAAGACCGTGGCGCCGGAGATCGTCCGCGGGCGCGCCGCCGATCCGAAGAGCGACGTCTACGCGTTCGGCGCGGTGCTCTACGAGCTCCTCACGGGCAAGCCGGTCTTCCACCACGAGAGCGCGACGGACGCCGCGTTCGCGCACCTCTCGAGCGAGGCCGAGCCGCCGAGCCACCGCGCGCCGCGCGGCTGGGTGACCAGCGACATCGACAACTTCGTGCTGACGCTGCTCCAGAAGGACCCGGCGCGCCGTCCGAAGGACGCCGCCGCCGTGCTCGACGCGCTCGACTCGCTGGGGCGCGCCTCCGCGCAGATGCGCGCGGCGGGCGGCATCGCGCCCGAGAAGGTGCAGCAGATGATCGACACGCTGCTCGCGGCGCCGAGCGACCTCGAGGTCGCGCTCACGCTCGAGCACGCCGTCGACCAGGGCGCCGACGCGATCCGCGTGGCAGACGCCTTCGCCGCGGCGTCGGCGCAGGTCCGCGGCGCGTCCGACGACGAGCTCGAGACGAAGAAGACGCTCCTCTTCCGCGCCGCGCGCATCTTCGACGGCGCGGGCCGCGACAAGGCGCGCGCCGAGCAGACCTACGCGGCGATCGTCGAGCTCGATCCGCAGGACGACATCGCGCTCGTCGCGCTCGAGGACGCCCGCAAGGCGCTCGGCAAGTACGAAGAGCTCGTCGAGATGCTCCTCAACAAGAGCCAGTCCGCGGCCCCGGGCGAGGAGCGCGGGCGCGCGCTCGCCGAGATCGGCCGCCTCTACTCGACCGAGCTCGAGGATCCGGAGCAGGCCGCGGTCGCGTTCGGTCAGGCCCTCTGCGAGGAGCCGACGAACGACGAGTACGCGGCCGAGGTCGAGCGGCTGTGCGGGGCGAAGCACCAGGCCTGGTCCGAGCAGCTCGAGACCATCGGCGAGGCGCTCAAGGCCGGGACGCTCGGGCAGGCCGATCACGTCGCCTTGATGGCGCGCGCGGCGCGCTGGTACGAGCAGAAGCTCGGGCGCGCCGACATGGCGCTCGGCGCCTACCAGCAGGTGCTCGCCGCCGATCCCGCGAACGAGGGCGCGGCCGAGGGCATGACCGGCATCTACCGCCGCGCCCAGCAGTGGCCCGAGCTCGTCTCGGTCCTGATGGCGCGCGCGGACGTCGCCGCGAGCGCGCCGAAGTCGCGGGACCTCCGCGCCGAGGCCGCGGAGATCCTCGAGACGCGCCTGAACGACATGGCGCGCGCGCGCGATCTCTTCATGACCGTCCTCTCGGACGATCCCGGCCACGGGCGCGCGTGCGACGCGATGGCCCGCATCGCCGAGCGCACCGGTGACTTCACGACGCTCGCGCAGATCCTCGAGCGCCGGGCCGAGGCGCGCCGCGGCCTCGAGAAGGCCGAGGCCCTCGCGAAGGTCGCCGAGGTCTACGAGGACCACCTGAACGACCTCGCCGAGGCCACGCGCCGCTTCGAGGCCGTGCTCGCGGTCGATCCGACGAACCTCAACGCGCTGAAGGGCCTCGACCGCATCTTCAACCGCACCGGCAAGTACCGCGAGCTGCTCGAGGTCCTCGAGCGGCAGATCCAGTCGGCCGCCACGCCGCGCCAGAAGATCAACCTGTACGAGCGCGTCGCCGGCCTCCACGACGAGGAGTTCCTCGACCACCAGGCCGCCGCCGAGGCGCTGGAGGCGATCCTCGCGATCGATCCCGCGCACGACGGCGCGCTCAGCGCGCTCGCGCGTCACTACCGCGCGCTCGAGCGCTGGGAGCCCGTCTGCGCGCTCTACGAGAAGCACGCGTCGGTCACCGGCGACGCGACCCGGCGGATCGACCTGCTGCTCGCGCGGGCCCGCACGCTCGCCGAGCAGATCGGCTCGCCCGACCGCGCGACGAAGACCTACGAGCAGATCCTCGCGATCCAGCCCGCGCACGCCGGCGCGCTCGAGGCCCTCGCGCAGCTCCGCGAGATGAGCGGCGACGCCCACGCGGCGCTCACCGCGATCGAGGCGCTCGCGATGAAGGCGGCGACGCCGGAGGCGAAGGCCGAGCAGTGGATGCGCGCAGCCCGGCTCCTCGAGACGCGCGGAGACAAGGACAGCGCGATCGAGCGCTACAAGCTCGCCCTCGACGCGAACCCGCGCGATCCGTCGGCGAGCGTCGCGCTCCGCAAGGCGTACGCGCAGCGCGGCGACTGGCTCAGCGTCGTCGGCCTCGTCGAGCGCGAGCTCGGCACCGCCGAGAGCGACCTGGCCCGTGCGCGCCTCTGGGCCGAGCTCGCCAAGGTCCACCACTCGCAGCTCGTCGATCCGCAGAAGGCCGAGACCGCCGCGAAGAAGTCGATCGAGCTCGACTCGTCGAACGCGGACGGCCTCATGGTCCTCGGCGACCTCGCCTTCGAGGCGGGCCGCATGATCGAGGCGGCGAAGTACTACGAGAGCCTCGTCAACCGGTCCGGCGTCCTCGCGAAGGAGGACGGGGTCCGCGTGCTCGTGCGCTTCATGGAGGCGTTCGGCAAGACGCAGTCGCGCCCGTCGCTGCCGCCGACCTCGGCGGCCTCGCTCTCGCAGCAGGACGTCGGCGGCCCGCCCAGCAGCCAGTGGATCGGCGGAGGCCCGGCCAGCCAGGCCCGGATCTCGGTCGCGCCGAGCGCCCCGGGCACGGTGCCGCCGCCGCCGGTCACGAACCCGCGGATGATGGCGGCCGTCGACGCGCTGAAGCAGCTCGCGCCGCAGGACGTCGACGCGCTCGCGCGCGCCGCCAACGCGCTCTTCGAGTTCGGCGATCCGCACAGCGCGTACGGCATGCACGAGGAGCTCTTCAAGAAGTACGGCGACGTGCTCGCGGGCTCCGAGCGCGCCGAGGCGCTCTACCACCTCGGAGAGAGCGCGCGCCGCTCGGGCAACCTCGACGCCGCGATCAAGCCGCTCCGCGAGTCGACCGATCTCGATCCGTCGAACCCGCGCCCGTACCGCTCGCTCGCCAAGGTCTACGACGAGAAGAGCGAGTGGCAGAACGCGATCAACGTCCGCAAGGCGCGCCTCCAGCTCGCGACGGGCAACGAGCGCTTCGAGCTGCTCCTCGAGATCGGCGACGTCCTCTTCGCGAAGCTGAGCGACCGGACCGGCGCGTCGAAGGCCTACACGCAGGCCCTCGAGGAGCGCCCCGACGACCGCAAGCTGCTCACCAAGCTGATGCAGCTCTACTCGGAGACGCAGGACTGGTCGAAGCTCGTCGACGTCGTCCTCCGCCTCGCCGACTTCGTCGAGGACCCGAAGCAGCGCGCGAAGTACATGCACACCGCGGCGACGATCGCGTCGAAGCACACCGGCGAGATCGACAAGGCGCTCTCGTTCTACAAGCGCGCCCTCGAGCTCGAGCCGAGCAACGACAAGGCGCTCAACGAGGCGATCGAGCTCTATCGCACGAAGGGCCAGAACGACGAGGTCGAGCGGCTCCTCAAGACGCAGCTCGATCAGGCGAAGGGCGCGCAGGACCGCGAGAAGATCGTCCGCGTGCTCGACAAGCTCGGCGAGCTCTACCAGAAGTTCTTGAACGAGCCGGACCTCGCGGTCGACGCCTACGAGGCCGCGCAGGCCTTCGATCCCGACGATCGCTCTCGCGGCGACAAGCTCGCCGAGATCTACGCGTCCGATCCGGGGCAGTACCTCGACAAGGCGGTCTCGTCGCAGGCGGGGATCCTCCGCAAGAACCCGTACCGCGTCGAGAGCTACAAGCTCCTCCGCAAGCTCTACACCGACTCGAAGCGCGCGGATCCGGCGTGGTGCCTCTGCCAGGCGCTGTCGATCCTCCGCCTCGCCGAGCCGGACGAGGAGCGCTTCTACCGCAAGCACCGCTCCGAGAACGCCGCGCCGGCGCAGTCGACGCTCGACGACGAGGCCTGGGGCAAGCTGATGCACTGGGATCTCGACCCGATCCTCACGCGCATCTTCGCGATGATCCAGCCGACGATCATGCGCACGCGCACGCAGCCCATCGAGCAGCTCGGGTTCGATCCGCGCTACGCGATCGACACGTCGATGCACCCGTACCCGGTCTCGCAGACGCTCTACTACGTGCAGGGCGTGCTCGCGATGCCGCCGGTGCTCACGTTCCAGAACCCGAACGATCCGGGCTCGCTCGGCATCGTGCACGCGCGCACGCCGGCGATCGTCCTCGGACAGGCCGCGTTCGACAACACGATCCCGAACCAGTCGCTGGCGTTCCTCGCGGGCCGCCACCTGACGTCGTTCCGCCCGGGCTTCTACGTCCGCCACCTCGTCCCGACGGGCACCGGCCTCAAGGCCTGGCTCTTCGCGGCGATCAAGCTGTGCGTCCCGCAGTTCCCCGTCTCACCGGACCTCATGGGTCAGGTGAACGAGGCGATGCAGGCGATGGGGCAGGACTTCGTCGGCGCGGAGAAGGACAAGCTCGCGAGCGCCGTCTCGAAGCTCCTCCAGGCGGGCGGCGCGCTCGACCTGAAGAAGTGGGTCGCGTCGATCGACCTCACGGCCGATCGCGTCGGCTTCCTCCTCGCGCACGACCTCCAGCTCGCCACCGAGGTCATTCGCTCGACCGAGGAGGCCACGAGCGTCGCGGTGAAGGAGCGGATGAAGGACATCGTCCTCTTCTCCGTCAGCGAGGAGTACTTCGCGCTCCGGCAGAAGCTGTCGATCACGATCGACTCCTGACGCCGGGCCGCCCCGGCGGAGCGCGGCGTCGGGCGCCTCGTCCACACCTCCTGCAGGCCGCGCCTGCAGGAGGCTCACGAAGCGCGCAGGGCCCCTCGATCCGGTGCGCTCTCGCACGGCCTGCAGGCCGCGCCTGCAGGAGGCTCACGAAGCGCGCAGGGCCCCTCGATCCGGTGCGCTCTCACTCGCGGCGCGGTGAAGCGGCACCGGCGGGCGCGGTGAAGCGGCACCGGCGGGCGCGTGATCAGGCGTTCGGACGGCGGCGCGCGCGGCGTGCGATGACGTTGGCGGCGAAGAGGGCGCCGAGGATCGGGAGGCCCGAGCCGGCCGCGCTGCCGGGAGCAGCGCTGCAGCCCGCGTTGCCGAGCGCCTTCGCGGACGACTTGTCGCGTGCGCGCTTCCTCGTCGTCTGCGGCTCGTAATCGTCGCCCGGATCGCCCTCGGACTCGGACGGCTCGAGCGGCACCTCGTAGGACTCGGAGTCTTCGGTGTCGTCGGCGCCCGGCGGCGTCCCCTCGAGGTCGTCCTCGGTGTCGGTGTCCGGCTCGGAGGGGGGCGGGGTCGGCGTCGGCGGATCGTCGTTCGTCGGCGGGTCGTCGTTCGTCGCGGGGGGCGGCGGCGGGGTCTGCGTCGGCTCGTCCTCGTCCTCCGTGGCGCCCTGGGCGACGCCGAGATCGCCGGACAGGTAGTCGGCGCGGAAGGCCTTCGCGCCGGAGCTCTGCAGCGCGGTGGTCTTGCGCGAGCGGAACTTCATGTCCGACGCCGTGCTCGCCAGCTCGATGATGCACGCGCTCGTGCGCGCGTCGTCTTCCCAGCCGAGGAAGAGGGCGGCGTGCCCGGAGCGGATGAACGCGTCGCCGGGGATCAGATCGTCGTACGAGCGGAGCTGCGTGGCCTTGCCCGAGCCCGCCATGAAGGACGCCGTGTTCGGCGACGAGCCGAGCTCCCAGCACATCGAGACGAACCCGGAGCAGTCGGTGCGGTACCCCTGATGAGACGCCGACTGGCTGTACTGGACGTTGGTGTCGAGCCAGGCGAAGCCGCGCTGGATCGCGCGCTGCCGCGCCGGGGAGGTCGACGCGAGGATCGAGCTGCGCGACAGGGAGCAGGCGGAGTAGTCACCGCCGTTGACCAGATCCGACGTCGCCGAGGCCCGATCCTCTTCGTCCGCGCCGGGCACGGCGCAGGCCGCGGTGGTGAGGAGGAGCGTCGAGGCGAGGAGGGCAGCGAAGCGCATGTAAGCCCTTGAGCACAGGGTGTTCCGCTCACGATCGCCCTCCGACAGCGGTTCTCTCGGGACGTGCGCAAGCAAATTCAAGTACTTAGCCCCGCGATACGATCGATCACCCGGATCAACTCCGATCGCAGCCTCTCCCCAAAGCGGTCTGTTGACGTGCACTTGTCGCTCCGACAACTCGCGGAATCGCGCCCCTTCGGAGGGAGGTGGTCCTTGCTCCGTCGGACGAAGCTCTCCCCAATCGTGTCGCTCGTGCCGCCGCGAGGATGCGCCTGCGGGAGGACGTCCCGCGCCCATTGAACGACGCTCTCTCTCCCCGGTGTCGCTCGTGCGGCCCGTGGATCGCGCCCTCGGGGGAGGACGTCCTACGCCCGCTGAACGAAGTTCTTCCCCAGGTCGTTTTTTCGAAGAGCTCGACCGTAGCCTCCGTCTGAGTGACGAATGCGACCCCGCCGGCTCTCTTCCATCCCCGCGCCCGAGTCCGCACCGATCAGCCGCGCGCGGCTCCACCAGCTGAGCAGCGAGATCGTCGAGATCCAGCGTGCCCTGCCGTCGCGGCCGCCCGAGGAGGACGACGACGTGGCGGTGCCGTCGACCATTCCTTCGGGCGGATGGGCGAGGATGGCGAGGATCCTCGTGGAGATCGCCGTTCACCACGTCGTCGTTCGCGACGTCGAGGCCGCGCGCCGGGCGGCGGACGACGCGCTCCTCCTCATCGATCTGATGGCGGCGGAGCCCGTCCAGCAAGCCGAGCTCTCGCTCTCTCTCGGCGAGGTGCTCTTGGAGGTCCACGCGTCCGAGCGCGCGCGCGAGCGGTTCGAGGTCGCCGTCGCGGTCTTCGATCAGCGCCGCGACCGAGCGTCGGCAGCGAGGGCGCGCGTGGGCCTTTCGCGGGCGATGGCGTCGCTGGGCGATCCGGTCGCACGTGCGGTGCTCGAGGACGCCGGCACCGCGTTCGAGGAGCTCGGCGACGACGACGCTGTGCGCGCGATCGACGTCGAGCTCCGAGAGGTGACGGCGAGCTTCGACGAGTCTCCGGCGTCCTTCCAGGCGGTGAGCCCGCGGTCAGCCGCGCGGGTCAAGGTCTGACACGTGCGCCGGGCGCGGCAGCCCGCTGCGCGGGCGCGGAGCGGGCGTCAGAACATCTGGCCGTCGGCCGCGTAGATGCCGATCGGGAAGTTCGGGTTGGCGGCGACCGCGTCGGGCGAGTACGCGAACTCCACGCGGAAGACGGCGGCGGTGCCCCAGACCACGAAGAAGCCGACGCCGACGCCGTACTTGAGGCCGAGGCCCTTACCGTCGCGCGGATCGGGCCCGTACCGGGCGAACACGCGGCCCGTGTCGAAGAAGACGTTGTTCCCGACGCGGAAATCGTCGCCGAAGAGGCGGAACCGCAGGTGCGTCACGCGCACCTCGACGTTCGCGACGACCTTGACGAGCCCCGAGTAGCGGCCGTTCGGAACGCCGCGCACGCCCTGCGCGCCGCCGGGCAGGTCGATCGGAATGAACGCGCCGCCCTGCGACAGATCGTAGAAGGGGACATTGCCGACCATCGCGTCGACGAAGCCGCGCGCGGCGAAGACGAGCGGCCCGGCGATGGGGATGTAGCGGCGGATGATGAGGTTGGCGCCGCCGGAGTAGACGCCCGCGCGCGTCGGCGTCGCGCCGCTCATCCGGAGCGCGTAGTTGTCGAAGCTTCCTCGGTGCGGCGTGATCTCGTTGTCGCGGGTGTCGTAGACGAGGCCTCCGGAGACGACCGCGTGGTTCAACGACTCGAGACCGCGGATGTACGGGTTGCCTTGCGAGTCGAGGCGCCGCGAGTCGAGATCGAGCTTGCTCCCGGCGTAGGACGACGGGCTCACGTTCCGCAGCGACAACCCGTACATCAGGCTGTGCGCGCCACCGAGCGGCTGGCGGAGGTTCACCCGCGCGCGGATCTCGCGGTGGACGTACTGGTAGCGGCTGCCGACGGTGCCGTCCGGGTTCGTGATCGCCGGCGCGTCGTTGCCGACGCCGAAGTAGCCGGCGTTGACCGTCCGCTCGAAGAAGACGGCCGGCATGATCCGCATGTTCCCGGAGAGGGCCCGCGGGATGTCGAGCCGCATGTCGTGGCTCTGCTGCACGACCTCGGTGCCGCGAGGTCCGTCCTTGACGCTCGCGGATACGAGCCCGTCGATCTTCCAGCGGTACGGCGCGTAGCGCGGGGAGACGCGCGTGAAGGTCGCGGCCACGCCGAGCTGGAACCCGACGTCCGTGTTCCCGCCGAGGATCGGCGCGCCGGCGAGCTCGTTTCGCTCGGTCTGCGGCACTTCGCCGACCGGCTTCGTCGGCGGTTCGATCTCGGTCGCGGCCGCGCGCGGCGGCGGCAGCGCCGGCTGTTCGTCGTCTCCCGCGCGCGCGTCCCTCGACGCGAGCGCGCTCGTCAGCGCCGCGGCGCCGAGCAGGGCCCGACGTCCGCGCGCCTGGAGTCGCCCTAGGAGCATGGTCGCGTGACTCAGTCGTTCGGGGGCGGCGTCGCGCACTCGTCCGCGATCGCCGTCGCGTCCGCCGCGCAGGCCGCCGGAGCCGCGGCGCCGAGCGTGACGCTCGCGATCCAGTCGGCCACGTACTCTCCTCGCGCCGAGACGATGCCACCGTGGGTCTCCTCGGCGTCGATGCACGTGGTGACGTTCGCCTTGTCGTCCGTGAGGAGGCGATCGAGGGCGCACTTCATGCGGTTCGGCGGGATCGTCGTGTCCTTGAGCCCGTAGGTGAGGAGGACCGGGGTTGTCGCGGCGGCGCCGGTGAGGTGCGGGCGATCGGCGATGTAGCGATCGACCCAGCGCTGGCAGATCTCGGCGGAGCACTCGCCGCCCGCCGCGGCGGGCAGCGAGATCTCGGACACGAACGTCGGGTCGAACAGATCGCTCGCGAGCGCCGCGCTCTTGGCGAGCTCCGTCGACCCCCAGCACTCGTTCTTCACGAACGCCTCGACGGCGTCCTGCTTGTCGGCCGCGAACAGCTTGCGCCCGGCGCCCGGGCCGTCGAGCAGCTCGGCCTGCGTGTAGTGGTACCAGACCGAGATGCTCCCGACCGACGACTCCGCGAGCGGGAAGTCCCTTCCCACGGGCGGATAGAGGACGGCGCCCCAGGAGCGCTGGCTGAGCCACAGCGGCGCGTAGACGGCGACGCCGGCGATCGGCGCCGCCGTGCCGTACGACTCCGCGAGCGCGAGCGCCGACAGGGCGCTGTGCCCGCCCTGCGAGTGGCCGACGAGGACGACCTTGTCGTCGAGGGCAGGGAAGAGCTGCTTCAGGGCGCGACCGCCGTCGAGCGTCGAGCGCGCGACGTCGCTCGCCTGCGCGTACGCGCTCGGCGGGTTGCCCGCCGCGCCGAAGTTCGCGTAGCCCGCGAGGTCCGGCAGGATGACCGCGTAGCCGTACCCGACGAGCGGATAGACCATGCGCCACGCGTCGCCGTTGATCCCCTCGAGCGCGGCGTCGAACTTGGTGACGGCGCAGCGCGCGGCCTGTCCGCGGCTCCCCCGCGCCGCGACGACGACGGGGAGCTTCTCGGCGCGGGGCGTGTCGGGGATGTAGACGAGCGCGCTCGACACCGAGGGCGTCCCCGCCGCGTCGCCGCGCTCGGTGCGGTAGGCGATGCGGTAGACGCGCGCGCCGCTCGTGAGCGGTTTGCCCGTCGCGCCGAGCTCGGTGACCTTGGCCTGCATCGCCTCCTTGGAGAGGTCGGCCTCCTTCGCGCACTTGACGATCGCGCCACGTGCGGCGGCGTCCGGCGCGAGCGGGCCCGGATCTCCGTACACGGAGTCGGACGGGTCGGCGCAAGGCGACGACGGCACCGAGAGGTCCGCCGCGGCCGCGTCCGGCCCGCCGTCGGCGCTCGGCTCGGCGTCGAGCGGGCGCGGCGTCTGTTCGGAGCACGACGCCGCGGCGCCGACCAGCGCGAAGGCCGCGACGGACAAGAGAACGGTGGTGCGCATGCTGCCCCCTAGAAGGTGTACGCGACGTTGACGTTCACGAAGCCGATCTGCGAGCGGTAACGGCCGTCCGCGCTCGGCGAGCGCGAGACGTTGTAGTCGCCGCCACCTGGGGCGTTCGCCGGGTGCGCGGAGATGTTCTGGTCGTTCGCGCCCTTGGTGTCGACGTTGAAGAAGTAGATGTGGTTGTAGCTGCCGGCGAACGCCCAGTGCTTGTTGAGCTCGTACCGGGCGCCGACGGTCAGGTAGAGGCGGAGCGCGTCGATGGTCGACGCGTCGATCGTCTCCTTCGGGACCGCCGGCGTCGTCATGCCGAGGCTGCCGAAGGCCTCGAGTTTCTCGTTGATCCAGTAGCCGGGGCCGACGCGGACGCCGATGGCGTTGTCCCAGTTGCGCGGGACGTTGAGCTGCACGCGCTGCCCGTCGGGATCGTCCGTCAGGCGGCGGCCGTCGCCTGCGACGGCGCACTTCGCGCCCTTCTCGACGACGCACTGGCGCTTGAAGACGTTCCAGCGCACGAGCTCGACGTCGCCGCGGAGCTCGAGCCGCTCGGTGGCGCGCCACGCCCCGCCGAAACGAATGATGTCCGGGTACTCCTGGAGGAAGTCGATGTCGGCCTTCGACTCCTGGCCCGCCCCGAGCTGAGTCCGGAGCGTGCCGCTCATACGCGTCTCACCGAAGCCGGGCTGCGACAGGTACGAGAGCCCGAAGCGCAGGGTGTCCGTCGGCTCGTAGTAGAGGCCCGCGGACGCGGCGAGGTTGATGCCGGTCGCGTTGATGAACGAGCGGCCCTCGATGAGCGAGCCGTTGCTGACCGTGTCGTCGCTGCCGTCGGCGTTGCGCGCGCGCGCGGTGGCGACGTTGTGGATGACCGGGCTGACGCTCGCGCCGATCGACAGCTTGGCGGGGGCGATCTTGTAGGCGACGGCGAACGTGTTGTAGACGGCGAGGATCTGGCCGCTGATGTTGTGCCAGCGCTGGACGCCGTCGGTCGAGCCGGGGCTGCCGGGAACGCCACGGATGCGGTCCCACGTGGCGAGCCCGCCGAACGGGACGTACGCGGCGAAGCCGGCGCGGAGGTTCTTCGTGCCGAAGTCGGTGTTCACGCCGACGAACGGCAGCGCGAGGAGGTTCGTCAGGTTCGCGGTGCCGGTGTTCGCGTCGATGTAGTCCTGATCGGCGAGGCTGCTGTCGTTCGAGGGCGAGAGCGCGTCTGCCGTTCGGTTGTACTTCGCGAACCGGAGGAGCACCGAGACGTCACCGGTGATCGTCGTGCCCTTCGTCCCGCCGAGCGCGGCAGGGTTGAAGTACACGGCGAACGTGTTCGGCTGGGCGGGCGTGCCCTGGTCGGCGCCGAAGCGCGCGGTGAGGTAGCCGCTCGCCTCGGCGTCTCGCGGGGTCGCGAGCGCACCGACGGCGGCGAGGGACGCAATCACGGAAATTCGCCAGAAGCGCGAGCGGATCATCGTTGTCTGACGTAACACGGAAGGACGAGCGCGTGGGACGCGAAGAGGTGCGTCATCGTCCTCTGACGCACCTCGTTATCGCGCCCCCGTTGGGTCTCGACGACAGGCCGCCGAACGCGAACGACGAGGAGCAGACACCGGCGCCGTAACTAGCCTTGCGCGGCTCGATCGTGATCGGTAAGAAACGATCATGCTCGGATCGCGCTTCACGCTTGGCTGCGCTGGTGCTCTCGTTATCGCCTTCGGCCTGACCTGGGCGTGCATTCCGCATCCCGAGGCAGACTTCGAGGATTTCCAGGAGCGGGCCGCGGCGATGCCGAAGGTGGAGATCGAGGCGTCGACGTTCGAAGCCGCGCCGCCGCCGACCGAGGCCGTCGAAGGCGTCTATTACGGCGCATGCCTCGCGGAGCTCGCCTTCGGCTCTCCGTCGAGGCGCTTCAACTTCTACACGGTCACCAAGTACACGCCGGACCCGTCCGGGGCGAAGCTCGAGCTGTCGATCCAGCCGCTCAAGGTCGTGAACAACCAGCCGCCGCCGACGATCACGAAGGACGACGCGACGGGCCCCGTCATCGCCGCTCCGGTGGCCGAGGTCGCGCCGAGCGGTCGCTTCCTCATCGAGCTCGGGACGACGAACGTGCCCGGCAACGCCAACCCGATCTCCGGCGGCGACGTCGAGATCCTCCGCGCCACGCTCGACGGACGCTTCGCGGAGGCTCGCTTCTGCGCGCGCCTCGGCGGCGAGGTCACGAAGCCGGCCGCAGCCGCGCGGCAGCTCGATCCGCCCCAGAACATCTGCCAGTTCGTCCCGATCAAGGACGGCGATCCGATGCCGGAGTTCACGGCCGCGGACTTCCAGCCCGAGTCCTGCCCGCTCGACTGACGCGTGCGGACCGGCCCGCGCGCGGGCGGCGTCCGTATGCGGCGGCGGTCTGCAGACGCGAAGCGACGAGCTGGCCGTTGATGAGGATGCGCCGTCCGGTGCGACACTGACGCACCGAGCGACGCCGCCGGGGATGTGGAGGGTGCCGTCGTATTGCCCCGCGGCGGTTAGCTCGTGAACGTACGACACCGCGTTTGCCTGCACCGCTACGTAGACAGCGGAGCTGACGGGTGCGCATCGCGCCGATCACGATTCCGGCCACATTGAGCGTGGCCGCGCCGCTGTTCCGAACGTCGTGTCGAGCACGCCGTCACCGTCGAAGGTGAGTCGCTTGACCGTCGTGCCATCCGTGTGTGAACCGGCCCATCGGGTCGATGTCGGTCTCGATGCCGTTCGCAGCAGTCGGCAGCGTGACGACGCCGGTGCTGCCGGAGGTCGTCCTCCGACTGTCTTGCCCGTCTTCCCGCCTGCCCGAGCGCCGTTCCTGCTCATCGCGCCATGCACCAATGAGAAACGGCGCCATCCCGAAGGATGGCGCCGCGCCTTGAACCGGGACGTCCGAGAGGTCCGCCGGCCTTGGGCCCGGCGCACACCTCGGTCACCGCGCCTCAGGGCTTGTAGACCTCGTTGATCGGGTCGTTCGGAAGCGCGATGTAGTGGAACGTCTTCGTATTGAACGCCCCGTCGCCCGTTGTCGCAGACTCCGCCGGATCGCCGAGCGCGATGAAGGTGAACGCGGCGCCGTTGCGATACGCGCCGCCGCTGGGCACGTTCGCGCCGTAGCTGGCGAGCTGGACGTTGGCCAGGGTGATCGCGAGGTTGGCCGCGCTGGGGTTCGCGGTGAACGAGTCCGACGCGACGTTGACGCCTTCCACCTGGACGAAGTCGGTCTTCCCACCGACTGCAACCGCGGGACCAGCGCCGCCGTCCGCGCTCAGGCCCTTGAACGTGGTCGGGTCGTTGGCGGTGGTGATGTAGCCCGGGACGACCTCGATTCCGCCAACGCCGAGCGCGGCCGCGCCTGCGGGCGAGGCGTGAATGAACTGGGTGCCAATCTTATCCGCTGCGACCGTCGTCGCGCGATCGACCTCGTACACGGTAACCTTGAGGTTGCCGTTGCCCGGGGCGCCGCTCGTAAAGCCCGCGCCGCACTTCGCGACGGTCGCGGCCGAGTCGCCCGCGCAGCCCGTGAGGACGAGAATGAAGCTCTTCTCCTTCACGAACGTGTTCGCCGGGATCACCGGGAGCTTCCAGTAGTCGACGCCCTCGACGAAGGCGCCGCCCGCGTCGACCACGTTGTCGAGGAGGTCGGGGCACGTCGGGCCCGCGCCCGCGTCCGTCCGGACGACGCCGCGCGCGGCGAGGCTCTGCGCGTTCATGAGGTACGGGACGATCGGGACCGTGGTGAGGTCCGCGCCGGTGCCCTGCACCGCGCCGCCCGTCCCGATGTAGACGCCGGGGTACGGCTGCGCGTCGGACGACTTGCGATCCGGGAGCGGCGGGAGCGGCGCGATCGCGCTCGGGCCGAGGCCGTAGCAGACGCGGACCGCGCCGACCGGGTTGCTCGGGCCGAAGTCCGTCGCGGCGTTGACGAGCTGGAGCTTCGCGTTCGGCGGGGGCGGGGTCGCGTCCGGGTTCGCCTGATCGTTCGGAGCGTCGGTTGCGCCGCCGTCGACCACGCCGGTGTCGCCGTTGCCGGCGTCGTTCCCCGGGCCAACGGGGTTGTCGTCGTCGTCACCGCAGGCGACGAGGAGGCCGCTGAGGCCGCCGGCGATCAGCGTCAACGACGCAAGACTGTAACGAAGCCACTTCGTGTTTCGCATCGACTCTCTCCTTTGACGAAGCCTCGGGCCCTCACCCGACCGACCCCGAAAGATACTGCGCCTCGGACAAGAACCTGCCCAGGCGCAAGACGAGTTCGAAACGTACGGAAGCGAAGGGCCTCTCGCAAGGAAAGAAGCTCCGCTGTGTCGCGCGAGCCACAGCCGCGCAACGCGTTGCGTCGGGCGCGATCGCGATGTCATAGGGCACGATGCCCGTCTTGCGGCTCCCGCGTTCGTCTGGGATGAGGGAGGCGTGCCTCATTCCTCTCGTCGTTCCGCACGGATGCTCGCTGCCTCGATCGCGCTCGTCGCCGCCGCGACGTCGTGCGACAGGTCGCCCGATCGCAGCGCGTCGGTGACCGCTTCGCCCCACGCGACCGCGCCGTCTCCCGGTGAGTCGCGCGCGCCGCGCGCACCGGACGCTGCTGACGGCGCCCCCGCGCCGCGAGAGGCGCCGGTCGCCGAGGTGCGTGCAGACTACAATGTCCTCGTCCTCTCGATCGACAGCCTCCGCGCCGACATGCCGTGGAGCGGCTACCCGCGCGAGATCGCCCCGCGCCTCACCGCGCTCGAGAAGCGCGCCGTCAGCTACACGCGCGCCTACGCCATCTCGTCGTACACGTCGATGAGCCTCGGCGGCTTCCTCGGCGGCCGGCTCCCGAGCGGGATGAAGCGGAGCGGCTTCTTCTTCGGCAAGTACGCGCCCGACAACGTGCTCTTCCCCGAGGTGCTCCAGGCGAGCGGGGTCCGGACGATCTCCGCGCACGCGCACGGCTACTTCAAGGGCGCCGGCTTCGAGCAGGGATTCGACGCCTACGAGCTCGTCCCCAACATCGTATTCAAGAACGACACCGATCCGAACGTGACGAGCCCGGACCACGTGGCGCTCGCGATGAAGCTCCTCTCCGATCCCGCGCTCGACGACAAACGCTTCTTCGCGTGGTTTCACTTCCTCGATCCGCACGATGTCTATGTCTCCCACGAGAAGGACGGGATCCCGCCGTACGGCCCGAAGCTCCGCGACAAGTACGACGCCGAGGTGACCTTCACCGATCGCCACCTCGGGACGCTGCTCGACTTCGTCGGGGGGAAGCCCTGGGGCGAGCGCACCGTGATCGTCGTCACGGCCGATCACGGCGAAGCCTTCGGCGAGCACGGACAGTTCGCGCACGGCTTCGAGCTCTGGGAGAACCTCGTCCGCGTTCCGATGTTCTTCGTAGTCCCCGGCGTCTCGCCGAAGCGGATCGACACGCCGCGGAGCGCGATCGATCTCGCGCCGACGATCCTCGAGCTGATGGGCGTCGACCCGAAGACGCCCGCGAAGGACGGCGGCGTCCTCGCGCTCGAGGGCAAGAGCCTGGTCGCGGAGATGGCCGGAAAAGAAGCGCCCGCCGAGCGCGACGTCGTCCTCGATCTGCCGATGACGAGCGACAGCGACAAGCGACGCGCGCTCGTCCGCGGTACGTGGAAGATCGTGGGCTATGGCAAGGAGGAGACGCTCCGGCTCTACGACCTCGCCGCCGATCCCGAGGAGAAGATCGCGATCACACGCGGCGACAAATTCGACGAGATGTCCCGCGCCTACCGGACGCTCTCGAAGAACGTCAAAGAGGTGCCGCCGTACGCGTGCGGGCCGACGTGCCTGAACCGCGCCTACGTCAAGTCGTCCGGCGGGAAGTAGGCGTCGAGCTGGTGCGACGCCGGTGCTCGGGCGCGGTCGTCGCGGAGCCGCAGCTTCGGCCCATGGAGGACAGCGTGTAGGATGCGCGGCCGGCCGCCTGCATCCCCTGCGCGGTCCGCTGGAGCCACGATGCGCATCATCCCGATCCCTTGCCTCTCCGACAACTACGCCTACCTGCTCGTGTGCCGCGAGACGAAGGAGGCGGCGATCGTCGACGCGTCGGAGGCGGGGCCGGTCCTCGGCGCCATCGACCAGGGTGCCGGCACGCAGGACAGCCGGCGCGACCTGAGCGAGCTCGCGAACCACAACCGCGAGGACGTGCGCGTCGTCGCGATCCTCAGCACGCACCACCACTACGACCACGTCGGCGGCAACGAGGAGGTGCGCGCGAAGCTCGGCATCGATCGCGTCTACGGCCACGCGAGCGATCGGGGCCGTATCCCGGGGCAGACGCAGTTCCTGCAGGAGGGCGAGACGTTCGAGATCGGCCGCCTCGGCGTCCGTGTGCTCCACATCCCCGGACACACGCTCGGCGCCGTCGCGTACGTCGTGACGCACGAGCCCGACGATCCCGTCGTCTTCACCGGGGACACGCTCTTCGTCGGCGGCTGCGGGCGTCTGTTCGAGGGCGATCCGCCGATGATGCACGCCTCGCTGTCGAAGCTCGGCGCGCTCGATCCGCGCACGCGCGTCTACTGTGGGCACGAATACACGGAGTCGAACTTGCGCTTCGCGGCGCACGTCGAGCCCTCGAACGCCGCGGTCGCGGAGGCGCGCTCGCGCGCCGCGCAGCTCCGCAAAGAGGGCAGGCCGACGATGGGCGCGACGATCGGCGAGGAGCTCGCGTACAACCCGTTCCTGCGGACGTCGTCGCCGGAGATTCGCAACGCGCTCGGCATCGCCGCCTCCGCCTCGCCGGCTGACGCGCTCGGCGCGATCCGTCAGGCGAAGGACGCGTTCAAGATCGGCGCGTGACGGCGCGGCCGACGCGCGGCACGCTGCAGGCTCGACCGACCGGCGCGTGACGGCGCGGCCGAGCGCGGCACGCTGCAGGCTCGACCGACCGGCGCGTGACGGCGCGGCCGACGCGCGGCACGCTGCAGGCTCGACCGACCGGCGCGTGACGGCCGCGGCACGACACGCTGCGGGCTCGACCCGACCGGCGCGTGACGGCCGACGCGCGACCCGCTGCGGGCTCGACCCGACCGGCGCGTGACGGCGCCGATCGCCACACGCGCGGCGCGCCTCTCGAGCGCGCTACGAATCAGAAGCCGCCGCCGCCGCCCTGGCCGAACGGGTTTCCGCACTGCGCGTCGCACGCATCGAGCGCGTCCATGCAAGCCTGCTCCTGCGCGCCGCCGCACGACTGGAACCAGCAGGTGTCGTCGCACTGCTGGTTCTGGCAGCTCTCCGAGCAGCTCCAGTACTGCGCGGCGGGGCCGGTCGCGGCGCACTGGTCGAAGCACGCCATCGGATCGCTCGGCGGGGGCGTGTTGTCCGGCGGGGGCGTGTTGTCCGCGGGCGGGGGCGTATCGTTATTGCCGGTCGGCGTGTTGCTGTTCGACTGGTTCGTGTTGGTCTTCTTCTTCTTTTTGCTCGACGCGGACGAGGTGTCATCCTCGTCGTCGTAGTACTCGTCGCCGTCGAACGGCTGGAGGACCGGCTGGCTGCACCCGATCGACGCCAGCATGCTCCCGAGGACGACGGCGGCGGAGAGAGAGAGGAGGGAGGGGGTCTTCATGGTGGCGTCGGGCTCCTTGGCTGCGTGCCTTCGCAGCGTTGTGACTCCCCATTGCAGCAGGCGGACCAACCCTCCGGCGATGTAGGATCACCTCCTCCGGAGCGGCGATCGCCACGAAACCGTGGCTGATCTGGATCCTCGAAGGTCCGAACGGTAACCCCGCGAAATACCGGATCCGAAGGGATCCCACGCACCTAGTGACCTCATGTAGGTGCGCGCGTCGAGGCGTCCGCGGACGCGACCACCACCTCCGACGCGCGACCCGCAGGTCCCGTCCGGCGCGTCCCCGCTCGCGAATCCGGAACCTGCGAGTCCCGACCCGCGGGGCCCCGACTCACCGCGAGCGCGGTCGTGCTCGCAGACGCAGCCCCGACTCACCGCGAGCGCGGTCGTGCTCGCAGACGCAGCCCCGACTCACCGCGAGCGCGGTCGTGCTCGCAGACGCCAGCCCCGACGACGCCAGCCCCGACTCACCGCGAGCGCAGAACCCGGACCCGCGAGCGCCGACCCGTGGAGCCCGACCACGAACCCCGTCGCGCTCGCAAGCCCCGGCCCGACTCACCGACGAAACGACGCCCCCTGCGCCGGGAGGCTCCGACGCCGAGGCGGAAGCCTCAGCGGTGCTGAGCGGCGTGCGCGGGGCTCTCGAGTCGCGTCATGATCTCGGGCGCCGCGAAGTAGCTGAGGACGCCGGCGAGGAGCCCGGCGACGATCCAGACGGCGAGGGGAGCGCCGCCGGCGGCGCGCACGTCGCTCGATCGTGTGCTCGCCGCGTGCTCCATCGCGTGGCCGCTCGACGGGCTCGACGGGCTGGCCGCGCGGAAATGCGGGATGGGCGCGGCGCTCGCCGGCGACGGTCGCGTATTGCGGAAGACGTTGCCGCCCGGCATGACGTCGAGCGCGTCGCGATCCATCGCCATCGTCGGGTTCTCGTCGTCGAAGCTGTCGAGCTTGTGCCGTACGACGGGCGGATGAAGCGATCCGACGTAGGGCGTCGGCACCGCCTCGTTGCGATAGAGATCGCCGCCCGGAGTCGGCAAGCGATGGCCGGGCGGGGTCACGGTGCGCGACGTCGGGATGGGCGCCGGAAGTCGACCCGAAGGCGCCGGCGTGCGGATGTGCCCGGGCGGAGGCGGGGGTCTGCGCACGCGCGGCTTCCCAAGGGCGACGGAGCCCGGCACCGGTGTGTCGTGGTTCCGTCCAGGCGCGAGCGCCTTCGCTTCACCCGTGAAGCGAAGCTGGCGTGCATTGCCGGGGAGGACGAACGACATGGTCGCATCCAAATGCCGAGCACGGTGTGTTCCATCGACGGCCCCGATACCGTCTTTGAAATTGCTCATGTTTTACTGCCCCGCGTGCCGGTAGCGGGGCCCCGCACACACACCTACTGGATCGACGAACCACCAGGCGCGGCATTCGCGTCACGTGATCAGGGACCGTCGGCACCTCTCCCGACGGCGTCCGAGCGTCCGCACCTCTTCTCTGTAGGCGCCGCGCGAGCGCCCTCGGTGAGGAGGCTCCGGCGCCCGACGACGACGTCCGGCGCCGTTCGGTGCATGCGGTCTACACGTAGCTCCGTCGGTGAGCCCTTCGTCGCCAAGCGTCGCGCGTGCAGTGGCGGTGCGGACGCGGTCGAGCTCGCGACACGTCGAGCAGCCGTCGGTTGTTGGCCCAGGCGCTCGCGCTGCGGCGGGCCGCGTGCCGGCCCGGGCGCTCGTGCCGGCCCGGGCGCTCGCGCTGCGGCGGGCGCCGCGGCCGCCGTGCGGGCGGACCGTTTCGTGCGCACGTTGCCCGAACGCGCCGGCGCGCGCGAACGCGCCGGCGCTACCAGAGGCTCGATTCCCCTGGTAGAACGCTGGCGTCCGCGCCCCTCCGGCGCCCCCTCACGCCTGGTAGCTCCACGATCCCGATGACCACG
>JAHBWA010000164.1 GCA_019637195.1 Labilithrix sp. | reverse complement strand
GTGAGCGGGACCTCGGCCCAGAACGGGACGGTCGTGTCGCTCTGGACCATGGTCTGCCCGGTGTGCGAGCTCCCGCCGAGGCTCGAGTAGGCGATGAGGTACGGGTCGGGCGCGCCGCCGAGGATGTCCCACGAGCCGCCGGACGCGTTCTTGTCGGGGATCACTGCGAACGAGACGTAGAAGTCCCACAGCGCGTTCGGATCGATCGCGCACGTCTTCGCCCCGCTGCAGGTGCGCCCGTAGCCGCAGTCGATGCACGCCTCGCCGCCCGTCCCGCACGCGCTCGCGGCGGTGCCCGGCTGGCACCCGGTCGCCGTGCAGCAGCCGTTCACGCACGTGGCCTGGCACGAGCCGTCGATGCAGGTCTGGTTGGAGCAGACGAACGACGCGCCCTCCTCGGTGCAGGAGCCGCACGCGCCGCCCCCGCCTCCGCACTGCTCGGTCGCGTTGCCGGGCAGGCACGTGTCGCCGTCGCAGCAGCCCTGGCAGGAGTTCGGGCCGCACGGCTCCTTGCAGCGGCCCGCCGTGCACTGCTGCGCGCCGCTGCAGGTCTCGCACGCGGACGCGCCCACGCCGCAGGAGGACTCGGTCGCGCCCGACTCGCACTTGTCGTCGCGGCAGCACCCGTCGCAGTTCGCCGGCGTGCAGGTCGCGACCTCCGGACCGCCGCCGGGCCCCGTCCCGCCGCTGTCCTCCTGACGAATGGCCGCGGCGACGCAGTCGGCGAGCTCGGGCTCCAGCGTCTCGGCGACGACGCGCGCGACGGTCTCGGTCGCGCAGGTCGCGAAGCCCGCGCGGCAGGTGTCGCGATCGGCGGTGCACGCCTCGTTCACCGCCGCGGCGACCTCGCCGCTGTACGGCAGGACGAGCGCGCCGGGGAGCTTCGACTTCCGCGCGTAGAACCGCTCTTCGCAGTCGTCGACGTCGGGCGCGCAGAACGTGCAGTAGCTCGTGGCGAGATCGCGGTGCTCCTTCGACGGCGCCCCGGAGCGCTGCGCGCGCCCGAGGCAGCTGGTCGGGCCGCAGATGCCGGACTCGAGGCAGTCCTGCGCCGCCGTCAGGGTCGCGGGGGAGAGCGCCCGCTCGAGGCTCGTGCAGCCCGTCGCCAGCGCGCGGTCGCAGTCCGTGGGCTCCTTGCACGACGTCGACGCCGCCCTCACCGCGCCGCAAAACGACGGAGGCCCGCTCGCGGGCTCGGACGTGCAGGCGACGCCCACGATCATCCCCGCGGCGGCGAGCGCAGCGGCGCGCGCCAAAGCAAGACGGCTCACCCCTCGAACCTAGCACGCGCGCGCGGCGGGCGCCTCGGGACGGGCGGCGCGAGCGCGCCACCGAGCGACGCCATCCGGCGCGCTCGGCCGTGAGGACGCCGGCCGCGGCGGGCGCCGTCGCGCCCCTCACTTGCAGTCCTGCGGCCTCACTTCTTCTGCATGCCCGAGCCCTGCAGCACGTTCGAGCCGCCGGGCTTCGCGCTCCCCGCCCCGGACTTCTTCATCGGCGCGGCCTTCGTGCCGATCTTCGACGGAGCGGGCTCGTTCGCGCCGGAGCCGTCGTCGAACCAGGAGTCCGACATCGACGTCGCCTTGCTCTTCGGAGCCGTCGGCGCGGGGGTCGGCGTCGGCGTGGGGGACGGAGGCGGCGCGAGGGTCGGCTTCGGCGCAGGCGCCGTACTCGTCGGGGCGGGGCGGAGCCCGCTCGGGGACGGAGGCGGCGCGGAGCTGGTCGTCGGGGCGGGCGCGGGCTTCACGCTCTCGCTCGTCGGCGCCGGCGGGAGCGTGAGCGCCCGGTTCGCGTTCTCGCGCGCCTTCTGGACCTCGGGCCGCGCGTCGCCCGCCGGATCGAGCGAGCGGGCCGCGTCGAGCTTGTCGACGCACTCCTTCCACTCGGCGGCCAGGCACCGCTCGATTCCCAGCTTGCGGAGCTCGGCGGCGCGCGGCAGATCCTCGTTCGCGATGGGCTCGGGCTCCTTCTCGCGGAGAACCAGCGCCACGATCGTGACGAGCACGCCGAGCGCCGCGAGGAGCGCGACCTCCTTCTGCCAGTGCGTCTTCAGGTGACGGCGCAGGCGGCTCACCCGCTGGCGAACGCGCGGCGCGGGGACCTTGTCCGCCTCGGCGATCCACTCGAGCTTCTCGCCTTCTCCTTCGCGGAGCATCCAGTCGAGCGTCGTCTTGTTCTCTTCGCCGGGCGGGAGGTGCTTCTCCGCCCAGCGCAGCAGATCGGCCTCGACGTGGGGGGCGGCCTTGCCCGCGACCTCGGGGACCTCGAACGTCTCGCGGCCGGCGCGGCGGTGGTAGTCGACGACCTTGTTCTTGGCGACGCCGAAGATCCAGCGCCGGAGCGACTCGGAGTCCGTCGGCGCGTGGGGCGACTCGATCGCGTCGGCGAGCGTGGCCTGGACGATGTCCTCGACCTCGCTCTCGGGGACGCGCTTGCGCACCATGGCGACGAGGGCGGTGCGGAGGTCAGGGCCGAAGACGTTGGACGGGCTCTCGGACATGGCGTGCACGGGCAGACGTCGGGCAGGGCCGAAAGAGTGTGACACGCCGAAAGGCGGCCGGTTCCGGAATCGCCGAGCCCGGCTCGCAGCCCCGCGGTCGGACGAGCGGGACTGGACAGAAGTTCGGGTACTTCCTAGGTTCTTTTGGCGTAGCATCGGGGCGGCAGCGGGGCCTCTCCCGCTCTTTCATCCCCACGGAGTCGTGGGCCTCACGGGCGTTCATGGTCAAAAAGAAGGTCTCGCTCGGGAGCAGCCCCGACCTCGGCGACGGGCCGGTCGGGGAGCACGCCGTCACCCCGGGCGCGCGCGCGGCGAGCGTCGACGTCCTCGAGCTGTTCTTCAACACCGGGATCATCCTCCACGAGGTCGCCCTCCCCCGCGGCCTGCCCGCCGTCGTCTCGAGCTTCGTCGTCATGCAGCCCGCCGCCGGGGCCGCCTCGGGCGGTCCGACGACGCTCTCGGTCCGCCGCGCGCAGGGCGCCGAGGAGCCGGACGTCGAGGTCTCCGCCGTCGACCACCTCGCGGAGCTCGCGGGCCGCTGGCTGCCGGTCCCGTACCAGCTCTCGTGCCCGTTCGCCGTCCAGGTGTTCCTCGCCGAGACCGCCGGCGGCGGGGTCCGCGCCGTCTTGGCCGTGGACACGCTCGAGGCCCAGGGCTCCCAGGGCCGGCACCTCGACGCGGCCTATGACGAGGGGCGCCCGTTCCGCGCGCTCGACAAGCTGGAGATCGGCGCGTTCCTGGAGCACCCCGAGACGCGCGAGCTCGTGCGCCGACTCGAGCGCGCCGGCGTCGACAAGGCGCTCTTCAAGCTGGCGGCGCTGCTCGAGACGCTCTCCCCGCTCCTGCCGAAGGTCCGGCTGTCGCGCGTCGAGACGCACCAGCCGATCCCGGTGTCGCTCGTGCTCGATCTCGGCAACTCGCGCTCGACCGCGCTGCTCGTCGAGGGGCGCGACGCGGGCGTCTTCGGCGTCCCGCTCGAGGTGCGGAGCCTGTCGAACCCGCTCACGACGAGCCAGGAGGCGTTCGATTCGCGCATCACGTTCCTCCCGAGCCCCTGGGACAAGACGGTGTTCCCCGTCGCGACCGGCGACTCCTTCCAGTGGCCGAGCGTGGCGCGCATGGGCCGCGAGGCGCTCGACCGCGCCCTCGAGACGCCGCACCGCTACCAGTGCACGCTCTCGGGGCCGAAGCGTTACCTCTGGGACGACCGGCAGACGGACGAGAAGTGGCACTTCGCGCAGAAGATCGGGCAGGCCGCGCCCGGCGAGGGCGGAGAGCACCGCCCTGTCTTCGGGCGCATCCTCAAGTACGTCCCGGAAGAGTCGGGCGGCGCGTACCTCCGGGAGGACGGCCCGCAGACGCCGGCCGATCCGCGCTACGCGCCGCGCTCGATGATGCTCTTCGCGCTGGTCGAGGTGCTCTGCCAGGCCTACGCGCAGATCAACGGCGCCGAGTACCGGATGTACCAGGGCAAGGAGGGCAACCCGCGCGTCCTCCGGCACCTCGTGCTCACCTACCCGTCGGCGATGCGCGAGGAGGAGCGGCGCGTCTACGAGGCGCTCGTCCGCAACGCCGTGCTCCTCGCGTGCCACGTCCTCAACATCCGGCCCGAGCTGCGGCCGAACTACAACGCGCAGACGCAGCAGTTCGATCCCTTCCTGTTCGTCGACGAGGCGCTCGCCGCGCAGATGGTCTTCCTCTTCCAGGAGGTGCAAGGCACCTTCGCCGGGAGCATGGAGGAGCTCGTCTCGGTGTACGGGCACGAGCAGCGCACGCTCCGCGTCGCGTCGGTCGACATCGGCGGCGGCACGAGCGACGTCATGATCGCCGAGTACGAGGACAAACTGCCCGGCACCGGGACGTCGCTCGCGATCAAGAAGCTGTTCCAGGACGGCGTGTCGATCGCGGGCGACGAGGTCTGCCGCGCGATCATCGAGGACGTCGTCTTCCCGCAGATCCTCCACCAGCTCCCGACCGCGCAGGCCAAGAGCCGGCTCTTGCACCTGTTCGGCGAGGGCGACGCCGGCCACGGCTCGGCGTGGCGGACCCTCCGCGCGCGCCTCGTGCCGTACCTCTGGATGCCGCTCGCGCGCTGCTACTGGGCGGTCGCCGAGGGCTTCACGCTCCAGGGCCACACGCCCGATCGGCACTACATGGTGTCGACGATCTTCGAGACCTTCGGGCTGCCGCCGGCCTCCGCGACGATCCTCGGCGAGGCGAACCGCTTCCTCGAGCAGGAGGTCGAGGGCTTCCCCGGCTTCGAGAACCTCTTCTTCCGCTTCGACGCCGCCCTCGTCGAGCGCGCGATCGAGCGGGTGCTGCGCGAGCCGCTCCGGCGCTACGCCGACATCCTCGCGCAGTTCGACGTCGATCTGCTCGTCCTCGCCGGCCGAACCGCGGCGCTGCCGTGCATCAAGCGCCTCTTCACGAACGAGATGCCCGTGTCGCCTCCGCGCGTGCGCTCGATGGCGCGCTACCGCGTCGGCGAGTGGTACCCGTCGAAGTGGAAAGAGCAGGGGCACATCCGCGACCCCAAGTCGACCGTCACGGCGGGGGCGGCCGTGCTCCACCTCGCGAGCAAGAACAAGCTTCCCGGCTTCCTCATCGACGCGATCGGCGAGGCCGAGCAGAAGCCGATCTACGGCCTCTACCAGGACACCGAGCCGCACATCTCCCGCGCCAACGAGCTCTTCGGCGCGGGCGCGTCGCCGGACAAGAGCCCGCCGTTCGTCTACACGCACGGCATGCGGATCGGCTTCCGCAACGTCGACTCCCAGGAGATGGAGGGCTCGCCGCTCTTCGAGGTGCGCCCGGCGAACGCCGACGTCGACGCCGCGCTGCTCGAGGACCGCGTCGCGATCCAGTTCGCGCGGACGCGCGACGGGCAGATCCAGATCGCGAGCGTCAAGAGCCAGCGCGACCACTACCAGTTCGACGCGAACGACTTCGTCTTGTCGCTGAAGACGGCGGCCTTCGACAGGTACTGGCTGGACACGGGCGTCTTCGACGCACGAGCACAGTGAGAGCGAGGCGACTCGATGGATGAGGACCGGATCAAGCAGGCCGTGCTCGGCGCGATCGACAAGGCCGTCGACGCGCACGACCTCGCCGAGATCGTCCGCGCGTACGCGCGCTCGCCCCGCCCCACGCTGCCGGAGAGCCCGAACGACGCGCCGCCGTCGGCGGGGGCCAAGCGGCTCCTGACGCGGATCGTCCTCGGAGACATCCTCGACGACGCGATCCTCGCCGCGCGGCCGCAGGACCGGACCTTCCCGCTCCGGCTCTTCTTCGGCGAGCTCAGCCGCCTGCTCGCGACGGACGCCGAGGACGGCGCCGCGGGCGCGGCGGCCGACGCCGCGTTCACGCTGGCGAGCGGGCTGAACTTCTTCTTCCGCGCGCCGATGGACGCCGAGAGCAAGATGCGCGTCGGCTTCTCGGTGAGCCGTCAGCTCTACGCCGTCGCGCACGCCGCGCGGCTCGACGCCGAGCTCGTCGCGAAGGCGGCCCCGCTCCTCGCGGCGCTGATGACCGGCGAGCTCGAGCGGCTCCGGTTCGAGAGCGTCGACCACGTCAAGGTGTTCGACTCGCAGCTCCATGAGCGCGCGCCCGGCTCCGATCCGACCGCGTTCGGCGTCGTGCGGCCGACGTCGTTTCTCTGCCGCGTCGCCTCGAACAACGCCGTGAAGCTCAAGGCCGAGGTGCTGACGTGAACGACGCGACCTGGCTCCCGAACCTCGTCGGCGGCACCTCGATCTGGAAGCTCGCCGTCGATCTCAACGAGGAGAAGTTCTTCGGCGGACGCCTCCTCGTCCCGGAGACCGAGGGCTCCGAGAGCCTCCCCGTCACGGTGCGCTGGGACCTCACGGGGCTCGTCCCGCTGAAGGAGGCGCGCGAGAAGCACCCGGACGACGCCGCGGCCGCCGTCCGCGATTTCCAGAGCGCGCTCGAGCGCGTCGCGAAGGTCTTCGCCACGCCGAACAGCGGCTTCGACAAGTACAAGGACGCCTTCACCGTCCCGTCGCTCGACGCCGACGACGGCGCGAACTACTTCTACTCCCCGACGACGAAGAAGCTCTTCGTCGTCAACTGGGGGGCCTCACCCCGGTCGATGGGAGGCAAGGCCGAGTACGTCTTCGGCTACGAGGACTGGGGCAGGCACTGGGGAGCCCCTGCCGCCGCCGGCGCGATCGCCGCGGCCGCCGGCGGCGCCGCCGTCGCCACACCCGCCGTCGCCACGCCCGCGGGCGAAGCGACCGGCGCGGGTGAGCCCGAGAAGCGCGACGAGCGGAAGCAGCACGACCGCGCCCGGCCGTGGTGGATGTGGCCGCTCTTCGGGCTCATCGCGATCGTCCTCGTCCTGCTCGCGCTCTTCCTGCTCAAGGCTTGCGAGGAGCACAAGATCGCGTCCGGCGCCGACGCGTCCGACGCGCCCGCCGAGGGGGCGGCCGGCGACGACGACGCGAGCGCGGCAGCCGGCGACGGCGGCGGAGACGACGACGGCGCCGACGGCGCCGCGCACGCAGGCGACGACGCGGGCGGTGAGGCGGGGGCCGACGGACACGACGGCGGGACGGACCACGCCGACGCCGCGAGCGCCGACGCGGCGGTCGACGGCGGGCTCGCGAGCGACGACGACGACGACGACGATGACTTCCCGACGGCACCGGGCGGCGGAGGCGCGGGCGGCGGAGGCGCGGGTGGCGGAGGCGCGGGCGGCGGAGGCGGCGGGCCCGTCGTCAAGATCGGTCCCGGCGGCGGCGACAAGACCAGCGTGCACCGCAAGCACTACAGCGACGACGCGCAGGCCTGGAGGATCGCCGCCGGCGCGCACAAAGTCTCGCGCACGGAGCAAGCCGGCAGGCGGTTCGACGTCTGGCTCTCTCCAGGGCAGTCGTTCGAGGGTGTGCGCGTCGAGTGGCAGGACAAGGCCGGGACGTGGCACGTCCACTGAGGGGCGCGCAGGTGAACCATGAGTGATCCCATCTCCACGCTGGAGCAGGCCATCGGCGAGACGCAGTCGGCGATCGCCAACGAGCCCGAAGCGGAGAACGAGGCGCTCGTCCTCCGCGACCTCGCCCTCCGGACGCGCAAGCTCCGGCGCGCGTGGGCCCGCAAGCAGAGCGTCGGGCTCTTCGGCCCGTCCCAGGCCGGCAAGTCGTTCCTCGTCGGCGCGCTGCTCTCGCACGAGCTCGGGTCGCTCGAGGTCCTGAGCCGGGGCGGCCCCGTCGACTTCCTGAAGGAGATCAACCCCGCCAAGGGCGTGGAGTCGACCGGCGTCGTGACCCGCTTCTCGGCGTCGGCTGCCCCGCCGCTCCGCAAGGGCGACTTCTACTGCGAGCTGCTCCCGCTCGAGGGCGTCCTTCAGTCGATGGCGACGGGCTTCCTCGTCGAGTGCACCTCTCCCCCGCTCGACGTCGAGCGCGTGGAGCGCACGCTCCGCGAGGCGCGGCTCCAGGCCGGCGCCCCGGCGGCGCCGATCCACGCGCGCGCGTGGGAGTCCGTCTGGCACGACCTGACGAAGAAGTACCAGGACCGGCACCCGTACCTGAACGAGCTCCGGCGGCACCCGGCGATGAAGGCCGGCTTGGCGCAGGAGATCGGCACCTCCGCCGGCTGGGTCCTCGTCTACTCGCTGCTCTGGGGCGGGCCGGGCTACGCGAAGGACCTCGATCAGCTGATGCGCACGCTCGTCACGGGCATCGAGCAGCTCGGCTACGCGGAGGCCGTCGAGATCGGCCTCGCCCACGTGCGCGCGTCGAGCGACGCGCCGAGCGTCATCGACGCCTCGTGCCTCAACGCGCTCGGGACGTCGCGGACCGTGGTGCCGGCGACGACCCTCGACGGACGCGACGTCGCGCTCGATCCCGGCGTCCTCGCCGCCCTCATCGCCGAGATCCGCCTGCCCCTCCGCGGCGTGCCCGGCTCGCTGCTCGACAAGGCCGACCTCCTCGACTTCCCGGGCGGCCGCGCGCTCAAGGGCATCAACGGCTTCGGCCCGGAGGAGCTCGGCACCGGCAGGCTCGACAACGCGATCGAGGTCTACAAGCGCGGCAAGCTCACGTTCCTCTTCGAGCAGTACTCGCTCGATCGCGAGATCACGTCGCTCCTCTTGTGCTCGCCGGGGCCGACGAAGCCCGAGGCGATCCAGCTGCAGTCGCAGGTGGAGAGCTGGCTGTCGATCCGCCACGGATCGGTGGCGCCCAAGGATCCCCGCGAGGTCGAGCAGCCGAGCCTCTTCCTCGCGCTCACGAAGTTCGACATGAGCCTCGGGGCGCTCCGGAGCGACAACGCCAAAGACCGCTGGGACTCCCGCGTCGACGAGGCGTGCGTCGACTTCTGGGCCCGCGGCCACGGCTCCTGGCTCTTCAACTGGGGGGCGAAGGGCCGGCCGTTCACCAACCTCTTCTGGATCCGGAACCCCTACGCCGACCAGATGCAGACGCTGAAGCCGGGCGACGCCGACTACGAGGCCGTGAAGCAGGGCTACCTGGCCTCGCGCGCCGTCGCGACCTACATCGCCGATCCCGAGGAGAAGTGGCTCGCGGTCGAGGGCCACGATCCGACGACGGCGCTGCCCAAGAGCGGCGTCCCGCTCCTGGCGACGCACCTCCGCGCGAAGCTGAACGAGGACATCAAGGGCAAGGAGCTCGCGCACGAGGCCCGCGCGATCCGCTCGGAGCTCCTCAGCGTGCTGAAGACGCTCACGCCGTCGCGCGACGAGGCCGAGGCGCGCGCCCGCCGCGTCGAGGACGCCCGGCAGCTCGTGGCCGCGATGGACGCCGAGATGACGCGGCGCTGCTCCGGCGCGGTCTTCGGCGAGTTCGTCGATCTCGTGGTCGCGCCCGAGGAGGACATCGAGGCCGAGGTCCGGAAGGTCCTCGACGTCGTCCTCCCCATGAGCATCAAGGCGAGCGACAAGGTCAAGAAGGTGCTCGTCCACGTCCTCAAGTGGTGGTCGAGGCTCGCCGCCGAGCGCCTCCGGACGAGCGAGCTCGCGATCCCGCAGGCGCACGCCGAGGGCTTCGTGCGCGAGGTCTGCACATCGAAGCTCCTCCTGCCCGTGCTGGGGCGGGCGATCTTCCCGTACTTCGCGCGCACGCAGGTCGACGCGGGGCTGGTCGCGACGATCCTCCGGGTGAAGATCTCCGACGCGATGCTCGCGCTCATGACGCCCGCGAAGCGCCGCACGCCGGAGGCGCCGGTGCGGCTCAGCTACGCCGAGGACGGCGAAGAGAGCGCCGGCGCGGTCGACTGGAGCGACGTCGACTTCGACGACGAGCCGATGGTCGAGCCTGGGGCGGGCGTCTCGATCGTCTTCGCGGGCAACCGCTACTACTCGGTCTGGTCCCAAGGCCTGCCGGACTTCTACGCGAAGGGCGCCGGCACGCGGCCGGCCGTGATGGAGGACGCTTCGCGCACGCAGCGGCTCGTCGAGGTGCTCAAGCGGGTCGAGGTCTCGGGCGATGCCTGATCCGAGGCGCGAGGAGAGCGACGATCCCGAGGCGAACGCCGACGACGTCCTCTCCGGCGACGCCCTCGATCTCGACGCCCTCCGCGCGCGCGGCGACGTCGGCGGGCTGCTCGCCCTCGCCCGGGCCCACCGGAGCGGCAGCGCCCCGGGCGGGCGCGACATGGCGCGCTGCCTCGAGGCGTACCGCGCCGCGGCCGATCTCGGCAGCGCCGACGCGGAGTACGCCGTCGCGCTGTTCTGCATGACGGGCGGCGTGGTCGCGCAGGACCTCAAGGAGGGCGCGGCGCGCCTCCGCGTGGCGGCCGACAAGGGAAGCGTCCCGGCCAAGGTCTACGTCGGGAACCTCTACGAGCTCGGGATCCACTACAAGGCGGATCCGGAGAAGGCGGACGTCTGGTACCGAAACGCCGCGCGGAGCGCGGGGATCGACGCCGCCCCCGGCTCGACCGAGTACGCCGAGGCGCTCGCCGAGCTCGGGTGCGCGCGCTACGTCCTCGCGCAGGTCGAGAGCGGCGCCGCCTCCGGGGACGACAAGGCGCGGCTGCTCCAGCGCGCGCGCGCTCACGGGTACGGCCTCCGTATGAAGGACGCGACGGCCGGCGATCGACCGACCTTCCTCGACTCGCTCCAGGGCGCCGACGCCGGCGCGACCGCGACGAACGCGCCGGCCTCCGCGGCCGACCCGGGCCGCCCCGAGCGGCAGCGGGCCACCACGACCCCCGATACGAAGTCCGCGCGCGCGGCGGCCGGGCAGAAGGCCGCCGCCGAGCCCGGCCCGACGCGAGCGTCGATCGGGCTCGCCGCGTTCGGCTACGCGCTCCTCTTCACCGTCGCCGGAGTCGGCGCGGGCTACGCGGCGTCGCTCGGGGCGCGCGAGCTCGTCGCGCGCGGCACGGAGCTGCCGGGCCTCGGCGTGCGGACGGATCTCGTCTTCCCGATCGTCCTCGGGCTCGTCGGCGTGCTCCCGGCGTGGCTCGTCTACCGGCTCGGCACGGTCCTGAAGGCGCTCGTCGTCGGAGCCTTCCTCGGGGCGATCGGCTGGGTGGCCTGGGGCACCGGCCAGGCGGTGCTCCACGCGCTACGGCCGGTCCAGGCGGTCGCCTTCGGGCTCGCCGGCTTCCTCGCCGCGTTGCTCGCGCTCGGGCTCGCCGGCGGGACCAAAGCGCAGCCGACGCGCCGGCCCCGGGGATGACGGCCCCCGTCGTGACCGAGCGCGCACGCCGCGGCGAGGACGCCGGCGAACGCGCGCCGGCCGACGCGCGTCGGACCTCCTTGAGTCGGCCCGACAACGGGCGTAGCACTCTGCCGTGGCCGCGACGCGACTCGAACCGCTGATCCTCGGCGGAGCTGCGGCGGTCTGCGCGCTCGCCGCGCGAGAGTCGGAGCTCGTCCGTCACGCCGTGCAGGCGGAGGGCGGCCACGACGCGCCCCTCTTTTCCACGCACGTGGCGCTGCTCGCGCCGGCGGCCGCGCTCGCGGTAGGCGGCCTCCTGGTCACGAGGATGCTCCTCGGCGGAGGCGCGCGCGCCGAGGCCGGCGCCGCGCACCGGCGCCGCGCGCTCCTCGCCGCGGGCGGACCGCTCGCGATCTTCGGCGCGCTCGCGTGGATGGTCGCCGCCGCGCACGCCGCGCGCGCGGTCCTCGCCTCGGGGGGCGAGCCGCTCGCGGTAGGCGGAGCGCTCGCGGCGATCTCGCTCCTCGTCCTCGGCGCGATCGCCGCGGCCTCGCTGGCGCTCCTGCCCACGCTCGTCCGCGCCCTCACGCCGGCGGACGACGGCGCGCGCACGCGCGTGCTCCCGTGGCGGACGACGGCGATCGCCGCGCTCCTCGCGCTCGCGGTCCTGACGGCAGGCGTCGCGACCGGTGAGCCGAGCGGAGCGCGCGGGACGCTCGGCGTCTTCGGCGTTCTCCGGCGGACCGAGCTCGATCTCCGCCCGATCGCGCACGCGCTCGTGCTCTTCGCGGCGACGTGGGGCCTCGCCGCAGGCGCCGACCGGCTCCTTCGCCGCGCCCGGCGCGCGCTCCTCGCGTCACGCGCGGCCGGCCTGCTCGTGGTCGTCGCGGGCGCCGCGCTCCTCGGCCTCGCCGCGAACGATCTCGAGCGGCGCCCCGACCTCGCCGCGACGATCCGGCGCGAGGCGCCGCTCGCCGGCGTGGCGCTCGCGGCGCTGCAGCGCGCTGCCGATCGGGACGGCGACGGCTACTCGCGGTGGTTCGGCGGCGGCGACTGCGACGATCGCGACGCGCGAAGGAACCCGGGCGCGCTGGACGTGCCGGGCAACGGCGTCGACGAGGACTGCTCGGGCCAGGACACGCCGGCGCCGGCTCCGGAGGAGCCTCGGGCGGTGAGCGGAAGCCGGCTCACGCGCTCCTACAACGTGCTGCTCATCACGATCGACGCGCTGCGGTTCGATCTCGGCTTCATGGGCCATCCGCGCCCGATCACGCCGAGCCTCGACGCGCTCGCGGCCCGCGCGACGGTCTTCGAGAACGCCTACGCGATGGCGTCGATGACCTGGCAGAGCCTCGGATCGCTCATGGTCGGCAAGTACCCGAGCGAGATCGGCGGCTACGAGCGCTTCAACCACTTCCTCCCCGAGAACGTCGTCGTGACCGAGCGCCTGCGCGAGGCCGGGGTCCGCGCGTTCGCCGGGATGTGCCAGTTCGCCTTCTCGAAGCCGCGCCCGATGGACGTGCCGCGCGCGTCCTACGCCCACGTCGGCCACGGCTTCGAGGTCTGGGACACCTCGGCGGATCCCGACCCGAACGGCTTCGACTACGAGGACGACGCGAGCACGAGCGACAAGCTCACCGACGCCGCGATCGCGCTCATGCGGCAGCCGGAGAACGTCCGACCTCCCGGCGGCCGGTTCTTCGCCTGGTTCCACTACTTCGATCCGCACACGCAGTACGTCACCCACCCGGAGGCGCCGGACTTCTCGACCGGCGACAAGAGCGAGATCGGCCGAGACCGCGCGCGGTACGAGAGCGAGCTCTGGTTCGCCGACCACCACATCGGCAGGCTGCTCGACTTCATCGCCGGAGAGCCGTGGGGCAAGGACACGGCGATCATCGTCACCGGCGATCACGGCGAGGCCTTCGGCGAGCACAACATGCGCTGGCACCGCAAGGAGCTCTGGGAGGAGCTCATCCACGTGCCGCTGCTCGTCTATGTGCCCGGGCAGGCTCCGCGCCGCGTCGCGATCCGGCGCTCGCACATCGACCTCGCGCGCACGCTCCTCGAGCTCACCGGCACGCCGGCTCCGGAGGACGGCTCGGTCCGCGGCGAGAGCCTCGTGGACGACGTGCTCGCGCCGGACGGCTACGTGGCGCGCGAGCGTGAGGTCTACGCGGAGATCGTCCCGAGCGAGAACCCCGTGCGCCGCGCGTTCATCAGCGGCCCGGGGCGCGGCATGAAGCTCGTCCACCGTGGCGGGACCGCGTACGAGCTCTACGACCTCGACGCCGATCCGGGCGAGAAGACGAACCTCGCGGGTCGCCGCGCGACGCTCGCTCCCGTGCTCGAGCGCTTCCAGCGGTTCCGCGGCGGGCTCAGGGAGGTCCCCTTCCCGCCGCCCACGCAGCCTCGCTGAGGTCAGCCGGGCGCGGAGCACAGTGCTTCCCCCGCGGAGCCCGCCGTGCGACGTAGCGGAGGCGGAGCCCGGATGCGCGTCGTCGTGGACACCAACGTGATCGTCTCGGCGCTGCTCAAGCCCGGCAGCGTGCCCGATCACGCCCTCGCCGCGATCTGGGAGCACGCGACCGTGCTCTACGATCGCCGCGTCGCCGACGAGTACCGCGACGTGCTCGCGCGACCGAAGCTCCGGGCGATCGATCGCGGCCGGGCCGACGCGCTCATCGCGACGCTCCGCGAGCGTGGGGTCGACCTCGGAGAGGTCCCCGCGTGGACGGGCGCGATGACGGACGAGGACGACCGCGTCTTCGTCGAGGTCGCGCTCGCCGGGCGCGCCGACGCGATCGTCACGGGCAACCTCCGCGACTACCCGACGGGCCTCGGCTTCGAGGTCCTGCCTCCGGCGACGCTGCTCGCCCGCCTCGGTCGTCCTTGAGCGGCGCGGCCGGAGCCCTGGCCCGTGGTCGCTCGCGCTACTGCCGCTCGACGATCCCGCGCACGAGCGCCTCGAACTCCGTCTTCATCGGCAGGTCGAGCTCGACCACCGCGCGCCTGCGCGACGAGACGACCGCTGCGCCCGTCCGCGGGTCGGCGCCGACGTGCTCCTCGTTCTCCCAGAGCACGCCGATGCCGCGCCTTTGCCAGGCGGGCACGTCGTTGAAGTTGATGCCCGCGCGGAAGAGCAGCTCGTTGCGGTCGGCGACGGAGACGCCCTTGAGCTCCTCCGTCGCGGCATGATCGTCGAGCCCCTGGCGACGGAGGAGCCAGTACGAGTGACCGTTCAGCGCGTTGCGGTGCGCGTCCTCGTGACGCCAGCGGAAGTAGTCCACGACCGCGTCGGCGTCCGGGAGCTGCGAGATGCGCGCGTCGAACGCCGCGAGCGTCCCGAGCTCGAGCGAGAACTTGGCGCTCGCTTCGCCCGCGAGCACGGAGAGAAGCTTCCGGAGCTTCCGCCCGAAGAGCGACTCGTCTCTCCGGAAGAGGAGCGACATCTCGTCGCTCTGCGTGTACCCGAAGAGCACGGAGAAGCCGGTCGCCGTGACGAGGTGCTCGAGCGTCGCGACCATGCAGTCGCGAAAGCGGAGATCGTACGGCGCGTCGAAGGCGAGCTCGGCCGAACGCGTGAGCTGCGAGAACGACCGCCCGTCGATCCGCGCCACCATGTGAATTCCAGGCAGGACACAGTGGTCATGCGCGGTCTCGTAGATCCGCATCCGACGGTCGAGCTGCTCGAACTTCATGGCCGAAGGCCGAAGCTAGCACGCCCGCCCGAGCCGCCGGCCCGCGACGCCGCGCGCCCGCGAAGAACGCCGCTCAGCGCAGGCGGTAGAGATCGTAGTGCTGGCGGCGCGAGGGGCCGAACGAGAGCGTCGCGTGGAGCCGATACCGCTCGCCGAAGAGCGGCGAGCGGAGGAGGCGCTGCTCCACGATCCGCGGCTCGCCGTAGAGGACGACGGTGTCGACGCCGCGGTCGAGGAGCATCGCGACGTCGATCGCCTTCGACGTGTGACCGCCAGGGAGCGCGGCGATCGCGGGATCGGTGAGCCCCGCGAGATCGACGATGCGCGCGTCCGTCGAGGCTCCCACCCAGCCGATGTCGAGCGCCGCGACGGTCTTCGCCCCGACGAGCGCGGGCCTCGCCTCCGCGACGAGGTCCTTGCGCGCGGCGTGGACCTCGCGACCCGCCGGCGCCGCGCGGACGACGAAGGCGCCGATCGCGAGCGCGGCGATCGCGCGCAGCGCGGTAGAAGAGCCGCGCGCGACGCGACCGATATCGACGAACGCCAGCGCCAGCGACGGCGCGACGGGGACCATCAGGCGCGCGTACGGCATCCAGTCGCCCCCCACGGCGACGACCACGAGGCCGTGCGCGAGCGCCGCGAGCGTGAGCGCGACGGCGCGCGGCGTGGATCGCGCCAGCGCGATCGGCGCGAGCACCAGGACGGGCGTCAGGACGACGAGCGCAGCAGCGCCCGCGTAGGCGAAGCCGTGCGCCGCGTCGCTCGGCTTCGCGAGCAACGCCAGCGGCGTCGGGCGACCGAAGACGGCGAGGCGGACGAGCGTACAGGCCGCGAAGGGCGCGACGGCGAGCGCGACGGCGAGCGGCGCGCGAGCGACGGAGCCCGCGCGAGCGACGGAGCCCGTGCCGGCAACGGCGGCGCCACCCGCGACGAGCCCCGCCCAGACGACGAGCTCGGGCCGCAGCGCCGCGGCGAGCCCCGCGAGCAACGCCGCGCGCCGCGGCCTCTCGAACGACGACGCCGCGCAGGTCGCGAGCGCCGTCGCGAGGCCGGTCTCCATCCCGCTCGCGGCCCAGGCGCCGACCGGGAACGCCAGGCCGACGACCGTGAGCGCGACGACCGCGTGCGCCGTCGCGCGCCGCTCGCCACGGGCGGACCTCGCGAGCGCGAGGCCGAGGACGCCGCCCGCCAGCGTCCACGCGGCGATCCCGAGCGCCTTCGCCCGCTCGAGCGCCACCACGAGATCGCCGCCGGCGAGCGGCGCCACCAGCGGGGCCCACGGGAGCGGCGTCACGCCGTCGGTCGAGGGCCCGAGCGCGTCGAAGCGGTACCCCGCGCCGGCCGCGAGATGGTGCGCGTAGCGGAGGGAGATCAACGCGTCGTCGACGGTGAATCCCCACATCCAGAGCGACGGCAAGAGCGCGGCGAGAGCGCCGGCGAGAGCGAGCGCGCGCCCGTACCAAGCGCCACCGACCATGTCCACTCTCCTGCAGTCCGTGCCGAAAACTACGAATGAAACGGCGGTCTTTCTAGCATTCGTCGGGTCGGGCGTGGCGCTGAACCTCCAGCGCCCCCCCGGAAAGACTGTCGAGCCAGAACGAGAATGCGAAGCTTCGAGATCTTCGTCGAACCCGAGCCTCACCGCAGCATGACCTGGACGCCCGAGGCCTCCGCCGGGGGCGTGCCCTCGTCGCCGCGCTCCGGTACGCGGACGCGCCCCAACGAGGTCCTCGACCTCTTCATCCAGGGCGCGAACGTGACCGCGCGCGTCGCCGAGCGCCACGCGTCGTGCGTCCTGCGCGACCTCGCGTCCGCGTTGACCGAGCTCATCCCGTCGTCGCGGGGCAAGCGCATCGTGCGCTTCTACGACGACGCCTGGGAGCTCTGCGTCGAGCGCGTGGGAGCGAGCGCGACCTTGAGCGTGTACCGCGCCGGGTCCGAGCCGACGGTCCTCGTCTACGATCGCCCGGTCGTGTTCTCGGAGATGTGCGCGAGCGTCGTGGACGCGATCGACGCCACCCTCTCCCGGAGCCCCGACGACGCGCGCGGCCCGGTCGCGCGCGAGCTCGCCGGGCTCCGCGGAGCGCTGGCCGACCGGTCCCTCGGTCACGACGACGAAGACGAAGACGCTACCGCGGCGCCGCTCGTCCTCGTCGATCTCGAGCGCGACGCGCCGATCTCGTTCGCCGCGGAGTTCGCGATGCGCGCCGGCGCCGCCGCGGGCGGCGCCGGCGAGAGCGGCGTCGAGCGGGCCGACCTGCACGCGCTGCTCGTCCGCGGACGGATGCGCGCGGAGGTCCGCGGGCGCTCCGTGGAGCTCGGCGACGCCTACCCGTTCCTCTTCGCGGAGCGCCTCTTGGATCTCTCGCGCCGCGCGCTCGACGCGTGGGAGCGAGGCCAGCCGTTCTTCACGCGGATGGACGCGGGCGGCGTGATGCTCGGCCTCCGCGCCAACGCCGACGAAGACCTCCCCCGCGCCGCGCTGACGCTCGGCCCGACCCGCGCCGACGGGGCTCGGTCCGTCCTCGCGCTCGTCCCTCGGAGCGACGCTCGAGGCCTCGCGCGGGCCGGACAGCGCGGCGACGGCGCGCCTGACCCCTCCTCGCGGCGCGGCACGGCGACGTTCCCGGAGCTGTCGCTCTTCGACGTCGTCGAGTCGGCGCTCGCCTTTGGGCGCGCGCTCGTCCGCGCGATCATCCGGCGCGACCGCGCCCAGGGCCAGAACCTCCGACTCGCCGCGTTTCGTCGCGATCTCCGCGCCACCAGCGACGCGCTCCGCGAGGTGCGCCGCCAGGACGCGCGCATCAACCCCGCGCCCGAGTCGTATCGCGCGTTCGCCGAGAGCCGCCGCGTCAGGCCGGCTTCGGAGAAGGGCGCGCCGCTCTCGTCCGCCGCCCGCCTCCGCTACGCCCAGCGCTGGCAGGCCCTCGTCCCCGGGATCGATCTGCGCGCGACGTTCCTCTGCGGCGACCGCCTCATCATCGGCGCGGCGGCGGAGACGTTCTGCCTCGAGCGCACCACCGGCGAGCTGCTCTGGCGCAAGAGCACGCCCCGCGCCGCGAGCGTCGTCACACCGGCGGGCGTGGCGCGCATCGGCGGCGACGGCGCGATCGCCCTGCACGACTTCGCGACCGGCGACGTCACGCTCCGCGCGTGGATCGCCCCGCGCATCTCGGGCCCGTCGGCCGGCGCCGTCGTGAGCTCGGCCGGCCTGCCGCGCCTGCTCATCGTCACCGAGGGCGAGCGCCACCTCGTCGCGATCGACCTGACCAGCGGCGAGGCGCGCTGGCGCTACCAGTGGTCGTCCGGCGGACGCTCGGGGGCGCTCCGCCTCAAGCGAGCGGGCAAGCTCCTCTACGTCGCGTCCGGCGACAGCGCGCTCACGGCGGTCGACGTCCAGACCGGCGCCGTCGTCTGGAGGATGCGCGACCGGCTCCGCTTCGTCGCCGCGCCCACCGTCGACCACGAGGCGCTCTTCGCGATCGCCGGCGGCTCGAGCAGCGCGGCGGCGCTCCACGCGGTCGATCCCTTCTCGGGCCAGATCGCCTGGACCGCGCGGCTCCTCTCGACGCCGAACAGCGTCGAGGGCGCTCCCCTCCTCGCCGCCTCCTCCGTCTGCGTCGCGGTCCGCGCCCGCCGCGGCCTCCGCCTCGCGGGGTTCCACCGCGACACCGGCAAGCAGCTCTTCGAGACGGAGACGCCCGTGGCGCCGGTCGGCACCTCGTGGCTCGCGGTCGACGATCTGCTCGTCGGCAACACGCCGGCCGGCGAGCTCGTCGGCGTGGACGCGTCGACCGGCGCCGTCCGCTATCGGCACGCGTTCGGCCGCACGGTCGAGTCCGACGTCCCGCGCCGGCTCGAGCCCGTGCTCCGCTCGGGCGCGCTGTTCGTCCCCCACGTGGATGTCCACGTCTTTCGCCCGAGCGACGGCGCGCACCTCGCGCAGATCGGCCCGTGCGACGCGATCCCCGATCTCCTCCGCGTCGACGAGCGCTGCGACGTCTACGTCGCCGAGGAGAGCGGGCACATGGCCGCGTTCGGCGTCGGGCCGCGATTGTCGCTCGTGAAGTAGTCCACGCGGCCGGACCTCGGCTGTCGCGCGTGGAGCGCTCCGCGCGACGGGGCGCGCGGACGTGCGCGGCGTCGACACGACGGTGGAGCGCTCCGCGCGACGGGGCGCGCGGACGTGCGCGGCGTCGACACGACGGTGGAGCGCTCCGCGCGACGGGGCGCGCGGACGTGCGCGGCGTCGACACGACGGTGGAGTGTTGTAAGGTCTCTCGCGCATGATCGCGCGGCGCTGCATCGTCCTCGTCGCCTCGCTCGCCGCGTGCGGGGAGCCTGCGAGCGTACCTCCCGCTTGGCCGGCGTCCGGCGCGGGCGGCCCAGCCGACGCCGCGGCGCCGGGCGAGACCGCGCCGGAGCCCGCGGGCTCGCCCGCGTGCGGCAAGGCCGCGGCGAAGACGGGCGTGCTCGCCGAGCGTGTCCCGGTGTTCGGCAAGAGCCGAAGCTACACGCTCGTGGTGCCGGCCGGCTACGCGTCGAGCCGCTCCTACCCGCTCGTCTACGTGCTGCACGGACACGGCGGGAGCGGCGCGCAGGCGCGACGGGCGCTCGACCTCGAGAGCGCCGCTGGCGGCGAGGCGCTCTTCGTCTACCCCGACGGCGCGCACGGCGGCTGGGACCTCGACTCGGCGGCGTCGAAGAACGCCGACGTGGCGCTCTTCGACGCGACGCTCGCGATCGCGCAGAGCCGCTACTGCGTCGATCTCCGCCGGGTCTTCGTCGCCGGCTTCAGCAACGGCGCCTACATGGCGAACCAGCTCGGCTGCCGCCGCGGCGATCGCGTCCGCGCCGTCGCCACGCACGCCGGCGGCGGACCGTACGAGACGGCAGGCGAATACGACGATCAGGGCAACCTGCTGTGCAAGGGCGACCCCGTCGCGAGCCTCGTCGTCCACGGGACCTCCGACGGGACCGTCGGGCTCGGCGAGGGCCAGAAGAGCATCGACCACTGGACGCGCGCGAACCGCTGCTCCGGGAGCGCGCCGACGTCGCCGGCGGGGTGCGTCGCCTACGGCGGCTGCAAGCGCGCGGTCGTCGCGTGCAAGGTCCCCGGCCTCGGCCACGCGCTCTGGTCGAAGGCGCGCGACGTCACCTGGACGTTCTTCGACGCCCAGAAGTGAGACGCCGCGGCCGAGCCGAGGCCCGGACGTGAGACGCCGAGCCGAGGCCCGGACGTGAGACGCCGAGCCGAGGCCCGGACGTGAGACGCCGAGCCGAGGCCCGGACGTGAGACGCCGAGCCGAGGCGCGACGTCAGGGTAGAGAGAGCACGTCGACGACGGCGAACACGCCCTGCGGCTCGCCGGGCGCGACGGAGAGCCGAGCAGCCGCGACGCCCTTGGCGTGCGCGGCGGCGGCGATCTCCCTCGCGGCCTTGTCTCCCCCCTTCGCCGTGATCTGGAACACGGCGCGCTCGAAGACGGCGCCCAGGAACGCGATCTGACTCGCGACCTTGTCCGCGTCCCCCTCCACCGCGCGGTACGCGACGTGCCCGACCGTCCCCACCGGCAGCGGGCCGAAGGCCGCCCCCGCGTCTCCATCGGCGCCCGGCGGGTCCTTCGCCGGCGGCACGTCCTTCGGCGCCGGCGCGATCGCCGCGACGACGCGCGCGTCGATGGGCAGCGCCTCCGGGGCCGCCGCGGCGGTGATCCCCGCGCCGCGCGCGAGCTGCCACGTCCGCAGCGTGAGCGCCTCGAGCGTGACGGGGCCCTTCGCGAGCGGCCCGACGAGCGACGCCTGCTGATCGAGGCCCGAGCTCTCGAGCTGCCCGAGGCGCTCGACGAGCACGAGCGCCTCCGGCGCCCCGCCGACGCCGGCGGCGAGCGGGATCGCGTCCTTGGCGGCGAGTCGCCGCGCGATCCCCGGCACGTCGGTCTTCGCGCGCGCGAGCCCGTCCAGCCACGCCTTCGACCACTCGCGCACGGCGCCCTCGCGCGCGTCGATGAGCGCCTTCGGCGCGACCGCGACGATCGGGATCAGGCGCGACGCGTCCGCGGTGGAGAAGGCCCGCGGCCGCTCGTCCGGGACGCCCTTGACGAGCGCGGCGAACGCGGCGGACTTCCCCTCCGGCGTGCCGGGCGCGACGAACGCGGTCCGCGCGGGCGCGACGCCGAGCAGGTCCAGGGCGAACAGGCCGAGCAGCGTCGCCGACTCGCTGCCTCCCGCACGCGCCGTCGCGTCGGTCGCCGTCGCCGGGCCGAGCGCCACGAGCTTCACCTCGTCGGCGGCGGGCGGCGCCTTGAGGAGAGCCCCCGGCCGGGCGTGGAGCTCCTCCCGCCCATGCGAGAAGCCGACGACGAGGAACGCGCGCGGCTCGAGGGCGCGCAGCCGCTCGAAGGACGCGACGAACGCGGGGAGCGGCAGGATCGCGACGTCGGCGCCCTGGGGGTCCGCGCCGCCGCGGGCCAGTCGCGCCTCGACGGCGTCGAGCGACGACTCCGGCGCGAGCTCCACCGTCGGCCCGCCGGGCGACGTCGGGCCGCCGGGCGGCGGCGCGAGGGCGACACCGGAGGCGACGAGCTCCCAGCCGAGGCTCGCCACGCGAAGCGGCTTATCGTCCTTCGGCGCGGCGGCGTCGGCGGACGCGGCGAGCCCGGCCGCGTCGGCGCCCGCGTCGGCCCCCGAGTCCGCGACCGGCGCTTGCGCGACCTCGACGACCTCGGCCGGCGCCTCGTGCTTCGAGCGCTCGCGCGAGACGAGCGAGAACACGAGGGCGACCGTGAGCAGGACGGTGACCACGAAGGTGGCGTAGCTCTTCATCGCTCGGCCCTCACTTCGCGCTCGCGCTCGCGCTGGGCGGCGCCGACGCGGAGGCAGAGGCAGACGCCGCGCCGGAGCCGGCGGGCGGCGCGCCGCTCTCCTCCGGGAAGACCGGGCTCACGCCGCCGAGGAAGTAGACGACCCGCGCCATCGCACGGGAACCGGAGCGCGCGTAGCGGTCCCCCTCGCGCACGAAGAGCGGCTTCGACGCGAAGTC
>JAHBWA010000163.1 GCA_019637195.1 Labilithrix sp. | reverse complement strand
GAACTTGGACGCAACGCGTTCCTCGTTCGACTCGTCGCGGGACTTGCACGACACGCGAAGCACTGCGCCGTTGTCGAACGTCACGGCGAAGTCGTAGCCGGGCTGTCCCTTGGCGACGGTCCGCACGGGGTGTGCTGGATCATCGAACAGGCCGGCCATGTATACCTCGAACAGCGCGCCGCGCATGCTCTCGGGCTTGTCGCCGATGATCTTGTCGCGCCAGTCGCGGAGGAGGCCCTTTCCGCCTTCTGCTGTCCGTGCCTTCGGAACGACGCGCGCGATCGACGTCGCGAGCGATTGAAGCTCCACCGTTGCGCATCCGTCCGACCGTCGCCACACGTCCCGAACGGGGTGCCGTCCCGAGACGCAGAGCCATTCCCGGGTTAGCCACTCGCGCATGACCGCGAGGTCGGCGCGTAGGAGCCGCTGCCCCTCGGGGTGAGGCGGGAGCTCGCGCCCTTCGATCGGGTCGTCGCCACACCCGACAGGTGCCGCGCTCGCTATAGTCGGCGCAACGCGCGCTCGCTTCGTGCCGCCGTTCGTCCTCCGTTTCATGGCCGCCGCCGAAACGCTCGGCTCACTTCTTTGGTGAAGGCTTCGGCGGCGGATGCTTCGGCGGCGGAACCCGCTGGTGACGCTCGCTGAAGTCGTCGCTGTCGCGCCGGGTCTGTTCGCGGTTGTGGTGCACCGGCTTCATCGGGGGCGGCGGCGGCACGGCGGCCGGCTTGGGCTTCTTGTCGTCGCTCATCGGGCGAGCACGAGAAGTACAACGCTTCCGACCGTGGGAACAGCCACTGCCATCACGAACAGACCTTGCCCCCGGCGCACCCACGACGCCTTCGCGTCGTTCACCTGGGAGGTCCGTTGATGCGACGTCCAAAGCGCCGAAAGAATGTACCGCTGATACTCGGCCACGCCTTCGGCGTCCTTCTCGTCCGCTCGGTCGAGAACCTCGGCATTGAACAGGGCCGTGTCGGGGATCCGAGCGTGCGCCGTGATCCGGAGCGCGAGGACCGCGCAGATCAGGCTGGAGAGGGCGAGCAAGGCGCCGAGCGCAACGAACGCCTGCATCGCCCACGGCAGCGGATCCGTCCGGTAGAGGAACACGACGAAGGCGCCGATCAGACCGACGACCGCGAGAAGCGTGTTCGCCTTCGCGTCCAGCCGAGTCGATCGCGCGGCCTCTTCGGCAACGATGGCGCGTGCCTGCCCGAATACTTCGGCGACGAGCGCGGGCGTGTTGAGCCGCGTGTTCTGTCGCACCTCATCGATCGTGAGGTCGTACCGCACTTCCTTCGCGGGTTCGGCGCTCGGGGCGGGTGATACAACGCTGGCCATTCGCCACAAGCATAGCGCAGGGCCAACCCGACCGCTCGCGGGGCGAAACGCCACAACCGGCGCGAGGCGCGAGGTCCTCCCCGCGTCCAGCAAAAGTCGACTGGCTAGCTCGACCTCAGTTCGTCGAGCTGCCAGGGCACGTTCGATGTCCGCTTCGCCCCGGTGCACGCATCACACTTCGATGCGCTGGTCTGGTCGGCCGTTGGATGCCGGCGGTTGCACGAGGGGCACTGCCGAGCGAAAACTTTCCGTCGCTCATTGGTCGGAGTCCTTTCATTTGCGGGCTGGGGAGCAAGGTCCGTGGATCTCGTCGTGGCTCCTCATCTGAAGCTGAACGACGATCACCTCGCTCTTGCCGCTGGCCTCTTGAGCGACGTACCGTTGAACGATTGCGCGATCGAGATTCAGTGCTGTCGCTACTTGTCGTTGTAGGGATCCTCGGCGACGGTTGCTCGCGCTGATGGCCTGCTCAGACGCGCCTCAGCGCTGCACGAACAGCAGGTAGCCACGTGATCGGAGCTGGAGCCTCTACACCCGCTCGTCTCAGAACCGTCATCATCGACGCGAACTACTTCCGCTCCCTTCGTGAACCGGAACTCGACGCGTTGCGCGTACGCGGCTTCTCGCTCCGCGTCTCGCTCTCGGCATTCATCGAGGTCTGGGCGAACGCTGTCGAGAACGCAGACCCCGGTCGCATCTATGCGCCGGCTCGCCGGCTTGCTCCGTACGTGTCAAAGGATTGGCCCATCGCCCCCAGTGGTGGATCTCTCATCCGAGCAGTGGGCGGGCGCATTCCACCGAACAAGGCGACGCCGTTCCTCGGAGACGCGAGCGAGTTCTTTCGAAATGCGCGTCGGGTCTGGACCGATCTGATCACCGAACAGGGCCACACAGAGTGGTGGGAGCGCTCCGGTCGACTGATCGCGAGCCACGTGAAGGACCGCGCGGACCACTGGATCGATCTCGCGCGCAACTGGCGTGAGCGCCGCCCCGAGCACAGCGAGGCGAAGCACGAAGACACGCTGCGGAAGATCGAACAGGTCGGTCACGACGCGATCCGTCGCGCGGTCTTCCCCTACGTCGTTCGTTCGCATGGAGATCCGCAGCTTCGGAACCCCGCTTTGCGGGACCGGATGAACGCGTACCTGCGCGTGATGGCGCTACGATTATTCGAAACTGGACGCGGTGCGGAGACGGCGACGCCGAACGACGCCGAAGACCTCATCCAGCTCCAGCACCTCGGTACGCCGGCGTTCCTGATGACGGCCGACGCGGACATCCACTTCGACGTGAGCCGCGCAGGAACATTCCAAGCGCCGTGGGTGCGACGGCTCGTTGAAATGCTTGAGGACGACCTGCCCGAAGGCTCGCCTTGGGGCGCGACAGCGATTGCGCAGGCAGCGCGTTTCGGCCCCCGCTCGAAACAGGGACTGAAAGAACTCGCTGCACGAGAGCTTCAGGCGGTGAAGGAGCTTCGAGAGTGACGTGAGTTGGCTGGGCGGACTGCTACGCTCCGCGCCCATGAGCGTGACGGTTACGAGCACGTCGACGGTTCTCTATGGTGAGATGAACTTCTCGACGGCGGAGGAGTTTCTCGACGCATTGACCCCGCACAGACCTGGGCCGCTTTGGAGCCGCCCCGACCCAGAAGGGTGGATCTTTCGTGGTCAGTGCGATGCGAGGTGGGGTCTGGGACCATCGGCATTTCGCGTCGGAAGGAATGGAAATCCTGCGTTCACGCAGTTCAAGGATGGCCAACAGACGGAGCCTCCTCACGTCCTCCTGTCCGAGATGATCGAGCACGAGGAACGATTTGCTCTCGACTTTGCGAGTCGAGTTTCGCTCGCGGGCTTTGAGGTGCCAGGAGATCGCCCGGAACTCCGGACGCGCGAACTGGCCATCGAGAAGCACACGGGATGTGAGTTCCCGCCCGTCGAGCAACGATTCATCTACGCATGATCGACGTCAACTATTCTTGCCGGTCAGCGACAACTATTCTTGCCGGTCGCCACCAGGTCGTTCACGCACGTTCTCGCCCCACTCAATCCACCGGGTAGTTGTCGTCGCGGCGAAGTAGTTGTCGCCACCTCCTCCTCGTGGTTGTCGTCGCGCGGTCAGGTCTGTTCGTCGCTCTTCGGCTTCTTCGGGTTCCGCTTCTTAGCCTCCTCGGCTCGCACGCTGCCGCGGTCGATCTCGATGATCACGGCATGGTGGACGAGGCGGTCGATCGCCGCCGCCGTCGTCATCGGGCTCTTGAAGATGCGATTCCACTCGCTGAAGACGAGGTTGCTCGTGATGATCAGCGAGCGTCGCTCGTAGCGCTCCGCCATCAGCGTGAAGAGGACCTCGGCCTCTTCGGCGGTCTGCTGGACGTAGCCGAGGTCGTCGAGGATGATCGCGTCGAAGACGTCGAGGGCTCGCAGTGCCTTCGGCAGGACGAGGTCGCGGCGCGCGGCCAGGAGCGTCTGAACGAGCTGGTAGGTCGGCGTGAACAGCACGCTCCGGCCCGACTCGACGAGGGCGTGTCCGAGAGCGCAAGCGAGATGGCTCTTGCCGACGCCCGGCAGGCCGAAGAGCAAGACGTTTTCGGCGCGGTCGAGGAAGTCGCCGTTCGCGAGCGCCTGGATCTTCAGGAACGCGGCACGTGGCACGCGCTCCCGGTCGAGCGCGTCGAAGCTCTTCGCCGGGGGCAGCTTCGACGCGCGGCGAAGGCGGTCAACGCGACGCTCCTTCCGCGCGTCGGCCTCGAGCTCGCAGATCTCCGCGAGGAGCGCGAGCGCCTCGTCCTGCCCGGCCGCCATGAAGCGAGGAACGAGCTCGGTCGCGAGCGTGGAGAGCTTCCAGTCGGCGAGCAGGGCGGCAAGACGCTCTCCGATCGCGGGCGTGTACGCGACGGTCATCTTTCGCCTCCTGCCGCGAGAAGCTCGTCGTAGCTGGCGAGGTCGGGCGTGCCGATCGATACCGTCGGAATCGTCGGCTCGTCCGGGAGCGCGAGCGCCTTCAACGCGGCGTAGTCGAACTTGGTGCCGTCCTCGAGGAGCCTCGCGAGCGCGGTTTCGACCGCGCGCTCGGAGGTGCTCGCTGCGAGATGCAATATTCGTACGTATTCGACGTCGGCGCGATCGCCCCGTGCATCGCGAAGCGCGTCGTAGGCGCGACGAAAGGTGAGCGAGGGGAAGAGGTCCTCGCGGAAGCGGTACGCCGCGAACGCGCCCGGTTTGCGGACGAGTGACCAGATCACATGCCTGTAGTCGATGCGGTGCGCGGCGTCGCCGCGGAGGCGCGGCATCGTCTCGACGGTCTTGTCTCCGACGCGAACCTCGACGATGTCCGCGTGCACACGGAGCTCGATGACGTGGCCCTTCAGTCGCGACGGGACCGAGTAGATGCGCTTCGCCGCGGTGACCGTGCTCCACTTTCGCACGCGTGCGCTCACGCGTGTGTACTCCGGCAGCCGTGTCGCTGGCAGCGGCCTGAGTGCCAGCCGGTCCTCCGCGAGCTTCTCGTCTCGGCCGCCGTTCAGCTGCCGGTCGACGATGCCTTGCACGAACGCGAGATAGTCGGGGACCGTCGCGAACTCGCGACTTCTGCGCAGGCGCAGCGCCTGGTCGATCGCACTCTTCAGCCGGTAATGACCTTGCTCGACGACGCCGTTCTCGTGCCCCTCGCCGGGCCGGATCCGCGACGCCTTGAACCCGTAGTGGTCGACGACATCGGCGAACCGCTTCGTCAGGCTGCGCCCACCCGTCTTCGCGAGCTCGTGGGTAGCCGCCGACAGGTTGTCGAGCCGGACGGTCTCCGGAACGCCGCCGAGCGCCCAGAGCGCAGCCTGCACGCCGCCGAGGAGAGCCTCGAAGGTCTCGCCGAACGCGAGCTTGACGAAACGCCAGCCGCTGAAGGCGAGGATGAACTCAAAGAACAGATGAACGAACGGCGAGCCTCCGATGATCACGCCGAGCTCGGTCGCGTGCGTGAAGTCGATCGAGCCCATCTTCCCCGCCGCGTGCTCCTGCGGGAAGAACACCTCCTTGTCCGGCCCGCGCTCGGCCCGCCAAAGACGGACGCGCCGCTGCAGCGTCCGGAGCTGGCCCCCGTCGAAGGCATTGGGGTGCCGGCGACAGAGCTCCTCGAAGATGGTCTTCGCCTCGAGCTTCCCGTCGGTGTCCGCGACGAGCAGCGGCTCGACGTCGGCGGCCCACACGTCAACGAATGGGTCGGGGCGCGTACGCCACGAGCGCGTCGTCCTCGTCGCCGACGGCACCGGCCCGTGTTGCCACGTCCGCGCCGTCCTCTCGCTCATGCCCGCGGCCATGGCGGCCGCCTCCAAGGTCTTTCCTTCCATCCGCTTCTTCCTCAACAAGCGGACCTGCCTGTCTGTGACCATGAAGCTCTCCTCGAGAGCCCCAGCACCCGTCCGGAACCCTTACGGATCCACGGTCGCACAGGCCGTCCGCACGGCGGTCGGACCGGCAAAAGTAGTTGTCGTCAGCCGGCAGAAATAGTTGTCGCTGATCAACGCACTGGCCCAGCACTACGGTGTCCCGACGCGACTGCTCGATTGGACGACGAGTCCGCTGATCGCGACCTACTTTGCCGCCGAGCCAGCGGCTCGGACGATCCACGCACAGCAGCCGGCTTCTGAACGGATCGCGGTCTGGGCTCTGTCACGCCCCTTTGTCGAACAGCTCACCGACACCTGGAACCCAGGTCCTGTCATCGTGACGGTACCGACAACCTCGAACCCGAATCTCCGCGCGCAGCGGGCACTCTTCACGCTGGTGCGTTTCAAGAGCGGCACGCAGGAGACCGACATCGAAATTCCGCCGACACTCGATGAGCTATTCAAGGAGCAGAGGAAGAGCGACGAGTACGTTGGTAGGGGTCACGTTCTTCGTGCACCGATGCTCTTCAAGCTGACGGTGCCGACGAGCGAATGCCCGTTGCTGATGCACTTCCTTCATCTGAACGGCGTCGACGTATCGACCATGTATCCGGGGCTACACTCGATCACCGATGCAATGCGTGAAGGTAAGATCCGGTCGAAGATGCGGCCCAGGCCGGTCCCGACACGTCCCGAGTGAGGGTTGCTCCTCGTGAACGTAGAGGCGAGCGCCACTCGCGCTAGCTATCGTCGGGCACGACCTCCGCCCAACACACGATCCGATCCCCGTGCACGACCACGTGCCCCCCGACAGCCGCGCCGTAGGCCGTGATCGCCAGGAACGGGATCCGAGCGTCTTGTCCCGACTCCAGACGGACGCCGGAAACGTCATCGCGTTCGAGGGGCGTGGGAGCGGAAGATCCGCCGGTGAACGAGTCCCCGCGCACTTCGACTGGACGGAAAGACTTTCTTAGGTACTGTCTGCATCAGTGTTCTGCATTTGTCACGGTGAGGGCCGCTCGGGAGTTCCCGAGCATCATCGGCACGTCAGCCGCCGTCTCGGCGACGTGCCGATGGGAGGTCTCCGCCCCGGAGTGGTTTTTCGCGACGACGTCGCGAGCACGCCGGGAGCCCCCGTCGGAACGACCCCGACGGCGTGTGAGGAGATCGGACGATCGCCAGCCCGAAGGTCCCTAGTCGCGGGGGCCGCCTCTACAATGCCGCACGAGAGCAATTGCTCCGCGCGGCAAGACCTGAGGCGTCACCGTGCTGGATCCATCGACTCTCAAGTTCATCGTTAGCAAGGGCTACACGAGCCTCACGGATTGGGGACGACATGCTCGCCCGCCCGTGCCGGCCCCCGTCCTGCACCAAGCTCGTCACCACGGACGCATCGCGGAGGAGCACGCCATCGCTCTCGCCCGCGCCGCTGGCGTCGACGTGGAGACCGTTCGTGCGCTCCTCTGCTCCGACCACGGAGGTAAGCGCCTCCACGGCGTCGAGCCCTCTCGCCCGTCCCGCCTCGTCACCAAGGGTTCCGCCAGCCGAAGGCGAACGGCCGCCCGGATCAGGGGCAGCCGTCCCGACACCGAGAAGGCCCCGCGATGACGAAGCACAACATGGCGCGGTCGGGGCGCGCCAGCAACGACACCACGATCTTCTCCGTCGAGGAGATCCTCCGCCGACGCGCAAAGTGCCTCCGCGAGATGGCTGCGTTCGACGATCAGCTAGCTCATCATGCAGAGCGCTCCCTGCTCCGGCAGGAGCGCGAGATCGTGCACACGAGCGCCGCTCCGCCTCCGGGCGTGAAGCGCGACTACTTCAACCGCGAGTGCAAGGCCGGACGCGATCACGACGGGAACGTGATCGACGCCTCCGCCGTGCGCGTCCCGAACGCGTTCAAGGTGGGCCGGGCGTGGGGCGCGAAGGATGGTGACTGGCTCGCACGGACGCGGCCCCCGCCGCCAAAACTCTCCGATGCCGCGAAGGCGAAGGCCCTCGCGAAGAAGGCGGCCCGCGCCGAGACCGCGCGGCTGATGCGTGAGGCAAAGGGCACGGCGCTTCCGCCGGAGGTCCGCACGGACACCACGACAACGACTCCGGAGCCTTCCACGCGCTGGAGTGATCAGCTCCTCACCGAGGCGGGCTTCACGCGAAGGAGGTCCGCATGAGCTCCGAACCGACGTCGCCGCTCTTCCTGTCGGGAGGAACCGCTGATGAGTAGCCGTCCGTCACCGGTCCGCGCAGTGCCGCTTCCCCCGACGTTGGAGGCCGCTCTCCATTCGTGCCCGCGTCAAGTCGAGGAGTTGTTCCGACGTGTCCTTCTCGAGGTCAACCGACACGCTCCCGGAGTACTCGAGCGCGTCGCTCCATTCCCGGTCCGGCTCTGCGGGGGAACAGTTTCAGCCCCTCGCTCTCTTACACGCGCGCGGGCGGTTCATAGCCACCACAAACAAGAGAGCAACAACAGCAGCAGGGACACCACAACAAGCCACGACCAGGCGCATCTCTTGGTTCCTGAGTTCCTTGCTCACGCAGACCTCAACAGGGATCTAGTGGCGGTCTCGTTGTCCGCTCCACCTGGCAGGGACGACAGAGTCACGGTGATGTTCGCCGCGCGCGACTGGTGCGCCGCCGTGCACACCGCTGACGGCGTGGGATCCGGCGCATGGCTCGCGCGGGACCGACGCGACATCGAAGGCGATGCAGGCAACCACGTCTACGGGTTGATGTCCGTGGACCGTAACCGCCGAGCCGCCGCCATCGACGAGTGGGTACGGCTCACCGGAGCGAGTCGTGCGGGCATCCGAGTAAGAAGCGTCCGCGGCTGGTCAGATTACGGGGCCGGGCAGAACGAAGGATACCTTCGCGCCCAGCTCGGTAACGTCCTCCGCTATGCCCTCAAGGACCTCCCTCGCGGAGACGTTCGCGATCTGGACGACGACGTGGCCTCGTCCGGCACCCTCGCCGAAGCGTGGAGCGTCTTCCGCGCGGAGCTCCGGGGAAACGACGACCCCGCCAACAGAACAGTTGCTGCTCTAAGGCAAAGCGTTCCAAGCGCCACCTGCTCCGAGTGCAAGAGGCCGCTCGTCGGTCGCCGTCGGCAAACGAAGACTTGTTCCCCGAAGTGTAGGAAGAAGCGCTGGGCGCGCGAGCACGGGAGGAAGCCGTGACGGTCCGCCCGGACGAAGAGGTAGTCGTAGAAGAGGTGCAGCGCGTCCTCGAGTCCATCCCCGCCTGGGTGCGGACGGCCGCGGAGCTCGATGCCTACTTCGACGAGCAGGACGACGACGCCAAAGTGCGGCTAGCCGCAGTTAGGCGTGGCCCCCGCCGGGCGACGACGGCGCTCATGGGCCACGTGCTCGACGTCCTCGACGCCTTCCCCGTGAAGATGAGCACGAGGCAGCTCTACTACCAGCTCGTCAGCCGAGGCGCGGTGGAGAACACGCCGCGCTCGTACGAGCGTGTGCAGCGCCTGCTCGTGCAGATGCGGAGGGACGGCGACGTCCCGTACGAGCGCATCGTCGACCGCACCCGGACCAAGCACCAGCGGCCGGGATGGGACGGCGTCGCCGACATCATGCAGACCGTACAGACGCAGTACCGGCGGGACCTCTGGGCCGACCAGCGCACGGTCGTCATGATCGCCTGTGAGAAGCAAGCGCTCGAGGGAGTCCTCTCCGACGTGGTCGACGACTACGGCGCCCCTCTCTGGATCCTGCGCGGATTCAACTCCGAGTCCTTCGCCTTCGAGTGGGCAACCGACATCCTCGATCACGTGCGGGCTGGCAAGCAGGTCGTCGTCGCGTTCTTCGGGGACATGGACCCGTCCGGCCTGGCCATCGAGCGCGACGCGAAGGCGAAGCTCGAACGCCATGGAGCGCACATCCAGTGGGAACGCCACGGCCTGCTTTTGGCCGACTTCGAACGCTTCGAGCTCGTGAACGTTCCCGTCAAGCGGACGGACTCCCGAGCGGCACGCTACCTCGACACATTCGGCGACCGGGCAGCGGAGCTCGACGCCCTGCCGCCCGACGAACTTCATCGCCGGGTGAAGTCCGTCATCGAGACATACCTCGACGACGGTGCATGGCATCGCCTCCGCCAAGCGGAAGAGGCGGAGCGCGAGTCCCTCAGCCTAGTCACCAAGCATTGGCCAGCGGCCGCGAGCGCGGCACGTACGGCGGCGGCGAGGACCCCATGACCGTGCGCCCAGAGATCGGCCTTCACCCTGGAAGGGGGGCACACGAGAACCGATGGGGGGAGGCGCCGACGTCGCTGGTTGGTTCTCAACATGCGTTCTACCTCGTCGCGCCGGAGCTCCTCCTCCGCGGCGAACGGGGGCGCAGTCCTCTCGACGCCGATCAGGCCAGAGGAGCGCGCCGTTCCTCGAGTCCGTCTCACGGGACCGGGAGCGCCCGCGCGGAGGTCGCGGTCCCCTTTGCCGCCGCGTGAGTAGATCCGCGGTCCGGTTCCTTGACTCGGATCGAGCGGCAAACACGATAGAGGAGGGAGCCCAGCGGCTCGAACGCGGCGGCAGCTCCGCCGTCTGGAGCCGCGTACGCGGGACTCAGATCGTTGGCCCAGGTCTGGTTTTGTCCTTGAACACTGGACGCGCCCCGAACTGCCGTGCATGGGCGACCTCATAGGGGACTGATAAACCCGTGGCTGTCCCCCATGCCGTGGCCGGAAGTCGTGGTGGTCTGGCGCTCGATGGCCGTCAATCGCCTCGCGACGCAACGCGCGCGGTGGGACGGAGCGACGCGACTGTGTCGACAACCAGAGCAGCTATCGAAGCGTTGATGGGTGCGTGCCCACAAGAGGCGCTGCCACCATCAAGACGGTGAGAGGCGGGTCGGTCGGGACGACACCCGGATGGCGATCGAGCCGTCGAGAACTCACGTCGCCTATTCGACGCCGCTCATCGCCTTGACGCGATCGGCGTCCTCTCGCTCCGTCTGCCTGAAGTCCGTGCCGTAGAACTTCACGAGCTTGACGATACCGTTGTTTCGCCGAGTGCGTGGGAAGGCTAGCGAAACGGTGACGTTCTTCGTCCCACCGTTCGAGAGGGCCTCAAACATGGCCTCGGCATCCGGCTCCCCCTTCTTGGCGTACGCGTGCACGTAGTTCACCTGCTCGCCGACCTCGGCGAGACGAAACGAGTAGTGGGTCGCCTGGGCATTCACCCACTCGAAGTTGAAGTAGGAGTCAAGCCTCGCATCCAGGCGCCATATGGACGGCGTCGTCGGCATGGCCGCGCGAAAGGCGGCCATAGTCATGGGGTTCACCACGTAGCTGCTGCGCCAATCGACGCGATAGCCGTCGGAGGTCGCGCGGAGCCAGAACACTTGGGGTTCTCCGGGAGTCCGTTCGACGATCATCCGGCATCCGTCGTCGGCCGGTCGCTGCTGGCAACCGTCCGCTACCAGACGAAGGGGATGGGCGGAGACGCTCGGCGTCTTCACGAGGAACTCGCCTTCCGTGATGTCCCGTCGATAGAGGATCTCTGCGCGCTCCTCGGGCGTCTCGGCTTCGAGCCAGCGCTCAAGCACTTCTCCAGCCGGCGACCTTGTCGGTTTCGGCGTCTCCGCGGCCGCGACGATGTCGTCGTCCGTGCCGAGGCGGCGATCGGGTCCGGCGCTGAGAGCCGAGAGTCGCGCTGGCGCACAACGGATGGCGTACTCCGAGCCCCAGGGATCCGTAGGGCTGGGGCCGTTGTAGTAGCGCTCTGCTCGAAGCTGCTTCACCGTTGGGCACTCTCCGCCGTTGTCTTGTCGCCATCGCACGGCGCACGGCGCGATCGTGCGGACCTCGACGTTGGCTTTCCTTTTCTTCTCCGAGTTGCAGGCACACGTGGACAACGCGATGACCCCAAGGACCGCTTGGAGCAAGACACGACCTGACTTCATGCAGACCTCTCTGTGTGGAACAATGGACCGTACTTTACTACGGTGTTGCCTGATGCGGAGCCACGGCACGGTGCAAGCGGACCGTGGCGCAAGGAAGGCAGAGAACACCGGGCGTTGGGGCGCACTCCCCACGCGCACGCCTACGGACGAAGACCGAAACGGTTACCCTTCGGGAAGTGGGCGAGCGCGTCCGCGCGGCGCGACTCGACGCTGGCCTCACCCAGGAAGAAGCCGCGGCTCGCTCCGGGATCGACTACAAACGCTGGCAGAGGATCGAGCACGGAATCGCGAACCCGACCGTCGCTACGTTGGCCCGGATTGCCCTCGCATTGAAGGTGAATTTGACGATTGGCTTCTCGGCCGGGTGAGTGCTCGTCGACGTCGGGTGCGATCGGTCAGGCGGATACCTGCAGAAGCATTCGCCTCGACGCCCGGAAGGCCCGATCGTCACCACCAACGAGGCGGAGGCGCGGACCGTTCCCGTCGGTGCGCCGCGCGCCGTGACAAGGAGACTTGAGCGTGCTCGACAATGACATCCCGACGAGGTCTGCTCGCCGTCGCGCCAGACGCCCCGCCATGGACCTTTCGGAGGCGCCCCCTTCGGAGGGACGGGCGGATGGCGAAAACGTGTCTGCGCCCGACGTCGGCGACGTCGGTGCCGGAACCGGAATCAAACCCGGGTTGACGTGCCCGCCCACGCTCGAAGACCTGCGCGACATGCCCACGCGGAGGATTCACCCGCTCGCGATCTACCTCATGGAGCGGGACGTCGGCGTCGCGCGCGGCGCCGCGCTCATCGGCGTGAGCGAGAGGATGCTCCGCGAGGTCGTGGCGTGGAGGAAGCGCTTCGCGCGCTACCGAGAGCGGGAGCTGTCTTCCGTCCTCGCCATCGACCTCGACGACTTCGTGCCGCCGGCGCCGTGACCTCCGCCGAGGTCAGGATCCTTGGTCGATTGCGCCGGGGGCTCCGCGGTAGTCTCGCCGTCATGACGACCATACCGCTGAGGTTCGAGCCGCACGACTGGGACGAGCACCTCGAGTTCAGTGAGACCGCGGGAGTGGTCGAGGCGAGGTGGAAGCCGATAGGCATGTCCGTCTTCTTCCCCCCTCTGAAAGTGAAAGAGTTCGAGCGTGCGCCCCGTCGAGAGGACGTGGAGCGCCACACGCCCCAGCTCCGCTTCCACGGTCACAACGGCTTCTCGCTCGGGCGGTACACGGAGCTGTTCGTCTTTCCGTCCGCCACGGGCGTCCTGATGGACTACGAGCGGCCCGAGCCGCTCTGCTTTAAGATGGGGTCGATAGAGGGCTCGTTCGGCCAGGTGAGCCCGCTCGCTCACTTTTTCTTCGACCGTGGACACAACGACGACGAAGGCGACTTCTCGTCCTTCGATTCGCTGCGCTTGATGGGCGTGACGCAGGAGAACGCCGAGGCCGTCGGACTGAGCGCGATCTTGCTCCTCGAGAAGGAACACGGGCTCCCCCTTCGTCCGGTTCAGTTGGGTAACTTCCCGTGGGCTGACGAAGACGAGGAGGCTGCGAGCCCGGATGCTCCGGAGAACGAGGGGTCGAAGCAGGACTCCGGAGACGACTCTGCGCCGCGACAGGTCGTGCTCTCCTGCCGCTTCTCCGAGGTGGCACCGCTCCGGATGCTCTTCGCCGGCACCGCGGAGCCGACACCGGAAGTGGCCTTCCATCAGCTCTACAGGGTTCTCGAGTACTTCTCGATTCTCTGCAACGAGGAGAAGGCGGAGACGATGCGCCGTGACGACTCCATGTCTACGCGACAGTTCCTCTTGGCCCTCCAGCAGATCATGGCCAAGGACGAGAAGGGGGCGCTTGGTCGACTCATCTCCGAGATCGCCGACGGCCGTATGCTCGCGATCGCCAAGGAGGCCGGCCTCATCGACCGTCCCCACGCCTCCGCCCTGACTGAAGCGCTCTACGCGTTTCGCAACTCCGTCGTTCACGCCAAGGAGGATCGCGGCGCGCGTCTCTTCACGTCCTCGATCTTCGAGGAGCCCTCTACTGCTTCGGCATGGAGACGCGTCTGCGCTTCGCTCGCCTGGAACGCCATCGAGCGCTACGGCAACCGCGCGGAGTGACCGCACGTCTGCGGGACGCCTCAGAACATCTCTCGCTGGCCCGTCGCAGACGTCTTCGTGATCGACTTCCAGATCTTGTTCCCGAGCGGGCTCTTCGACGCGAAGAAGAGGTGGTAGAGCACGCCGCGCTGGTCGTTCCGAACCTCGATCTCGCGGACCTCGTCGTCCTTCGCGTAGCCCAGCGCCACCAGCTGCCGTTTCATGTGCGGGATCAGCCTGACGACCTGGTCCGGTTCGCGGACATCCGTGCGCCACGTGTCCGTCCCCATGAAGCGGTCGATGGTCTTGTCGTAGTCCGGCTTCGCGAAGTTCCGTTTGATGCCCATCGTCGGGAAGTGGACGATGAGGTCCATCCGCGCGAACTGGGCGAGGCGCCGGAGCGTGGCGAAGTCGAGCGCGCTCGCGCCGAAGGGGTCCACGACCGCGAGGCTCAGCGCGTGCTTCGGGATGTGGCTCGCGATGACGTCGATCATGGCGTTGCAGTCGCCGGGGACGAAGTGAGCGCCGGCCCCGCCGGGACGAGCCAACCGCACACGGAGCGCCTCGATGTTCTCGTCGACGAGGTCGCAAAGGACGAGCGTGCTGTAGGGCTGAAGCGGGGCGGCCGCGGCGATCAGGGGCGTGCCGTCGATGAACTCGTTCGTCTTCGCGATGTACGCGCGGCCCGGCCCCGCGAAGAGGTCGACGTAGCAGAGCCCGCCGCTCCCCTTCGACGCGTACTTCTTCCGCGGACCTCCCGTCGCCTCTATGTAGCGCCGGATGAAGTCGTGCTTCTCCTTCGCCCACTCGCCGACGCACTGAACCGGGAGATGGTCCTCACGCTCGCGCGTGCAGTTGCCGGTCGTTCTGTCTCTGCACTCCGCCATCAGCTCGCCCCCGCGTCGGGAACTGGTCCCAGGTGCGGCCCTCGAGCATCCGGCCCGTCCGGTGCTTCTGAACGCCCCCCCACTGCTTGAAGAAGAACGCGACGCCGGCCGAGACGCACTGGTCGCGGAGGCTCCGCACCCAGGCTTCCTCCATCGGCCGCGCGCGCGGTCCGCTCTCCCCGCCGACGATGACCCAGTCGATCCGCCGGAGGTCCAGCGCGCCGACGTCCTCGAGAAGCGGCTCGACGGAGAGGAAGCGCGTCCCGGCGACGGCGCCGCGGAGGTGAGCGATCCGGGGGACGCCGTACTTGCGGTCCTCGACCGACACTCCCAACCAGATGTGCTTCGCCTTGAAGAGCCACGGCGCCCGCCGCGTCCACCGCTCGAGACGGTCCGCTCGCTTCGTTAGGACCTGGTATGTGTGCTGGGGCGTCTCGCGCATGACGTCGAAGACCGAGGCGAGGAAGTCGTCCGGGACGAACTCCCCGAAGAGGTCGCTCATGCTGTTCACGAAGACCATCCGCGGCGTCTTCCACGTCAGCGGCTCGCGCACGCGCTCGGGCCGCAGGGTCGGGTCGAAGCCGTCGTGGAACACGTGCAGCTTCTTGTTCGGCATGACGACGCCGCGGAAGCGCTCCGCGAACTTCTCCGCGTAGCAGTGCTTGCACCCGGGCGAGATCTTCACGCAACCCGTCACCGGGTTCCAGGTCTCGTCCGTCCACTCGATCTTGGTCGGCATCGCGGCACCCGCAAGGGTTCCACACGAGCGGGGGGCGTGTCGACGTTCTGGCGGCGCCGGCTCCGGGGACCTCTCGAGTCAAGAAAGCTGCGTGCGGCGAAAAAACTTCGCCGACTGACAACGAGGTGCTCACGCGCACTTCCCAGTTGCGTGCGCCCTCCGCCGCCGAAGTGCCCTTGGACAGCCCTCGCAAGTCACCGTAACTCCAAGGGGCCAGGGCGGGGCCATGCCCGCGCCATAATAGCCAGGAGGGAATCGACGATGACCGAGAAGAAGCTGAACCTGAGGCTGACGGACGCGGAGCTGGAGAAGCTCCGGGCGCTCGCGGAGGACGACGACCGATCCGCGAACACGTACATGCGCCGGCTCATCGCCGCCGCCTACGCCGCGCGCTTCGGCTCGAAGACGCAGACGGCGAAGCGGAGCGCGAGAGCCTGAAGAGAGAAGTGGGCCGGCGCGGCGCCAACCGCCCGACCCGTGATCAACCCCACGAGCATGAGGTCGATAATGGAAGCTGACACGAACGACACGAAGACGGAAACGAATCTCTCCCCGAGCGCGCGTGATCGCGCCCGGACCTTTCTCCGCGCGCTCGACGCCGGAGGCATCGCGCACGAAGACCGCGCGCTCGCGCTCGAGGACATGCTCCTCGAGGTGAAGGCGGAGGAGCGGCGCGCCGTCGCCGGCCACGTCCGCCTCGAGGTCGATCGCATCGCCTCCAACGTCGAGGACGCGCTCGTGTGCACGCACGGCCGGTCCGAGTTCGAGACCTGCCGCGAGGGCGGGTGCGCGCGCGGCGGCGCGGAGTCGGAGGGCGGAGCGCTCTTCCGCTTCAACACCGAGACCGCCGCGTGGGCGTTCATGCACCGTTGCCGCGGCGCCGGACTCCGCGCCTCGCTCCCGTCCGAGGACGAGCACCCGCTCGTGGAGGTCCACCTGACCGCGGAGGGCGAGGAGGCGGTGCGCGCCGCGCTCGCGGACCTCGACGGCGACGAGATCGTGAAGCGCTGCGGCTGCGGCCGCGCGTACGCGAAGTCCGAGTGGAAGGCGCTCGTGCTCGTGGGGACGCAGGACGCGGAGGGCGAGTCCTTCGAGCTCCGGACCTGCGCCTGCGGCACGACGTTGAACGTGCGCGCGGAGGTGTGCTCGTGAAGCCCGCCGTCGTCGTCGAGAAGGGGCCCGGCGCCGTCGAGACCCGGATCGCGAACGTGATCTCCGCGTTCCTCGCCGCGCGCCAGGGAGACCGGCTCGCGAGCGACCTCGGCGCGCTCCGGTTCGCGGCGGTCGGCGACGTGCTCCTCGTCGAGCACGAGTATGCCGTCTTCACCGTTAACGTCAACGTCGAGAGGAGGAAGTAGCCGTGGCCGCGAAGATCCGAGAGTCGAAGGGGAGCGCGTACGAGTCGAAGGGGCGATTCTTCATCCGCGTGACGGTCGCCAATCGGAAGCGGGACGACGCGCACGCGCCGTGGGCGAAGTCTCTCGAGGAAGCCACCGCGCGCGGGCGGGTCATGCAGGCGATGGTGAACCGGCTCCGCGCGTCCGAGACGCAGGACGCTCTCCGGAAGGAGTTCATCGCGAAGATCGTCGAGTGGGGCGCCGTCGCCGACGAGGCGAAGCTCGAGGAGCTCGAGCGCCTCGTCGCGGAGATGGTGGCGGGCGACATCGTGAAGCTGCCCGCCCCGCCGTCCCCTGCTTCGAAGGTCCCGACCTACGGCGCGGTGGCGATGCAGTGGGTGAAGGGCGAGCTGCACGCGCTCTACCCGGACCACGTGGACCGGAAGCGGAGCGCGGCCGGCGACTACGGCAACCTCCGGCGCTACGCCTTCCCCGAGCTCGAGCACACGCCGATCAACAAGGTCGGCCTGGAGGACTACGAGCGCGTGCTCCGGAACGCGGACGCGCGGTCGACGAAGGGGAAGCTCCCGCCGGCGACGCGGAGGCAGATCGGGCAGGTGACGCGGAAGGTGATGGAGCTCGCCGTCTACCCGCTACGCATCATCAGCACGAACCCGATCCCCGCGAGCGCGATCCCGAAGAAGCGGAGGGGCCCGGTGCAGGTGTTCCTCTACCCCGACGAGGACGCCGTGGTCATGGCCGACAAGCGTGCTGCGCTCGGGCACCGGCTCCTCATCGGCTACCTGCATCGCCAGGGATGCCGGCGCGCGGACGCCCTCGGCGGCGACGTCGAGATCGTCGAGGGCGCGGTCGAAGACGAGGACACGTTCGGTGACGTCCCGCCGCTCACGTGGGGGCGCGTCGACCTCCGCCGCGGCTACGTGCTCCCGGACAGGAACAAGAGCGACGACGCGAGCCTCACGCCGCTCGACGAGGACATCGTGCTCGCCCTGACGGCGTGGAAGAGGATCTCGAAGAAGACGAAGCCCGGAGACCCGGTCTTCGTCGACGACGACGGGGAGGCCATCGACCCGGACGACGCGACGGAGATCTACCGCGACGTGATCCGCGCCGCGCTCGTCGAGAAGGACTGCGACCGCCCCGAGCTCTGGAAGGCGGCGCGCGGGCAGCTCAAGCTCCGACTCCACAACGCGCGCGCGAGCTTCGTCACCGTGGCTCTCCTCTCCGGGCGGCCGGAGGAGTGGGTGCGCCGAAGGTCGAAGCACAAGTCCTCCGCCCTCGAGCGCTACCGCCGAGAACTCCGGACGTACGAGGAGCTGAACCTCGGCTACTGGACGCCGCTCCACCTCGCGATCCCGGAGCTGGCGGAGGCGCTCAAGGCGGCGGAGGACGAATCTGCCGCCGCGTTCGCGGCGGCAAACGCGGCGGCAGCACCTCCGCGGACCCCCTCCGCGCCCACCCCCAGGCGCGGCAAAAACCGAATGGTTCCTTCTACTTCGGAACCAGTCGGGGCGAGAGGATTCGAACCTCCGACCCCTAGACCCCCAGTCTAGTGCGCTGACCAGGCTGCGCTGGGCCACGGGCCGCTGCGCTCTTGCGGGCGCGGGACCGCGAGACGGCGCGGGCCCCTGCCGGCCGCGGCCGCGATGGGCGCGCCGCTCAGTGCTTCGCGGTGGGCGCGCGACGCGCCCCGCCGAGCAGGCGCAGCGCCCGGCAGGTCTCGATGTCCTGGCAAGGCCCGACGTTGCCGCCGTGCGCGGGCCAGCCGGCCTCTTCGCGCGCGCTCGCCACCGACGACGGATCGCGGACGTCGGGCCCGCGCCACGGGGGCGCGGCGTGGGCGAGCTTCGCCTCGCGCTCCTCGGCCGCGCCGGGCTCGGCCGTCGACGTGAACGGGAAGCGGATCTGCGGGACGAGACCGACGCGCTGCACCGGCGTGCCGTCCGGGAGGGCGTAGACGAGCGTGGTGAGGCGGATGACGCCCGCGTGCGCGTCGTCGTCGACGTACTCCTGCGCGCAGCCCTTGCCGAACGTCGTCGAGCCCACGCTCGGAGCGCGCCGGTACGCGGCGAGCGCCCCCGCGATCATCTCGGCGGCGCTCGCCGTCGTGCCGTCGACGAACGTCGCGACCGCGCCGGTCCAGCGATCGCGATCGCGCGGGACGGGCGCGCGATCGATCTCCACCGTCCCGTCGCGACGCCGCATCGCGAAGAGCGGCGCGCCCGGCATGAAGAGCGCGAGCGCGCCGAGCGCGCCGTCGGTCGATCCCCCGCCGTTGCCTCGGAGGTCGAGCACGACGCCGGTGAGCTTCCGCGGGCCGCGCTCGCGCTCGTCGCCGAGGATCGCGGCGAGATCGTCGCCGAGGTCGTCGCGCACGTCCTTCACCGAGACGACCAGCGCGGCGCCCTCGCCGAAGGCGACGCGCTCGAACGGCAGATCTCCGGCGGCGCGAGCCGGCGGCTCCGTGTCCTCTCCGTGCCCGACCTCCAGCGTCACGATCCTCCCGCCGCGGAGGACGATCGCCGCGAGCGGCGACCGAGCGTCACCCGCGGCGAAGCCGAGCTGGTCGACCTGCTCGAGCGGCAGGCCCGCGGTCGCGACGTTCGCCACCGACAGCACGACGTCGTCGACCGCGAGCGGCGGGGTCGCCGACTCCGTGACCCGAACGCCGATCGCCGTGAGGAGCGCGCGGCCCCAGAGCCGCGACGGCGGACGCGAGGCGAGATCGACCTCGTAGATCCTCGACTCCTCGTCGAAGGGCGCCCACTCGCCGTGCGGATCGACGAGCGGGACGTACGCGCGCACGGCGGACGCGAGGACGACGCGCGACCACCCGGCCTTGTCGAGCGGCGGGAAGAAGCGCCGCCGCGCCTCGTCGGCGAAGCGCGCGCCCTCCGCGCCGTACGCCGCCTCGAAGGCTCCGGCGCGACGGCCGAGCTCCTCCGCCGTCTCGCGCGCGCTGCCCGGCGGGGGCATCGGCTCGAGCGCGGCGGCGCTCGCCTCGGTCGATCCCGGCGCGCGGCGTCCCTTGTCGAAGGCGTCGCGGAGCTCGCCGACCCACGACTCGAGGACGGCGCCGGGCGTCATCGCGGAGGCGCAGCCCCGCCGCCTCTTGCCCTCGACGTCCGCCAAGAGGTCCGGCGCGACCTTCTCGAGCGACGGCGCAGAAGGTGCGTCCTTCGCGAGGGTCAGGAGCCCGTGAGGATCGAGCCAGTCGGCCGCGGACGCCGCGAACGCCGACGCCTTCACCGGCTCCGGTGCATAAGCGAGCCCCGCCCGCACCTGCTCGACGATCGTGCGCGCCTCCTCGCACGACAGCGACGTCGGCTCGCCCGAGGGGATGCGAAAGACGTACGAGCGTTCGTCGTCGTGGTTGTCGTCCATCGACGACGACGCGACCGGAGGCACCGGAGCGATCACCGCGGGCGGCGTCCCCACCTCGATCACGGGCACCGGCGGCGGCGCGTGCAAGACCGCCCAGCCCACCACGCAGGCCGGCACGAGCGCCGCGACGACGAAACCGGCCTTCCGCATGATCCGGAGATCGAAGGGTAGCAGGCCGCCAGCGGCCCCGCGAAGAAACGCGGGTCAGGCCACGAGATCGGCCAGCTCCGAGAGCTCGCCGCGGAGCTTGCCACGGGCGCGCTCTTCGAGCTGGCGCACGCGCTCCTTGCTGACGCCGAGGCGCGTGCCGAGCTCCTGGAGCGTCGGCGGCTCCTCGTTCATCAAGCGCTCCTCGACGATCATCCGCTCGCGCTCGTCGAGGCGGTCGACGGCGCGGTGAACGGCGTGGCCTGCATGCGCCCTCGCCTCCGAGCGCGCCGCCTCGTCCTCCGGCGTGGGCGCCGAGCCCGCGAGGCGCTCGGTCGCAGGGCCTCCCTCGGTCGTGCTCGCGTCGAGGCTCGCCTCTCGCGACGCGAGCAGCGGGAGCAAGAGGCGCACGCGCTCCTCCGAGAGCCCCGAGAGCTCGGCCAGCTCCGCCGGGTCGGTGACCTTCGTCTTGCGGTAGGCGCGGAGCGCGCGGCGCTCCCCCTTGGTCGTGCCGAGGCGCACGACGCGGAACGCGCGGACGACGTACTCGCGGATCTCCGCGCGGATCCAGTAGGCCGCGTAGGTCGCGAGCCGGCAGTCACGGTTGGGATCGAACTTCTGTGCGGCCCGGAGCAAGCCGATGTTGCCTTGCTGGACGATGTCCTCGAGCGGTACGCCCCAGCGACGGTACTCGAGCGCGATCGACACGACGAACGGGAGACACGCCTCGATGATCTTCTGGCCGGCGCGCCTGTCGCCCGCGATCCACCGGAGCGCGAGCGCGCGCTCGGTCTCGCGGTCGAGCACCTGGACGCGCGCCAGGCTCCGCCGATAGGCGTGCAGAGATCCTCCTTCGAGCTCGCGAGCGGTGCCGCTGCCCATGCCGTCCTCCTCGTGGTCGGGGAGCGCGCTCGCGCAGCGCAGGCGCTAGCTCCACCGATTCTTCAATGCATGCGCGGTGCCAACCACGCCGCTCGCCGTTCGCATGAATTTACCTCGTTTTTGCGCCGCGCTCGGACGTCCGGCGCAAACGACGCGCAACGCCGGCCGGAAGAGCGGCGACGATGCGCAACGCTTTCGCGATCCGCCGACGAGCGCCACGCCGCGTCGCGAAACAGTCGCGGTCGCCGTCGCGACGCTCAGAGCTCGATGACGAGCCCCTCGCGCGCAGCCTCGGCGTTCGGGAAGAGCGCTCGCGCGCGCTTCTCCTTCTCGGCCACGGCGGCGTCGCTCTGCATCGGGTCGTGGTGGTAGAGGATGAGCCGCTTGGCGCTCGACGCCTTGGCGAGCTTCACCGCTTCCTCGAAGGTGCTGTGGCCCCAGCCGAGCTTCGGCCCGCCGCCCGTCTGTCCGGCGTACTCCTCGGGAGTGTACTGCGAGTCGTAGATGAGCACGTCGGCGCCCTGCGCGAGCTTCGTCAGCTTGGGGTCGACGACCGCGTAGTGCTCGGTGTCGGTCGCGTAGACGACGCTGCGCCCCGCGTAGTCGACGCGGTAGGCCCACACGCCGTTCGGGTGATTGCCAGGCGCCGCGCGGATGACCGCCTTCGCCCCGTCCCCGGCGTCGACCTCCACCGGCGAGCGGTCGCTGACGCCGTGGAAGACCATCTGCGCGCCCATCTCGGTCAGGTGGACGGGGAAGCTCGGGTGGTCCATCTGCCCCGCGAGCGTCTCCTCGAGCGTGCGCGAGACGTTGTTGCCGCCGTAGAGGTGAATGACGTTGCCGGCGACGAACGCGGGATCGAAGAACGGGAAGCC
>JAHBWA010000162.1 GCA_019637195.1 Labilithrix sp. | reverse complement strand
AAGCCCGAGAGACCGCGCCAGCGCGACTCTCGGGCTTTTTCCATTTTGTCTCTTGGCTTCGTGCGCAGAGCGGCGCGCGTCGGCGCACCGCACCTTTCGGCGGTCGCGGACGTCCGTAGCTGCCCGCGTCGGCCCGTCCGTCTCGCCGTTCCGAGCTCGGGCCGAGGCGAGCCGAGCTGAGCGCGGGCGTCGCTTGTTCCGCGTGTCGGCATGGTTCGCGTCTGGGCGCCGAGATCGGGGTCCGAGGCGGGTTGTTCGCGCGCGGGCGTCGCAATTGGCTGCCCCAGCGAGGTCCTCGCGCGGGTCGACGGCGATCTCTGGTCCGTCGCGATCGAAGTCGGCGGTGTCGAGGCGCAAGGGGTCGAGTGGCTGGAGCGGTGGCCTCGTCGCCGGCTCGGGATCGGTCGCCCGGCGCGCAGCGCTCGTGCTTGCCCGTCGAGATTCAGCTCGCTGGTCGAGGTTCTGATCGGCGTGGGGCGCGAGCCGCGCGCGCCGCCCGGAGAGCTGCGCAGGACTTGTCGGGGGGAGCGCGAAACGGCGCTGCGCCGGAGCCAAGCTGCGCAGAACTGTCGCTCGGCCCCCGTTCGCGCGATATCCTGCCTGGATGAAGCGGCTCACGATCAGCGGCGACGCATGCATTGAGACCCTCGCGCTCCTCATCACCATGGCGTGGGCGGACGGTCGGCTCGACGATCAGGAGAGGGAAGGCGTGCGCGCTGCCGCGAGCGTCTTCAACCTGACGAAGGAGCTGCGGGAGCGGCTCGATCAGCTGCTCGAGAAGCCCATCGGCATCGATGAGCTCCTCGTGGACGATCTCAGCGCACGCGACAAGGCGTTCGCCTACGTCGCCGCCGCCTGGCTCGCGGGCGTCGACGATGACGTGCACGCGAAAGAAGAGGAGCTGCTCGGCAAGCTCGGGTTGCTCCTCGGCTTCACCGACGAGCGCCGGAACGAGCTCGCGGGGATCGCGCGCGATTTGGAGCCTCTTCGCAAGGACGGCGCCTCGTGGGCGACGGAGATCGTCACCCTCTTCAAAGCCATCCCGTCTCGGCTGGAGGGCGACGGCACCGAGAACTACGAGGTCGCGTTCGAATAGCCTGGACTCACCACGCGAGGCCAACCGACCCAGGCGCAGCCGGCGGACAAGCGCAGCCGTAGCTTCTTCGGGCGTAGCAGGCGCGGCCGTAGCGCTGGTCGGCGAAGCAAGCGCGACCGTAACGCTCGCGGCCTAACGCTGGTTGGGCGGAGCAAGCGCAGCCGCAACGCTCGCGGCCGTAGCGCTGGTCGGGCAGAGCAAGCGCGGCCTTAACGCAGGTTGGGCGAAGCAAGCGCGGCCTTAACGCAGGTTGGGCGGAGCAAGCGCGGCCTTAACGCAGGTTGGGCGGAGCAAGCGCGGCCCTAGCGCTTGTCGGGCGGGGCAAGTGCGGCGAGCGAAGGGGGATCGCCTCAGGGTGTGGCCGGCCGATCGGTGGCGGGCGCGTGCCAGAGCGCATGGAGACGCCGCCGAAGGACCACGGTCGCGCCGCCGGCGGCGATGCATCCGAGGCCGGCGCCCACGCCGAGGGCTGCGCGGAAAGAATACGCGTCCAGCGCGTTTGCCACCGCGCCACCCACGCTCGACGCGAGGTACGCGAGGGCCAACCAACCGGCGATGACGAACGCGGAGCGACGCCCGGGCACGCCGAGCGCCGCGTACGCGACGCCGATGGAAAGCGACGCATCGGCGACGGACGCGGTGAGCTCGCCGACGGCGAACGCGGCGAGAGAGGTCTCGCTCGCGCTCTTCACGAGCACCGCCAGGCCGGTGACCGCGAGCCCTCCGCCGAAGATCGCGACCGGCCGGAGCGTCCAGCGCGCGAGGACGGCGACGACAAGCAGCCCCCCGAGACAGAGCGCGGCCAGCGTCGTGGCGATCGTGCCGAGCGTGTGTAACCGCCGGATGACGTCCATCGGGGCCGCGCCGAGACCGGTCGTCGTGGCGCCGGCCCGCGCCGCGACCTGCCACAAGGCGAAGGCGGACGCGAGCAAGGTGACGCCGGCGAGCGAGCTCTGTGCGTGCTCCACGCTCGGCGACGCTGGGCGAGGAACGGCGGCAGGAGCCCGGTAGGGGAGCGCGGACGGCTCGAGGGGGCGCGCGCCCGGGACGGCCAGGCGTTCGACGAGCACGGCGCCGGACGCGAGCAGCGCGGCGAGCGCCGCTACGGCCGCGTACGCGCCATACGCGCCGGCCTTGTCGCCGTAGGTGAAGAGGGCGCCGCCCACCACCGGCGCGACGCCGGCGCTGGCGCTGGCGCCGGCGTAGATCAACACCGCGAACGCGCTCATCATGGCGAAGCGCGCCGGCGAAGGCGGATCGGCGCGATCGCTCGGCGCTGGCGAGAAGAGCTCCGCCGCCGCCGCGTAGGGGCAGACGCGGAAGATGCCGGCGCCCGTGGCGACCACCGTCGAGCCGAGCAGGAGCGGTCCGCCGGCTGCCACGACCACGTACCCGAGCGCCGCGAGCGCTGCCCCGACGCCTGCGGTCACCCGCGGGCCCACTCCGAGCACGAGCGCCGCGCCGACGAACGACGCCACCATCGTCGTCAGCCCAGCGAGGACGGTGAGCTTCGTCATCGCCGCCGCCGCGCCGGTGCTGCACTGATCCGGCGACTGCAGCAGGACCGAGAAGAGGGTCGTTCGCGATCCCATGTAGGCGAACCGCTCGGCGATCGACGCCGCCGCGAGCAGAGCGAGCGCCACCATCCCCCGGATGCTCATCGCTCCAGGGTGACACGTTTCTCGCTCGAGGAAGAGGTCGCGAACGCCCCCAAGTCGCACCACCTCCTCGTCCTCCGGGCGCTCGAGGCTCCGCGCGGGCGCCGCACGTATGGAATGATTGGTCCGGGCGCCTCAGGCGTTACCATGGGCGCCGATGCTGCGCGCCCCCCCGCGATCGCCGGAGCCCGCGTCCGAGGCGCGGGCCGAAGCCCAGCGGCGCTCGGCCGAAGCCGGGATCGCTGCGCGCGCGTTCGGCGCGCCCGAGTCGGCGCCCGCCCGCGGTGTGCCGCGTCCGCCGAGCGGGCGATCTCGCTTCGGCGGGGGCGCGCGGCGCGCCCTCGTCGTCGGCCTGGGCGTCGCGCTCCTCCTCGTGCTCGCCGGCGCGCTCTCCTTCGGTCCCCTCGTGCGGAGCCGCGTCGCGCGGGAGGCGGAGCGGCGCAAGCTCGACATCGAGATCGGCGGCGTGCGCCCCGGCTTCTTCGCGATCTCCCTGCGCGACGTCCGCGTTCGTCCGCGCGGCGTCGCGGGGATCGAGGCGCGGATCGACCGCCTGAGCGTCGACCTCGGCGCCACGCTCGCGGTGCGCGAGGTCCGGGCGCAGGGCGGCGGGCTCTTCCTCGAGGGTGAGCCCGAGGACGTCGCCGAGCGCCTCCGCGACTTTCGCCGGACGGTCGGCGAGAAGGCGACGCCGGCCGAGCGCGACCGGTCACCGACGCCGATGAGCGCCGAGGATCTCGCCCTCTCGTGGAAGCTCCCGTCCGGCGGCGAGCTCACGGGCTCCGGCATCCGCGCGGCGCGCGAGGCGAACGCGATCAAGCTCGGCTGCGCGAGGTGTGGTGCGCGCCATCGAAACGTCGCGCTCGAGGTGACCGGCGCCGACGTCGAGCTCGCGCCCGACGGCGCCCCGCGCCGGGTCACGGCGCGCGCGCTCAGCGTGGCGCACGAGGCGCCGCGCACCGAGGCGCCCGCGCTCGCGCCCGCTGCCGCCGCGGCCGAGCCGGCGCCGCCGCCCCTCCCGACGCTCAGCAAGCGCGGCGCGAGGGCCTCCACGAAGGCGCCCGCCGTGCCCGCTCCGCCGCCGCCGCGCGACGAGCCCGTGCTGCCGCTCCCCGATCTGCACGCGCTCCGCGCGCGGATCGCCGGCGCCGTCGCCGCGTTCGCGCCTCGCATTCCCGACGGCGGCGCCGTGGAGATCGCGGGCCTCTCGGTGAAGGTGGACGTCGGCGGCGAGCCGATCGCGTTCGGTCCGGGCGCCTTCACGCTGACGCGCCGGGCGGACCGTATCCACGTCGGGTTCGCGAGCGCGCCGCCGTCGGACGGTGACGCGCGGCCAGAGGCCGACGCGCCGGGGGCCGCCGGGACGCCGCTGTCGATCGACGCGGACCTCCCCGTATCCGCCGGCGAGATGACGGCGCGCCTCGCCGGCGGTCCTGTCTCGCTCGCCGTCCTCGGCGTGAAGGAGGGCACGAAGGGCCTCACCGACGTCGCGCGCGGCACCGTCTCGGGCAAGGGGCAGCTCGTCCTGTCCGAGACGGCCGACGCGCTGACCTTCGACGGCGAGGTCACGCTGCGATCGATCTCGCTGAAGCAGCCGCGGATCGCGCCGGAGCTGGTCCGCGGGATCGACTTCACGCTCTCGGCCCGCGGCGTCCTCGACGATCGCGGGAAGCTGCGCGTCGACGACGCGCAGCTCGACATGGGCGCGCTCCACGTGAGGACCCACGGCACCGTCGAGGAGTCGCCCGAGCACTTCGCGGTGTCGCTCGCGATCGACGTGGCGCCCGCGGCCTGCCAGGCGCTGCTCGAGAGCTCGCCGCAGGGCCTCCTGCCGCTCGTGCGCTCCGCGCGGATGGGCGGGACGTTCGGCGCGAGCGTCAACCTCGCGTTCGACACGCGCACGATCGACAAGCTCGCGCTCGATTACCGCGTGGGCGACGAGTGCCGCATGCTCGAAGTCCCGCGCGATCTGTCGCGCGACCGCTTCGCCGGCGCGTTCACGTACCGCACGTACAAGCCGGACGGGACGATCGGCGAGACCACGACGGGGCCGGGGACCTCGAGCTGGACGCCGATCGACGACATCAGCCCGTTCATGCTCGCGGCGGTCCTCACGACCGAAGACGGCGCCTTCTACAAGCACAAGGGCTTCAACCACGCGGCGATCCGCTCGAGCGTCCAGGCGAACCTGAAGGCGCGCCGCTTCGTGCGCGGCGCGAGCACGATCACGATGCAGCTCGCGAAGAACCTGTTCCTCGCGCGCGACAAGGCGCTCTCGCGGAAGATCGAGGAGGTGATCCTGACGGACTACCTCGAGCAGGTCTTCCGCAAGGACGACATGATGGAGCTCTACCTCAACGTCGTCGAGTTCGGGCCCGACGTGTACGGCATCACGCAGGCCGCGGACTACTACTTCGGCCGCAAGCCGGAGGAGCTCCACGTCGCGGAGTGCTTCTTCCTCGCGTCGCTGTTGCCGTCGCCGATCCGCTACGGGAAGCTGCGCGACCGGGGCGAGGTCTCCGAGTCCTGGATGCGGCACCTCAGGGCGCTGATGGAGATCTCCGCCAAGAACGGGAAGATCTCGTCCGCCGAGCTCGAGGAAGGGCTCAAGGAGCCGGTCGTCTTCGTGCGTCCGGGCGATCCGCGCCCCGAGCCGCGCATCCCCGTCACGTCGACCCGCCGCGATCCGAGCGACGACGACGCGGCGTGGAGCCCGCTCGACTGATCGCGTTCGGCCCCCGACGCCGGCGCGTAGCCCGACGATCACGTCTCGCGCCGCGTCGTCCCTCGACGATCACGCTCGCGTCGCCTGCTCGACCGATCACTTCTTGCCTTGCGCGCGGAGCGCGGCGAAGAATCGCTTCAGGCGATCGGCGCACTCCGCCTCGAGCACGCCGCGCGTGGTCGCGAAGCGGTGGTTGAGCCGCGTGTCCTGCCCGATCGAGAAGAGCGTCGCGCACGCGCCGGCCTTCGGATCGTCGCAGCCCCACACGACGCGCGCGACGCGCGCGTTCACGAGGGCGCCGGCGCACATCACGCACGGCTCGAGGGTGACGAAGAGCGTGTGTCCCTCGAGGCGCCACGATCCGAGCGCCCTGGCGGCCGCGCGGATCGCGACGACCTCCGCGTGCGCGGTCGGATCGGCGTCCGTCTCGCGGAGGTTGTGCGCCGACGCGACCTTGGCGCCGGCGGCGTCGACGAGGACGCAGCCGACCGGCACCTCCCCGAGCGACGCGGCGCGGTCCGCCTCGGCGAGCGCCTCTCGCATCCAGTCGTCGTCGGTCACGCGAAACCTCGGGCTCGCGCCTCCGGCAGCGCCGCTCGACTCGAGCGAAGCGCCGCCGACTGCTCGGGTCTTCGTTGCGCGCCCAGGAAGATTCGAACTTCCGACACCTGGTTCCGTAGACCAGTGCTCTATCCAGCTGAGCTATGGGCGCCCGATCTCGCCAGCGCGAGGATCGAAGGACGCGCACCATACTTGCCGCGGCGACCGTGTCAACGGCCCTCTTCGATCGAGGCGCGGAACGCCGAAAAAATGGCCTCGTTGGATCGCGTTGGCGAGGTCCGAACGCCCCGCGTCTGGCTCCACGGCGAGCGATCGAGCTCGACCAGGCCCACTCGAGCATCCGCGGTCGGGCGCGCCGGACCTCGGCGGGGCCCGCGCGAGCCTCGGAACGCACGGGAGGCGCGATTTGCGGCCGATCGTCGCGTTCGAGCCCCGCCGTTCACGCCGCGCCGTCGCGTCCTTACGCCTACATAGGCGGGACCGCAGGACGGAAGAATGATGCCAACCCCGCAAACAATGCAGAGCCAGGGGGTCACGCTGACTGTGCTGGCAGGCAGCGGGCACGTCGAGTCTCGAGGCTCAGTTTCTATGTGCTTGAAATGATGATTGTTACGAAAGTGGCATGGGCAGTGCTCTAACCACGTCCGCTGTCCCGGCTTACCGCTTCGTTCTTCTTTCGCTTCCGCTTCGCTTCTCGGGACAACCTCTTTCGCTCTTAGAAGACAGACACGGCGCGAGGTGCAGGGCTGCTCGTCGCGTCGCGCGGAGGTCGATCTCTCCCTTTCGATCTCCGCCCGTCCGAGAAGAAGCTCGCTCTCTGAGCGAGCTGCCTTTCTTCCTTCCGCGCCGTTCTTGTCGAGCTTTCTTCCCTGGCTTGGGCTCTGGCCGCTGTTCTCTCTCTGAGATCGTGGTGGCTTTCCGTGGCGCTCTCCCTTTGCGGGGGTAGCGCCACGTCGCTTTTGTGCGTCAGACTTCCATGATGCGGGTCACGCGCCTCCTCCTCGGCTCCCTCCTGGCGCTCGGCGTCGTCGCGTCCGAGCCGCTCGCGCGCGCCGGTGACGCGAAGACCGCGCCGCCTCTCCCTCCTCCCGGCGCGTCGAGCGGGCCGCCGCCGCCGCGCGCGCCGTTCGTCGCCCCGCCGGCGCCGGTCGGCGGGTTGCCGTGGCTCGGCGTCTCGATGGACAGCGGTGGCGATCTCGGCGTGCGCATCGACAGCGTCGTGCGCGGCTCACCCGCCGAGCGCGGCGGCGTCCGCGCTGGGGATCGCATCGTCGCGATCGACGGCGCTCGCGTGACCGCGCCGGGTCACGTCTCGCGCGGCGTCGCCGCGCACAAAGTCGGCGACACGGTCACGCTCGGCCTCGAGCGCACCGGCACGGCGATCCGCGCGCCGGTGGTGCTCGGGACGCGTCCGTCGAGCGACGACCTGATGCGCATGCACCTCGTCGGCGCGCCGGCGCCCGAGTGGAAGAACGTCGCGCCGCTCTCCGGCGCGCCGGCGTCGATGGCGGCGCTCAAGGGCAAGGTCGCGCTGGTCGACTTCTGGGCGTCGTGGTGCGGGCCCTGCCGCATGATCGCGCCGCGGCTCAGCGCGCTCTCGGCGCGGCTCGGCCCGCAGGGGCTCGCCGTCGTCGGCGTCACGACCGATCCGGCGGAGGCGGCGGCCGTCTTCGCCGAGCGCCACCAGATGCGTTACCCGGTCGTCGTCGACAAGGACGGCGACACGAGTCGCGCGTACAACGTGAACGTCTTGCCTACGATGGTCCTCGTCGACAAGAAGGGCGTGGTCCGCGAGGTCTTCCTCGGCTTCGATCCGGGCAGCGAGGCCCGCCTCGAGCGAGCCGTGCGCGCGCTCCTCGCGGAGCCCGGCGAGCCCGGCGCCTCGACGTCGCCGGTCGTGCCTGCGCCGTCGGTCGCGCGTCCGCGCGGTCGCTGAGCGTCGGCTCGCGCCTCAGATCCCGTCGGAGGGCGCGCCGACGAGCTCGAGCTTTCCCCGAAGGCGCTCGCTGATCCCCACGTTGTTCTTCGCGTCGACGATCACCGCGCCGACGCCGTCGAGCGACTCGACGAGCTTCATCCCCTTCTCCGGCCCGAGGATGAACACGGCGTCGTCGATCTCGTCGGCGAGGAGCGCCGTCGGCGCCCAGACGGTCACGCTCCGGCAGGCGGTGGCGGGCTGCCCCGTCCGCGGATCGATGATGTGGTGGTACCGCTTGCCGCCGACGACGTAGGCGCGCTCGTAGTCGCCGGCCGTGCTGAAGGCGTGATCGGTCACCGGCAGCTTGGCGAAGTATTTCCCCTCCGGGCCGCGCGGATCGCGGATGCCCGCCTGCCACTCCGTCCCGTCGGGCTTTCGCCCGCGCGCGAGCAGGTCGCCGCCGGCCTGGACGAAGAACGACGTGAGGCCGGCGCGCTCGAGCACCTTCGCCGCCATGTCTACGGCGTAGCCCTTGGCGATGCCGCCGAGGCCGATCTGCGTCTTCTCCTTGGTCAGCATCACCGTCTGCGCGGCGGCGTCGAGCTGGATGTTCCGGTAGCCGACGAAGGCGAGGCGCGCCTTCACGTCCTTGTCGGCGGGCGGGTGCGGATCGAGGTCCTCGTCGAACTTCCACAGGCCGTGGAGCGTGTGGAACGTGATGTCGAAGGTCCCCTCCGACAGCTCGCTCGTGCGCACCGCCTCGCGGATCACCTCGAACGTCTCGGCGCCGACCTTCACCGGCGTCTTGCCGGCCGCGGCGTTGATGCGCGAGACCTCGCTGTCGCGCCAGGTCGTCATCAGCGCCTCGATGCGCTTGATCTCCTCGAGCGCGGCGTCGAAGGCGGCGCGCGTCTTCCGGGCGTCGACCGACGGAGTCGTGTAGGCGGCGAACGCGACGTGCGTGCCCATCGCGGTGCCCTGTCCGTGGACGCGCTCCGCGACGAAAGCGCGCGCGCCTGCGTCGGGCAGCGGCTCCTCGGCGCTCGCCAGGACCGCCTGCGCCGGATCGTCGCTGGGCAGAGGTGGCGCGCTCGGCATGGGCGGAACGCCGGCGACCGGCTGATCGCGGCACGCCGCGCCCACCAGCACGACCACCCCGAGGATCCACGCCGACCGCTGCCGCACGAGCTTCTCATAGCATCCTTGCGGCGGTCCGGGCGCGCTGGTAGCGGCTCCGCCCGATGCTTTCCGCCGAGCTGTCCAAGGTCATCGACGCGACGGTCGACGAGGCGCGGCCCGCGCTCGCCAAGCTCTCGCACGACATCCACGCGAACCCCGAGCTTCGCTTCGAGGAGCACAAGGCGGCAGCGTGGATCGCCGAGCTCCTCCGCTCGCGCGGCTTCGACGTCGAGCTCGGCGTCGCCGGGATGCCGACCGCGCTCCGGTCGAAGAAGGGGACCGCGGGCGGCGCGCGCGTCGCCATCCTCGGCGAGTACGACGCCCTGCCGGAGATCGGCCACGCCTGCGGGCACAACCTCATCGCGACGAGCGCCGTCGGCGCGTTCCTCGCGGCCTCCGCCGTGGTCGACCGCACGGGCGGCGAGGTCGTCTTCCTCGGCACGCCGGCCGAGGAGGGCGGCGGCGGCAAGATCCGGATGATCGAGCGCGGCGTCTTCGATGGGCTCGACGCCGCGATGATGTTCCACCCGTTCGATCGCGACATGCTCGCGCACGCCGCGCTCGCGAGCACGTGGCTCACGATGAAGTTCACCGGCGCGCCGGCGCACGCCGCAGCCGCGCCGCACGACGGCAAGAGCGCGCTCCAGGCGTGTATGGACACGTTCCGCCTGATCGACGGCCAGCGCGTCCGCTTCCGCGACGGCGTACGCGTGCACGGTTACGTCACGAACGGCGGGCAGGCCGTGAACATCATCCCGGAGCTCGCCTCGTGCGAGTTCAGCGTCCGCGCGCGCGACACGAAGGAGCTCGCGCGCGTCCGCGCGATCGTCGAGCGTTGCGCCCAGGCGTCCGCGCTCGCGAGCGAGGTCAGCGTCGAGATCGTCGCGCGCGAAGGCTACCGGGACATGCGCAACAACATGACCATGGCGCGCGCGTTCGGGGCGCATCTCGGCTCGCTCGGCCGGCCGGCGCGGGAGACCGACGAACGCGTCGGCGCGGGCAGCACGGACATGGGCGACGTCTCGCACGTCGTGCCGTCGATCCACCCGTACCTCGCGATCGTCGGCGAGAACGAGGCCCTCTGTCACCAGCATGCGTTCGCGGAGGCCGCCGCGAGCGAGCGCGGGATCGTCACGGCGCTCGAGGCCGCGAAGGCGCTCGCGCGCACCGCCGTCGAGCTGCTCGTCGACGAGCCGCTGCGCGCGTCGGTGAAGGCCGAGTGGAGCGCGCAGGCCTGAGCCCGCGCAGGCTCGAGCTACGCAGGTCGCCGCGCCGTGAAAGCGAGGCTCGAGCCGCGCGGGCCGGGCCGCGGCGACGAGCCGGCCCGCGGGCCTGCGCGAAGCCGAGCCGCCGACGCGTCGCCGCGGGGCTCGAATCCGTCGCTGCGGTGACTAGGCTTTCAGGGTATCGAACGAGAAGCCTCGCCGCGCCACGCGATCCCACTGGATGATCCAGAGCTCAGCGCGCGTGAAGGGCACGGGCGCAGCCGCGCCCACCAAACGTCTCAGCTCGAGCATTCCAGCGCTCGGCGCAACGGATGGGTCGAAGATAGGCTCGGCTCGTGGTGACAAAACGCATCATCGCCGGCGCGCTCTTCCTCGCGGTCAACGCGTGCGTGCTCGGCTGCGCGGCCGAGCACGACGTGGACCGAGATGCCCCGTCGGGCGAGCCGCGCGAGACCCGTGGTGCAGATATCCCCGCGGCGCCGGATCCCGCGTCCGCCGACCGCGCGCCGCTCCTTTCGTGGAGCTTCGAGCCGGCGAGCGGCGACTGCAACGGCTGGCCCGCGCCGGGCGCCGACGCGATCCGCGCGTCCCCGGCGCGCTCCGGCGCTTACTCGTGCAAGGTCTGCTCGGATGGCTCGTCTTCGAGCCTCGGGCTCGTCCGCGATCTCGGCGCCGCGTCGGCCGGCCGGTACGTGCTGAGCGCCTGGGTGCGGAAGCGGGCAGCGAACGCGGCGCCGGCGGAAGCGCTCGCGCGCATCGACGCCGCGACCGAGGGCGGCGCCGCCGTGAGCGCGGTCGCGCCTGCGGTCCCCGTCCGCGACGCCTGGGATCGCCTCGAGGCGACGCTCGACCTCGCGACGGACGCCACGAACGTGCGCGTGACGATCGCCGCTCCCGTGGACGAGGCCGGTCGCTGCATCTTCGTCGACGACGTCGAGCTCGAACGCCGGCGCTGAGCGACAGCGCCGGCGAGAGTGGGGGCTCAGCGCGTGGCGCTCAGTGCGTGCGCTCGCGCGGCTCAGCGTGGCTTCAGCGGTCAACGCGTGGCGCTCAGCGCGCGCGGTCGAGGCGCGTCACCTGCCGGCCTCGACCGACGGCGACGCGCTCGAGGAGGTCGACCATCTTCTCGCCCTCGCGCACCTTCGGCAGGCGCTCGTAGGTCCCGTTCCAGAGCTCGAGCAGCACGTCCTCCTTGTCGAGGATGACCCGCTCGATCTGCGCCCACCGGAGCTTGCTCACGCGGGGGAAGCCCATCGCGAGCGTGCGCATCTCGACGCCCTCGCGCGTCACGATCACGCCGCGGAGGCCGGAGCGGATGAAGGTCGCGACCGCGGCGAGCACGATCACGAAGACGAGCGGCGTCCGGTTCTCGGTGACGATGAACCGGTAGAGCGACGTGTTGCTCGAGCCGGTGTGGGCGAGCACCGCCGCGCCGGCCAGGACCGCGGCGAAGCCGAGGAAGAGGAGCGACGGGAGCCGCTGCCAGGCCGGCGGCCCGAACACGAAGCGTTCGTTCGGGTCCGGGCTGTACGCCATCTCGAAGTGCGCGACCGTGCCGTTGACCTCCGTGATGGAGGGACGGTCGCCGTCGTCGGCGCTCTCGATCATTCCGGGGAGGTCGGGCTGGGACTGGGCCATGGGAGCGAACATCGTCCGTATCGACACGCGGCGAAGGGCGAGCTTGGTGCGATTCGCTCGAGGCTCGCGACTTCGGCGTGGCCGACCGCCCGTCAGCGCTCGGGCACACTCATTCTAGCGCGTCTTTGCCGTGCGCGCGCTTGTACTCGCGCAGCGCGGCGACCTCCGACCGCGAGGGGTTGATCACGAGGAGGCCGTGGTCGGCGTCGAGCAGGGCGACGTCGCCGTCGGCGGCCCACTTGAAGAGGCCCTCCAGCCCGACGATCGCCGGGACACCGAGGAGCCGCAGCAGGGTGCGCGTCCGGGGACCGGTCGCGCGGTCGGTGAGGGCGACGCCCACGGGGTGCGCGCGCGCCGAGATCAAGAGGTCGAAGACGCTGATGCCGTCGCCGACGACGATGCCCTTGAGCGGGAGCTCCGCGCGCTTGTCGCCCTGCGCGAGCATCACGAGCGCGTCGCACAGGTCCTCGATGTCGCGCGCTCGCTCCTCGAGGAACGCGTCGCGGGTGATCGACGCGGCCGTCCGCGTGACCTCGCGCGCGACCCGCCCGAGCGCGGCCGCGATGCCCTGGCCCTCGGTGACGAGCTCGTTCGCGCGCTCGCGGAAGCGAGCGTCGCCGAGGATGTCCACGTAGGTCGCCAAGAACCCCGCCTGGTCGCCGAGGCGCATCGCCCGAGCGCGATCGGTGAGGCCGCGCACGGCCTTGTCGGCGACGTCGAAGGCGCCGCGGAGAAGCTTCTGCTCCTCCTTCACGTCGCGGTTCTGCGCTGGGTCGTGGGAGCGCGCGCTCGACGGCCGGCGGAGGGCGGCGATCGCGCCGAGCGCCCGTCCGGAGATGAACGGGCGGCCCGTCAGCGTGACCTTGCGCGTGCCGCCGCCGGCCTTGCGCGGCGACGGCGCGTGCTTGTCGCGCTCGGTGTCGATGAGCTCGGCGTGGCGGATCCCGGCCGCGATGATCGCGCCGAGCGCCGTGAGCAGCTCGATGTCGCGATCCTCGAACTGCCCGCGCGCGGCGCCTTCCGCGCGCTGCACGACGAGCGCGCCGAGCGGGCCGGATTTCCCGCGGATCGGCACGGAGAGGAAGATCGGGAAGCGCTCCTCCCCGAGGTCGTCGAAGTGCTTGTACGACCGGTGCGAGCCGGCGTTGTCGCTCGTGACCGGGCGGAGGTACTCGACCGCCTCGCCGGTCATGCCCTCGCCGATCGCGAGCCGGACCTGGCCGAGCGCTTCGGGCATGAAGCCGACGTTGCCGCGCATGACGAGCTCGTTGCCGTCGCCCTCGACGAGGTAGAGCGAGCAGACGTCGGCCTCGAAGATCCCCGCGATGCGGGCGGGGGCTTCGTCGAGGAGGGAGACGAGCGGCATCGGCTTCGCGGCGAACGCGACGAACTCGAGCACGCCGTCGAGGCGCTTGTTGCCACGGTCGTGGACGGTGGCGCGGCCGCCTCGGATGGTCGTGGTCGCGCGACGGTCGGCGATCGCGCTGGGGGGCTTCGGCGGTGACATGATGGGCGAGAGCTGGAGAGGGCGAGACCTCGGCCGGCGGTGGAGTACGGCGCCGCCGTCGCCGAGCTCGGCGGGGTCGCGGCAGAGCCGGAGGCTCGTGCACCGGTAGCACGATCCTCGCCGAACGCCTCCGCGTTGTCGAGCGACGCCGCCTCGGAGTATAGGACTGTCCCAGCATGTCATCCGCGGTCGAGCTCGACTTTCCCTCCGAGGCCTGGGTTCTTGCGTACAAGGACGCGATCAACGCGAACGCCGAGTACGCCAAGGCCGGCAAGGACTGGACGCACGGTGTGGTCGCGATGGTCGTCAAGGCCGAGCCGAGCCTCGACATCCCCGAGGACCTGGCGATGTGGCTCGACGTGCACGAGGGGCGCTGCCGCGAGTGCAAGATCCTCCCGGCGAAGGACGCCGAGCCCGCGGCGCCCTTCGTGGTCGTCGCGAGCTACGCGCAGTGGAAGCAGGTCATCAGGAAGGAAGTCGACCCGACCAAGGCGCTGATGCAGGGGAAGTTGAAGCTTGCGAAGGGGCACATGCCCACGATGGTGAAGTACGTCAACGCCTCGAAGCAGCTCGTCGAGTCGACCTCGCGCGTCCCGACGAAGTTCCGCGGCGAGTAGCGGAGCGCGTCACGTCGGGCCGTCGCGCTCGTCGCGACCGCGCCGCTCGAGAGTCGTCGACGCCGCGGCATTCGTGACTGGGGGCGTCGCCGAGACGACGACGCGCCCGGGCGTGATCGCGCGCGCGGTGGACGTGCCCTCTTGACCCAAGAGGTGCCCCCCTCGATAGTACGCGCATGACCACCTCCGCCCCGCTCGTTCTGGTCGCCGATGACGAGCCCTCGATGTTGGAGCTCGTCGCGCGTCACCTCCGCACGATGAGCGATCCGAAGCTCGAGGTCATCCAGGCCTCCGACGGCGAGGAGGCGTGGCGCCTCGCGCAGGAGCACCTCCCGGATCTCGTCGTGCTCGACGTCATGATGCCCGGGATGAGCGGCTGGGAAGTGTGCCGCAAGATCCGCGAGGACATCGGGCTCGCGCACACGGGCGTCGTCATGCTGACGGGCATCGGCGAGAACCTGAACCAGATGACGAGCCCGCTCTACGGTGCGGACGCGTACATCGACAAGCCCTTCGAGTTCGAGGATTTCGACGACAAGGTCCGCGACACGCTGAAGTCGCGCGAGGGGCAGCGCCTCAGCGTGGTTCGTCCGTCGATCAACGGCACGTCCGGCGCGGCCAAGCCGGCGGAGGTCCCGGCCGGCAGCGGGGTGGTGACCACCAAGTCGAAGCCGGCGCCGGCGAAGAAGACCGCGAAGCCGGCGAAGAAGGCCGCGAAGCCGGCGAAGAAGGCCGCGAAGCCGGCGAAGAAGACCGCCGCGAAGCCGGCGAAGAAGGCCGCGAAGCCGGCGAAGAAGACCGCCGCGAAGCCGGCGAAGAAGACCGCGAAGCCGGCGAAGAAGACCGCGAAGCCGGCGAAGAAGACCGCGAAGCCGGCGAAGAAGACCGCGAAGCCGGCGAAGAAGACCGCGAAGCCGGCGAAGAAGACCGTCGCGAAGCCGGCGAAGAAGTCCTCCACGAAGAAGACCAAGAAGCGCTGAGACGAGCCTGCGGTCAACGGGCCGAGCGCCGGCGCGCCGCGCTCGCCGTCTGCGACCGGGACCGTGAGTCCCGGCTCGCGAATCGGGACCGTGAGTGCGGCTCGCGAATCGGGACGGTGACTGCGGCTCGCGAATCGGGACCGTGACGCGGCTCGCGAATCGGGACCGTGAGTGCGGCTCGCGAATCGGGACGGTGACTGCGGCTCGCGAATCGGGACCGTGACTCCCGGCTCGCGAATCGGGACCGTGACGCGGCTCGCGAATCGGGACCGTGAATCCCGGATCGCGCTCGCGCTCGCAGACCCGACGCGTCCCGCCAGGCGCAGACGTTGCGCCAGCTCCAGCTCCCGTCGAAAACGCGGCGCGTCGCCACTGCGCTCGAGCGCGCAGCCCTTCCATCCGGCGTTCTCCGTGCTTACGCTCGACGGCGGTGGACGACCTTCCCGAACGTGCGCGTCGAGCGCTCGAGCGTGCTCGCGCCGAGAAGTGGAGCTACGCCGTCCGCGCCGTGCGCGCGCCGGACGGGCGCGTGGTCGTGATGCTCGGCGAGGCGCACATGAAGCTCGCCAAGGCGTCCGCGATCGGCAAAGACGTGGTCGCCAGCTTCGAGCTGCGCGGTGTCGAGACGTTCCAGCGGGATCGGATCGCCGGCGGCCGGGCGCTCGGCTTCGTGATCAACGCGCCGCGCGTCCTGCTGCGCATGCTCTCGTTCGGCGCGATCAAGGGGAGCACGATCACCGACGCGAAGCAGCTCCCCTCCGGCTACACGGTCGAGCTCGAGCGGGCGAAGCGGATGCCGTTCGGCCTGCACGTGACCTCGCTCTACACGACGGCGTTCTTCGTCGTCTCCTTCCTCGGCCTCCTCGCCCCGCTGATCGGCGCGGTGCTGCCCGGTCTAGCCATGGCGATCGCGTTCCTCGTTGTCGCGTTCCAGCTGCACCTCCTCGCGCTCATCCCGGCGATCGCGCTCCGCCGGTACTCGTTCTGCTGGATGATCCACCCTTTGATCGGGATCCTCACGCTGCGCGACGAGCTGATGGCCGCCGGCACCGTGCGCATGCTCGAAGACCACCCGGCAGAGCGCGCCGCCGTCGTCGTCATGGGCCGCGCGCATCTCCCGGGCTACGAGCGGATCCTGGTCGAGAAATACGGCTTCCGGCGGCTCTGAGCGTCGCCCGCGCGCTCGATTGACGCGGGGTCTGGAGTGGGGCTACATGCCGCCGTGCGCGCCGAGATCACCGCTGCCGTCATGCTGGTCGCGCTCGGCCTCATCGGGTGCAAGAAGTCGGAGCCCGCGAGCGGAGGCGAGCTCTACGCGGGCGCGTGCGCGCGCTGCCACGGCGCCGACGGCTCGGGGGGCGCGCCCTCGTTCACGGGAGCGCCGGCTCCGCGGAACTTCCGCGACCACGATTTCCAGCGCGCTCGCAGCGACGAGCAGCTCAAGATGACGATCCGGAACGGCAAGGGCTCCGGCATGCCTGCGTTCGGCGTGGCCTTCAGCGACGCCGAGCTCGCCGCGCTCGTCGCGCAGCTCCGCAGCTTCGACGCCGAGAGAAAGTGACCATGAAGAAGACCGTCAAGCGTGTGCTCGCCGGCGTCGGCGCGGCGATCGTCCTCGCGATCACCGCGGTCATCGTGAACTTCTACGTGCTCTCGCCGAAGTCGCGGCCAGCGCCGGTGATGTCGGCGCCGACGAACGCGGAGGCGATCGCGCGCGGTCGCTACCTCGTGCACCACGTCGCGGCGTGCGTCGGCTGCCACTCGCAGATCGACGACGCGGTCCCGGGCGAGCCCGTCGTCGAGGGGAAGCTCGGCGCGGGCCGCGACTTCGGCGAGGTCCCGGGCTCCCCCGTCCACATCCGAGCGGGGAACCTCACGCCCGACAGCGAGACGGGCATCGGCGGGTGGACCGACGGCGAGGTCGCGCGCGCGACCCGCGAGGGCGTGAGCAAGAACGGCCGCGGCCTCTTCCCGCAGATGCCGTACACGACTTACCGCGAGACGCTGAGCGACGGCGACATGCTCGACATCATCGCCTACCTCCGGACGCTCGAGCCGGTGAAGAACGATCCGGGCACGACGTCGGTGAGCTTTCCGATCTCGATGTTCCTGCGCGCGGTCCCGAAGCCGCTCGACGCGTCGCCGCCGCCGTCGCCGTCGCCCTCGGACAAGCTCGCGCGCGGCCGTTGGCTCCTCCGGACGGCGTCGTGCAACGACTGCCACGACTCGGTCGACGACAAGATGCGGAAGATCGACGGGATGGCCTTCGCCGGTGGGATGAAGTTCCCGCTCGCGAACGGCCGCGGCTACGCGATCGCGTCGAACATCACCAGCGACAAGGCGACGGGCATCGGCGCCTACAGCGACGAGGACGTCCGCCGCGCGCTCGAAGAGGGCAAGGGCAAGGACGGCCGCGACCTCTACGCGATGCCGTGGTCGTACTACAAGGGTATGACCAAGGAAGACAAGGACGCGCTCATCGCCGCCCTCCGCGAGGTGCCGCCGATCGCGAACATCGTCCCGCCCTCGGCCGTCACCGCGAAGAAGTAGAGCCCGGGCCGCGCGCGAGCGCAGCGCTTGGCGCCACACCTCGGCCGCGCTCGGCGCTCGATTTCAGCGGGCGCCGGGCGACGCTTTCTGCGTTGCGATCCATGATATTTCGTGTACGAAAGATTGGCGCCGGCGTTCACCGGTAGACGGAGGAGCTCGACATGCCCAGCCCGTTCCGCGAGGAGCACGATCAGTTCAGGAACACCGTCCGCCAGTTCGCGCAGAAGGAGCTCGCGCCCTTCGCGGACGAGTGGGAAAAGGCGGAGATCTTCCCGAACGAGGTCTTCAAGCGCGCGGGGGAGCTCGGCTTGTTCGGCGCGCACTACCCCGAGGAGCACGGCGGCGCCGGGGGCGACTACTGGTTCAGCGTCGCCAAGGCCGAGGAGCTCCCGAAGGGCCACTCCGCGGGCGTGGCGATGGGGCTGCTCGTCCAGGGCGACATGGCGACGCCCGTGATCAGCGATCTCGGCACCAAGGAGCAGATCGAGGAGTTTCTCAAGCCCGCGCTCCGCGGCGAGAAGATCGTGGCGCTCGGCGTGAGCGAGCCCAACGCCGGCAGCGACGTCGCCGGCATCCAGACCATCGCGAAGAAGGACGGCGACGACTACGTCATCAACGGCTCGAAGACGTACATCACCAACGGCTGCCGCGCCGACTTCGTCACGCTGCTCGCGAAGACGAACCCGGAGGCCGGCGCGCATGGCTGCAGCTTCTTCCTCGTGCCCACGAGCACGAAGGGCTTCAGCGTCTCGAAGAAGCTGAAGAAGGTCGGCAACCACGCCAGCGACACCGCGGAGCTCGCGTTCGAGGACATGCGCATCCCGAAGCGCTACCTCCTCGGCGAAGAGAATCAGGGCTTCATGTACCTGATGCAGAACTTCCAGACCGAGCGGCTCATCGCCTGCATCAGCGGCTGCGCCGGCTTCGAGCTCGCGATGGAGGAGTCGATCGCCTTCGGCCGCGAGCGCAAGGCGTTCGGCAAGCCGATCATCAAGCGCGAGTACTGGCAGCACAAGTTCGTCGACCTGTACGCGAAGCTCGAGGCGGCGAAGGCGCTCAGCTACAAGGCGTGCGACGTCTACAACGAAGAGCGCTACGTGAAGAAGGTGCCGATCAGCTTCGAGACCGTGAAGCTGATCAGCATGGCGAAGATCTTCGTCGCGGAGACGGGCGCCGAGATCATGGACCAGTGCCTCCAGTTCCACGGCGGCGCCGGCTACATCGAGGAGTACCGCATCGGCCGCGCCTGGCGCGATCAGCGCCTGCTCCGGATCGGCGGCGGGACCACCGAGACGATGCGCTACTACGTCGCCAAGCTGATGGGGCTCTGACGTGCAGGCACCGTCGCGCTCGCGCGCGACGGTCAGGCCGCGCGCAGCTTGTCGCCCTGGCTCATGTGAAAGAAGCGGCGCAGCTCGGCGTGCAGCTCGCCGTAGCGCGCCCGCGCGACGAACTCGCGCTCCAGCCGCCCGGTGAAGCGGCGGGCGCGGTCGTTGGCGACGCGATAGCGCTCCCCCTCGACCGTGCCTTCGGGGTGGAGGTACACGACGCGCTCGTAGAGGCGCTCGCGCAGGCGACGGCTCGTCACCTCGTCGAAGCCCTCGAGCGAGGCGGCGAGGACGACGTACTTGTCGACCTCGGCCTGCAGCTCGAGCTCGAGCTGCGTGGTCGAGCGCTCCTGCGAGGCGCGGTCGGCCAGGTAGACGAAGTGGCTGACGCCCTCGATGATCTGGCAGATCGGATCGATGTCCTCGCCGCTGTCGCCCAGCCTCGGCAGGTGCAGCCGGAGCTCGAGGCCGCCGTCGGTCTCGCGGACCAAGAGGCCCTCGCGCGCGCCGTCTCCCGCGTGGGCGACGAAGTCGTCGACGTCCGCGGCGCGGTCGAGTCGATAGAGGTTCTCGAGCCCGCGCTGGATCCTCCCGGCGAGCGCGATCTCGCGCACGAGGAGCGCGCCGTTTCCCTCGAGCGGAGAGGGGGACGCCGCCGGTCTCGTCACGAGAGGACCCGGCCGCCCTTGATCGGCGCGGCGGGGTTCCTGTCGGCCGCCGGCGCGGCGCCCGCGAAGGCCGGCCGCGCGACGAAGCCGTGCGAGCTGAGCGCGTCGGCGAGCTTGTCGCTCCGCGTCTTGAGCCAGCGCTCGTAGAGCTTGATGAGCCCACGCGACGTCGCGACGCCGCTCGCGATCGTCGCGTTCGCCACCTCGGCGATCACGTCGACGAAGCTCGCGAAGCCGCTCGAGAGCTCGGCGAAGATGTCGAGCTTGTTCTCGTCGCTCGAGCGCGTGCGGATGAGCGAGCCGGCGCTGTCGTAGGCGGTCCGGCCGATGCCGATCAGGTAGCCCGTGTCGACGCCGCGTGCCTCGAAGTGATCGGCGAAGAAGCCGGACGAGTAGAGGACGCCGTCGCCGAGGACGCGGAGGCGCTCGAAGCGCTCGCCGCGCTCGGGGGTCTTGAGGGCCTCGTCGAGCAGGAGCGTCAACGGTCGCTCGAGCGTGCGCTCGACGGGGCTGCCGGGCTTCGCGAGGTCCGCGAGCAGCGCGACGACGTACGAGCGCGCGCCCTCCGAGGCATTGACGCCGCGCGACTTGAGCGCGTCATCGACCACTTCTTCGAAAAAATCCGAGACCGAGGCGGTTGCGACAATCGACATCGTTTCTCCTCGAATGAACGGACCGAAACTGCGCAGCTTCACTCCAAAGTCGTGCTCGAGGCGAAGTTCGTCCGGTCTACCTTTCGTTCTAACGGAGCGTCGCCCCCTGAGCAATTTTACGAGCAGCTACGCGGGGTTAGTGGCAGGAGAAGCGGCAGCAGTCTCGGCCCGTGAGTGCCAGGGCGCCGCGTGGGTGGCCCCTGCGGCGCGGTCCCGCTATCAAACGCTCGAGATTACTTCGCAATTTGTTGCAGCGAAGTTGCGCCGCAAAGCGGACCGGCGACACTTGACGACCCGAAGGTTGCGATTAGATTGCGCCGCGCCCGTTAGCACTCGTCCTAGGTGAGTGCTAACAATCGGCCCGCCCCAACCCGGGAGCGGCCGAGCGCACCCCTTCCTCGCCCGCGTCGCGCGGGCCTCATCGAAAGCCAGGAGCAAGACCATGAATATCCGTCCCCTGCAGGACCGCGTGATCCTCAAGCGTGTGAAGGAAGAGGAGAAGACCAAGGGCGGGATCATCATCCCCGACACGGCCAAGGAGAAGCCGATCGAGGGTGAGGTCGTCGCGGTCGGCAACGGCAAGGTCCTCGAGGACGGCACGGTCAAGAAGCTCGACGTGAAGGTCGGCGACCGCGTCCTGTTCGGCAAGTACAGCGGCACCGAGGTGAAGCTCGAAGGCGAGGAGCGCCTCATCGTGCGCGAGGACGACATCCTCGCCGTCCTCGAGAAGTGATCTGACGCGTCACCAAGCGTCCCCCAAAGCTCTCTAAAGATTCAGAGGTACGAACATGGCAGCCAAGGAAATCGTCTACACCGAGTCCGCTCGCAACCTGATCCTCTCGGGCGTCAACGCGCTCGCCGACGCGGTCAAGGTCACCCTCGGACCGAAGGGCCGCAACGTCGTCATCGAGAAGAGCTTCGGCTCGCCGACGGTGACGAAGGACGGCGTCACGGTCGCGAAGGAGATCGAGCTCGAGAACCGCTTCGAGAACATGGGCGCGCAGATGGTCCGTGAGGTCGCGTCGAAGACGTCCGACGTCGCGGGCGACGGCACGACCACCGCGACGGTCCTCGCGCAGGCGATCTACCGCGAGGGCTCGAAGCTCGTCGCGGCGGGCCACAACCCGATGGAGATCAAGCGCGGCGTCGACAAGGCGGTCGAGACGCTCACCGAGTCGCTCAAGAAGATGGCGAAGCAGACCAAGGATCCGAAGGAGATCGCGCAGGTCGGCACCATCTCCGCGAACGGCGACAAGGAGATCGGCGAGAAGCTCGCGCAGGCGATGGAGAAGGTCGGCAAGGAAGGCGTCATCACCGTCGAAGAGAGCAAGACGGCCGAGACGGTCCTCGACGTCGTCGAGGGTATGCAGTTCGACCGCGGCTACCTCTCGCCCTACTTCGTGACCGATCCGGAGCGCATGGAGGCGGTCCTCGAGGACGCGTACCTCCTCATCTCCGAGAAGAAGATCTCGAACATGAAGGACCTCCTCCCGGTCCTCGAGGCGATCGCGCGTTCGCAGAAGCCGCTCCTCATCATCGCGGAGGACATCGAGGGTGAGGCGCTCGCCACGCTCGTCGTCAACAAGCTCCGCGGCACGCTCCACTGCGCCGCGGTCAAGGCCCCGGGCTTCGGCGATCGCCGCAAGGAGATGCTGAAGGACATCGCGACCCTCACCGGCGGTCAGGTCATCGCG
>JAHBWA010000161.1 GCA_019637195.1 Labilithrix sp. | reverse complement strand
ACCCCCGCTGGGTCGTTGAACGTTCCGTCTTGGTCGACCTGAAGGGCAACCAACGCATCTCGAATCTGCCCGAGAAACGGGGTGAATACACCGGCGTCCCAAGCTTCCACGACCTCTCGAGGCGCGCTCTCAACGGACTGAGCCCGAGCACGAAGCGCCTCCAGATCCGTTCCGTGTTGTCGGAGGTGGGCATCGAGCGCATCACGAAGGGAATGCCGCGAAGTCTCCTGCAGCGCCCCAGGAGCGGACGAAGCAGCACTCGCGAGCGTCTCGTCGGCCATCCGACAACAGCGCTCGACATGCGAGAGCAACCAGGTCCCCGGGTCGTCTACCGGATGGATGCCAAGCGCGGTCCCCAGGGCAACCAAGTTCTCTCCGCGACCGATCCAGGGTTGGGCAGGCGGCTCTTCCGCGGACAAGAACGCCGTTGCCCGGATCCCTAGAGCGCGTGCCGCTTCACAGAACAAGACTGCGTTGGCGCGGGCGTCGACGTGAGTAGCGCCGAAGTTGCCGTGGGCACCAACGCGAACGTCCAATCCAACTAGCCGGACTCCAACGGCGAGCTTCTTCGCAAGCAGGCTGGCCGCAGCAAGTACGGGCACTGCGACCGCCCCAACGCGTCGGCGATACTGAAACAGAGCTGCGTCCAGGGGGGCGAAGCGCTCGTCCGCTAGGAAGTGAGCGAATCCACACGCTGCAACTCTGGCTCGAACACCAGCCGTAGATGAGTGAACTCGATACCCTGGAAGCGTGCCAAGCGAATCGATGGCGCCGGCCGGACGCCCTGGAACAGCAAGCTTGACGACGCGACAACCTCTTGCCCGCAACGCCAGCGGCGCGATCAGCGTGGACAACGAACCGGGGCCACCCGTAGACGCAACGTCAGCCACGTCATCGCCATTCCACTCCAGTCGCTCACCGCTATCAGCCAGATGGCGTGCGAGGCGGGCAACCTCAGCATGAGACGGAGGGTCCTGGTGGCGCGCTGCGTCCACCAAGACCGCAAATGCTTCGTCCCCCACCGTTGCAGGAAGCGGGAGCGGGGTCATCATCGTCGTCTCCGTCGGCGCACGACGCGCTCAACGTCGTCCAGGCGCTGCACGAGGTTCCGCTTGACGTCATGCTGCCAGATACGAATCACCAACCACCCCTGACGTCGCAGCCGCGCGAAGTTGCGCTTATCTCTGGACCGATTCACATCGATCTTGTCCTGCCAGAACGGCGAAAGGGTGTGCCTCCAACGGGGAAAACGGTATCCATGCCAGAAGTCGCCATCGACAAAAACCACCACCTTCGCAGGTCCGAAGACAATGTCGGGTGAGCCCGGCAGAGAGCGAAGGTGCTTTCGGAAGCGGAGCCCGCGCTGATGCAGCCCGGATCGCACCACCGCCTCGAGATCAGTGTTTGCCGATCTCACCCGTGACATGCAATAGCTGCGTTGTGCCTTGGTCAGGTTGTCCAAGTTGTTGCCTCCCCGCTCAGCATTCACCGCTGCGGCACGCCAGCGACGTGCGCCGACCCTCGCCCAGGGCTGCCAGCGAAGTCGATTCGATATCGAACATGAACGACTTCGAGGCGGGCTACCGCGCCGACGAGAGTAGATAGCGCCGAACGCGAAGAGCTTGCCGCCGAATGAACTCCGGCGGGATCGCGTTGCCGATCATCGCCGCAACGGGGTACTTGCCAGCCTCCATTGGAAAGAGATAGTCGCGCGGAAAGGTCTGAAGCAGAGCGGCCTCGCGAACGGTAATCGTACGGTTCGCATGTGGATGGAGGAAGCGGCCCTTGGAGGGGTTCACGAAGCCGCTCGTGATCGTGGGGGCGACATCGTCCCAGCGCATGCGTCCGTAGACGTCGTAGAACCCGTCGCATCGCGCATGGCACTCGAGTCGGTAGGCGGTCGGTAGATCTTTGCGGCTTCCCCCGTTCTTCGGTACGTGGCGAATCATGTCGCTGATTCTGGCGCTCCGCTGTTCGACCACATCGTGTGCGGGATCGCCGCTTCGTCCGGCTCGCGGGAGTCCCTTGATGGCATCGCGCACAGTTCGCTTCACACGTGCCTCGGGTGAGAACGGGATGCTATCGCGGCGCCCGCACAGGACAATGAGCCGTGCGCGTCGCTGCGGGACGGCGTAGCGGGCGGCGTCCAGAACGTCATGGTTGCAGTGGTAACCGAGCGCGTTGAGCCCTTCGATGAATTGCGTGAGCCGGCGATCTCGGGCCAGCCCCGGAACGTTCTCCATGAGCACGGCCTTTGGACGAAGCTCGTCGACAAAGCGCAAGAACTCAAACACAAGGTCGTTGCGCGGATCGCGCGCACTCCTACCGTTCAGCGTACGCAAGCGCGAGAACCCCTGGCACGGCGGGCAGCCCGCGAGCAGGTCAAGCTCTCCCTTCTTCAGACCCAACTCACGACGCACGACGACACCGCGAACGTTCCGGATGTCCTCGTGCCACATACGAACCGCGGGGTGATTCAGGCGATACGTACGCGCTGCTAGGTCGTCGATCTCCACTGCACCGACGACGTCGAAGCCGGCGCTCTTAAGCCCCACGCTCATTCCTCCGCACCCCGAGAAGAGGTCGACGGCAGTTGCCATCCCGGGCTTCGGAATTGAAGCGGCACGGCCGCCCGCTCGTAGGCAGACCGGAGGTTGCCCGAAAGAAGCGCGACCTTTAGCTCGAAGGGTTCGCCGGACCATTGCGCTCCTGCCACGTTACCACGACCTACAGATCGTGCGCGCGGCCAGCGGGCTGACAATGCACGCGTGCGTCGGCTCACGCGGCTCAGGTCGTCGGCGACGATCGACGACGGAAGTATCGCGGAGCCAGAAGCTGCCACGGCTCGACCTCCAAGGCACCGGCAACCTTTGCGAGCCAGTCGGTCGTTGCGCTGGATGTGCCTGCAAGGACGTTGAACATCTGTGCCCGCGAGACCGCCGAGAAGTCCGCCAGGGCGTTGATCGTGACCTTCTTTCGCCTTGCTGCCGTGCGGATGTTCTCCGCAACCACGGCTCTGAGGGCGTCGGCGTCCACACCGCCGACCGTAGGTATGGTCCAAAATGTTGGACTCCAATATATTAGACCATTGTTTCGTCTCGCCTGAAAAGAGGAGGTCACCCGATGTCACGACGGTCGTTCGTACTGGCCGCGCTCACCACCATCGTCCTGTTCGCCTGCAAGCCGCGGTCGGGAACGGTCTCGTCCGAAGCCGGGCCGCCATCGGCATCCGTGGCGTCCGCGCCGCCGCCCATCCCACCGGAGCCGACGCCGCCGCAGGCGACGAAGGCGAGCGAGGTGCCGGCGCTGGAAGCCAAGCTCGCGACCGACAGGATCTACCTGGCGATCTGGACTCCGGACCGCGCCGCCGACCGCGTGCTCCTGCTGACCGCGCTCTCGGACATCGTTGCCTACGGAACGATGCACACGGACGCGGAGGCGGCGGTGAAGAAGGCGAAGCTCGGCGACGCCGTCACGAACCTCCAGAAGATCCTCTGGCGCGTGGGGAAGCTGCCGGCCGACTTCATCACGAAGTTGGAGGAGCACCTCGCGGCGAACAAGTCGGTGCCGCGTCTCGGCCTCTGGAGCCCCGAGGTGAAGGGGCAACCGCTCGTGGATGCGACCGCGCTTGCAATGTGGTTGCACCCCAACGACCCGAACTACGTGCGCGAGCGGATGCTCGCCCTGGTGAAGGGACCGTTCCCGGCGAACGAGAACGCGCCCGTCGCCCGTGCGTGGCTCGCGAACCTCGGAGACGTGATCAACCGGCTCGGAGCGCTGGGTGCATTCACGAAGGACGACTGCGAAGCGATCGGCGCGAAGTGGAAGACCAAGCCGGACGCGGAGGGGCACCTCTTCAACACGTGCGAACCGCTGAGCGAGTGGGACAAACAACAGGCTGCGGTGCCGGAGTGGAAGCCGGTGCAGTCGGCGTGGGATGGGGAGGTGCACGCCGTGAGCGAGTACCTCGCCACCACGTTGAAGGACCCCGACAGCTACGTGCACGAGAAGTGCACGCCGGTTCGGAAGGACGGCGCGCTCTGGGTAACGGAGTGCAGCTACCGCGCGAAGAACTCCTTCGGCGGCGTCGTACGCACGACGCGACGGTTCTTCCTTCAGAAGGGTGGCTATGTCGACGAAGGCCGGGTTGTTCGCGCCGAACCTTGACGCTGGCGCTCGCGCCTCGGGACCACCCGGCAAGCGGACGTGAGGGGGCGACACGAATTGTCGCGAGATGATCGGAGACGATCGAAGGAAGAGGGCAGGATGAGAACGAGCGTGGTCATGATGTTCGCCGTGGCGGCGGTCGCTTGCGGCGCTGAGAAGAGCAACGGGGGCGGCACTGCCCCCACAACGACGGATGCGACGTGCAAACCGCAGGACGCGCCTGCGACGCCGAGCGCGGTCGAAACAGGCCCGCAAGGTCCGCCGGGTGCGCGGGGACCCGCGGGGGCGCAAGGCCCGAGGGGAGATAAGGGAGAGACCGGCGCAACAGGGCAGGCAGGGCCGGAGGGGCCGGCGGGTGAGCCCGGTCTCACGGGCGCGGCCGGCCCCCAAGGACCGCCCGGCGCTCAGGGAATCCAAGGAATTCCGGGGCCGACTGGTCCGACCGGAGCGGCAGGTCCTCCCGGTCCGGCGATCGTGCAGGCGAACACGTACGAGGTCGAGTCGACGGCGAACACGCAGTGGGCACGATGTGTTGGAATAGTCGTCTCGGGCGGCTCGTCCTTCACCGACTGCGAAGTGTGGTGCGAGCCTGGCGATGTGCTCCTGTCCGGCTCGTCCTCCTGGATGGGGTGGCCCTACGGGGCACGCGAGCAGGTCGGTGAAGCCTCGCCCTACATGACGCACGCCCCTTCGGGGCGCCAAGGCTTTCGCGCTCGCTGGCGGACGAACCCAAACGGTGGTCCCTCGGCGGGCAACGATCGCCTCGTTGCGTGGGCGCGCTGCGTGAAGAACTGAAGAACAGCCCGTGACGACGGCGCAGAAGCGCGCCACCGCACGCGACTGTCGGAAGTGTAGAACGCACGATACTGGCGATCTTGACCGCGAACCGACTTCCGAGCCCCGAACGGGCGCGCGGCGAGGTCGTGCTCGGCGGTTGCTGCATCGGCGACGACGACCCGCGTTGGAGGTGCCGGACGTGCGGAGCTGAATCTGGACGCGCTCTGCACTGCACCGGGCCGGCACGATCCCGCGCATCCTCCTCATGAAGTTGGCGGGTGAGCGCTGCTCCTCTCGAGTCGTCCGATACGGGGGAATCGGAAGACGATCAACTTGGGAACGCTCTACACGTCGCGCACGCCGAAGTCGGTAGCGCAAACTGCACAACAGAACCGGATGCCGCCGACACGGTGATGACCGTTGGAGGCGTGCGGGCCGACATCACCACACGCGGGGCACCCGAGTTCGCCTGCGACTAGACGCGCGAGATCGAGGAGGACGGCGCGGCGCTCGTCGTCGCTCAGGGCGACGGCGCGGTTGGCGTACTTCGCGATGTCGTTCGGGAGGAGATCGGTCCGCCGCGGCGCGAGTGCGCGGAGCTTGAGGTAGAAGGCGACGGCGGCGTTTCCGGTGGCCGCCCTCGTCTTCAACTCACCCCGTCGCACGCGCATCGCTCGTCCCTCCGGATGACGACGGGCTCATGCCGGCCCTCACGATCCTGGCAACCTGAATGAGCTGGAAGGACTTGCCGACGCGAGAGCGTAGCCCTCGCTCCTCGCACTCGCGGACGATCGCGCGCAGCGAGAGACCGTCGCGTCGGAGCTGCATCATGGTGGCGATGATCTCCTGTTCGGCAGGACACGCGTGGAGGCGCCCATCGTCGTCGACAGCGAAGCCGAACGGGACGCCACCCACACGGAAACCCTTGGCGCGCTTCGCCCGAAGGGCCGCTCGCGTTCGAGCCCGGATGAGTGCTCGCTCGTATTGCGCGGCAGCGTCGAGGATCGTGCGCATGAACGCGTCCGCTGGCGTCTCGCCATTGCCGGTGCCGTCCGCCGAGACGACGCACGCCCCGACGCGCTCGACCGCGCGCTCGATCGTCGCCGCGATGTAGACGTCGCGCGCCAACCTGTCGCGACGTTGCACGATCAGCGTCGACGCCCGCTGCATCTTGAGGTCAGCGAGCGCGGCGACGAGGCCCGGTCGGTCGTCGAGGTCCTTGCCGCCCGACACGCCTTGGTCGACGTGCCATGACACGATGGTGATGCCCGCCTTCTGCGAGTACGTTTCGATCGCCGCACGTTGGACAGCGGGGGACAGCCGTTGGTCGTCGCTCGACGCCCTCAAGTACGCCACTCCGATCTGCGGCTCACCGATGCGTGTATTCTTCATGCGTTATTGTGCAGCACTGGCGATCGGGTAGGGGCAGCCGGACGAGCACCGCGACCAGCCTGCTGATGGAATACATGCGCGCTCACGCGCCTACTCCATCAGGGCCGTGCCCGTGTTCAAGCCCAACCCCTTGAGCACGGCCAGGCCACACCCGGCGTCGTAGGCGTCCGCTGCCGAGCCTCTTGGCGTGGTGGCGGCCGGCGCGGCGGAGTGCGTGCCGGTGGCGCCTGGGGCTCGTGGCTACCTGCGGTGGGCGCGCGGTTGTTGCGGTTGGGGCGGCGGACCAGTCGCCGCCCCACCCTCGACTCCCTCCGACTACTTCGTGAGAGCGTAGTTCGACAGCTCCCCGGTGCCGTCCGGGAACGTCACCTCCCAGATCTCGAACGCCATGAAGTTGAAGACCTGGAACATCACGTTTTCGTGGAAGCGGAGGTGGAGGTCCCCGGTCACCTCATCCATCGTGGCGTCCTCGATCAGCTTGTCCAGGAGTTCGTCGCGGAGCATGGCGATCGCATCGACCGGCGCCGGAAGGCCGTATCGCTGTCGGTGGTCGAAGATGCTCACCAGCGGCCTGCCCGCCTTGATCAATCGCCAGAACTGGGCGTCCAGCTTCGTCCCGTCCGCGAACGCGATCGACGTTCCAACGGAGTAGATTGCGTCCGTGGGGGAGTCCTCGTACTCGACGGCGAGGACCCCCGCGCACGCGATTCCCCGGAGCTGCGCAAGGCGGCGCGCAAAGTCCTTCATCAATCCCCTCGGCCGCGTGCGCGATGAAGTGCTCGAAGGGCATCGACGGCGTGCCCACCCCAATGGGACTCGAACGAAAAGCGCCACTCCCAGATGGCGCTCGCGTCGTGTCCGGACTCCCAAAGCGAGAGCCCTCGTCGAACGTCCCGGTACACGTCGAGCAGGTCATCGGACAGAGACCCTGCGACGGGCTCGTCCGACTTGTAGGGGTCGAACACCTCCCAGTACGTCTCGAACTCCTCGAACCCCTGCCAGTCGCGCGGAGACTCGGGGGTCCGGCCAGGCTTCACGTCGTCGGTCGGCTCGACCGAAGGGAGACTCAGCGCGGCCGAGTACAAGGCCAGCAGGTAACGCCGCGCCCCCGACATTCGCTCGCCGAGCGGGAGCTTGCCCGCCTCCTGGATGAACGTGCAGAACTCCGTCGCCTTCCAGACGTACGTGGCGACGGCGGGCGTGAACCCGTCCGCGAAGATCACCTTGGCGGTCGTTACATGACCGACGATCTGTGCTCCTTCTTGCACAGGCACGACCGCACCGTCGCGGACGGTGGCCCAGAACTCCGAGAACATGGGCTCGATGCGGACGAGCCCCTCGGCGCCGGGCGCCAGCTCGTCGTGATCGATCAACATGATCCGGCCGTCGTTCACCACCGGCTTGCCCATCCACGACAGTCCGAGATCGAACGTCGGGCGGTAGTTGCTGCATATCGGGGTCTTCCTGCCCCCTGCGTCGGTGGGCACGAGGCGAAGCCTTCCGGTAACGATAAGCCGATGCATCGGATGATCACCTCGCCAAGATCCGCCCTCGGGCCTGCTCCACCAGCTCGGCGTAGTCCTTGGCGAACGACGCGACGAGGGACTTCTCCAGTACCCCCTCGATTCGCCACAGGACCCTCTGCTCGGCCTCCCCGATGGCGACATTGGCTGCTTTCAACCCAGCCAGCCACTCGAAGAGGACGAGTGCCTCGTCCCCGCTCAACTCGATGGTGACCGACCCGCACATCCCTCTCGTCTATCATCGGCTCGTGTTCTGCCCCAAGTGCGGCAAGCGAATGGACGTCATGAACGGGACGTTCGCATGCGTCTCCGGCGAGATGCCCCTCAGCCCGCACCTGCATAGCAACCTGTGCGAGCTGTTCGTCAGCCGAAGCCGAAACGCCCACTCCGTGCCCCTCAACTGGGGTGGAAGCTGGTTCTGCCCTGGTCGCGGGAGGGCCGCTACGACGGGCCACAAGCACGTTCAATGCGAAGCGTGCGGGGTGTACCTCGACGAGTTCCTCCACGCCCTCGTGGAACTTCACCCCCATCGGGTGCCGGATGGCAAGGGCTGGATCTGAGGGGCATGTCTCCCGAGCGCGCACCTGCACGACGTGCCGCGCGCGCCCCTGGTTCGTGAGCTGGGGCCAGCGTCGCAGGAGGCCCAAAGCGCCACAAACGTGCCCTTTCCTGTCCGCACGCCGCGTGCGTGGTCAAAAACCTGATCCTGGTCGCAGACTTGGACGCGCCGATCTAAAGGACACCTCCACGATGTATCGACGTCATCGACGACCGCGAACGGTACGAGAGCGCCACAAAGGTGCCGCATCTGGACGTCGGCGTGCCCTTTCGGTGGACAGGATGAGGACGGTGGAGGGGCGTCGTCTGCCGGGGCGGCGGTCGCAGAGGGCTCGACCCGGCACGAACACGACATCCCGTGCGCATTCACTTCGCCGATCGCGAGGATTGTCGATCCGCATCGCGGTCTTGAGCCGTCGTCGGCGACGTTCCCGCAGTGCACACCCTCCAGCGCAAGGACAACGTCCGGCCTGCGGACATCGACGTTCGACGAGCACCAACTGGACATCCGCGGCAATGAGGGAGCATGCGCGGACGTCGTGCACTCCTTGAGCGTGAGCTGAGCATCCAACCCAGCGAGTGCCCGGCGTGACGGCCGAAGAGGTGAAGCTCCACAGGTGGTGGGGGCGGACAGCGCGGTGTGACGGCCTGGAAGCGTGCCCCGGTGTGCCCGAGCGTGAGGGGCACGGCGCGTGTGAAACCGTGCCCCGTGCCCCACCCCTTTAGGGGTGGCACGGGCCGGACACACCTGCCTCGGCCTCGGCCCCCACCGCTGTGGAGTTTAGAGAATCTGGCCGTACCGCGGGGACCGTTGCGACCCAGGCGTGCTTGCCCGCGCTCCCCTCATTCTTCGTGAGACCACGCTGAGAGAGGGCCTGGAGAGCTGCGTCGAGCTGGTCGTTCCGGAACGGCACCTTCCTCTCGCGCATCGCCTCCCGAATCCTTCGCATGCCGAGCCCCGTCTTGCCCGAATCTTGCTGTGGCAGGAGCTGGAGAACAGCTTCGGCGATCTCGTCGAGGCGGTCATCTGTCGCTTCAGCGGCGACCATGCCCTCCGCTCCGCGTCTTATGGTGAGCGCGACCTGCACCTCTGGAGCGGCGTGGTGTATGGCGTGAATCAGCACGCGGTCCTTGCCTCCGCTCAGGCGCACGACCGTGTCGGCCCCGGCTTCAAAGTCGGTCGAGCCGCGCACGTCGCGATTGCGACCGAAGTGGTGAACAACGACAACGAGTCGTCGATCTGTACCAAGCTTCTGAAGCTGACGATGCATCGCGGAAACGTCCGAGCTGTTGTTCTCATCGAGTTGGGTCACACGCCGGATCGGGTCGATGACGATGACACTTGCATTGACGCGATCCGCCCCACGCGCGAGCTTCTCCACCTGCTCGTCGTCATCGAGATCGAAGTCGCGAAGGAAGAGTACGTTCGTCGGCTTCTCCGCCCCCGCTCCGCGAGCCGCAGCAACGACGGTCTCCCAGAGGTCCGCCGCACGATGCTCGGCGGCCGTAAGGATCATCTTGCCGTGACCCACCACGGTGCGACCGGCGAGGGAGCCGGTATTGAGCATTGCGGCGGCAAGCATAGCGACGAGGCTTGTCTTGCCGACGAACGCCGGCCCTACCAGCAAGGCCGTGCCGCAGGCAGGGAGTATGCCGTCCCAAAGCCACCGTTCTTGGTGCTCGTGGGCGAGTTCCTCGAACTCATCGCTCGTGTACACCGTGAACGTGCTCATCGGCTTCTCCTCGTCGCAAGCGCAGCATGAGCTTTGTCGACGGTGTTCGTCACGTAGGCGTCGTCCTGCCGGTGTGCCCCCGGCCGGTGCGCGAGCGCTGCGGCGGCATCCGCTACCGACACCCCGTTGAAGAGCAGCTCCCGCACGAAGGCGAAGTCGTAGCCGCTCGCCGAGGTGTCGCCGACTTCCTTCCCGACGCCGTTCCAAAGGCTTCTGATGCGGGGACGCGAGCGCACCATCAACGCGACCCTCGAGGGCATCGCGCGCCGCACGGTGACGGCGACGCGCGCAGGACGGTTGGTCTTCGCCGATGACATGACGATTGAGCGAAGAGCTGGGGGCAGCCCGATCGGCGCGACTTCCCAGGGGGCGAGGCCCGGAAGCCACGCGTAGGTGTGCCCGGTCGCGTGAACCGAAGGTGGCGACACCAAGATGCCACCCATGCCCCGGACGTCGATCGCTCCACTCTCGCCACGGTGGGAGCCGTTCGAGACCTCGTCATCGCCGGCCAGAAACAGCCACGCACGTCCGCGTCCGGGACGGCGCTCACGGGTCGGCGTCTCGTCGAGCGCGTTCCCACCGAGCGCGATGACCTCGCTCTCAGCCTCAAGCGAGTCGGCCTCGACGACGACGATCTTTCCGGTCACAACGCCGACGTTGCACGGCGCACAGCGACGCATGTGATCGAGCAGTTCATCGAACACGGGGCGGGTCACCGCAAACTGCGGGTAGCCGCGAACCAATGGCGTCTTGCCGATGCGGTTGCACGGCACGCCATGCCACGCCGCTGAGCAATGCCCCGGCTTTTCGGTTGGCCGACAGAGGGGAATCGGGACGAGCCCGGCATCCCAGAGGCGTCGCGCTTCGACGATGAGGAGCGCTGTCGAGCGGGTCATTGCAGCCCACCATCGAGCAGTGTGGCCCGAGTGTGAGATTGTGAACCGCGCGAGAGCCAGTTCCGCACGAGCATCCGCAAAAGTTTGGTCGGCGGCCCGCTCTTCAGCGCGACCGCCGCGTCGAACGCCTGACGCGCCTCGTGGTTCGTGAGTAGACACTCGATCACCGCCGCGCGGTCGGCCGGCCGCGTCGCACGAAAAACGTGGGTGACCCACTCCGGCACGAAGAAGCCAGGTCCGCCTTCGGAGAAGAAGTGAGGCGTGTCCGGCGTAGCGATGCAACGTCGACCGACGAGCATCCAGTTCAGTGCCAGTGGGATGATGCTGTCTCCAGGGTCGACATTACGCAGAACGAGATGACTCCGGTCGCGATGGAGAAAGGACCGGATGCATTCCCAACGCGCCTCGTGGTCGGACGCAGCGACGAGATCGATGAGCCAATCTTTCGTCGCGAATCCGTTGAGCATGACGTCGATGTCGATGACATGCTCGCGGAGCGGGCCGAGCCCCTTCCCGTTCCGGATTCGGTTGGCGGTGTCCATGATTCGGGTGCGCTCTAGCTTTGCTGTTCGCAAGTCGATCATGACGAGACCTCCGCCGTGTTCGAGGGCACTCGGCGCGAGCGGACGATCTCCGTTACGAGATTGCGCTGGGAGCCGTGCGCGGGGAACCCCACGATCGCTTTCCGCGAGGGACGCGCGCACAACTTGCACTGCTTGCACGTCAAGCCGTCCGTCTCGGCTGGGCAGATCACGACGCGGCGGCCCGCTGGCGTTCGGATTCGTCCTGGCGAGTAGTGCGGAAGGACGACGGTGACGGGGCCGACCTCAAGATCCGCGAGCCTGTCCGCTTCGACAAGCGACATCGCGCTGAGGTTGATCGTGAATCCTGCCGCGTTGGCCGCGCCCACCGCGTGCCTCTCGGCAGCGGTGCGCAGCGGCTTCCTGGTGTACGTGAATCCCAGCCTTCCGCGGTTAGCGCGAACGAGCATCTCGAGTGCCCCGACGTCGAGCAGGTCTCCAAGACCCGGCAGGTCACCACCTTCGTTGTGCCGCCAGATCTGGCCGGGGGAAAGCAACCGGACCGCTACGCAGAAGTCCCACCATGACGAGCCGCGCACGGCCACGAGGAACCACCAGTATCGAAACCAGGGGAGAGCTTCCGCATAGCAGCCATTTCCCATCAGCGGACACGACGGTGGACAACTCGCCGGGTCGGTGATGCTCACGGGGATCGGCCCGGTCGTCTCGTTGAACGACTTCGCGATGAGACGGACGGTGTGGCCGTCGCCGGGTCGCGGGACTGGCTCTGGCTCGAGAGTAGAGAGCGTCATCATGCTGCCCTCCCCGTCTCTTCGTCCTTGGCCACCGCGGACGTCCCAGGCGACAGGCGCACGCACAGGCCAACGCCGGGCCGGAAGTCGAGCTTGACGCGGACGTGACCGCACGAGCCGGCGACCAGCCACTCCCGAAGTACGTCGGCAGACACGACCGCGACTGCGCCTTCGCCGGATGCAACGGCACGAAGCAGGAGGTCGTCTCCATCGCGGAGTCCGGCATCCGCGTTGAGGGAATGAACGCGGGTGTGCACGAGAGCTTGCTGCTCGCCAGCGTGGTTCGCGTCAGCAGAGGCGCCTTGACGGCTCTCCGGACGTTCCTCGAACCGGCCGAGATACTCGGAACCGAGATCGACGCCATTGTTGGCGAACTCGCCTTCAGCCGCGACCGTTGTTGGGGCCGGTCGCTGATGCGGTGCGCCAGCGGGCGCCCGTGTCTCGCAGGCGTGCGGCGAGCCCTTCGCACTGTCCGCTACCTCGGTCGTCAACTGCTCGTTGGAAACGTTTCCAGCGAGCTGCCGTTGGACGGTCTGAACGAACGTGTGTGAGACGTGACACAACTTCGCAATCTCGCGTGACGTCTTCTTTGACCACTCCGGATCGGCAAGTACGGTCTCGACAGCACGCCGCTTCTCAACGTTCGACAGCGGGAGACCATGCGTGTGGTTCGCTCCGCAGGCGAAGAGCCGCGCATCGCGAAGGGAGCCGGTGTGGACCCTGGCGCGCACGATCTTGCTCCCCTTCAGGTTCTGCACCTCGAGCCGGTGGAAGCCATCGACGAGCACGTACACATCGTCGCTGCGCTCCTCGCGGAAGACGTCAATCGGTGGAAACTCCTCGTGGCGATCGTACGCCTCCCCGTACCGCTTCAGTGTCTGCCCATCCAGCTCCTCGCGAATCTGCGTTCCGCGGTCGGTTCGGATCGACGAGACCGGGATACTCACGACTTCGGGTGCGACATTCGCAGAAGCGGCGGCCTTCGTCGTCGACAGCGCAGTCTGGATCGCTTCAGCTCCCCCGCTCATCGCGACACCCGCCCTTTCTCGGCCACGGACCGGGCCTCGAGCCAACGGACAAGCGCGCTCAGCGGAAACCGCACGAGACGCGGGCCGAGCCGGACATGCGGCACGACCTTGCGGTGAACCCAGTCGTAAAGCGTTCCGACCGGCACGTTCAGGAACTTGGACGTCTGCTGGTAGGTCAGCATCTCCGTGGCGTTCGCATCGTCGGTGCCGATTCGTACCGGCGCGATCTGCACGGCCGCATCGACATCGCCGTCGACGACCTCGAGAGAGAGAGGAATCGGAACCCGTGATCGCCGACCCGGACGGGCGGCATCTGCCATCTTGCTCATGTTGTCTCCTTGCGTGGCCTTGTGGTCCGCGCTTTCAGGAGGAAACTTGGGCCAGGCTTGCCGGCTGCGCCCCTGCAACGGGGCGCGTGCCGTTGCAGGAAGTCACCCGTTCATCGCTCGCACCGGGGCCGGCGCGAGCGCGACGACACCGAACCGGCCGTGATCCTCGGTGAAGGCATGCGGCGCGAGATGCGCGTAGCGCATCGTCATCGCGACGGTCTTGTGCCCGAGGATCTTCTGGAGCTTGAAGAGGTCGCCGCCATGCATCATCCAATGCGATGCGAACGTGTGACGAAGATCGTGGAAGACGATGTACGAACGCGAGGCACCCCGACGTTCACGCTTGGGAAAGCCAGCCCGCTTCAGGACGCGATGAAGCACCTCCTGGAAGATGCGGCTCGACGGGAGAAGCATCCGGCCGTCGCGGTTCGGGAACACGAGCTTCCCCGAGCAGCGCAGGCGCCACGCGCGCAACGTCGGCAACAGAGCATCGAGGATTGGAACGTAGCGAACGTCCTCGGCCTTCGTCGGTCCCTCGAACGAGCGCTGCACCGTAATCAGGCGCTTGTCGAAGTCGACGTCGTCCCAGTGGAGCGCCGCCAGCTCACCCTCGCGCATGCCGGTGAACACCGCCGTCGAGTAGAGCGCGAACACGTGCTCGCCGTCATCGTGCGCGGCGCGGAGGAACTTGTCGCGCTCCTCCACCGTGCGGACGTAGCGGTAGTCGGCGCTGAAGATCCGAACCTTCGGCTTCTTGATGCGCGGGACTTTCGCAAGCCAGCCAAGGTCAACGGCGGCGTTCAAGACGGAGATGAAGAGCGTGAGGTGGTTGTGGACGGTCTTCGCGTTGAGCGCCGCGCGCTGCGCGACGAACGCGTCGGTGTGCTGCACGCCCAGCTCGCGCAGGAGCAAGTGACCGAACGACGGGCGGAGGTGGCACTTGATGATGCTCTCGTCGTCGCCGCCGCTCCGCTTCTGCGGCGCGCGGTTGTCGAGCCAGTAGTCGAGCGCGTCGCCGACCGACTTCTTCTCCGGCGCGGGCGGCGCGCGGAGCCCGCGCTTCACCTCCTCGACCTCGGCCTGATGCCGGCGAAGCTCCTGGTCGGCCTGCTTGTACGTGTCGAACACGTCCGACTGCCGCTTGCCCGTGTGGTCGAGCCAGCGGATACGCCACCGATCGCCGTGTTTGGTGGGTCGTGCACTACGGGGCATCGCGGATCTCTTTCCGCGAGCGCGCCCCCTGCGCCCCTGCACTCCCCGCTGGTCGGTTGCAGGAACCGCCGCGAACCTGTTTGGCCACGGGTATGGCCACAAAGCAGAAACGCGGAGCTAGCCTTTGGGGCTAACGCCGCGTCCTCATTCAGTTGCGCGGGTAGGATTTGAACCTACGACCTTCGGGTTATGAGCCCGACGAGCTACCAGGCTGCTCCACCGCGCGTCACGTCCGTCGAAACGGAACGAACGCGTAAGTAGTTCGCTTTTCGACCAAGGTCAACACCTCAAGTGAGGCAGATGCGTCGACGTCGTCTTCACCCGCGTTCGCTGGGCATTCGCCGGACGCTCGCGAGCCGCCGCCTGCGTCCCCTCGCCTGCTCGCGCTCCCGCCCGCGCTTCGCGCGCTCCCCGCCCTCAGCGGACGTCGAGCGTGCCGATGGTCGACGGCGGATCGTTCACGATGGTGAGCTCAGGCGAGATCTTCGCGCCGCTCGGCACGGTGTAGCTGCCCGACCGGTTGTTGATCCGGATGCGTCCCGCGGCGCCGCCGCCCGCGCCGCCCGACGTGGTGGTGGACGGTGCAGTGCCGCCGCCGCCTCCGAGGGCGGTCGCCCGCGCGGCGCCCGAACCGCTGAAGCCGTAGCCGGTGGTCGTGCCGGGCGTCGCGAGCGCGTCGCTGAGCTGGCCGGGCTGCCCATCGCCGGCAGAAGCTGCGCCGCCGCCGGCGCCGCCGTTGGCTGCCAGGACGCCGTTCGCGCGCATCTCGAGCGTGGGCGTCTCGATGAGGATCGCACCGCCCGAGCCGCCACCGCCGCCCGCCCCGCCCATGGATCCCGAGAGGCCGCCGCAGCCACCGGCGTTGATGCCGCCGGGCGCGCCGCCGCCACCGATGATGACCCGATCGCCCGCGACGACGTGCAGCGCGCCACCGCCGCCGCCGCCCGAGTGCCCGTTGCCACCGCCGCCCGAGCCGCCGAGGAGCGGGATGAGCGTCGCGACGCCGTAGGGAGCGCCCGCGTCACCGCCGCGCTGCGCGCTCACGTTGTTGCCCGGGCCGCCCTGGCCGCCTCGACCCGCGTGGCCGGCGCCCGACGGGCCCCCGTTGAGGGCGGCGCTCGGGTTCGCGGGGAGGCCCGCGCCCGGCCCGCTCGCGGGAGCCGCGGAGGTGCCCCCGGCGCCGCCGCCCGGCCCCGGCGCGCCCGGCACGCTCGCCGGAGACCTCCCGCAGAGCTCGCCGGTCATGGCGTACCCGCGCGCGTCGACGACGCCGGCGATCTCGATGGTCGTCGTCGCCACGAGCGCGGCCGCGTTCGTCGAGCTGAAGCGGACGGTGGCGCCAACGGGGACCGTGAGCGACCTGAACGTCCAGATGGCGATCTTGCGCGTCGGGTCGATGGCGCCGAGGCGGAAGCCGATGCCGTCCTTGACCTCCATCTTGAGCGGATCGGCGTTGGGGGCGCGCAGTCCCTCGATGGCGCCCGTGTCCGTGACGAAGGCCGTGCTCGCGAGCGTGACGTCGAGCGCGCCCGGGGTCGTGAGATCGGCGGCCGTCAGCGCGTCGCCGCTCGGGTGGACGATCGCGCAACGCGCCGTGCCCTCCGACACGCAGGCGAACTTGCACGTCTCGGTGGTGCCGTCGCAGCTCTTCAGGGTCGACGGGTCCGCGCAGATCGCCGCGCAGGCGCCGCCGTCGCCGTCCGGCCCGGCCCCGTCGCCATCCGCTCCCGGTCCGCCGCCGTCGACCTGCGGCGCGCCCGAGCCCGGTCCGGGCGAGACGGGCTCGTCCCCGACGCACGCCGCGATCGCGAGAACACCGAGCGCCACAGCCCCGCCGAGCCATACCCATCGCGCGCGACCGCGGAGAGACGAGACCATGCCGAGCATTCTGTCACATCGCCGGTGAGCGCGGCGCGCGTCGCTGTCGCCCCTCCGGACGACAGCGCCACCCGAACGGCCGCCACGCCCAAGACGCGGGCGCGGCGCTCACCGAAGGCGCGGCCGCCACGCCCCCAAGACGCGGGCACCGCGCCCACCCAAGACGCCCACCCAAGACGCCCACCCAAGACGCCGGCGCCGCGCCCACGGTAGAGTTCTCGCAACCATGCCGGACGCGGCCTCGATCGCGCGAACCATCCTCGACGGGTTCGACCGTCACTACCGGCTCTTCCGCGCCACGAGCGCGCACGCGAAGGAGCGGTGGGAGCGCGCCGACTGGGTGGGGGTCCACGAGGCGAGCCGGGCGCGCATCGACATGTACGATCAGCGCGTCCGCGAGGGCGTCGAGGCCGTGCACGCGGCGCTCGACGGCGCCGTGCTGGAGGAGGCGCTCTGGCCGGCGATCAAGCGGGCATACATCGGCATGCTCCACGAGCACGCGCAGCCCGAGTGCGCCGAGACCTTCTTCAACTCGGTCGCGCGGCGCGTGCTCGATCGACGCTACTACCGGAACGACTACATCTTCCGAAGGCCGGCGATCTCCACCGAGCACCTCGACGGCGTCGAGCCGACGTACCGCTGCTACTACCCGGCGGGGACCGATCTGCGCCCGACGTTCCGCGAGGCGATCGACGCCTTCGGGATCAAGCTGCCGTTCGCCGATCTCGATCGCGACGTCGAGCACATGGGGCGCGCCATCGACGAGCACTTCCCCGCCAAGTGGGAGCGGCGGCCGAACTTCCAGGTCCACGTGCTCCGGTCGCTCTTCTTCCGCAACAAGGGCGCGTACGCGGTCGGGCGCGTCGTCAACGGATCGAGCACGACGCCGTTCATCGTCCCGCTCCTGCAGGACGACGACGGCAAGGTCTACGTCGACACGATCCTGCTCGACGGCAAGGACATCGGGCGCGTCTTCAGCCTCGGCCGCGCGTACTTCTTCACGGACATGGAGGTGCCGTCGGCGTACGTCGACTTCCTCTACACCGTCGTGCCGAACAAGACGAAGGCCGAGCTCTACACGATGGTCGGGCTCGGCAAGCAGGGCAAGACGCTCTTCTTCCGCGACCTCGAGCAGCACCTCCGGCACTCGACCGACACGTTCGTGCTCGCCGAGGGCACGAAGGGCATGGTCATGGTCGTCTTCACGCTGCCGTCCTTCCCCTACGTCTTCAAGATCATCCGCGACTGGTTCGTGCCGCCGAAGGACACCGACCGGAAGACCGTCGAGGAGCGCTACAAGTTCGTGAAGCTGCACGACCGCGTCGGGCGCATGAGCGACACGCTCGAGTACGCGCACGTCGCCTTCCCGGCGAGCCGCCTCGACGCGGCGCTCGTCGAGGACCTCGAGAAGCTCGCGCCCTCGCTCCTCGAGCGCGACGGCGATCAGCTCGTCATCCGCCACCTCTACATCGAGCGGCGGCTCGTGCCGCTCGACGTCTACCTCCGCGACGCCGACGCTGCGCGGCAGCGCGCGGCGATCGACGAGTACGGCCGCGCGCTGAAGGAGCTCGCGGGCGCGAACGTGTTCGCGGGCGATCTCCTGCTCAAGAACTTCGGGCTGACGCGCTACGGGCGCGTCGTCTTCTACGACTACGACGAGCTCTGCGAGCTCACCGACTGCCGCTTCCGCACCATGCCGAAGCCGCGCGACGACAGCGAAGAGATGGCGTCCGATCCGTGGTTCTCCGTCGAGAAGGGCGACGTCTTCCCCGAGCAGTTCCCGACGTTCCTCTTCCCGCCCGGCGAGCAGCGCGACACCTTCCTCGAGCTCCACGGCGACGTCGCCGAGGCCGCCTTCTGGCGGGGCCAGCAGGAGCGCATCCGCGCCGGGATCCAGGACGACGTCTTCGCGTACCCGGAGAGCGTCCGCTTCTGTGCGCGCTTCGGGGCCCGCCTCACCGAGTGAGGGGAGCGACCCGAGCAGGCCGATCCGCACACGCGAGGGCGCGGCGGACACCCAGCAGCGCGCGAGGGTCGCGCGAGAACGCGCAAGCGCCGGCGGGCCGGTGGTATCATCGCCGGATGTCCGACGCCCAGGACAAGCGCGGCAAGCTCCCTCCGCCCCTCAAGCCACCGCCGAAGCCGGCGATCGCGCCGATCCCCACGCCCGAAGGCTTCATGTCGACGGCGGCGAAGCTCTCGCTCGCGGACGTCGCGCTCCAGCTCCGCGACGAACAGCTCGAGGCGAAGGTCGTCCACTACAAGGCCGACCTCGCCACCAACGCCGAGCTCGACGCGGTGACCGCTCAGGTCATCGCCGACCTCCACAACCTCCAGGCCGAGGCGCGGCGCGCGGGTCCGTCGAGCCGCCCGGTGGCGATGGGCGATCGCTCGCAGCTCGAGATCGAGCTGATCCAGACGCTCAAGGAGATGCTCGGCCGCGTCTTCCGTCCGGAAAAGCTCGCGACGCTCATCGAGCGCAAGATCGGCGAGGTGGCCAAGCGGTTCGCGCGGCTCTTCTTCGAGAGCGAGCTCGCCGACAAGATCCGCGGCGGGAGCGACGAAGTGAAGGCGATGCGCTTCTCGGATCAGGCGCTGTTCCACGCGCTGAGCCGCGCCGAGGACACCATCGTCGCCGAGCTCGACAAGCTCCAGTACGTCGAGCCGCGCGTGAAGGACCGCGCCCGGGACTCGTATTTCGCGCTCGTGAAGAACCTCCGCAACGACTTCCTCGCGCGGACGACCCCCGAGCTGAACGTCCTCGTGAAGTACCTGAACGAGGTGCTCTCGCAGTTCTTCACGAGCGAGCTGCCGCCGCTGCTCGGCGAGCTCTCGTGGGAGGTCGTGAGGGAAGCGCGCCTCGCCGAGGCCAACTCCAGCGCCGGCTACAAGATCAGCGCGAGCGCGTTCCCGCGCTTCAGGCAGGCCTTCGAGCGACAGTTCCTGAAGCGCCTCGTGCCGTTCACCGAGGACGAGATGCTCCGGCGCGTCCGCGACACCATGGGCCAGTTCCGCGAGGAGACGCTGCGCCTCGTGGCCGATCCGGCGATCTTCAGCGAGCTCTGCGAGGTCGTCTGCGGCGCGGTCTACGACATGCTCTACAACGACGGCTTCCTCGATCTCCCGTCCGACTGGCGCGCCCGGCTCTCCGCCGGCGAGTGACCACGCGCGCAGCCTCTCCGCCGCGCGAGCGCCGTGGCCACCACGCGAGCGCTGGGGCCTCCACGCGAGCGCCGTGGCCTCAGCCGCCGCGCGTCGAGGCTCGGCTGAAGCGCACGCGACCGATGTTCTCCCACCACTCGCGGTAGCGCGACTGCGCCCGCTCGCGCTCGCGCTTGGGGAGATCGTCGTAGTACGCGAAGTACTCCTTCGTGATCGTGCGGAGCTCTTCGCTCGCGGAGCCGCGGAGCGCGCGCTGCTCGTGCATCAGCGAGTCGATGAGCCACTCCAGCCGGTGGCGCCCGCGGTTCTCTTCCCACCAGCCGAGCCAGCGGTCCGTGTCGCGGCCGAAGTCCTGCTGCGTGATCGCGACGAGCGCGGCGCGCGCGGCGGCGACGACGTCATCGATGTCCTCCTCGAGGAGCGGCAAGAGCACCGGGACGGCGCTCGGCTCGCGCGTCTCGCCCAGCGCCTCGATCGCCTGGACGCGCCGGGTCGCGGCCTGCGTGTTGGCGATCTCTCCGAGGCGCTCGACCACGGGCTGCGCGTGGACCTCGGCGAGCGCGCGCGCCGCCGACCGCGCGACGCGTCGGACGCGGGGGTCCTCGTCGAAGGTCCGGCCGATGGCGGCGTCGATCGCGTCGGGGTAGACGAGCTCGGTCAGGAGGTACGTCGCCCAGAACCGCGCGTCGGCGTCGGGCCCCTCGACGTGCGACAGGACGAACGGCAGCGCCGTGCGCCGCTGGCTCGCGATGAGCCGGATGACCGGGCCGCACTCGGCGACGCGCGGGAGGACCGCGGCCTCGAGGCGCTCGGGCTCGATCGCGATCGGGCCCGGGAACTTCGCCATGATGGCGGGCATCGCGTAGCCGCCCGCGCGGAGCAGCTGCGTCTCCGCCTCCTCGTCGGGCCCGGCGAGCACGCGCTCCACGAGGGCGACGTACTCGCTCGCGACGTCGACGATGACGCTCGGCAGGATGCGCGAGTGGTCGCTGCGCGAGGACGGCGGGCGGTGCGCCGGCACGCTCACCTGCTGCTCCGACAGCGGCATCGGCTTCGGCTCGGCCACGGGAGGCAGCGCCGGCGGCGTGCCCTTGCGCTGCGCGAGCGGCAAGACCAGGTCCGCGCCTCGCCCCGGCGGATCGGACGGCACCGGCGACGGCGCGCGCGGCGCGTCGGGATCGAAGACGGCGGGCGCGAGCGGCGTGGCGTCCGCGTCCGTGAGGCCGCCGAGGGCGACCGGCTTCATCTCCTGGTCGGGCGTCACCACGACGAGCGGCGTGATCGGCTTCTTGGTCTCGGCGACGAGGTCGAACGACGCGTCTTCGCCGCTCGGCACCGGGAGATCGAGCGACGACGCCCCGGCCCGCGCGAACCGGTCGAACGACGCGTCCCTGCCGCTCGCTTCGATGATCCCAGGACCGACGACCGGCACGAACGACGAGCCCGCGAGGAGCGTCGCCTTCGGATTGCCCGGCGCCGGCGACGGGTTCGACGCGAGCGTCACAGCCGGTGACGAGCCCGCGAGGAGCGTCGCCTTCGGATCGCCCGGCGCCGGCGACGGGTTCGACGCGAGCGTCACAGCCGGTGACGAGCCCGCGCGAGACGCCAGCGTCTCCGCAGGTGACGAGCCTACGCTCGACGCCAGCGTCTCCTTCAGAGACGAGCCCGCGCTCGCCGCCGGCGCCACGCCCGCGCCGTGCGCCAGCGTGGCGGCCGGTGATGGGCCCGCGTGGGGCGCCAGCGCCGTCATCAAGCCCGTGAGCGCCGCGTCGGACACGAGCGTCGTCGCGACGCCAGGAGCCACGTCCGGGAGCGCCGGCGCGACGCTCGGCGGCTCATCGTCGCTGATCGAGATCTGCCTGCCGAACGGCTGCGCCTGGACGCCGAGCGACGATGGCCCGTCGACGCCGAAGGGCGGCGCCCCGTCGGCGCCGAAGGACGACGACCCGCCGGAGCCGAGCGGCAGCGGCGAGAGGTCGGTGGTCGGCGCGCTCCGCATCGGCGGCGGCGACTCGGCGCGCGGCGAGTGCGACAACGCCTCGAGCGCGTCGCTTGCGCTGCTCGTGCGGTTCGCGCGCGGATCGTCCGCCCACGACCGCGACGACGGCGGCG
>JAHBWA010000160.1 GCA_019637195.1 Labilithrix sp. | reverse complement strand
GCCGGTCGTTAGGTTGACGAGGTAGAACGGATCGTTCGCCGGATCGTGCTCGTCGCCGGTCATCCGATCGGCGACGGCGTCGAGATCGATCGCCGGCTCGAGCGGGCCCGTCGCCGCGCCGCGCTCGAACGCGACGGTGATCGGCGAGGAGACGCCCCAGCCCTCCATCGACGCGAAGTCCTCGCGCGCGCGGCGCTCCATGTGCGTCGGAGCCACCAGGCTCACGTTCACGCGGACGCCCGTGCGGCTCGTCGGGTCGGCGAAGGTCGCGACGTCGTTCGGCAGCGGCACCTCGGGCAGCGGTCGATGCGACGTGTCGAACTTGACGAGCGGACCCGTGCCCTCCGGCGTACGGCGGAGCCCCTCGGGCGCCGTGTCGACGTCGCAGCCGACGACGAGGCCGAGGCCGAGCAAGAAGGGGAGGGGGACGAGCCGCATGCCGGGTCCGGCTACTTATATATCGGGACGGTACGCGCGGGATCGGTAGAGCGCGAGCTCGCGCGGGGGCCGGACCGCAGCGCGTCCCGCGGAGCTCGCGGGGCGTTCGCGGAGCGGCGCGCGCCGGCCTAGATCCCGAAGTGTCATGGTGGCGAACGCGTCCCACGCACGGAACGATCAGGAGCGCGCCTGCGACGGCTGCGGCGCGCCGCGACCGAGGGGAGGATGCTCGGGGCACCGGTAGATCTCCGGACGGTCTCGCCGAGCGCGGCCGTCGAGCGGCTGCGGGCGGCGCGTCGGTGCGCCGTCGACGCGGGCGACCTCGCCAGCGCGTCCACGGACGCGGTGCTCTGCGTCGCGGAGCGGCTCCAGCGCGGCGATCCGCTCGCCTCCATCGAAGAGGAAGCCCGACCGTGGCTCGAGCTCGCCGAGCGGGCGGGCGCCGGGGCCGCGTCAGCGATCCTGCGCTGGCAGCTCGGCTTTCTCGACGCGCTTCGCGCGCGGGCGCCCTCGGCGGCGTCGCGCGCGCACGCGCCCGCGGTCGGGGCGCGCGCCGACGGCGATGAGCCCGCCGGGAACGAGGTCTCGCTCCCGGTGGCCGACGCGTGGCGGCACCTCTACGCGCTCGAGCTCGCGTATCTCCGAGGGCACCTCGACGAGGCGAGCCAGCAAGCCGCCGTTCTCGCCGAGCTCGTCGCGTCGTCGCCGGAGCACCCCGCTGCGGCTTCGTTTCACCTCTTCGCGGGCCTCACGCACGCGGCGCGTGCGCGCGAGGCGGCCCCCGGTGCGCGTCAAGCCCACGTCGCCGAGCTCGCGACGCACGCGGCGGAGCTGGCGGCGTGGAGCCGGGACTGCCCGGAGGGCTACCTCCACATGCACGCGCTGCTCGCCGCCGAGCGCGCCCGCCTCGCGGGGGACGTCGCCGGCGCGGTTCCGCTCTACGAGCGCGCGCTCCGGTCCGCGCACGACAACGGCTGCGCCCTCGGGGCGTCGCTCGCGTACGAGGTCGCGGCCTCGTTCTACCGTGACCTCACGGTCCAGGTGCTCGCCGACGTCTACCTCCGGCGCGCGCGCGCGGGCTACCTCGAGTGGGGCGCGCTCGCGAAGGTGGGCGCGCTGGACCTCGAGGCCCCCCACCTCGTCCACGTTCGCGAGCCGTGTGAGGGCTTCGGAGCCGCGCGCCTCGACTGCGCCTCGGTGCTGAGGCTCGGTCACGCCCTCTCCACCGAGACGACCTGGCCGCAGGTCGTTCGGCGTCTCACGTCGCTGGTCGCGGACCACGCGGGGGCGCGTCGCGCCGTTTTCCTCTCCGTTCGCGGCGCTCGGTGGGCGGTCGAGCATGCAGAAGGGAGCAGCGGCGTGCCCGAGACGATCGTCGACGCCGTCCTCCGCTCGCGCGAGCGTGTCGTGCTCCACGACGCGCGCCTTCCGACCGCGTACGCGTCCGATCCCTACATCGCCGCGCGCCGGCCGCGGTCGATCCTCTGCCTCCCGATCGAGCGGCACCGGGTGGTCCTCGGGATCGTCTACCTCGAGGACGATCGCGTCCCGGGCGTCTTCACCGACGACAAGGTCGAGCTGCTCGCGCTGCTCGCCGAGCAGGCCGGCGTCGCGCTCGAGAACGCTCGACTCCACGGCGAGCAGCTGCGCGAGATCGCCGAACGTCAGGAGGCCGAGGCCGCGCTGCGGTCGATCCTCGACAACATGGTGGACGCCGTCTTCGTCAGCGATCGCGCGGGGCGCGTGACGCTCACGAACCCGGCCGGCCGGCGCCTCTTCGGCCTCGCCGACCCGCCGGAAGACGCCACGATGTCCCAGGAGGAGCTCGCGCGGCGCATCCGTCCTGTCCATCCGGACGGTACGCCGTTCAAGCGCGACGAGCTCCCGATGCTGCGTGCGCTCGCCGGGGAGGTGCTCAGCTCCGTCGACATGACGGCGTTCCACGTGCGGACGGGGCGGGCGATCCACCTGCGGGCGAGCGCCGCGCCGCTGCAGGACGAACGCGGAGCGATCGCCGGAGCGGTGGTGGTCGGGGTGAACGTGACCGAGTCCACCGAGCTCGACCGGCTCAAGGAGCAGTTCGTGCGTGTCGTCGCGCACGAGCTCAAGACTCCCGTGGCGATCGTCAAGGGTTACGCCGACGTGCTCCGGCGCCTCGACGCCCCGCCGCCGGAGGTGCAGCGCCGCCTGCTCGACGCGCTCGTGCGCGGCGCAGACCGGATCGATCGGCTCGTCACCGACCTGCTCCTGCTCTGGCAGCTCCAGACCGGCCGGCTGGTGCTCGCGGTCGAAGACGCCGTCGACGTCGGCGACCTCGTCGGTCGCGTCGCCCGACGGCTCCCGCCCGAGGACGCCGCGCGGGTCGCGATCGAGGTCGACGCTCCGGTGGTGGTCTCGGGCGATCGCGAGCTCGTGGAGCGCGCGATCGTCAGCCTCGTCGACAACGCCATTCGCTACTCGCCGGGAGGTGGCCCCGTCCGCGTCGTGGTGCGCATCCAGGGCCGGCGCGCGCAGATCGACGTGTCCGACCAAGGCATCGGCATCCCGTCGGCGAAGCAGCTGCGGCTGTTCGAGCCGTTCTTCCGCGCCCACACCGATACCGCGTACGACACCGGCGGGCTCGGCCTGGGCCTCTACGTCGCCCGGTCGATCGCTTCGATGCACGGCGGGAGCGTCACCGTCGCGAGCGAGGAGGGCGCCGGGAGCACGTTCGTCTTCACGCTCCCGCTGCCGGACTGTGGAGCAGGGCCCCCACATGCCGCTCGACCAGCGCGATGAGCTCCTCGGTCGAGAACGGCTTCCGCAGGAAGTCGCTCGCGCCGATCTCGGTCGACCGGCGTGACGCGTGCTCGGCGGCGGTCATGACGATCAGCGGCGCGCGAGCGCCGTGCGCGTAGCGTGTGCGGTACTCCGTGGCGAAGTCGGCGCCCGACATGATGGGCATCCGCATGTCGAGGAGGATGATGTCCGGCATCTGCTGCCGGATGCACTCGAGCGCCTCGCGGCCGTTCTCGGCCGTCGCCACCGCGTAGCCCTTCTCCTCGAGGACGAAGCGGAGGAGCTCCCGCAGGTCGGCGTCGTCCTCGATCGCGAGGATGGTCGTCATCGGCTCCGCTCCAGCCCGGGCGCGAGGATCACCTTCGTGAAGCCCTCGACGCGCTGCTCGAACTTGGCGTAGGCCATCGGCGCCTCCTCGAGCGGCAGCCGATGGCTGACGAGGACGTTCGGCTTCGAAGCGCCCTTCACGATGAGGTCGATCAACATGGGCGCGTAGCGCGCGACCGGCGTCTGCCCGGTGCCCAGGCAGAGCCCCTTCTCCCAGAGCTTGCCGAAGGAGATGCGGAACTCGCCGCGCTTGGCGTGCGGGTTGATCCCGCCGGGATCGTTCGGGACGTAGAGCCCGACCGAGCCGATCCGCCCCGTGGGGTTCATGAGTCGGATCAAGTCTTCGAGCACGACGCTGGGGTTCTCGCGCGTCGGATCGTTCCAGTCGGTGGCCTGGTAGCCGACCGCCTCGATCCCGCACATCACGCCCATCATCTTCTCCTCACCGGGGGCGAGCTTGCCGCTCGTTCGGCGCCGCCTGAGCTCGAGGATCTGCTCGACCGGATCGCCGCGGCGGAAGTCGACGGGGCACGCGCCGAGCTCCTCCGCCTTCGCGAGCCGCTCGTCGATGCCGTCCACGACGTAGATCTCGCTCGCGCCGCGCAGCACGGCGCAGTGCGCCGCGAGCAGCCCGACCGGCCCAGCTCCGAAGACCGCGACCGTGCTGCCCTTGCCGACGCCGGCGAGGTCGTTGGCGTACCAGCCGGTGGGGAAGACGTCGGCAAGGAGGACGAAGGCGTCCTCCCACGCGTCGCCGGGGGTCCCCGGGACCTTGAGGCAGTTTCGTTCCGCGAAGGGCACGCGGAGGTACTCGGCCTGCGCGCCGCGGTAGGGGCCCATCCCGACGTAGCCGTACGCGCCGCCGGCCGAGTCGGACTCGACCGCGAGGCACGCCGACGTGTAGCCGCGCCGGCAGTTGAAGCAGACGCCGCACGAGACGTTGAACGGGACGACGACGCGGTCGCCTCGACTCACGCTGCCGACGGCCGAGCCCACCTCCTCGACGACCCCGAGCGGCTCGTGCCCGAGGACGAGGCCGGGATGCGCGAGCGTCCGTCCGGCGAACATGTGGAGATCGCTCCCGCAGATCGCCGCCGAGGTGATGCGGACGATCGCGTCGGTGGGCGACTCGATCACGGGATCGGGCACGACCTCGACCGCCACCTCGCGCACGCCCTTCAACACGACGGCTCTCATCCGCCGAGGGCGATTCAAGTTGCGTACCCGCCTCGCCTTGATCGGCGCGCCCGTCGAGGCTCGGACTCGACGGCGCGGCGGGGCCGTCAGCGGCGCGACCCGAGCCGTCGCCGGAGGGTGGTCCGGTCGACGGCGAGGATCCTCGCGGCGCGCGCGAGGTATCCGTCGCTCCGCTCGAGCACGCGTCGGGCGTACCAGTCGACGAGCTGGTCCATCGTCGCCGTGCACTCGCGGAGCGCGATCGGCAGCGCCTCCAGATCCGCCGGCGGCTCCGCGGCGCGCTGAGCGACGCCCGGATCGAGGCCGAGCAGCATGTTGCGGAGGGCGTTTTGTAGCTCGCGCACGTTGCCGGGCCACGCGTGGCTCTTCGCCTCGTCGCTCCCGAGCCAGCGCTCGATCCGCCGCCGCGTCGCCGGCAGCGCGTCGCCGGGCAAGTGGCGCTCGACGAAGCTCTGCCCGATCGGCACGATGTCCTCGGGTCGATCGCGCAGCGGCGGCAGGCGGATGACGTTGCCGGCGAGGCGCTGGTGGAGGTCGCGCCGGAACTTGCCCTCCTCGACCATCGCGTCGAGGTCCTTGTGCGTCGCCGCGATGTAGCGGCAGCTCGACGGGTACGTCTTGTCCGAGCCGAGCGGGCTCACCTCGTCGGTCTCCATCACGCGCAGGAGCTTCACTTGCGTGGTCACCGCGAGGTCGCCGATCTCGTCGAGGAAGAGCGAGCCGCCGTAGGCGCTGCGGATGCGGCCGACGCGGGCCTCGGCGGCGCCGGTGAACGCGCCCTTCACGTGCCCGAAGAGCTCGGCGGCGACCAGGGTCTCGGGCACCGCGGCGACGTTGAGCGACGCGCGGGGCGCGGGGCCGCCCTCCTTCGGGCCGAGGCATCCCTCCTGGACGGCGCGCGCCACGGCCTCCTTGCCGGTGCCCGTCTCGCCGAGGATGAGCACGTCCTGGTCGTGGATGACGCGCCCGAGCAAGAGGGCGTGCTCGAGCGACTCGCCGAAGCACGCGGCCCACGTCGCGCGGCGCACCGAGGACATCGCCGCGCTGCTGCCGTGGAGCGCGTCGAGCGCGCGGAGGCAGCGTCCGGCGGCCGCCCCGACGCCGGCGTAGGTCGATCGCGGCTGCCGCAGGAGGCGCGACACGACGGCGGGGAGGGCGTCGTGCGGGAGCGGCCGGGCCGCGTGGCCGCCGGCGGGTCCGGCGAGGGCGTGCGCGTGCGCGACGGCCAGCGCGCAGCGCTCGGCGGCCTCGACGCTGCGTGGCCGCCGGACCCACGGCTCGAGGGCGCCCTTCCGGGTGAGCGTGGCGATCGACGTCGTGAGCCTAACGCGCGGTAGGTCGAACGGGTTTCCGAGGAGCGCCGCGATGGCTTCGTCGATGGCGACCGGCATCGGCGAAGCATAGGCGAAATTCATCGACCGGAGGAATTCACCTAGGTGAATCGCGCCAGCATGGTCGCGCACCCTCGCGAACGCGCAGCGGGGAGTGGACGCGTGCCCTGGCACATCGCTCGCATTGTGGAGGTCGCTCGTCGGAGGTCATCCCCATGCTCACACTCTACCTCGTCGCACTCGTCGCTGGCGGTCTCTTGCTCGTCGTCTCGCTCCTCTCGTTCGGCGAGACGGACGACGGCGAGGTCGACGCCGATCCGGACGCCCACGAATCCGGCCTCGCGCACGCGAGCGACGTCGCCCTCGCGCTGCTCGTGTTCCCGGTCGCTTCGCTGCGGTTCTGGACGTTCTTCCTCGCGTTCGGCGGCCTCGCCGGCACGCTCACGACCCTGGCGGGGGTCGGCGTCGCCTCCGCCGCGCTGACCGCCGGGCTCGTCGGCTACGCGGCGGGCGCCGCCGCGACGGGGGTCGTCCGCTGGCTCGCCAGGACGCAGGTCTCGAGCACGCTCGCGCGCGACGCGTGCGTCGGGGCCACCGCGGTCGTCGTCCTGCCGGTCGCGCGCGGCACGCTCGGGCGCGTCCGGGTGCGGCTCGACGAGCAGATGCTCGATCTCGACGCGATGACCGACGACGAGCGCGAGCTCGCCGTCGGCCACGCGGCGGTCGTCTACGAGATGCGCGACGACGGCGTCGCCCTGGTCACTGCGGCGCGCGAAGGCGCCTGACAACGAACACGAGAAAGGAACCCAACGTGAACGAAATCGCCCTCCTCGACCTGGTACAGCCCGCGATCGTCGTCGGGGCCGCCGGCGCGCTCGCCCTGACGATCGCGATCCTCGGCGCGCTCGCGCAGCGCTTCCTCTACGTCTGCAAGCCCAACGAGGTGCTGATCTTCTCCGGACGCCGTCGCCGGACGGCCGACGGCCGCGAGGTCGGCTTCCGCGTCCTCACGGGCGGCCGCGCCTTCCGCGTCCCCTTGCTCGAGCGGGTCGACCGCATGGACATGACGCTCGTCTCGGTGCCGATGTCCGTGTCGGGCGCGTACTCGGAGGGGGGCATCCCGCTCAACCTCAGCGCCATCGCCAACGTCAAGGTGTCGAGCGACGGCGCGCTCATCGGCAACGCCATCGAGCGATTCCTCGGCAAGAGCGTCGACGAGATCGCGCGCGTCGCGAAGGAGACGCTCGAGGGTCACCTCCGCGGCGTGCTCGCGACGATGACGCCGGAGGAGGTCAACGAGGACCGCCTGAAGTTCGCCGAGCGGCTCAGCGACGAGGCCGGTCCCGACCTCGCCAAGCTCGGCCTCCAGGTGGACACGCTGAAGATCCAGCACGTCTCCGACGACCGGAGCTACCTCGACAGCATCGGACGCAGCCGCATCGCCGAGATCCTGCGCGCGGCCGAGGTCGCCGAGTCCGACGCCGTCCGCGAGGCCGAGGAGGCGGAGGCGCGGGCGACGGCGCGCGGCGAGGTCGCCCGCACGCAGGCGAACGGCAACGTCCAGCGCCGCCAGAACGAGGCGCGCCAGCTCGTCGCGCGGCTCATGGCGGAGGCGCGCAGCGAGGAGGAGCGCACGCAGCAGGCCGGCGCCGCGGCGCGCGCCGAGGCCGAGCAGCAGCTCCACGCGATCCGCGCGGAGCTCGAGCGGCTGCGGCTGGTCGCCGACGTCGGCGTCCCCGCGGAGGTCGAGCGGCGCGTGCAGACGCTCTTCGCCGAGGGTGACGCGTCGGCGGTCGCGGCCAAGGGCGAGGCGGTCTCGCAGGCGCTCGCGCACCTCCGCGAGGCCTGGGTCGAGAGCGGCGAGCACGCGATGGACATGGTCGTCGTGCAGCACCTCGACGAGATCTTCGCGCGCGTCACCGCGGCGGCCTCGCAGGTCCAGGCCAAGCAGGTGTCGCTGCTCGACGCCGGCGACGGCAGCACGGTCGTCGGCTACGTGAACGCGTACCCGACCGCGGTGAAGTCGCTGCTCGATCAGCTCTCGAGCACGCTCGGCGTCAGCTTCTCCGCCGTCCTCCGCGGTGACGACCCTCCTCCCGCCACGCGGCGCGACGGCTTCCCGAACGGTCGCGCGCTCGTCAGCGAGTCGACCGCCGAGTGAGGCGAGGCCGCGCCGCCAACCCAGAAACCCATCGCGAAGGAAGGAAGAATCGTCATGTTGCTCATCTCCGTCATCGTCGTCGTCGTCCTGGCGCTCGCGGCCGTCTCCGCGGCTGCGATCGTGCAGCGCCTCATCCACATCTGCCAGCCGAACGAGGTCCTCGTCTTCTCCGGCGCGCGCCGCCGAGAGGGCGCGCGCGAGGTCGGCTACCGGCTCGTGCAGGGCGGGCGCGGCCTCCGCATCCCGCTCCTCGAGACCGTCGACCGGCTCGACCTCACCAACATGATCATCGACGTCCGCGTCGAGGGCGCCTACTCGAAGGGCGGGATCCCGCTCAACGTCACCGCGGTCGCCAACGTCAAGATCGCCTCGACCGAGCCGGTGATCGGCAACGCGATCGAGCGCTTCCTCGGCAAGCGGCGCAAGGTCGTCGAGGCGGTCGCGAAGCGAGCACTCGAGGGTAACCTTCGCGGCGTGTCACTGCGACGCTCTCACCCCCGAGGAGGTCAACCACGATCGCGTGAAGTTCGCCCAGAGCCTGCTCCACAGGCCGACATGGATCCCTCAAGCGATCCCGGGCTCGTCCTCGACACGCTGAAGATCCAGAACGTCTCCGACGAGCGCTGGGCTGGCTACCTGAACAGCCTGCAAGCAAATGGCGGATCTGGGCAGATGCGCTCGCGCGTCGCCGAGCCGAGAACCGCGCGCTGTCGATCGTGAGCGCGAGGCGAGCAACTTCGAGACGCGCGCGATGGCGCGGATCGGTCGAGGTCCAGGACGTCGCGCGCCGAGGCGTCGCGTCGGGTGGTCGACGCCATGAGCAAGCGCGACGCCCCGGATCGCGGAGGAGCAGACCGAGGTCGCCGCGCTCATCGCGCGCGCGCAGGCCGAGCTCACCGTGCAGTCCGGCGCGCACCGAGCAGGTCCGCTTGCAGCTCGAGGCTGACCGGATCATGGGCGCAGAGGCCGAGCGCGATCGCCGGATCCGCGCGCGGGGCGCACGGCGCTGGGTCGCCGGCATCGTCGAGGAGGGCAGGGCGGCGGCGCACCGCCCGCCAGGTTCCCCGCGCGTGTGGAACCGCGGGGGCCGGACGCGCGGCGGATCTCGTCGCCCAGCGCCCGGCGTGCCGGCGGGGCAGATGCTCGACACGGTCGCGGACGCGCCGATCGAGAACGTCACCGATCGACGGCCGGCCCACGACGGGCAGCGGCGCAGCCTCGCGGCGACGAGCAAGATCGCCGCGGCCGGAGATCGGCCAGGGCCTGGCGTGGACCTGCCGCGCGTGCTGCAGGATGGCGTCGAGCTTCCCCGGCGGCTCCGCGCGGGCGGGGACGTGCGGTGAGATCGCGCGAGGCGCGCGCGCGGGTCGATCTGCGCCCGCGGTCGCGACCTCCATCGGATAGCGCCAAAGCGCGTGATCGCCGGGACCTGCGAAAGCCGGGTGGCGCTCAGGAAGAGAAGCCCGACGCGTCCGACCACGATCCACTGCGTGTTCATCCGCACGCCGCTGGCGTCTTCGAGCGCGCCGCCGGGAAGAGCACGCCGGTTCGCGCGCCGACCTGAGCTCAGGCCGTACTGGAGCGCTGCCCGACGCCGGCGTCGAGCTCGACGCCGAGTGTCCTCTTCCGCGGGTTGCCGCCGCGGTAGTTGACGTACGACCCACCGGTCGTGACGCGGTACGGACGACGACGCCGCCGTCGACTTCGTGCCACGACGAGCCCGCCCTGAGGTCGAGCCAGTGGCGCGGCCGGTGATCGCGGTCGGGTTGGCGCATTGGCGCGCCAGCGACGCCGCCACCCGAAGGCAAGAGATCGACGCCCGGCGCTCGCCGCGACGCGTTGGTGAGCAGGGGATCGGTCGCGGGCGGCGGCGCGCGCCGTCTGGAAGCGGAGGACCTCGTCGAAGAGGAGGAGGCCGACGCGGTGGTTGGGGTCGAAGACGAAGCGGCGCTGGGAGCCGTCGTAGGGATCGGCGTCCCCCGAGGCGTACCTGACTCCGAGCTCGGCGACGATGTGAGTCGCCGTAAGGCACGCTCCTTGTCCGGAGGGCGCCGAGGTAGCTCGAGCTCACCCGGCGCGCGCTAGCCTCGCCGCGTCGCTGCGCCAGAACCCGGTCGCGATTGGTTGGGCGCGGTGGACGACGCCGATTCCGCCGCGCCGCCGTAGGAAGCGGACCTGCGTCCGGCCGCGTTCTCTCGCGGCCTGGTCGGCCGTTCGAATGAAGCTGGTGGAGCTGGATGCACTGGCCTCGCCGAAGACGAACGCGTCGGCGTCGCCTGACCGGCGCCACGATCCGCCCGTGGAGACGATCGCGACGGCGTCGAGCTCGTCGGTGTAGCCGAAGATCGGCGACCCGCTCGTCTTGTCGTTCTCCTGGTGGCGCAGCGTGGAGAAGATGCCCAGCTTGTTCTGCCCCTTCTCGTAGAAGGCGGCGAGGACGCCCTGGAAGGCCCGCTCGCCGCGGGTGAGCCGCGCGGTCTGATCGCGGAAGACGAGGTCTCCCGCGACGGCGAGGTAGAAGTCGCTGTCCTCGCCGCCGGGCTTGGTGGCGAAGAGGATCCGTTCGCTGATCGAGCCGTACCGGTAGTCGCCGAAGAGCGTCGGGTGATCGCCGTCGTTGGCGAGGATGCCCATGCCCCAGTGGTTCGGCTGCTGGCCGACGCGGACGACGCCGAAGGGGAGCCGCCACTGCGCGTAGAGCCACCGCGGCTGGACGTTGCTGAAGCCGTTGTACTCGTCGCGCGGCGTCATGTCCGCGCGCGTGTCGCGAGCCCTGTCGCCGGCGATGAGGCCGGTGACGAGGTCGAGCTGGCCGACGAGCTCGAGCGTGTCGAGCATCTGCAGGCGCGGCGTGACGCGGAGCCAGTGGCTGAGGAACTGGTTTTGCCCGAGCGACTGCTCGGCGAGCCCCGGCCGTCGATCGATCGCGCTGGCCGTCGCGGTGAGCGGGAAGCTGCGCTGCACCTGGTAGCGGATCTGGTGCTCGCCGTGGACCGTGAAGCGGTACGCGTCGGGATCGGGCGCCGGCACGTCGGGACGCCCCGTGTCGAACACCAGGCGAGGGAAGTCCTTCGGGACCGTGGGGGCGGCGTCGTCGTCGGCGGCGCGAACGCCGCTCGACCATGCGCTCGCCGCAAGAACCAGTGCGAGAGCGAGCACCCGTCTCATGAGCGGCGCGCAGCATAGTCGGGTTTGCTCGGCGTCGTCTCCGCCGCTGTCGCCGCGCCGCAGCTGGATCGAGGCTCACTCACATGAGCACTCAATGTCTCACATAGCACCCCATGCCAGGACGAGAGTTCGAGCACTTAGCCGCGAATCGGGCGCGGCGCGGACCATGCTACATGTGGGTTCAGTCGGTAGCAGCAGCGCCAGACCCTTCGAGCCCGAAGCAGCGACGCCCGATTCGAGAGGAATCGCGCATCGACTCTTCCGCCCGATCCGGCCTGGCGTTCCGGGGACCGACGAGGAGATTGTTCGCACCGAGCACCGTCGAGAAAACTCAGCATCACCCGCGCACCCGCGCCAGAGCCACAAGCTCAGAAGCCGGCCGCGCCGCTCCCGGAGCTCGAACGACGAGACGTCGCCGTTCGAGGACAACGTCTCCTCCGGGACGGGCGGCCGGAGTCCTTTCGTGGCGCGGCATCGGACGTGTTCGGCGTGGCGCGACGCGCCGCGTTCGACGCGATGCGCGCTTGATGCCGTGTTGTACCGGCGGCGTGGAAGCGGTACGGACGCGCCATGCCGGAACCGGTGCTCGTCGGTCGTCCCCTCTCTCTGCTCGATCTCGAGGACGTCGCGGTCCGAGATCGTCCGGTCGCGTTCGCCGAGGAGGCGCGCGCGAAGGTCGTGCGCTCTCGCGTCGCGATCGACGCGATCACGAAGGCCGGCGACGCCGCTCCCAACGTCTACGGCGTGAACACCGGCTTCGGGGCGCTCAGCGAGACGCGGATCTCCGCGAACGACGTCCGCGAGCTGCAGCAGAACCTCGTCCGCTCCCACGCCACGGGCGTCGGGCCCGATCTGCCGACCGCCGCGGTCCGCGGGATGATGCTCCTCCGCGCGCAGGTGCTCGCGCTCGGCCACTCCGGCGTCCGCGAGGAGCTCGTCGACGTCCTCGTCGCGATGCTCAACGCGAAGGTCCACCCGCGCATCCCGTCGCAGGGATCGGTCGGGGCGTCGGGCGATCTCGGGCCGCTCGCCCACCTCGCGCTCGCGATGATCGGCGAGGGTGAGGCGAGCCTCGGCTCGGGTCCCTCGCGTCCGAGCGCGGAGGTGCTCCGTGAGGCGGGCGTCGCGCCGGTCGTCCTCGAGGCGAAGGAGGGGCTCGCGCTGATCAACGGCACGCAGTACATGGCGTCGCTCGGGACGCTCGCGCTCCTCGAGGCCGAGCGTCTCGCGGTCGTCGCCGACGTCGCCGGGGCGATGAGCCTCGAGGCGCTGAAGGGGACGAGCCGTCCCTTCGACGAGCGCCTCCACGAGGCGCGCCCGCACCCCGGGCAGAAGGCGGTGGCGAAGAACCTCCGCGCGCTGCTCGCCGAGAGCGAGATCGCCGAGAGCCACAAGGACTGCGGCAAGGTGCAGGACGCCTACTCGCTCCGCTGCATGCCGCAGGTCCACGGCGCGACGCGCGACGCCCTGGCGTTCACGCGCTCGGTCCTCGAGCGCGAGGTCAACAGCGTCACGGACAACCCGAGCGTGTTCGTCGACCGCGGCGAGACGGAGATCCTGAGCGGCGGCAACTTCCACGGCCAGCCGCTCGCGCTCGCGCTCGACCTCGCGGCGATCGCCGCCGCCGAGCTCGCGAACATCAGCGAGCGCCGCGTGGAGCAGCTCGTGAACCCGGCGCTCTCGACGGGGCTCACGCCGTTCCTCGCGCCCGGCGGGCCGAAGAGCGGCCTGCACTCGGGGTTCATGATCGCGCAGGTGACGAGCGCGTCCTTGGTGAGCGAGAACAAGGTGCTCGCTCACCCGGCGAGCGTGGACTCGATCCCGTCGTCCGCGGGCAAGGAGGACCACGTCTCGATGGGCAGCGTCAGCGCGAAGAAGCTCGGCGACGTCGTCCGCAACGTGCGCGCGTGCCTCGCGATCGAGGTGATGACCGCGGCCGCCGGGCTCGACCAGCGCAAGCCGCTCCGCCCGAGCCGCGGCGTCGAGGCGGCGCTCGTCAAGGTGCGCGAGCGCGTCGAGCCGATGACGGGCGACAGGCCGCTGTACAAGGACATCGAGGCGGTGACGGCGCTCGTCGCCGACGCCGAGCTCGCGCGCGCGGTCGAGCGCGTCGTCGGCCCGCTCGGCTGATCCGCTCGCCGTCGCGTCGCGCGGTCGCGCGCGCTTTTCAAGGGCTGCCCGACAGCGCGCGAGAGGTGCCGAGGCGGTCGCGCGCGTGACGTGCCGAGCCGTGGTCGCGCGCGTGAGGTGCCGAGCCGCGGTCGCGCGCGTCGCTACTCGGTGACCACGCCGCGCTGCTTCGCGCGCTCCGGCGCGCGATCGCCGAGGCGCTCGACGACCTGCGCGTAGCGACGCTGGGCGCCGGCGCGGTTGCCGAGGTCCCACTCGGTGTCGGCGAGGCCGAGCTGCGCGGGCCCGTACGACGGGCTCGCCGCGAGGGCGCGCTCGTAGCTCGACTTGGCCGAGCTGAGGTCGCCCTGCGCGCGCGCGACGTCGCCGAGGCCGCCGTTCGCCTCGACGTTGCCGGGGTTCTGCTTGAGGACGCGCTCGTAGAGCTCGCGCGCCGTGGCGTAGTCGCCGCTCCGCCGCGCGCTGCCCGCGCGATCGAGCAGATCGGACATCGACGCCCCGCTCTCCGCGGCCGCGGGCTTCTTCTCGGCGGCCGCCGCGGGTTGGGCGGCGCCGGTGGTCGTCGCAGGTTTGTCACCGACCGCGACCGGCGTTCGTGCCGTGGTCGTCGCGGCGGTCGCGGGAGGCGCGGCGGTCGCGGCAGGCGCGGTCGTCGTCGTCGCGGTCGCCGTGGTTGGCGGCGTGACCGCCGCCGTCGTGTCCGCCGGTGAGGCGGTCGCCGTGTCGACCGGTGAAGAGGTGGCCGTGTCGGCGGGAGAGGACGTCGTCGCCGCCGTCGGATCGGGCGACTCCTTCGTCGCGGGCGTCTCGGTCGTCGTCGTGTCCGACGTCGCCGGCGTCGGATCCGAGCTGGAGGACATGAGCCGCCAGAGCACGACGGTCACCGCGATGACCGCGAGCGACGGCAGCACCCACCCGCGCTTCGGCTCTTCCTCGGCGACGGACGCTCGCGCGGAGGCGACTGGCTTGCGCTCGTCCTTCGTCGCCGCGCCCTTCTTGGCGGTCGCGGCCTTGGCGCCGTCCTTCTTGCCGTCGGCCTTGGCGCCGTCCTTCTTGCCGTCGGCCTTGGCGCCGTCCTTCTTGCCGTCGGCCTTGGCGCCGTCCTTCGTGGTCGTCGCGGTCGCGCCGCCGTTCTTCTTGGCGCCGGCCTTCGCGTCGCCGCTCTTGGAGTCGTCCTTCTCGGCGTCGCTCTTCGCGCCGGTCGACTTCTTCGCGCCGGAGCCCTTCGCGGAGTCCTTCGACGATTTCGCGTCGTCGCTCTCCGCGAGCTTCTTGCTCCGCGCGCTGTCGACGGGATCCTCGACGGTGATCGTCGGCGGGGGCGCGGCGTCGCCCTGCTTCGACGGCGTCGGCGGCAGGGTGCGCAGCGCCCCGCGCGCGGGCGGCGGGGGCGTCGAGTCGACCGCGCTGTCGTCCGCCGGGGGAACGACGACGAGGTCCTTCATCGACAGCATCTCGTGCGCGCTGTCGTCGTCCTGGATCTGAATGGCGTCGCGCAGCGAGAGCGGCGCCGGCTCGTCGTCGTCGTCGGGGATCGCGTCGCGGAGCGAGAGGGGCGCGGGCTCGTCGTCGTCGACCAGCGCCGTCGCGTCGAGCTCGGCGACGCTCGCCGGCGCCTTGGGCTGGGCCTTCGTCTCCGTCTTGATCGGAGCCCACTCGGGCCCCTTCTTCTTCGCCAGCGCCTGCGCGAGCTCCGCGGCGCTGTCCGCCGCCTTCGCCGCGAGCAGGTTCGGATCGCTGTCGGCCTCGGCCAGCGTGAGCGTCGGCATCGCGGGCGTCGGCGTGATGTCGAGGAGCGCGGTCGCCGACGGCTTCTTCTCGTCGGGCATCGTGATCGCGATCTTGCCCGCCGATCCGCCGCCGCCCTCCGCGAGCGCGGCGGGACGTCGCGACTCCACGAGCTTGTCCCACGAGCCGAACGTCATCACCTTGCCGTCGGGGCCGATCACCGTCCACTTGCCGGCCTCCTCCTTCTGGACCGGCGTGACGGAGACCTCGCGTATGTGCCCGCATGTGTTGCACCGCACGCGCGGATCGCCGCCGTCTTCGGGAACCTCCACGGCATAGAAGCCATGGCACTGCTCGCAGGTGAGCCGGTCGTCGGGCGCGGCCTGGGGGGTCGCCATCCGGTAAGCGTACCGAGAATCGAGCGGAAGCCGGAAGTCTTGCGTTGATCCGCTCCGACACCGCCGAATTCCCGGCCCCGCGGGCGCCCAGCTCCCCCGCTCCACTCCGCTCGTGCGTCGTGGGCTCGTGCGTCGTGGACAGCCGGGGCATCGGGCGTGAACGCCGGCCACGACCGTCCTCGCGACGGCGCGGGGAAGCGTCGCGGTGCCGCGGCCGAGCGCTGGTGGTAGCCCCTCTCGGATTCGAACCGAGACACCCTTCCGGGTCAGAGATTTTAAATCTCCTGCGTATACCGTTCCGCCAAGGGGCCGTGTCGCGTTCCTGGTCAGGCGTGCGACCAGATTGCGACATCTTACCAAAGGCTTGGCGGAGGTGCCCGCTTGGCTCAGAATGCGGGCCCATGCGAAAAAGGACGGTCGCCGCAGCGGTTGCATTCGTCGGAGCGCTCTCGGCCCCCGGGGTTGCTCGTGCGGACGAGTCGATCATCAAGAACCCCGGCGACCACCCGAGCTATCGCTTCGAAGCCGAGCCCCACGGCCTCGTCGGCTTCGGAGGGCCGTTCCGCGGCGGGCGAGGCGAGCTCGGCGCCGGCTTCCGGGGCACGGTCGTCATCGTCGATAACGGCTTCGTTAAATCGATCAACAACAGCGTCGGCATCACCTTCGGCGGCGATCTCTTCTTCGGCGGGCGCACGACGCTCTTCATCCCCGTCGCGATGCAGTGGAACTTCTGGCTCTCGACCCACTGGTCGGTGTTCGGTGAGCCCGGCATCGGCATCGCTGCGAACCGCGATCGCGATCGCGACCTCGTGCACCCGATCCTCATGGTCGGCGGCCGCTACCATTTCAACGACAAGGTTTCGCTGACGATGCGCCTCGGCTACCCCGCCTTCTCCATCGGCGCGTCCTTCTTCCTCTGATCGGCGGCGCGCGCGCTATTTCTTCTTCGTGCCGAGCAGCGCCTTCTTCAGCGACGGCGAGCCCTGCTCGCGGAGCGCGGCGCAGAGCGAGACCGCCTCGAGCGCGCCGGCGAGCCCGCGCGCGGCGCCCTCGATCCCGGCGACGCGCGGCGTGTAGAACGTCGCGCGCGCGTCGGCGTCCGCGCTCGAGCAGCCGACGCCCGCGGCGCGCACGAGCGCGGCGCCCAGGCGTCCGGGGAGCTTTCGACGGAGCTCGTCCCAGCGCGCGCGCACCCAGGCCTCGGCGATCGGCCGCGAGGTCCGGCGGCCGAAGGCCGCGGCGAGCACGTAGCGCATCTCGTTGGCGCGCACGTCCTCGCCGAGCGTGACGTCGAGCGCCTGCTTGAGCCGCGCCTCGTCGTCGAAGCCCGCGAGCGCGCGGAGCGCGACGATGCGATCCTCGCGGTTCTTCGCGGCCTTCATCGCGGCCACGAGCGCGGCGAGCCGGGGCTCGCCCGCGCGGCGCGACGCGAGATCGAGCGCGACCGCGCCGGAGTCGGCGTCGACGCTCGCCGGATCCGCGAGCCACCGCGCGGCGACCTCCTCGGCTTCGCGCAGGGTCGCGTCGTCCTCGGCGACGTCGCCCATGGCGCGCATGACGCTCCCTCGGATCAGCGCGTCGTCCGCCGACGTGTCGCGCGCCTTCGCGGCCGCCTTGTCCTTGCCGGGCGCCGCGTCCCTCGTCGACGCCGTATCCTTCGCGGCCGCCTTGTCCTTGCCGGGCGCCGCGTCCTTCGCCGGCGCGGGCGCCCACCCGAGCGCCTTCTTGCGCTTGGCGAGGCGCGCGAGCGAGAACGCGCGGAAGGCGGGGCGCGCGGCGTCGTCGACGATCGTCTCGCTCATCGCGCCGAGGATGCTCACGACCTCCTCGACCACCTGCCGGGTGTCGTCGTCGTCGAAGGCGGGGAGGATGCGCAGCATCGCCTTCGGCTCGAGCGCGCCGCTCCGCACCGCCGCCCACGCATTGGAGAGGACCGAGACGCGCATCGCGGGATCGAGCTCCTTCTTGCTCTCCGCGAGGCGCACGAAGTCCTTCTCCGAGAGCGAGAAGCGGTAGTAGCTCGAGCTCCAGTTCGGGTGCACGTACGCGGGGCAGCGGCCCTGACCGGCGACGAGCGACGGCGCGCCGGCGACGAGCTCGGTGCAGGTGTCCTTCTTCTCTCCCTGCGCGCGGACGCACACGGGGATCGTCCAGGTGCGGTCGCTCTCCTCCGGGAGCTTCGACCCGAGCGGGCGCCACGGCTGGGAGCTCAGCTCCATGTGCCAGCGACCGCCGCGCTCGCACTCGAAGCGCGCTCCGACGTCGGGGACGCCGGGCTTGTCGAGGTACGACGAGGCCATCTGCGTGACGTTCTTGCCCGAGGCTCGGTCGAGCGCCTCGAGGAGGCGGTCGGACTGCACGCTCTTGAACGCGTTCGTCCGGAGGTAGTCGCGCACGCCGCGCTGGAAGGCGTCCTCGCCGATCCAGCGCTCGATCGTCGCGAGGAGCGCGGCGCCCTTGTCGTAGGTGATCCCGTCGAAGGCCTCTTGCGCGTCGCCGACGGAGACGACCGGCTGCCTCACCGCGCGGGCCGAGACGAGGCCGTCGAGGTCCATCACGTCGTGGGCCGCGACGATCGCGTCGAGCCCGGCGCCGTACGCGGGCCGCCACTTCTCGACGATGCGCGCTTCCATCCACGTCGCCATGCCCTCGTTCAGCCAGAGATCGTTCCACCACGAGGCCGTCACGAGATCGCCGAACCACTGGTGGGCGAGCTCGTGCGCGACGATGAGCGCCTGACTGCGGCGCGCGCCTACCGAGGCGCGCGCGGGATCGAGGAGCAGGCGCTCCTCGCGGAAGGTCATGAGCCCCGCGTTCTCCATCGCGCCCGAGCGGAAGTCCGGGACGGCGACGATGTCGAGCTTGTCGTACGGGTAGGGGATGCCGAACCAGCCGGCGAGGGCGTCGACGATGCCGCTCGTCGCCTCCAGCGCGAGGTCGCCCATCCCGCTCTTGCCCTTGGTCGTGACGAGGCGGATCGGCGGCTTGGTGAAGCGCGTGGCCTCCTTGATCTCGAGGTCGCCGACGGCGAGCGCGACGAGGTACGTCGGCAAGGGCTGCGTGCGGGCGAAGCGGAAGCGCGTCTTGTCGCCGACCTGCTCGCGCGCGGTCTCCGGCGCGTTCGCGACCGCGATCATCGCGCGCGGGACGGTCACCGTCAGATCGAACGGCACCTTGAAGCTCGGCTCGTCGAAGCACGGGAACGCGCGGCGCGCGTCGGTCGGCTCGAACTGGGTGAAGGCGTACGAGCTGCCGCCGTCCTTCAGCCGGTAGAGGCCGGAGAGCGTGTCGTCGAACGGAGCGGTGTACTCGAGCACGAGCAGCGCGCGCCCGGCCGGCAGCGGCTGCGGGAACGCGAGGACGAGCTCCTCGGGCGCCTTGCCGCCCTCGGCCGTGCGCGTCGAGACGGTGGCGAGGACGCCGGGCAGAGGCGGCGGCAGGAGCGCGCGCGCCGTCGTGACGTCGAGCGCGCGGCCGTGCAGGACGATGAACGACGTCCTCTGCGGGACGTCGATCTCGACGCGGACGACGCCCGCGAAGCGCGGCTTGTCGGGATCGACGTCGAGGTCGATCGCGTAGCCCAGCGGGGTGGCGAGCGGCGGCAGGCGCCCGCTGGCGAGCGGAGCCGGGAGCGCGGTCTCCGGCTCCGTCGCGATCGCGCGGGCGGAAGGCGCCGCGGGCGGCGGATGGCCGGGGCAGCCGGCGACGAGGAGCGACGCGACGAGCGCCGCGCAGCATGAGGCGATGGTCAGAGGCGCCCGCATCGGAGGCGACACGCTCGGTCACGACGGCGGATCCGTCAACACCCCAGGCGGCGCCGGCGGGCGCGAGCTCAGCGGGCGAGGGCCGGCTGCAGGCGCGTCATCGAGGGCGGCGCAGGACGCCGCACCGTCGGAGGGGGCGTCGCCGCGACGGCGGGCTGGCTCGAGCGCGCGGCGGGCTCGACGCGGGATCGCGCGGGGCGGGAGATCGTGCACGCGATCGTGGGCGAGGTCAGGGTCAGCGCCTGGGCGTTGGTCGTGATGACGGCGAGCGAGCCCGGCCGCCACCCCGGCGAGAGCGACCAGAGGCCGTCGGCGTCGGCGAGGAAGCCGAGCAGCATGACGCCCTTCATCGCCGGGGGCGACGCCCACGCGGGCGCCTGATCCGCGTGCGCTGGGCGCGGCGCCCGGGCGGAGAACACGCCGTCGACGAAGCGGTACAGCGTGTTGCCGGTCTCGAGGACGGTCTCGCCGATGAAGGCTTCGCCGCGCACGCGCTGCCAGGTCGCGGCCGTCTGGCTGGCAAGCTTCACGAGGGCCTTCGCTGCGGCGTCACGATCGAGGATTCGGTGGGTGTCCATGTCCTACAGGTGCCCACTTATGCACTCAGTGTGCCGCGCGCCGTGCTCGCGCGGTTCTGCGGCATATTCCGCCCCGTCCGGCGTCACTCGATGCTGTCGGCGCGCCGCCGGAGGCGCCGCGGGAGACCGGGTGCGCTGGCCTCGTGATCCAGGTCATCCCGTGGATCATGCTGCGCAATCCGTGCGGTGCGCGCGGGCGCGGGACCGAGGCTCCGCGTGGGTCGTGTTAGCCTCGACGCCTCGCCTATGCGCCGCTCCTACCGCTCGCCGGTGCTCGCGCGGGTGCTCGTCGTCCTGGCGACGCTCGCCGCGCTCTTTTCCGTCCGGCCCGCGCGGGCGGACGGCAACGACGTCGTGGACGCCGCGATCACGACCGGGATGGCCGCGTCCACGACGGGCATGTCCGCCGGGGCAGACGCGGCCGCGACCGCGGCGCCGTCCACCCCCTCGGCGCCGTCGGCCTCGCCCCCGGGGCCCCCCGTCCCACCGGTGGTCGCCACGCCTCCCGTGGTCGCGCCTCCCGTGGTCGCGCCTCCGCCTGCCGCGGTCCTGCCGGCGCGCGCCGCGTCGGCGGTTCCCGCCGCGTCGGTCTCCGCTCCACCGGCGCCGGAGGCGAGCGCGCCGGCGCCGGCGTCCAGCCGCGTCCCGCCGGCGATCGCCGAGCTCAAGGCCCGCGACAAGGTCCTCTTCACGTTCCGCGCATCGCGCGGAGACCGCGCGCCGGCCGACCGCGCGAAGGCGGCGCAGTCCGCGCTCGACACGCTGCTCGCGCACGGCTCGGAGCTCGGGGAGGTCCACGCCGACGCGACGCAGGGCACGGTGGTCGTCTTCGTCGGCAAGACGCCGATCCTCACGCTCGGGCCGGAGGACGTGGACGCGAGCGGGGAGGCGAACCTCGAGGTCCTCTCGGCGCAGGTCACCGCGCGCCTCTCCGACGTCGTGTCGAGCGAGCGCAAGCGCAGCGCCATCGCCACGACCGTCTTCAGCGTCTCGCTCCTCGTCTTCTCGGCGCTCATCGCGTTCTGGCTGCTCGGGCGCGCGGCGGACCTCGCCGAGAAGCTGCGCACGTGGATGGCGGACAACCCGGAGCGGCTCGCGGCGATCCGCCTCGGGAAGATCGAGCTCGTGAGCGCGGGCGCCGCGCGCGGTGGCTCGTCGATCGCCCTGACGCTCGGCTACCGCCTCACGCAGGTGGCCATCGGCTACGCCTGGCTGATCTTCGGCCTCTCGCTCTTCGAGTCGACGCGTGGCTACACCGAGCGGCTCACGGGGCTGATGCTCACGCCGCTCTACGCCCTCGCGACGCGGATCGGCAGCGCCCTGCCGGTCTTCCTCGTCGCGGGCATCGCCGCGCTCGCGGTGAGCGTGCTGGTTCGCTTCATCGGGCTCTTCTTCGACAGCGTGGCGCGCGGGGACACGAAGATCACGTGGCTGGCGCGCGATCTCGCGCGCCCCACGAGCACCCTCGTCCGCTTCGGCGTCGTCGTGACGTCGCTCGTGCTCGCGTCGCCCCTCATCACGGGAGAGAGCGATGGCGCGCTCTCGCGCGTGGGGCTCGTCGCGCTCGTCGCGGTGGCGCTCGCGTCGACCCCGCTCCTGGCGTCCGCCGGCGCCGGGGCCGTCGTGATCTACGGCCGGCGCCTGAAGAAGGGCGAGCTCGTCGAGTTCGGCGGCCGGGCCGGCCGGGTCGCCGAGGTCCGGCTGCTCGACGTCCGGCTGGAGGACGCCGGCGCGTGCGACGTGAGCGTCCCGCACATCCTCGGGCTCTTCCACCCGACGCGCGTCCACCGTCACCCGCCGCTCGCGCGGGTCGACGTCGTGGTCGACGCGTCGGCGTCGCAGGCGGTCGTCGAGAAGGCGCTGCTCGAGGCGGCGCGCAGCATCAGCTCGCGCGGACGCGTCGAGCTCGTCTGGCTCGACGGCGCCGGCGCCCACTGGCGCGTCCACAGCGCGACCCACCGCGGAGACACGACGCTCGGGCGCGCGGTGCAGGACGCGCTGACGAAGCTCGGCGTCGGCCTCGGACGGCGCGGCGCCGACCCGCTCGAGCCGTCGCCTCCGGGAGGAGAGGGAGGAGCCGGCCCGTGAGCGCGATCGCCCTGCTCATGGGGTTGCTCGTGCTCTCGTACCTCGGGAGCCTCCTCGTCGGCACGGGCAAGACCCGCGGGCTCGCGTCCGGCATCGAGTTCATCGGGCTCGGCTTCGCGGTCGGGCCCCA
>JAHBWA010000016.1 GCA_019637195.1 Labilithrix sp. | reverse complement strand
GGACCGCTCGCCACGCCGCCCGGACCGCTCGCCACGCCGCCCGGACCGCTCGCCACGCCGCCCGGACCGCTCGCGACGGCGTTCGGACCGCTCGCGCTCGCGACGGCGCCGGGACCGTTCGCGACGCCGCTCGCGCTCGCGGCGGTCCGCGGCGCGCTCGTCGAGGTCTGCGCCAGCACGAAGACGCTCGCGGCGATCCCGGCGAGCACCAGGACGAGGCTCGCGACGATCGCGCGCCGCCGCGGCCGATCGACGCTCGGCGCGGCCAGCGTCGGGACCGCGACGTCGTCCTGCGGAGCCTCCTGCTCCGTCATCGGCGTCGACGCCGGGTCGATCTCCGGCATGTCCGGCAGGCTCGGCACGCGCTCGATCCGCCCCGCCCGCACCGCGGCGACATGGGCCTCGACGACGGCGCGCTTCTTCGCGCGCTCTTCCTGGAAGAGCGGCTCGATGACCTCGGCGACGTGCCGGGTCGTCACGTTGCGCGGCGCGAGGTACGCGTCGAGCTCGTCGAGGAGCGCCTCGGCCGACGGATGCCGGTCTTCGACGTTCTTCGAGAGCGCCCGCTCGAGGATGGCGACGAGCTCGGGCGGGGCGGCCGGCGCGACCTCGCGGACGTTCGGGAGCGTCCCCGCGAGCACGTTGGTGAGGATCTCGAGCTCCCCCTTGCCGGCCCACATCCGCTGTCCGGCGACGGCCTCCCAGAGCATCACGCCGGCCGCGTAGACGTCCGCGCGCGCGTCGACCTCGCCGCTGACCTGCTCGGGCGCCATGTACGCCGGCTTGCCCTTGAGCACGCCCGTGTTGGTCTCGATCGACGAGTCGCGCGCCTTGGCGATCCCGAAGTCGCCGATCTTCACCTGCCCGTCGAACGAGATGAAGAGGTTCTGCGGAGACACGTCGCGATGCACGATCCCGAGCGGGGTGCCGTCGAAGTCCTTGAGCGTGTGGGCGTAGTGGAGCCCCTTGAGCATCTCGCAGAGGACGCGGAGGTGGAGATCGAGCGTGAGCTCCGGCGCCTTCTTCCTCAGCACGCGCGAGAACGCGACGCCGTCGAGGTACTCCATCACGATGTAGTGGCGGTCGTCTTCGACGCCGACCTCGTACGTCTGGATGATGTTGGAGTGGCTGAGACGCGCGGCGAGGCGCGCCTCCTCGAGGAACATCTGCAAAAACGAGGGATCCGCGACGAGGTCCGGCCTGAGCTCCTTCACGATGAGCAGCTTGCTGAACCCGCCGAGGCCCTCGGAGATCGCGAGGTACACGATCCCCATGCCGCCGCGCGCGAGCTCGGCGACGAGGTTGTACCTACCGAGATGGTGCAAGCGGATCCCTCATGGAGATGCCCGGGAGTGCCCTACAGCGTGCTCTGCTCGCTGAGGACGTCGGCGGGGATCGTCGCGCGCCGCTGGAACTCGGCGTTGACGATCTGCCAGACCGCGAAGTCCGAGCGCACCGTCCCCGACGGGAGGAAGTCGCACGGCCCGGAGGCGCCCTGGTAGTTGATGTCCTCCCCGCGGCGGATGAGGTCGAAGTAGTCCGTCATCCGGTTCGGGCCGACGATGACGCGCCCCTTCGAGATGCCGAAGAGCGCCTGGCGGATCTTCTTGATGTCGGTCGTCGTCTGGGCGCGCTCGAGCGCGCCGGCGAGCAGGACGACGGCGTCGTAGGCGGTGGAGGCGTAGCGGCCCACGGCCTCGGTGCCGGGGAACTGCGCGCGATAGAGGTTCGCGAACGCGCTGAACTCCTGGGTGCTGAACTCGGCCTCCGGCGCCGCGTCCGCCGCGAGGGTGAAGCCCCCCTCGCCCGCCGTCGGGGAGCTCTTGTCGGACGGGTCCGTCCGGCCGGCCTCGATGAACTTGCTCTGGCGGAGGCCGTCGGAGCCGATGGTGAGGAACGCGCTGTAGTCGCGCTTCGACGGGTTGATGAGCTGATACTTCCTGAACGCGAGCATGTAGGCGCCCGCGATCTGCGCCTGCGCGATCACGATCTGGCACTTCGCGGAGAGCGTCGACGCGGACTCCGCCGCCGCGGAGTCGAGCTGGGACGCGTTGGCGACGTTCGGGTCGAGCTCGAGCTTCCGCGCGATGCCGAGGCCGAGCTTGAGGTAGCGGTCCTCGACGAGCGCCGCGATCGGTCGCCCGTAGTCGTCCCCCTGCGACACGAGCACGATGCTGTCGCAGCGCCGCTGCGTGCCGGAGGCGACCGTCTCCGAGGCGTACTGCGCGATCGCCGTCGCGAGGAAGATATCGGTCGCCGCCGTACGGAGGAACACGGGGCGACTGCCCTCCTCCTCACCCGGGACGGGCGCGGGTGCACGGCTGCCTCCGTCCCCTTCGAGCACATCGAGCACGGGAGACGTCGCGCTCGGCGAGATCACGAGCAGCTTGTCCTCGAGGAGGAGATCGCGAATCGCCAGGGCCGCGCCGTTGGTCGAGGGGCCGATCGAGAGCGAGACGCCCTTCTCGAGCAGCTCCTCGAACTTCGCCCGCGCGATCTCCTCGCTGCTCTGGTCGTCGACCGACTCGATCGCCAGCTGCCTGCCCAGCACGCCGCCGAGCGCGTTGATCTGCGCGACGGCGACCTCGGCCCCGCGCTTCGCGTCGTCGCCGGTGGCGAGCGGTCCCGACAGCGAGAGGACGACGCCGATCTTGATGGTGCTCGGGTTCTCCGCCGTCGGGGGGGCCGTCGTCGGGCTCCCGGTGTCCTGACAGGCGGAGAGAAGCGCGACGCCCAGCGACAGCGTCACGAGCGGTCTAACGAGTGCTCGAATCATGTGTCCTCAGATCCGACGCGCAGAGCGCGTGTTGCACCCGGCTCGGACCGTGCGTGCAGTCTAGTGGGTCGAGGGGATGGAGTGAACCACCCGTCAGCGCGTGAGCCACATGGCGACGACGGCGGCGAACGCCACGACGACGGTCGCGAACGCCATCCACCCGACGAGGGTCCACCGCGAGGCCTCGGCGGGCCCCGGCTCCCCCCCCGCCTCGGTCTCGTCGCCGACCAGCTGCGACGGCTCGGCCTGGGCCGGCTCGGTGGGCGGAAGCTGGAGCGTCGCGTCCGGCGGCGGCGGCGGAGCGAGCTCGACCGGGAAATGAGGCTCCGGCGCGCCCCCGGGAGGCTCGGACGGCGCGACCGTCACGTCGACTTGCGGCGCCGCGTACTGCTCGAGGAGCGCCGCATAAGCGCTAGCGTCGAGCTCGGCGACGCGCGTGGGGGCGTTGTAGGCGTCGGACGCGCCGGCGGGCGGCGGGACGGTCTTCACCTCGGAAGCTCCCTGGCCGTCGCTGTCGCTGTCTCTGTCTACTTCCTTCGACGTCATGGCTACGGCCTGCATTCCTCGATATCCGAATCGCGAGCTGACGCCTCCGGTAGCGCCACCGCGCAGGGGTGAAGAACGGAAGCGAGGCCGCCGATCTTCACCCCGCGCCGACTCAGGGACAGTTGAACGTCCCGACGAGCGTCTGATCCTTCGCGCTGTACGAAAGACCTGCCGCCTCCTCGAAGACGCGCTGCTGGTTGTTCGGGTCGACCTTCACGCACCACACACTGTAGTCCGACGGGGCCTCACCGGTAGTCAGGTCGAAGTCGAGCGGCCCGGAAGCTCCGTTGAAGTCCACCTTCTCACCGGCGAGCATCGCCGTCATCCCCTTCGAAAGCGCGACCGTACCGACCGAGATCTGGTTGGTCCCGCCGACGAGGAACGCCATGTTCTTCGCCAGCGTCGTGCCGTCGACCGCGCCTCCCTTCGTGGCGGCGATCGCGTAGGCGAGGAGGTAGGTGATGTCGTAGCTGCCAGCCATGCCGTAGGCGAGGACCGAGTCGTTGCCATACGCCGTCTTGTAGCCGAAGTTGAAGAAGTTCTGGGCCAGCAGTGTGACCACACCGGGCTGCGTGCCACGGATCCGCTGGCGGAGCGCGTCGCGGGCGGGGGCCGGCAGGGCCGGCAGCGTGGTGTCGGTCGGCGAGACGAGCGCGGTGAGCTCTGACTTCTTCTGCCCGTCCGCGAGGATGTAGATCGGCTTCGTCGCCGGGTCCCCCGCCTCGAAGGGCCGCATGATGCCGTCGGTGGCCTCGCTGGTGCCGGCCATGACGATGATGTCGGGCGCGAACGTGGCGAGCTCGGCAGCGACGGCGGCTTGCGTGATGCCGTCGGCGTCCCCCGCGCTCGCCTTGTACTCGTACTCGGCGAAGTTCGCGCTCGGGATGGGCGCGCCGTTCACCTGGAGCCCTGCCTTGAAGGCGCCGAGGATGCCCTTGCCGTAAGCGTCGTTCTTCGTCACGAGCGCGAGCTTCGGGCTCGCGACGCCGGCCGCTTTGACCTCGGCCTCGACCTGCAAGAAGATCTTCTGGAGCACCACGCTCTGGACCGTGTCGGAGGGGGCCGCGCGCCAGAGCAAACGAGTCCCGTCCGGCGACGCGTTGAAGTCGGTCGGCGCGGTGATCGAGATCGCGGTGGAGCTCGGGGCGAACTGGAGCACCTTCGCCGGGATGGTGGTGTTCTTGGCGATGTCGAGCGTGTTCCCGCTCGTGCTGCCGCCGATCACCGCCGCGACCTTGAGCTCCTCGACGAGGTGCTTGCCGGCGCGCGTCCGATCGATCGCGGGCTCCACGGGACCGCCGTCGGCGCCCGCGTCACCTGCCAGGTTCGCGTCGTCGCAGGCCACGTACGCGAGCGTCCGCGGAGGCTTGCACGGATCCGGATCCGGGATCCCGCCGTTGGAGTTGATCTCCTTCACCGCGAGCTCGATGCTGTTGATGCGCGCGGTGCCGGACGCGGCGTTCGATCCGTTCTGCGCGAGGAGCGCGCCGATCAGCACCTGGTTGGCGCCGGTGAGGTCTCCGCCCGCGCGGGGGCAGTCGACCGACTTCAGCTTTACGCACGCGCCGTCCATGCACAGCGCCGGCTCGCCCAGATCGGCCGTACACTTCGCTGCGTTGCACGCCGGCGTCGCGACGGGAGGACACGTCACGCCGGCGTCGAGATCGCTCACGGCTCCGTCGAGGCCCGCGTCGGCGCCGGCGCCGTTCGTCGGCCCGTCGTCGTCGGAGCAGGCCAGCAGCGCGCCGGTCGATCCCGCGAGGGCCACGATGATGCCCAGCAACCCGCGAATGCTCATCCTTCTTGCCATGCTTTTCTCCGCTTCAATCAAGCCGAGCTCGATGTCGGGCCGAGGTCGGCCTCACGCCGACGATCGGTACCGAGCTCATCGACGTTCGTCGGCGACGCTCAGCGACTCGAGTCGAGTCGTCGCTGCGGCCTCCCACGATCGTTCGATCGCCGGAATAGCTTAGCGGGGGAGGCTCGACGAACTTACCGCAACTTTCTGGTCGTCTCGCGAAATCAGAAAGCCCACCTCGACGCCACCGACAGCGGCTCCCCCGGTGCGTCCGAGGCGGACCTCACCGCCCCGACGCGAGCGCGAAGAGCGCATCGTGCGCCAGCGGCCGCGCCGTCCGAATGCTCGCGTTGGCGCGCGTCGGCCAGACCCGGTTCGTGAGCACGCCGACGACGCAGTCGGCGTCGGGATCGATCCACAAGCTCGTACCCGTGAAGCCAAGGTGGCCGAACGCCCGCGGGCCGGCGCGGACGCCCGCGCTCGATCCGGAGTCGCTCTTTCCGTCGAACCCCGCGCGCAGCGTCCCCCCGGCGCGCGCCCGGACGAGCCAGTCGAGATCGCGCGCCTCCTCGGCGTCGGGGGCGAGCGCGCCTTCGCGCCGGGCGATCGCGTCGAGCGCCGCGCAGCCGAAGGCCAGGACTGCGTCGACGGTGCCGAACATCCCGGCGTGCCCGGAGCCTCCCGTGCCCGTGAGCGTCCACGCGTTCTCGTCGTGCACGACGCCGCGGAGCTCGCCCCCGCGAGCGTCGACGATCTCCGTGGGCCGGACGCGCCGGCGGAACTCGGCGCCGAGGCGCGCGGTGAGCGCGCGCGCGGTCCCGAGATCCGCCCGCCCGAGCGGCTCGGCGACGAGCCGCTCGATCGCCTCTCCCGCGTCGCGGGCCCGCTCGGCGCGCGCGAGCGCCTCGCCGACCAGCGCGTAGCCGAGGTCGCTGTACACCGGCGGAAAGCCGTCCGCCGGCGCCCGCGCGCCGGCGAGCTCGGGCCGGCGCGCCTCGGCCGCGACGCGGAGCGCCTCCGAGCGATCCACGGCCCGCGTGCGCTCGGTCTCGTGAGTCCAGGACACGCCGCCCGCGACGAGCGCGTCGTAGAGGGCCACGTGCCCCTCGAGCCCGGCCCGGTGCGCGAGGAGGAGCTCGAGCGGCACGGACGCGCTGGCCGTGCCGCGCACCAGCGCGAGGACGTCCCCGAGGAGATCCGTCCGCGCGACGCCCCGGCTGCGCGCCACCGCGAGCGCCGTCATCGGCTTCGTCACGCTCGCGAGATCGAAGATCGGCGCGACGTCCAGCGCGTCGCCCGCGCTCGCCTGACCTATGGAAACCTCCCACCCACCCCCGCGACGCGCGGCCCACCCGACCGCCGCGTCGCGCGCGACGCCCGCGTCGACGAGGGCGCGCGCGACCGCGCTGGAATCGACCCGCGGTCGAGCGAGCGCCGCCGCGAGGCGCGCCCCGAGCTCCGCATCGGGGGCCTCCGAGCTCATCTCATTCCGCCCGACAAAGATCGCGCGCCGCCACGGCGGATACTTTACCGCCAGGATTTTGCGCCGGTAAGATTGAACTGGCATGGCGGAATTCGTCTGGGAGGCGCGCGCTCGCACGGGAGAGCTGCGCAAAGGCACGATGGAGGCCGACGACGAGCCCGCCGTCCAGGCTCGTCTTCGTGGGCAGCAGCTCATGCCCACGAAAATCAAGAAGAAGGCCGCCGCGTTCAGCTTCAAGTTCGGCACCGGCGTCGACCTCCGCGACGTCGTCACCTTCACCCGCCTCTTCGCGACGATGATCGACGCCGGCCTGCCGATCGTGCAGTGCCTCGACATCCTCTGCGGCCAGACCGACAACAAGCACTTCGCGGTGATCCTCCGCGACGTGAAGGCGAACGTCGAGCAGGGCGCGACCTTCAGCGACTCGCTCAAGCGGCACCCGAAGGTCTTCGATCAGCTCTACGTCAACCTCGTCCAGGCGGGCGAGGTCGGCGGCATCCTCGACACCATCCTCTCGCGTCTCGCGGTCTACAACGAGAAGGCGATCAAGCTCCGCCGGCAGCTCCGCGGCGCGATGGTCTATCCGAGCGCCGTCCTCGTCATCTTCGCCGGCGTCCTCGGCATCTTGCTCGGGTGGGTCATCCCGTCCTTCAAGACGATCTTCAAGGACCTCGGCTCGGACGACGCGCTCCCCTGGCTCACCCAGGTCGTCATCGCCGTCTCCGAGGCGTTCATCGGCTACCTGCCGCTCGTCATCCTCGCCGGCATCGGCGCGGCGGTCGCCACCACCTATTTTTACAGGACGCCGAAGGGGAAGAAGTTCTTCCACACGCTCATGCTGAAGGCGCCCGTCATGGGCCCCGTCCTCCGGAAGATCGCCGTCGCGCGCTTCACGCGGACGCTGGGCACGCTCCTGTCGTCGGGCGTCCCGATCCTCGACGCCATGGAGATCGTCGCCAAGACGGCCGGCAACGTCGTCGTCGAGGACGCGATCATGTACGCCCGCGCGAAGATCTCCGAAGGCAAGAACATGGCGGCGCCGCTGCTCGAGACCAACGTCTTCCCGCCGATGGTCGTCCAGATGGTCGGCGTCGGCGAGCAGACGGGCGCGCTCGACGCGATGCTCGGCAAGATCGCCGACTTCTACGAGGAGGAGGTCGACGTCGCGGTCGCGGCGATGACGAGCCTCATCGAGCCGGTCATGATGGTCGGCATCGGCGGCACGGTCGGCGTCGTGCTCATCGCGATGTACCTGCCGATCTTCAGCATCGCCGGCAAGATCAAGGCGAACTAGTCACGGACGGGCCTCGACGCTTCGAGGTGCCTCCACCCGAGGAGCGCCGGCACGTGGAGAGTGACGATCGCCTCTCGAACCGGCTCGCGTGGGTGACCGGGCTGCGGCTCGGGTTCCTGACGCTCCTGCTCGGCTCGACCGCCTTCGTCTACCTCCGCGGCGCGCTCAGCCGGTACCCGCAGAGCCAGACGTTCCTCCTCGGGGCGATCGGCGCCGCCTTCGCGCTCGCGGCGATCTACGCGGCGCTGCTCCGGCGGCGAAAGCACCTCCGGCGCCTCGCCGCGCTCCAGATCGTGCTCGACCAGATGACGTGGACGGCCATCGTCTACGTCACCGGCGGCGCGACGAGCGGCGCGACGTCGTTTTACGGCCTCACGTGCCTCGTCGGCGCGGTCTTGATCGGACTGCGCGGGGCGGCGATCGCCGCGCTCGCGGGGATCGCCGCGTTCGGCGCGCTCTGCGTGGGGTTCGGGTCCGGCTCGATCGGACCGCCGATCGACCAGCGCGCGGGCTACTACACCCTCGAGTGGGACGAGATCCTCTACCCGCTCGGCGTCAACGCGCTCGGGATCGTCGTCGTCGCGCTCCTGGCCGGCTACCTCGCCGAGCGCCTCCGGCGGACGGGCGGCGCGCTCGTCGAGGCCAACGAGCGGGCCGCGTCGGCCGAGCGCCTGGCGATGCTCGGCCGCATCGCCGCCGGGCTCGCGCACGAGATCCGGAACCCGCTCGGGTCGATCTCCGGCTCGATCGAGCTGCTCCGCGAGGCGCCCGGGCTCACCGACGAGGACCGGCGCCTCTGCGAGATCGTCCAGCGCGAGGCGGGGCGGCTGAACCACCTCGTCACCGACATGATGGACCTCGCGCGCCCGCGGCGGCCCGAGCCCGAGGCCGTCGACGTCGCCGCGCTCGCCCGCGACGTCGTCGAGCTCGCGTCGCGCTCGGAGCGGAGCGGCGCGGGCGACGTCGAGGTCGTCTACGAGGGACCGGCGGGCCCCGCGTGGGCGACGTGCGACGGCGCGCAGATGCGGCAGGTGCTCTGGAACCTCGTGCGCAACGCGGTCCAGGCGAGCGGCGCCGGCTCGACCGTCCGCGTCTCCGTCCGGGAGGAGGGCAGCACGCGCTCCGGGCGCGTCCGCCTGACGGTCGCCGACCGCGGCCCCGGCATCCCGCCGGGATCGCAGGCGCGGATCTTCGAGGCGTTCTTCACGACCCGGTCGCAGGGCGCCGGGATCGGGCTCGCCGTCGTTCGACGGATCATCGAGGACCACGCCAGCGTCGGCGCCACGATCGACGTCCGGAACAACGTCGAGGACCTCACCGGCGGCCAGTCGGACGCCGCGGCAGGCGCGACGTTCGAGGTGGGGCTTGCGCGCGCGCGATCCGCCACTACAAGGAGCGCAACCGACGCGGCGGACGGCGCATCGGATCCTGGTGTCATACCGCCCGCCAACGCCCGTTCACAGTCTGGCCCAACCTGAACGATTCCAGTTGTTTCCGATGTTGACCACGGGCATGAATCCCGCTCGGTCGGTGGTCGTCCAACCAAGCATTCCCTGCTCCTCCTCTGCCTGACCGCGGAGAGGGGACCCGAAAGGAGACCCATGCGGTTCCGTCACTTCTTCCGTGCAGTATTCTTCGGGCTCAGCGTCACGACCCTCTCGCTCGCCGCCTCCGCCGACGTCGCCGGCGCGCAGTCGTTCGTCGAGCGCGAGCATGGGCAGATCAAGAAGCTGGTCGAGCGGAACGCCCCGGCCATCGAGGTCACGAAGGCGATCGACGGCATGGTCGACTACGACGCCCTGGCTCAGCGCGCGCTCGGCAACCCGTGCCCGACGACGATCCCGAACTGCACGAACCACTGGAACGAGCTCAACGACGCTCAGAAGAAGGAAGTGACCGCGCTGTTCAAGGGTCTCGTCGAGAAGAAGTACCGCGAGAACGCCTACAAGACGCGCGACTTCGACGTCTCGTACCGCGGCGCCAAGGAGCAGAGCACGGACATCTCCAAGGTCCGCACCGAGGCGAAGAACAAGGCGAAGCCCCGCGAGCCGGCCGTCCAGGTCGACTACATCATCAAGAGCCAGGGCAGCGACCACAAGGTCATCGACCTCGTCACCGAGGGCTCCATCCTGACGAAGAACTACTACGATCAGTCGCACAAGATGCTGACGACGCCGGGTCAGGGATACCCGTACTTCGTCCAGAAGCTCCGCGACAAGATCGCCAAGAAGTAACTCGCCCTCGCTCGATCGAGAGGCCGCTGGCAAACGAAGACGCGCTCGCGACTTCGTCGCTTCGAGCGAGCTCGCGTGTCGAGCGAGCTCGCGTGTCGAGCGAGCTCGCGTGTCGAGAACGACTCGGCCCCACGGAGGAACGCGCGCTCGCGACGCGGGGCGTCGGCTCCCCCGTCCGATTTTAGCGCGACGCGAGCTCGACGAGGCTCAGCGGCCCGAGCTCCGGCACCGCCTCCTCGTAGCGAAGCTCGACGTCACCGACGAGCACGACGTCGCCGGGGCGGAGCTTGTGCGGCGTGCTCCCGAGGTCGGCGCCGTTCACGATGGTCGGGTTGGTCGAGCCGAGATCGACGATCCAGTACGCGCCGGCGTCGGCGAACACCTCGGCGTGCCGCCGCGAGACCTGCGCGCCTTCGACGTGGAGATCGGCGTCGCGCGTACGCCCGATGACGCACTCCTCGCACAGCCGGTGGCGCGCGCCGGTCCCCTCACCGACGAGCCACGCCTCGGGGCGATCGCCCGCGACGTGCTCGATCAGGCGCTGGCTCGCGTCGCCGCGCGACCGCGCCGCGGACGGCACCGACGCGGTGAGCTTCGAGCCCACCGTCGCCTTCCGGAACAGCGCGTACGCCTCGGGCGAGGGCCGCCTCTCGAAGGCCGTCGCCTCGTCGACGAGCAGCTCGTACGCCTCGGCGAGCGGAGAACCGTCGTTGACGACCCAACCGGGCAGCCGCTCGATCTCCGCCGTCAGCCCGCGCAGGGCCGCGGCGGCTCCGCCGAACTGGCCGCGATCCGCGAGCGACCGCGCCGAACAGCGCGCCTCGTCCGCCCGCGCGACGAGGACACGACGCGCGGCCTCCACGACGACGTCCGGCGCGCGATCCGCGACCTCGAGCGCGGCGAGGCGCGAGACCGACGACGCGGCCCGGGAGGCCGGCGTGCGCCAGCGCGTCGTCACCTCGACGACGTCGGCGACGAAGCGCTCCTTGCCTGGCGCGCGGACGCGGAGATCGGCCACGACGAGGCGCCGCGCGCCGCTCACCATGTCCGCGAGCGAGACGACGACGCCTTCTCGCGTGAAGCGCGTGTCCTCGTGGCCTACGAAGCGCGCGATCTCCACGCCGTCGGCCGGCGCCACGACGAGCTCGATCCCGCTCGCGACGACGTCGCCCTGCGCGCCGAGCGCCCGCGCGAACGCGCGCGCGCAGACCGAAGGGTCCTGGACGAGCTCGTAGCCGCCGCCGCCGGCGTCGCCGATCGCGGAGAGCACGTCCTCGCTGTGGTCGATCCCGTAGCCCAGCGAGAAGAACGAGATCGCCGGCCGGTGCCGGCGCACGACCTCGCGGAGCGCCTCCGCCGTGTGCGCGCCGACGTTGGGAGCGCCGTCGGACAAGAGGATGACACCGCGTCGCATGTCGGCGGCCGCGCCTGCGAGCATCTCCGCAGCGCGATCGAGCCCGGCCTCGATGTTGGTCCCGCGATCGGCGACGAGCCGCCCGACCCGCGCGCGGACGAGCCGCTTGCCCGCCGCGTCGACGCGCACGGGCTCGACGACGAAGGCCGCGTCGTCGGAGAAGGCGACGATCCCGACCTCGTCCGCCGGAGCGTCGACGCGCTCTCCCCCGAGCGCGTCGAGGAGGCGATCGACCGACCGGATCACCTGCTCGAGCGGCTCCCCCTTCATCGACGCCGAGACGTCGAGCGCGAGCACCGTCCGCGCGGCGGGGCGCACGCCCTCGGCTGGCGCCCCCGACGCCACGAGCTCGACGGCGAGCGAGCACCGACCGTCCTCGTCGGCACGAAGACACGAGCGATCAAGCCAGAGGGAAAGCGCGAGCGGCATCGTCGATCCTCCCTTCCGAGTGTAGCTCCCGCCCCGAATCCTGCCGGGTCGCCATGAATATGAAAGTCACTTTCAATATGCTAGCGTCCCAGCCATGACGACCCGAGCAGTGCGGCGAGTTGGTCCCCGGGGTGCGAGCGTGCCGAGCCGTCAGCTTCGTGCGGGGCTCGCGCCGGCGGCGGCGGCGATCGCGCTCGGCGCGCTCCTCGCCGGGGCGTGCGCACCGCGAGACGTCGCGGCGCCAGGCGTCGCGACGTCAGCCACCGCGAGCGAGGCCGGAGCGACGGAGCCCTCGGCCAGCGCCTTCGGCGTGCTCGTGATGGCGCACGGAGGGACACCGGAGTGGAACCAGGCGGTGCTCGAAGCGGTGAAGCCCCTGAAGGCGCGCTACACGATCGAGGTCGCCTTCGGGATGGCCGACGCGGCGAGCTTGCAGGAGGGGATCCGCCGGCTCGAAGCGCAGGACGTCGGTCGCATCGGCGTCGTGCGCCTCTTCGTCAGCGGCGAGAGCTGGTTCGAGCGAACGGAGCAGATCCTCGGCCTGCGCCCCGGAGCGCCGCCCCGAACGGAGCACGGCGCGGGACATGCGGGACACGCCGCCGGGCACGCGGACCACGCCGCCGGACACGCGGGACATGCCGCCGGACACACGGGACACGCCGCCGGACACACGGGACACGCCGCCGGACACGCGGGACACGCCGCCGGGCACGCAAACCACGGAACGGATCACGCCGGACACGCGGACCACGGCGGGCACTCGATGGAGCTCTTTCGCGTGGACACGGGCGCGTCGTTCGCGCTCACGACGGAGGGGCTCGCCGACGCCCCCGAGATCGGCGCCGTGCTGGCCGACCGGGCCGCGGCGCTCAGCAAGACGCCCGCGCGCGAGGACGTGCTCATCCTCGCCCACGGCCCAGGAGACGACGCCGAGAACGAGCGCTGGCTCACGAAGCTCGACGCGCTCGCCGGCGCCGTGCGCGCGCAGGCCCCGTTTCGACGGGTGAACGTCGAGACGCTCCGCGAGGACTGGCCGGAGAAGCGCGTCGAGGCCGAGAAGCGCATCCGCGCCTTCGTGGAGCGCGCGTCGCGCGACCAAGGCAAGGCGATCGTCATCCCGTTCCGCGTGCAGGGCTTCGGCCCCTACGCCGAGGTGCTCCACGGCCTCGACTACGTCGCCGACCGGAAGGGCCTCATCCCGCACGCCGCCGTCTCGACCTGGATCGAGCGCCAGATCGCCGCCCTCGAGGCCGGATCGTTCCGCGGGCCTGCCGCGCGCTGACCACCCGAGCGGTCGCGACGCCGCCGCTCTTCGTCCGCGCAGGCGGCGCACGTCCGAGCGTTCGCGCGTGCCTGGACCGGGCTCGAGGATCGTCCTCACGAACGTGACGACACGAACCTGGCGACCGAGGCGCGCCACGACGGGACGAGCCAGACGACGTTCATCGGCCCGCTCGGAGACGTTCATCGCCCCGCTCGTAGACGAGACCGCCGTCCCGCCTGCGCTGGGTGAGATCAGTCCTCCGAGGAGGTGTCGTCGTCCACGCTCGCAGCGTCGTCCACGCTCGCGAGAGGTTCGCCGGCGGGGATGATCGGCGCGCTCAGGGCGCCGGGCGGCGGCGGGGGAACGGACTTGTGCGTCCCGGACATCCCCGTGAACTCGATCCCGACGATCGCGCCGTCCGGCTCCTCCTGGATCCAGACGATGCGCCCGACCCGATGGATGGACTCGTCGGTGCCGACGTTGACGTCGAACTTCTGGCCGAGGATCACCTTGTCCTCGAGGATCGCGCGGAGGCCGCCGCGACTCACGTTGAGCGCCCACCCCTCGAGGACGCGGCCGTCGTCCGAGCGAAGGGTGACGCGCTCGGTGACCTCACGGCGGGCTCCGCCCCGCCGCATCGCGTGGACGCCGCTCGGGAGCTTGCCGGGGCCCGCGGCAACGGGAGAGGGCGGGGCACCACCAGGGGGAGGATTGGTTCGCTCGGTCACAGGTGTCGACCTTTCGCGATGGTAGCAGAGGCCATCGCCCACCGCACAAGTCCTCGGCCATCGCGGAGCCGCCCTCGCCGGCGCGCCCCAGCCTCCGTCTCTCCCGCATCTGACGAAATGTTCCCGCTCTCGCTTCGCTGTTGACGGCCGGGGCGCTTTGGCCAGAATGTAGGACACTCCGCCGTGCGAACCTCGCACGTGGTCGCGGGAGCCGGGCACTCTGCCCTCCTCACTGCGGCCCATTCACTCGCGTTTTCCGGTTTTTGGTCCGCCTTTGACTTCAACTCCACAGCAGCTGAAGAAGGCGCTCGTCGCGAGCGGCTTCGAGGTCTTCCGCACGCTCCCGCAGGAGGTCGTCCTCGCGGAGCGAGTCCGGGAGAATCTCATCCTCGACTCCGGCGTGCGCGTCGCCCCGATGGAGGACGGCAAGGTCCAGGTGCGGCTGGTGCTGCGGGCGCAGCGGGCGGATTTTCCGAACGAGGACGAGCCGACGCTCTTCGAACGCGTCCGGAAGCTGGCCGAGCCCGCCGTGGCGCAGGGGTTCGCCGAGACGTCGACCGCCGTGACGGCGGTGAAGGATCCCGCGGACGCTTCCCGCACGCTCGACACGTTCTACGAGGTCAACCTCTCGCACGACGTCGCGACGGTCGAGGACGCGGTGCCGATCCTCAAGTTCGTGTTGTCCCTCGAGAAAGCCGTCAGCCAGCGCTGACGCTCGAGGCGAGCCCCCCGCGCCGTGGGCGGCGCGAGCGGCCCGCCGGCCGCCGCGGCGCCCCTCCATCTTCTTCGTGGCGCGGGCCGGCCCGCGTGCCGCCCTCCTCCGTCGCGACGCGAGCCTGCGGCATCCGCCGCTCGGCGTTCGACACCCGATGAGGTCGCCCCCGAACCGTTGCCTTGGTAGAGAACCCGCCGCTCCCGTGTTATGGGGTGCGCGTTCACGATGCTCGATCTCTTCAGGCAAAAAGGGCTGACTTCCGTCGTCTACGGCGCGGTCATCGTCGCCACCGTCCTCGTCTTCATCCTCGGGTTCAACCCGAGCGCAGGCAAGAAGCTCGGCCCGCTGGACGATGCGTGCGCCGCGCGCGTCCGCGGCAGCTGCATCGAGCCGAAGGCGCACCGCGCGGCCTACCGCCTGATCTTCGCGCGAGGAACGCCGGGCATGAGGCAGGCCGTGGCGTCGCGCTTCGTGCTCGAGGGCCTGATCGAGCGCGAGTTGCTCGTCGGCGAGGCCGACCGCCTCGGCCTCACGGTGAGCGAGGACGAGATCACCGACAGCATCTTCCGCGGGAACATCTACGTGAGCCTCCCGGCCGACAACCCGGCCGTCGGCCGGCAGATGGGCTTCGACGAAGGCCGCGTGCTCGTCGATCACCTCATCCCCGGCGGCTACAAGAACAAGGACACGAAGGAGTTCGACCTCAAGGTCTACGAGCGCACCGTCAAGCAGCTCGCGAACCGGTCGCCGTCGGAGTTCCGCGAGTGGCAGGCGCGCGAGCTCCTCGCCTCGAAGATGCGCGACCTCGTGAAGGCGCCCGTCCGCGTCGCCGACGAAGAGGCGTTCGACCGCTACGTCGACGAGCGCAGCACCGCGACCGTGAGCTACGTCGTCGTGCGCAAGGGCTGGATCGAGAAGTACGCCATCAGCTCCGACGGCCGCGACGTCGACGAGTGGGCGAAGGCCAACGGCGCCAAGATCATGGTGCCCGTCCGCCACATCCTCGTGAAGGGTGACAAGGAGAAGCCGGAGGAGCTCGACGCGGCGCGGAAGAAGGCCGAGGGGATCCTCGAGCGCATCAAGAAGGGCGAAGACTTCGCGGCGCTCGCGAAGGAGTTCTCCGACGATCCGGGCAGCAAGGACAAGGGCGGCCAGTACCCCGGCGAGATGGTCGAGAACTTCGTCCCCGAGTTCAGGACCTCGGTCGAGGCCCTCAAGCCGGGTGAGCTCGATCAGAAGCTCGTCCAGACCTCCTTCGGCTTCCACATCATCAAGCGTGATGCGTCGTCCCGCGACGACATCGTCAAGGCGTACAAGAGCTCGAAGTCCGAGGAGCTCGCCAAGACGGTGGCGAAGGAGATCACGGACGACATGAAGGCCGGCAAGAGCGCGGACGACGCGATCGCCGCCGCCATCGCCAAGCACGGCAAGTACACGCCGAAGCCCGAGAAGCCCGAGGCCGCGCTGGGCGACGCCGGCGCCGCGCCGCCGCCTGCCGAGACGTTCACGGCCGACAAGGACCCGCAGCGGCCCCAGCTCCTCACGTCCAGCGCGTTCAACCGCGGCGGAGATCCCATCCCGGCGATCTCGGGCGAGGCCACCGAGGAGATCGTCAAGTTCGCCTTCGAGGCGAAGCCGAACGACGTCGCCCCCGAGCCCGTCCACACCGACGACGGCTTCATCGCGATCCAGCTCAAGGAGCACAAGGCCGCGACGAAGGAAGAGTTCGACAAGGAGCGCGACACGTACGTGCTGCAGCTCCTCGGCGCGAAGCAGAACGAGGCGCTCGCGTACTACGTGCGCCGCCTCCGCGAGGCGTCGAAGCAGGAGATCAAGATCGACGAGAAGAACCTCTTCGGCAACAAGTCCGACGCGGGCGCCTCCGACGACGAGGACGAGTAGATCGTGCGCGCGCGGCGGCCGAGCGTCGAGGCGGGGTGATGGACAGCGCTCCGCGCGGGATCTCCTCGCGTCCTTGCCGGGTCCAGAAGCTCGACAACGGTCTCACCGTCGTCGTCTCGCCGCAGCCGCAGCTGCACCGCGCGCACGTCGCGCTCTACGTGCGCGTCGGCTCGCGCTTCGAGACGCCCGCGCAGAACGGGCTGTCGCACTTCCTCGAGCACATGCTCTACCGCGGGACGCCGCGGCTCCCGCACGCGCACGACGTGAACCTCGCGTTCGAGAGCCTCGGCGGCTACCTCTACGCGGCGACGCAGGTGGACTTCGGCGTCTTCTCGGTGACGCTGCCGCCCGAATCGCTCGCGGACGCGACCGGCCTCTTCGCGGAGGTCATGATGGATCCGACGTTCGCGGACATCGAGATCGAGAAGGAGATCGTCTGCGAGGAGATCCTCGAGGACCTCGACGACGAGGGGCGGATGATCGACGCCGACAACCTCTCGCGTCAGCTCATCTACCCGGATCACCCCCTCGGGTTCACCATCACCGGGGACGAGACGCGCGTCCGCTCGTTCGATCGGGCGATGCTGACGCGCCACCACGCCCGGCACTACAACGCGTCGAACGCCGTCCTCGCGTTCTCGGGCGACGTCGATCCGGATCGGGCGTTCGAGCTCGCCGACCGGCACTTCTCCCGCATGCCGCGCGGCGAGCGAGTCACCTCGGCGGCGCCCGTCCACGCGCAGAAGCGCGCGCGCTTCGAGCTCGTCGAGAACGTCTCCAGCCAGACCGAGCTCCGCGTCTGTTACCGCGCCGTCCCGGACCGCTCCGAGAAGCGCCCCGCCATCGACATGCTGATGCGGGTCCTCGACGACGGCATGTCGACGCGGCTCTATCATCGCGTGTGCGACGACAAGGGGCTCTGCTACGACGTGAGCGCGTCGTACGACGGCTACGACGACGACGGCATCCTCGACTTCGCCGCCGGCGTGCAGCACGCGCGCGCGGCGGTCGTCACGACCGAGATCACGTCGCTCCTCACGGAGCTCGCGCGGACGGGCCCCACCGACGCCGAGCTCGAGAAGGCGCGGCGCCGGCACCTCTGGGACATGCAGACGATGCTCGACTCACCGGAGGAGCTCGCGGGCTTCTACGCCGTGGGCGCGCTGTTCGACCGACTCGAGACGCCGGAGGCCCGCGCCGCGAAGAACGCCGCCGTCACGCGCGAGGACGTCCGCGCGCTGGCCGAGCTGCTCGCGCAGCCGGATCGGCTCAACGTCCTCGCCGTCGGGCTCCTCGAGGACGGCGAAGACCGCCGGCTCGAAGACGTCGTCGGCGGCTACGGGCCGCCGTGACGGGCCGGCGCGCGCGCTTCGCCAGCGTCGCGATCACCCTCGCGCCGGGCCTCGCCTGGGGGTGCGGCGGCAACACGACCCCCGCGGCGTCCCCTGCCCCCGCGGTCGCGCCCGCCGCGGAGACCGCGCCCGAGGCGCCGCCGCTCGCCATCGAGTACATCGTCGTCCGCCGTCGCTGGGTCGAAGCGCTGGTGCCGGCCCCGTCCGACGCGGTGAAGGCGTGGGCCGACGCGCCGGAGAACGCGGCCGCGGCGACGGGCCGTCTCCGCCAGCTCCTCGTCAAGGTGCCCGGCGGCGAGAAGGACCCCGGCCTCGCGGCGAAGAAGAAGGCCGCGGCCCTCGCGGCGCGCGCCGTGAAGGGAGAAGACTTCGCCTCGCTCGCGAGGCAGCACTCCGACGACGCCCCGACCCGGGACGGCGGCGGGGAGCTCGCGCGCGCGCAGCTCGACGCCCTCGCGCCGCCGTTGCGCGCCGCGCTCGACGCCCTCGCGCCGGGGGCGACGACCGCAGAGCCCGTGCGCTCGAGCGACGGGTTCTACGTACTGCACAAGGAGCGCGCCTCGGAGGACCGCCTCGAGGCGGCGTATCGGAAGGCGAAGGCGCCCGCGCTCGCGCAGAAGCTCGGCGAGGAGCTCCTCGCGCGCCTCGACGGACGCGCCGACTCGCGATCCGCGATCGCCGAGGCCGTGGAGGCCGTGCTCGGCGAGCGCGGAGTGAACGACGCCGAACGCCCTCGAGCGCAGGTCGTCGACCGCGAGCGCCTCCCGCAGGTGCGCCTCACGGCGGCGGCCAAGTCGGCGCTCGAGGCCTTCGCGCGCGGGGCGCGCGCCGGCGAGCGCCTCCCCTCGCCCGCCGTCGACGGCGACACCATCGTCGTCGCGCGCGCGCGGCTCGGCGGCACGCGGTAGCGCGAGCCTCGCGGTAGCGCGAGCCTCGCCGTTACGCGCCGAAGAAGTGCTCGAGGGGCGCCTTGACGCCGAGCCCGACGAGGACGACACCGCCGAGGACGTCGAGCCGCTTGCCGACCCGCGCGCCGAAGCGGTGCCCGACGTAGACGCCGGCGAACGAGAGCGCTCCCGTGACGACGCCGATCGTCGCGCACGCGACGACGACGTTCGCGCCGCGCACCGCGAGGGTCAGCCCGGCGGCGAGCGCGTCGATGCTCGTCGCGACGGCGAGCACCGCGAGCACCTTCGGGCCGAACGGACGTGATGGTTCGCGCGGTCGCTCGGGATCGTCGGAAGCCGACACGGCCTCGTGGATCATCTTGATCCCGAGGCCCGTGAGCACGACGAAGGTGAGCCAGTGGCCCCAGCCGCCGACGCGCGACGACAGCGTGGCGCCGGCGAGCCAGCCGAGCACCGGCATCGCGCCCTGGGCTCCGCCGAAGAAGGTCGCGACGAGGAGGGCGTCGCGCGCGCGGACCTTCTCCGCCGCGAGGCCGCGCACGCCGGCGACGGCCATCGCGTCCATCGCGAGCGCGACAGCCAGGACCACGATCTCGACGAACGCCACGACGAGACAGTAATACCGCCCGCCCCGAGCTCGTACCGCTTTCGCGGACGCTTCTACGGCGTGGAGGTCCCTGGCGCCGCGAGCGGAACCGCCGCCGCGGCGAGGTAGCCGCCGCCCGCGGCGTCCGGTAACGTCGGGACGTGCGGTTCGCGACGGCGGCGCTGCTCTTGCTAACGAGCGCGTCCTCACTCGCGGCGTGCGGCGCGCGGCCGGGCTCGACGCCCGAGGTCGCGTCGGCCCCCACGGCCCCTGCTCAGCCGAGGCGCGGCGAAGGCGCGATGCCCGTGGTCGAGCCGACGGCGATGGCGGCGGCGCTCGCCGCCGCGGGCCTCGACCCGAAGGCGCTGCCGCCGCTCGAGACCCTCGACGCGAAGCAGAAGCTGCGGGTGATGAAGACGTTCGACGAGGCGCTCGGCGTCGCCTGCGTCGACTGCCACACCGAGGGCGATTTCGCCGCCGACACGCGGCGCAAGCGCGTCGCCAAGAGGATGTGGAACGAGATCGTCCGGGTGACGGCGCTCGAGAGCGGCGACGCCGTATACTGCGACAGCTGCCATCGGGGGGCGATGTTCACGCTCGACCGCCGCGACAAGGCGAAGGTGAGCGACTACATGAGCGACGTCTTCGTCGGCATGATGAAGCGCACCGACGATCGGGATCACTCCTGCGAGACGTGCCACGGCGATCCGCCGGACTTCAAGCTCGTGTCCTCGTGGAAGTCGGCGCCTGCGCCGGACATCCAGCTCGCGCCCGCGCTGACCGAACCGCAGGGCGAGAGCGCCCCCGCGCGTGAGGTTCGATGACCTCGACCCGGCTCGCACACCGCGCCCGCGCCACGCTGCCGATCGGGCTCCTCGTGCTCGTGGCGGGCTGCGCACGCGCGCTGACGGCGGCGAGCGGCTACGATCCGGCGCGTTACCCACCGGCCCGGCCGCCGGCCGCGGATCCCGACACCGCGCCGCTCCCGCGCGAGCCGCGAGCGACGATCTCCGATCCGAAGAGGCCGGCCCGGCCGCCGTCGGCGAGCCCCACGACGAGCGCGACTCCGGCGCCCTCGACGAGCGCGACCCCGGCGCCCTCGACGACTCGCTAGTCGCTCGCCGCCCACGACGACTCGCTGGTCGCTCGCCGCTCGTCCGCTCCCGAGCGCGCTCCGCGTCAGAGGAAGTCGACGAGCAGCGCTGCGAGCGCCTCCGGCTGCGTCCAGTGCATCATGTGCCCGGCGCCCTCGAGCGTCGCGCGGTCGACGTGGACGAACGCCGCGAGCCGCTCGTCCTCGTCGGGCACGTGGTAGCCGCTCGCTCCGCCCGACACGAACAGCACGGGGCACGTCACGAGCCGCGCGAACTCGACGAACAGCTTCGCGAAGAAGGGCACCGGCGATGTGGTTCGATGCAACGTATCGTGACGCCACACCACACGCGCGGCGCCTTCGGCGTCGGTGACCTCGCGCACGAGGTGGGGCAGCCGGTGATCGAGCACCTCACGCGGGACGCCCGGGTGGTTCGTGACGAGCCGCCGGCGCGCGTCTTCACGCCGCAGAGGCGCCGGCGCGCCGCGCTGACGAGCGCCGCGGAGCTCGTCGATCCAGCGGCGCATGCGGGTCGGACCGACCTCCCACGGGTTGTCGGGCGGGCCGAGCCCCTCGAGGTTCGCGAGGCGGATCACCTTCTCGGGGAACGCGCCCGCGTAGAGCGTCGCGATCGTGCCGCCCATCGAGTGCCCGACCACGGCGAGAGGCTCGGTCGGCGACAGCGCGTCGACGATCCCGGCGAGGTCGGCGATGTAGTCGGCGAAGTGGTAGTAGCTCCCGCGCGGCGCGCGGTCCCCGTCGCCGAAGCCGCGCATGTCCGGCGCGAGCACGCGATGCCCGCGCGACGCGAGCGCGGGCGCGACGCGATCCCAGGTGCCCGCCGCGTCCATGTAGCCGTGCACGAGCACGACCGTGGTCATGGACGCATTCTTTTCTGTTGCGTCTTGCAGAGACCACTCGAGCACGCGATGCGTGAGTCCGTTGGCGTCGACGCGAAGCGTGTTGGGCGAGACTGAGCCTTTCGTCATCGGCCAGCACAGAGTACGCTGGGCGACGCTGATGGCCCATACGATCACGCTCATCCCCGGAGATGGAATCGGACCCGAAGTGGCCGACGCGACTCGGCGCGTCCTCGCCGCCTCCGGCGTCGTCATCGACTGGGAGGTGCAGGAGGCGGGCGCCGCGGTCGCCGAGAAGCGCGGCACGACCCTCCCCGAAGAAGTCCTCGAGTCGATCCGGAAGAACAAGGTCGCGCTGAAGGGCCCGATCGGAACGCCCATCGGCAAGGGCTTCCGCTCGGTCAACGTGACGCTCCGCCAGGCGCTCGACCTCTACGCGAACGTCCGCCCGGTGCGGAGCCTGCCCGGGATCGAGCCGCGGTTCGAGGGCACGGACATCGTCATCGTGCGCGAGAACACCGAGGACCTCTACGCCGGCCTCGAGCTCATGATCATGCCGGGCGTCGCGCAGTCGATGAAGCTCATCACCGAGCGCGCGTGCCTCCGCATCTGCGAGTACGCGTTCGACTACGCCGAGCGCCTCGGGCGCAAGCGCGTCACGGTCGTCCACAAGGCCAACATCATGAAGCTCTCGGACGGGCTGCTGCTCGAGTGCTTCCGCAAGGTCGCGCTCAAGCACCCGCGGATCGAGCCGCACGAGGTGATCGTCGACGCGTGCGCGATGCAGATGGTCAAGAACGCGAACAAGCTCGACGTCATCGTGACCGAGAACCTCTACGGCGACATCCTGAGCGATCTCGGCGCCGGCCTCGTCGGCGGGCTCGGCATCGTCCCGGGCGCGAACATCGGCCTGGAGGCCGCGGTGTTCGAGGCCGTCCACGGGACCGCGCCGGACATCGCAGGGATGGGCCTCGCCAACCCGACCGCGCTCATCCAGAGCGGCGTGATGATGCTCCACCACCTCGGCGAGCACACCGCGGCGCAGAAGATCGAGAAGGGCCTCCTCGCGACGTTCGAGAGCGGCGTCCGAACGGCCGACCTCGGCGGCAACGCCGGCACGGAGGAGTACACCCGGGCGCTCTGCGAGGCGATCGGCCGCGCGTAACGCGTGACGGCCGCGCGCGGGAGGGGACGCGGTGCACGGTCACGACGCGCTCGTGTTCCTCGTCTCGCTCGCGACGCTCCTCGGCGTCGCGCGCCTGCTCGGCGAGGTCGCGCGCTCCTTCGGGCTCCCGCTCGTCGTCGGCGAGCTCACGACGGGCCTGCTCCTCGGTGCGACCGGCCTCCGGCGCCTCCTCCCCGACGTCCACGCGTGGCTGCTGCCAGAGGGCGGCCCGGCCGAGATGCTCTCCGGCTACACGACCGTCGCCGTCGTGCTCTTGCTCGTGGTCGCCGGCCTCGAGGTCGATCTCGCGATCGTCCGGCGTCGCGGCGGCAGCGCCCTCCTCGTCGCGGCGCTCGGCATCCTCGTCCCCTCGATCGGCGGGATCGCCCTCGGCCTCGCCGTCCCCGACTCCGTCGTCGGCGCGCCGGAGCAGCGCGGGCTCTTCGCCGTCTTCATGGGTGTCGCGCTGTCGATCTCCGCGCTCCCGGTGATCGCGAAGACCCTGCTCGACCTCGGTCTCTTCAAGACCGACGTAGGGCTCCTCGTGATGACGGTCGCGATGCTCGACGATCTCGTCGGCTGGATCGCGTTCAGCGTCCTCCTCGGGCCCCTGCGCGGCGGCGGCGTCGAGCTCGGCGTGCTCGCGCGCACCGTCCTCCTCGCCGCCGGGTTCGCGGTCCTCTGCCTGGTCCCCGGGCGGCGCCTCCTCGATCGGCTGCTCGGCGCGCTCGAGGACAACGGCGAGCTCGCGCCCGGCCGCGTGCTCTCCCTCGTCGCGGTGCTCGCGATGCTCGGGGCCGCAGCCACGCAGGCGATGGGGGTGCACGCGGTGCTCGGCGGCTTCATCGTCGGCGTCGCCTTCGGCGCCTCGCCGCGCCTGCGCGAGCGCACCCGCCAGACGATCCACCAGTTCGTCACGAACGTCTTCGCCCCGGTCTTCTTCGCGTCGGTCGCCCTCCGCGTCGACTTCCTCGCGAGCTTCGATCCGGTGCTCTGCCTCGTGGTCTTCCTCGTGGCGACGGCGGCGAAGCTCGTCGGCTGCGCCGGCGGCGCGCGCCTCGGCGGCATGCCGTGGCGTGAGTCGCTCGCCGTGGGCTTCGGCCTCAACGCGCGCGGAGCGATGGAGATCATCCTCGCGCTGCTCGCGCGCGAGGCCAAGCTCGTGAGCGACAGCGTCTTCGTCGCGCTCGTGACGATGGCGGTAGGGACCTCGCTGCTCGCCGGGCCGTCGATGAAGCGCCTGCTCTACGGGAAGCGCGGCGCGAGCGCGCTCCCGGACGTCGCCTCGGGAGACGCCGCCGGCCTCGTGCGCGACGGCGCGTTCGTCCCCGCGCTGACGGCGACGACGTCGGCGCGCGCGATCGAGGAGCTCGGCCACGCGCTCCGCCCGGTGATCGGCGATCTCGTCGAGCCCGCGCTGATCTCCGTGCTCGAGCGCGAGCTCGTCGCGGCGACCGGCCTCGGCGACGACGTGGCGATCCCGCACGCGCCCGTCGAGGGGCTCGGCAAGCCCGTCGTCGCGCTCGGGCTCTCGCGCGGCGGCATCGACTTCGACGCGCCCGACGGACGGCCTGCCCGGATCGTCTTCCTCCTGCTCTTGCCGCCACGCGCGTACGACGACGAGGTGCGCGTGCTCGCCGCGCTCTCGCGCTCGGTCTTCGACCAGGCGGCGCGCGAGGCGCTCCTCGGATCGACGTCGCTCGAGGAGGCCGTCCGCTGCCTCGACGAGCACGGCCGCCGGATCGCCGGGGAGACGCCCGCCGCGCGCGCCCCGAACCTCGGCGATCTCTGACCTCCGAGGTCGACACTGCAGCCGCGCCGATCTAGAGAGCCTTCGTGCTCCTCGCGACCTGGAACGTGAACGGGATCCGCGCGCGATCCCAGCGCCTCGCCGAGTTCCTCGCCGAGCGCCAGCCGGACGTCGTCTGCCTCCAAGAGCTCAAGATCACGGAGGACGACTTCCCCCACCTCGAACTGCGCGCGTCCGGCTACCAGGCGGTCCTCGCCGGCCAGCAGGGCTGGAACGGCGTCGCGGTGATCGCGAAGGAGCGCCCCGAGCTCGTCATGCGCGAGCTGCCCGGCGCGGGCGAGCACGGCGCGCGCTTCGTCGTCGCCAAGGTGCACGGCCTCGAGGTGGCGAGCGTCTACGTGCCGAACGGCAAGACCGTGAGCCACGCCGACTACAAGATGAAGCTCGGCTGGCTCGAGCGGCTCGCGACCCACGTGGAGGAGCGGGCCGACAAGGACGCGCCGCTCGTGCTCGGCGGCGACTTCAACGTCTGCTGGACCGACCTCGACTCGTACGGCGGGGTCCGCTTCAAGGGCAAGATCTTCCACACCGACGAGGAGCGCGCGCTGATCGAGCGCCTCCGCGCCGCGGGCCTCGTCGATCTCTTCCGCGCGCGCTACCCGGACGAGCCCGGCTTCTCGTGGTGGGACTACCGCGCCGGCTCCTTCCACAAGAAGGAGGGCATGCGGATCGACCTGCTCTTCGCGACGCCCGTGGTCGCGAACCGCGTGAAGGACGTCTACGTCGACCGCGACTACCGCAAGAAGGGCAAGAGCTCGGGCTCGATCCCGTCGGACCACGCCCCGGTCGTCGCCGAGCTCGAGTAGACGCTCACGCCCGGGCGCGCGGGGACGTCACGCAGCGGCGGTCGCGGCGCGAGGACGCGCGCCGCTCAGAACCGCTCCTTCGGCTCCTCGTGACCGGTCACCACGATCTTGGGGAAGACCTCCTGGAGGAAACGATCCCGCACCTCCCGCGCGCGCTGGGGATCGTCGCGCGCGGGCACGGCGACGCCCATCACGAGGCACGCCTTGTCGCCCCACGCGGGGTAAGCGGCCCACGCGGCCTCGTACGACTCACGCGCCAGCACCGTCGCCGTCTTCGCGTGCACGGGGTCCACGTCGACGATGCTGATCCGCTTCACCGGCGGATCGGCCCCGGGCGGCGACGGCGCGCTCCACGCGAACGCCACCGGCGGATCGTGCTCGAGCTCGACCTCGAACGCCTCGACCCACGGCGTCGCCCACTGCTCGAAGCTCTTATTGCATGCACCTTGCACGGAGTTGTCGTCCACGTGCGTGACGAAGGCCGCGAAGATGGCGTGGTGGTCCTTCCCGTAGCGGAAGCCGACGAGGCTCTTCAGCGTGAGGAAGCGCACCCTGGTCCAGTGCTCGGCGTCGGGCAAAGGGACGCGGACCGAGCCCTGCTTGTCGGACTTCGAGGCGATCGGCGCGACCTTCAGCTGCTCCAGCGCAGCCGAGTGGCTCGTGCCGCCCGTCCCTCCCTGCGCGGACTTGCCGTCGTCCCGCGGGGGCGACGCGGCGGCGACCGGCCGGCTCGGCTGCGTGCCGCTCGCCGTCGAGCACCCCGCGCCGAACAGCGCGAGCACGACCACCCGCCGAAGAGCCCAGCACTTCCCAGCCATGACGTCCCGACAGTGTTGGACGGATCGGATGTCATTTCCACTCATTCGCACCGCAGGCGGGGTTTATGCTCGAGGTACGTGTCGAGCACCGGTGCGACCATGAACCGCCTCAGGGCCGCGCTCCGCGGCGTCATGTCCGGCAAGGACGACGTCATCGAGCTCCTCCTGGTGGGCCTCCTCGGCGCCGGCCACGTGCTCGTCGAGGACGTGCCGGGCGTCGGGAAGACCACGCTCGCCAAGGCGCTCGCGCGCGCGCTCGACGTGACGTTCACGCGGGTGCAGTTCACGCCGGACCTCTTGCCGACCGACATCCTCGGCTCGCAGATCCTCAGCCCGCGCGACGGCACGCTCTCGTTCCACGAGGGGCCCGTGTTCACCAACGTGCTCCTGGCCGACGAGATCAACCGCGCCTCGCCGCGGACGCAGTCGGCGCTCCTCGAGGCGATGAACGAGGCGCAGGCGACGGTCGACGGCGTGACGCGCGCACTCCCCGTTCCGTTCTTCGTGGTCGCGACGCAGAACCCGTCGGACTACCAGGGCACGTATCCTCTCCCCGAGGCGCAGCTCGATCGCTTTCTCCTCCGCATCGGCGTGGGGTATCCGTCTTCTCGGGCGGAGCTCGCGATGCTCTACGCGCGGCGTACGGTCGATCCGCTCGCCGCGGTCGAGCCGGTCTGCGACCGCGACGAGATCGTGCGCATCCAGAGCGAGGTGCGCGACGTCGAGGTGAAGGAGCCGGTCGGCGAGTACCTCCTCGAGATCGTGCACCGGACCCGGCAGGCCGCCGCGCTCGAGCGCGGGATCAGCCCGCGCGGCGCGCTCGCCTTCTTCCGGGCGACCCAGGCGCGGGCGCTGCTGCACGGGCGCGCGTACGTGAGCCCGGAGGACGTCCACGCGCTCGCCGGGCCCGTGCTCGCGCACCGCGTCCAGCTCACGACGGAGGCGCGCTACGGAGGCGTCTCGGCCGCGGACGTCCTCGCCGAGCTGGCGCGCGAGGTCCGCGTCCCCACCTGACCGAGCCGTCCGATGCGCACCCGCTTCGAGTCGAGGACCGCGGACGGCGTGCTGAACGGACGCAGGCTCGCCCGCCTCAACCACATCCTCATTCCCAAGACCAAGACCGAGCGCGACCGGTTCCGCACGGGTCGACTGGGGCGGGCGCTCGCGCCCGCGATCGCCCTGTGGGGCTCGCTCACCGACGAGGGGCGCATGGTGCTCGTGGTCACGCTCGTCGTCGGCGCGCTCTCGGCCGACCCCCAGCGGACGAGCGCCTACCTCGTCTTCTCGATCCTCGTCGGCCTCGTCGTCGGCTCGCTCGCCGCCGCGCGCGCCCTCCGGCTCGAGCGCGCGGCGGTACGGGTGTCCGTCCCGCGCCGGGTGACCGTGGGCGAGGAGGTCACGTTCACGGTCACGTGTCACCGCGACGCCGGCGCCGAGGTCGCGCCGATCGCGATCCGCGTCCGCGGACCGTTCCTCACCTGGGACGGCAGCTGGACGAGCCCGCCGCCGGACGAGCTCACCGTCGGCCCGGGGGGGACGGCCTCCGCGACGATGCGCGCGCGGTTCGTCGCGCGCGGGCTCCACCACCTCGACCCGTTCACCGCGGCGCGCGTGGCCCCGCTCGGCCTCGCGTGCGGGCCGCGCGTCGCGAGCGACGGCGTCAAGGTCCACGTCGTGCCGCGGATCGCGAACGTGGCGCGCGTGCCGATCGCCCTGGCGACGAAGCACCAGCCCGGCGGCGTCGCGCTCGCGTCGAAGGCCGGAGAGTCGATGGACCTCCTCGGCGTGCGGCCGTACCGCCCGGGCGACGCGGTCCGCGACCTCCACGCGCGGACCTGGGCGCGGACGGGCAAGCCCGCGGTCCGCGAGTACCAGCAGGAGTACTTCACGCGCGTCGGCGTGGTGCTCGACACGAGCACGCGTGATCCGGACCAGCTGGAGGCCGCCGTCGAGCTCGCGGCGGGCGTCGTCGCGCACCTGTCGCGAGGCGAAGCGCTGATCGACGTCCTCGTGGTCGGCGAGACGGTCCACGATCTTACGGTGGGGCGGAGCCTCGGCTGGCTCGACCAAGCGCTCGAGCTGCTCGCGGTGGCCGCCCCCGGGCCGAAGCTCGACGCGCGGCGGCTCGCCCGACGGCTCGAGCCGCAGCTCGCCCTGCTCTCGACGGTGATCGCGATCGTCCCCAGCGCGCCCGCCGACTCGGAGCAGCGCCGGCTCGAGCGCGAGCTGCGCGACCGCGGGCTCGTCTGCACGACGCTCGTCGTCGACGGGGAGCTCGCCGCGGCGATCCACCGGGGCGAGACGCTGGCGTGGTGACGCCGCCGCTCGTGCTCCGCTTCGTGCCGGCGCTCGGCGCGACCGCCGTGGTCGGCCTCGTCGGAGCGACGCGCCCGCTCGGCGCGACCGCGCGCGCGATCGCGATCGGGTGCCTCGTCGTGTCGTGGGGAACGGCGGCGCTGCTCGAGCGCCGCCGCGTGCGCTCGCGCGCGACGGTGGTGGCGGCGATCGGCGCGGTGACCGCCGCCGGACAGGTCGACGCCGGCCTCCCGTACGGCGCCGCCTGCGCGGTCCTGTTGCTGGCGAGCTTCTCGTCGATGCGCGCCGCGCGCGTGGCGGGGAGCTCGACCGGCGGCGCGGACGCGCGCGCGCCGGCGCGGAGCACGCTGACGGCCCTCGTCCTGCTCGCCGGCGTCACGGCCGCGGTCACCGCCAGCCTCGTGGTCGGGATGCCGCGCGTGGCCGCCAGGATCGAGCAGCGCATCAGCGCGATGCTGGGCGTCGACGGTGAGGAGGCGACGGCGTTCTCGACGACGATGGTCCTCGGCTCGACGCGCGGGATGCTCCAGAGCGACGCGATCGTGATGCGGATCGAGGGCCCGCGCCCCGAGTACCTCCGCGGCGCCGTCTACGATCGCTATGCGCCGCCGTACTGGATCATGACGGAGCACGGAGGCAGGCGGCACTCCGTGGCGGCCGCGGGATCGCGCGCGACCGCGACCACGCACATGGCGCTCGTCCGCGGCGCGCCCGAGGGCAACGACATGCGCTGGTTCTTGCCGGCCGGCGCCTGCGACCTTCGCGTGGCGTCGGGAAGCGTCGAGATCGACGCGTTCGGCGTCGCTCGCCGGGCTCGCGGCGACTCACCGCCGACCCTCTCGCTCCGCACCGGCGACTGCGAGGTACCCCCGGCGCCGGTCCTGCCGCCGACGCCGATCGACCTCGACGTCCCCGAGGCCGCGCGGCGCTCGCTCGCGCCGGTCGCCGCGGGCTGGACCGCCTCGGCGCCGACGGCGCAGGGCAAGCTCGAGGCGATCTCGCGCGAGCTCGGGCGGTTCGAGTACTCGCTCGCCGTCCCGCGCACGTCCGGCGTCGATCCGGTCGTCGACTTCGTCACCGTCCACCGCGCGGGCCACTGCGAGATGTTCGCGTCCGCGATGGTGCTCATGGCGCGTACGCAGGGGATCCCGGCGCGCGTGGTCGGCGGCTACCGCGTCACCGAGGTCAACCCGATCACCGGGCGCGCGGTGGTGCGCGATCGCGACGCTCACGCGTGGGTCGAGGCGTGGGTCGACGGCGCGTGGCGGGGCTGGGATCCGACGCCCGCGAGCGAGTCGTTCGGCCGCGGCGCCGGCGCGCTCGACCACGCCGGCGACCTCGTCGCGATCGCGCTCGAGCGCGTCGTCGCCGCGCTCACGGCGCTCGGGCTGCTCGGCACGGCGGGCGTGCTCGCGGGCGTGGCGGCGGTCCTCGCGGGCGCGCGCTGGCTCGGGGGACGCGTCCGCGCGCGAAGGCGACGGCTGCGCGGCGCGCAGACCGACGACCGGCCGCTGCCGTGCTTCGACCGGCTCACCGACGCCCTCGCGGGCGCCGGCCACGCGCGCGACGAGTCCGAGCCGCTCGAGGCCTTCGCGCGGAGGCTCGCGACCGTCGACGCGCGCTGGGCGGGCGACGCGAGCGAGGCCCTGCTCGGCTACGCTCGCCACCGGTATGGCGGCCTCGGCGACGAGGCGAGCGTCGTCCGGTCGATCGAGCGCGCCGCCCGCGCTGTCCGCGCCGGCTCGCCGTGATTCGCTTCGCCCGCGCCGCCGGCTCAGCGCCGGCGATCGAGCAACCGACTCAGCGCCGGCGATCGAGCACCGAGAGGAGGGCGGCGCGCCGCTCGGGCGACGCCCAGTACGGGATCGTGTCCTCGCGGAAGCGCCGGAGATCGGCGTCGGCGACCTCGAGCCGCGGCCGGAGCAGGAGCTTCGTCGCCGCGTAGATGTCGCGCGGATGGGAGGCGAGCGTCGAGAGCGTCGCGCGCGCGACCGACTCCTCTCCGACGACGTCGACGAGCCCGAGCGCGCGGGCGTCGTCCACCTCGTACAGCGCCGACTCGAGCAGCACGCGCTCGAGCGCGGGCGCGGTCAGGCGCGCGCGCGCCATCGCGAACGTGAGCGGCGGGAACCGGAGCCCGAGCGCGACCTCGTTGAGCCCGATGCGCGCGCCGGCGCGGCCCGTCATGACGCGGACGTCCGCGGTGAGGGCGAGCACGCAGCCCCCCGCGATGGCGTGCCCGTTCACCCAGGCGACCACCGGCGCGGGGTGCTCGTAGAGCGCCTTGACGAGCTCTTCGAGCGTCTCGAGGAAGGTCGTCATCCCCGCGACGTCGAGGTTCGACAGCTCCTTCAGGTTGAGCCCTGCGGAGAAGGCGTCGCCGTCGCCGGTCAAGAAGATCGGCTCGTGCTTCGCCTCGCGGACGGCCGCGAGCGTCCGCGCCATCAGCGAGGTCGAGAGCGCGTTCTTCCCGGGGCCTGAGAGGATGATCGTGTGCATCGGCGTCGACCGATAGCGCAGGCGCGCGCACGCGCGAACCCCCGCGTCACGACGCGCGACGAACCCTCGGACGCGCGACGGCTCGGCCTCGGCGCGCTTCGCAACGCATGCCTGAGTGTCGCGCCTCGGGCGCGTGGAATCACGCGCGGCGCGAGACGCTCGCTCGGCGGAAGCGGACGCTGCAGCAGGGAAAACACGCCGCATCGTCGGTCGAGCTTCTCGCGGCCACGGAAGGGAGATGCGTCGCTCCGAAAGCTGCGGTAAAGACGGCCGTATGAGTGCTTCCGCCGCCCCGCAGGATCCGTCCGGTAAACCGCTGACGAAGAACGAGCACCTCCTCAAATGGGTCGCCGAGATGGCGGCGCTCACGCAGCCCGAGCGTATCGTGTGGTGCGACGGCAGCGTGGACGAGAAGAAGCGACTCGAGGACGCCGCCGTCGCGCAGAAGATCCTCGAGCCGCTCAACCCCGAGAAGCTCCCGGGCTGCTTCCTCCACCGCTCGAACCCGAACGACGTCGCGCGCGTCGAGCAGCTCACCTTCATCTGCACGCCGACGAAGGACGAGGCCGGGCCGACGAACAACTGGATGGCGCCCGCGGACGCGTACGCCAAGCTCGGCAAGCTCTTCGAGGGCTCGATGAAGGGCCGCACGATGTACGTCGTCCCGTACATCATGGGCCCGGCCGGCTCGAAGATGTCGAAGGTCGGGATCGAGCTGACCGACAGCATCTACGTCGCGCTCAACATGCGGATCATGACCCGCATGGGGAAGATCGCGCTCGACATGCTCGGCGCGTCGAACGAGTTCAACCGCGGTCTCCACTCGACGCTCGATTGCAACCCCGAGCGCCGCTTCATCTGCCACTTCCCGCAGGACAACACGATCTGGTCCGTGGGCTCGGGCTACGGCGGCAACGTCCTGCTCGGCAAGAAGTGCCTCGCGCTCCGCATCGGCAGCTACCTCGGCAAGAAGGAGGGCTGGCTCGCCGAGCACATGCTCATCCTCGGCGTCGAGAGCCCCGAGGGCGAGATGACCTACGTCGCGGCGGCCTTCCCGAGCGCCTGCGGCAAGACGAACTTCGCGATGATGATCCCGCCCAAGCGCTTCAAGGGCTGGAAGATCTGGACCGTGGGCGACGACATCGCCTGGATGCGCGTCGGCGACGACGGTCGCCTCTACGCGGTGAACCCGGAGTTCGGCTACTTCGGCGTCGCGCCGGGGACGAGCTACGAGTCGAACCCGAACGCGATGACGACGGTCATGCGCGACACGATCTTCACGAACGTCGCGCGCACCCCGGACGGCGACGTCTGGTGGGAGGGCAAGGACGGCCCGGTCCCGCCGGAGCTCATCGACTGGAAGGGCAACGACTGGAGCCCGAAGTCGACCGAGAAGGCGGCCCACCCGAACGCGCGCTTCACCGCGCCGGCGACCAACAACCCGTGCCTCTCGCGCTTCTACGACGATCCCGAGGGCGTGCCCATCAGCGCGATCATCTTCGGCGGCCGCCGCGCGACGACGATCCCGCTCGTCATGCAGGCCTTCTCGTGGATGCACGGCGTCTTCTTCGGCGCCACGCTCGGCTCGGAGACGACCGCGGCGGCGACCGGCAAGGTCGGCGTCGTCCGGCGCGACCCGTTCGCGATGCTCCCCTTCTGCGGCTACAACATGGGCGAGTACTTCCAGCACTGGCTGCAGATGCAGTCGGCGCTCACCCAGCCGCCGAAGTTCTTCCTCGTGAACTGGTTCCGCAAGAGCAAGGACGGCAAGTTCCTCTGGCCGGGCTTCGGCGAGAACATGCGCGTCCTCAAGTGGATCGTCGACCGCGCGCGGCTCCGCGTCGGCGGCCAGGAGACCCTCTTCGGCTGGGTGCCGAAGGCCGGCGATCTCGATCTTTCCGGCCTCGACATCCCGCACGAGAAGGTCGACGAGGCGACGCACATCGACCTCGACGAGTGGGAGAAGGAGGTCTCCTCGTACACCGAGTTCTTCGAGAACATCGGCCCGGCGATGCCCCGCGCGCTGAAGCTCCACAAGGAGCTGCTCCTCGCGCGCATCGAGGCGGTCAAGGGCGGCCACGGCTGATGCCGGCCGCGCACGCGAGGCGCGCGGCGGTGCTCGTCGGGTGCCTCGCGCTCGGCGCCCTCTCCACCAGCTGCGACAAGCTCAAGGCGGCCGTCGGCAAGAGCGACGACGCGGGCGCCGCGGCGCCCGCGCCGGGCGCCGGCGGCCTCTTGTCGTTCCTCGGCTCCGACTTCGAGGGCGAGATCACCTCGACCATCACGACCAAGGGCAAGGCGCCGGTCGACGGGCCCAGCCAGATCGTCATGGGGATCAAGAAGCCTCGCTACCGCGTCGATCTCGTCGGCACCCCGAGCAAGACCCCGGCGCTCGCGCAGGGAGGAGCGATCCTCCTCGATCCGCCGGCGAAGAAGGGCTTCATCCTCGTGCCGCCTCAGAAGATGGCGATGCTGATCGACCTCGAGAAGGTGAAGAACCTGCCGAAGGGGCCGATCCCGGGGTTGCCGAACGTCCCGAAGGGCGCGCCGAGCGCGCCGCCGAAGATCGACAAGACCGGCAAGAAGGACGTCGTCGCCGGGTACTCGTGCGACGTCTGGAACGTCATCGCGGACGGCAAGCGGACCGAGGTGTGCGTCGCCGAGGGCATCACGTGGGTCGACCTCGGCGACCTCGGGTGGTCCTCGCCCGAGCTCACCCTGGCCGCCGTCGCGAGCGAGGCGAACCGCTTCCCGCTCCGCGCCGTCACCTTCGACGCCGCCGGCGCCGAGGAGACGCGGATGGAGGCCACGAAGGTCGACAAGAAGAAGCTCGACGACGCGCGCTTCGTCGTCCCGCCCGACTATCGCGTGGTCGACATGGCCGCGATGATGGGCGGGCTCGGCGGCCTGCCGAGCTTCCCCGGCACCCCCAACGTCGCGCCGAAGGCGCGCTGAGACGGGAGCTCCGAGCATGCATCGCCCCGACGCGCGAGCGCGCGTGGCCGAGCCCCTCCCTCCCTCGACGCGCGGCGGGATCGGCGTCCGGCGCGCGATCACGCCCGGCGCCGCCGCGCTCGCGATCGCTGCGGGAGGCTGGGCGTCCGGCTGCTCCGACTGCGGACGCGCTCCGCGCGCCGAGCCCCACGACGACGCTGGGGTACCGGCCAGCGCGGCGCCTTCCGCCAGCGCGGCGCCTTCCGCCAGCGCGGCGCCTTCCGCCGGCGCGTCCCCGAGCGCCGACGCGCCCGCGGCCTCGGTCATCGCCCGCGGCCTCGGCAAGCCGCGCTCGCTCGTCGTCGACGCCACGCACGTCTACTTCGCCGACGCGCTCGCGCGCGCGATCGGCCGCGTCCCGCGCGACGGCGGAGACCACGAGGACCTCGCGACCGGGCGGGAGACTCCGGCGCGCCTGGCGTTCTCCGGCAACGAGCTCGTCTGGCTCGACGGCGGCGGCCCGCTCCCGATCGCGCCCGATGCCGGTGCGGTCGCGCGCGGCGTGTTCGCGTGCTCGCCGGCGAAGGTCCCGTGCAGCGTCCGCACGGTCCGCGCCGGCTCCTTCGTCACGCTCGTCGCCGCGGGCGGCGAGCTCTTCGTGGCGGAGAACCTCGACTCGAGCCACTTCGCGGTCTCTCGCGTGACCGACAAGGCGCTCACGCGCGTCGGCGAGCACGACGGCCACGCGATGGCGATGACCACCGACGGCTCGAGCTTGTACGTCGCCACGAGCAGCGCGCTCGACCGCGCGAAGGTCGTCACGCTCCCGCTCGCGAAGGGCGCCGCGCGCGAGGTCACGCTCCGCGGACCAGGCCTCAACAACATCGACGACGACGGCGACGAGCTCCTCGGGACGGGGATGATCGACCGGCGCTTCGGCCTCTTCCTCCTGGCGAAGAGCGGCGACGACGTGGCGTTCGCCGCCCCCGACGTCGCCCCGGGCCTGTACGCCCGACGCGGCGACGTCATCTACTTCGTCGGCGGGGCGGATCGCTCGCTGCGCAGGGTGCCGCGCGCCGGCGGGACCGCGACGGTCGTAGGTCGGCTCACCGGCATCGACGAGCCCTCCGGCCTCGCGATCGCCGACGGCTGGGCGTACGTCGGCGGCAAGGCCGCCGGCGACGCCGGGAGCACTGGCACGATCGTCCGAATCCCGCTGCCCTGAGCCGGCAGCGGGGGGTGTGGTGGATCGCCCGCTCCCCAAGAAATCGGTCCGCCGCTCCCAATTTTCACGCAGTTGCCGTGAAAGCCGAGAGGGAAGCTTGGGTACGTGATGTGCGTATACGTGGGCAAGCCGCCGCCGGCCCCACCCTTTCGATCTTTCAAGGAAACGCTCACCATGCGCACCAACCGACTCGCACTCCTCGCCGTCCCCGCCATCGCCGCGGCGCTCACCGTCGCCTGCTCGACCGAGGAGGTCGCCACCGGGACGGACATCGGCGAAGCGATCGAGCGGAACGCGAAGATCGTGGACACGATCGGCCCGAACGCGATCGTCGAGGGGCAGTTCGACCCGCGTGTGCGCGCCTACGGCTACGTGGTGCCGCTGAAGGCGGGCGCGAAGATCTCCGTCTCGCTCGAGGCGACGGGCGGCAGCGACGCGCGGCGTGACGATCTCGACGCGCCGCTCGACACCCAGCTCGCGGTCAACGCGCCCTACGCGAGCAAGACCGCGCGCGGCGCGCGGATCGTCGCGAGCGAGGACGGACCCAACGGCGAGGTGCCCGCGCCGCCGGTGTCGTTCCAGGCGGACCGCGATCAGAACTACCTCGTGACGTTCATGTCGAACGAGGACACGGGCGAGGGCTCGTACAAGCTCACGCTCACCTGCGAGGGCACCGACTTCCAGTGCCAGCGCGCCAACTTCGACAAGCCGTGCACCCCCGGCCAGCTCTTCGTGCAGGGCGCGAAGATCGAGGGGAACGCGAAGTGGGATCAATGCGAGGTCGTCATCCTCGAGAGCGCGACCGTGACCGAGGGCTCGACGCTCACGATCCAGCCCGGCGTCACGGTCAAGGGCAACTACATCGACCCGCAGAACCCGGGCAGCGGCTTCGGCACCGTCTCGCTCACCGTCGAGGGCCTCCTCCAGGCCGCCGGCACCAAGGAGGCGCCGGTCGCCTTCACGTCGTTCAAGGAGGACCGCGGCTGGGGCGGCATCGTGATCAAGAGCAAGGGCAACTCGATGAAGAACGTGGTCATCGAGAAGGCGCGCATCGGCGTCGACATCCCGAACGGCGGCAACGTCGTCGTCACCGACTCGCTCATCGAGGGCGTCACGATGCAGGGCCAGCGCAGCGAGGCCGGCATCCGCGCTCAGGAGGACGTCGAGGCGACCTTCACCCGCGCGCTCGTGAAGGGCTTCCAGCGCGGCCTCCACCTCGCCAACGCGCAGAAGATGGTGGTCGACGACTCGGTCATCCGCGAGAACGGCGTCGGCATGCAGGTCGACGGCGCGAACCCCATCTCGTCGTGCGGCTCGGCCCCGCAGCCCGCGCGCTGGCACGATCCGATCATCACCCACACCGACATCGTCGAGAACGAGTCGCACGGCGTCTTCATCAACGGCTCCGACGTCCTCGTGCAGATCTCGAAATCGAACCTCGTGAACAACCGGCAGCAGGCGCTGCTCATCTGGGGCGCCGCGCTCGCGCCGGAGTCGTTCTTCCGCGAGAACAACGTCTACGGCAACAACAACGACGCCGGCCAGGAGGTCAGCACGGTCCACCGGCGCGGCTCGATCGACATCTCCCAGAACTACTGGAAGGAGATCAGCGATCCGGAGCTGTCGGCGAACTGGGCGCGCCCCTGCAACGGCGAGATCCTCTTCACCGGCTTCGCCCCGACGCTCATCCGTGACGCCGGCCCGAGGAACCAGGACTCGCTCGCGCCGGGCGTGAAGGAGGGGTGCTTCAAGCACGCCGCGCAGTGACGCCACGGTCACGCACGACGTGATCCGAGAGGGCGGCCTCCCCGAGGCTGCCCTCTTCTTCGTTCCGGCCCCGGCTCTCCGTCGGCGCCGGTCCGTGGCACCTCCGCCCGCGGACGGATGAGGCGTGAACGTCCGCTGCTTGAGGGTTCGGCGCACAAACGGTATTCCCATTGACCCGTTTCATCGCGCCGAAAGAGCCTCGGAGAGCCCATGAGCGACAGCATCGAATCGCGCCTGAAGGAAGACCGCCGTTTTCAGCCCTCCGAGGAGTTCTCGAAGCAGGCCCGCGTCGCCTCGCACGCGGAGTACACGTCGATGTATCGGAAGTCGCTCGACGAGCCGGAGGAGTTCTGGCGCGAGCAGACGTTCGACCTCGTCTTCCGGACGCCGTGGAAAACCTTCGCGGAGTGGGACCTGCCGCGCGCGAAGTTCTTCGTCGGCGCGACGCTCAACCTGACCGAGAGCTGCCTCGACCGCCACCTCTCGACGGACGGCCGGACGAAGGCGGCCATCGTCTGGGAGGGAGAGCCCGGCGACGTCCGCACGCTGACCTACTGGGAGCTCCACCGCGAGGTCCTGCGCCTCGCGGCCACCCTCGCCGACCTCGGGGTCCAGGCGGGTGACCGCGTCGCGATCTACATGGGCATGGTGCCGGAGACCGCGGTGGCGATGCTCGCGTGCGCCCGACTCGGCGCGACGCACTCGGTCATCTTCGGCGGCTTCAGCGCGGAGGCCCTGCGCGACCGGATCAACGACTGCGGCGCGAAGATCCTGCTCACGCAGGACGGCGCCTGGCGGCGCGGGAACGTGGTGCCGCTCAAGAAGATGGCGGACGAGGCGCTCGCGAGCACGCCGACGATCGAGAAGGCGATCGTCCTCCGCCGGATCGGCCCCGAGAAGTGCCCGGCGCCGATGAAGGAGGGCCGCGACCTCTGGTGGGACGACGCGCTCGCGCGGCGGCCGTCCGAAGCGGCGCTCGCGCTCGCCAAGAACCCGCCCGCCTTCGACGCCGAGCACCCGCTCTTCATCCTCTATACGTCCGGCTCCACGGGGAAGCCGAAGGGCGTGATGCACACGACGGCGGGCTACCTCGCCGGCGCCCACGTCACGACCAAGTACGTCTTCGACATCCGCCCGGGCGACCTCTACTGGTGCACGGCGGACGTCGGCTGGGTCACGGGGCACAGCTACTTCGTCTACGGGCCGCTCTCGTGCGGCGCGAGCGTGATGATGTACGAGGGCGCTCCCAACGCGCCGGATTGGTCGCGCTTCTGGAGCATCATCGAGAAGCACGGCGTCACGATCCTCTACACGGCGCCGACGGCGATCCGCGCGTTCATCCGCGCCGGCGACGACTGGCCCGCGAAGCACGACCTGTCGTCGCTGCGCCTGCTCGGCTCCGTCGGCGAGCCGATCAACCCCGAGGCGTGGACCTGGTACCACCGCGTCATCGGCGGTGGCCGCTGCCCGATCGTCGACACGTGGTGGCAGACCGAGACCGGCTCGATCATGCTCACCACCCTCCCCGGCGCCTGCTACTCGAAGCCGGGCTCCACGGGGCTGCCGTCCTTCGGCGTCGACATCGCGGTCGTGAAGGACCGCGGTGACGAGTGCCAGCCGAACGAGGGCGGCAAGCTCGTCATCCGGAGGCCATGGCCGTCGATGGCGCGCACGCTCTGGGCCGACGACGAGCGCTACCTGAAGACGTACTGGGACGTCATGCCGAACGTCTACTTCACCGGCGACGGCGCCCGGCGCGACGAGGACGGCTATTTCTGGGTGGTCGGGCGCATCGACGACGTGCTCAACGTCGCCGGCCACCGCATCGGCACCGCCGAGATCGAGAGCGCGCTCGTCAGTCACCCCGCCGTCGCCGAGGCCGCGGCGGTCGGCAAGCCCGACGAGCTCAAGGGCCAGGCGCTGGTCGTCTTCGTCACGCTGAAGGCCGGCCACGACGCCAAGGACCTCAAGGCCAAGCTCGCCGAGCACATCGACAAGGAGATCGGGAAGTTTGCGCGTCCCGACGCGATCCGCTTCACCGACTCGCTGCCGAAGACCCGCTCCGGAAAGATCATGCGCCGCCTCCTCAAGGAGGTCGCGTCGGGCAACGCGGAGACCAAGGGCGACACGTCGACGCTCGAGGACTTCAGCGTGCTCGCCAAGCTGCGCGCCGACGACGACTGAGCCGTCGCAAAACACCGCGCCGCGAGCGGCCCGGCTGTCGCACACGAGCTTACTCGGGAGCTCCCGGCGAGGAGCCGCCGCGGTCGAGCACGGCGCGACGGCCCCGGGGGGTGGGCCGTCTGCGTTCGCCGACCGCAGATTCGAGGGGTACCGGGGGCCGGCTTGTCGTATGACCCTGAGCGGCCTGAGTCGGGTGTCCCCACCCGATCCGGGCTATGCTGGAGCCTCGCTCGGCCTCCAGCGCTTCGGGCATCGAAACGACACGAGGTTTGGGTCTCCAGCGCCGTCGAGGCGAGGCAGAGAGGGTGTGGCAGTGGCGGCGACGTACAGCTCGTTGGTCGGCCTGGCGGTCGGCGGAAAATACGAGATCCGTCGCGTGCTCGGCGCGGGCGGCATGGGCGTCGTCTGCGAGGCCATCCACCTCGATCTCGGCAAGCGCGTCGCGGTCAAGCTGATCGACAAGAGCATGAAGGAGAGCGAGCTCATCGTGGCTCGCTTCCGGCGCGAGGCGCGCGCCGCAGGGCAGATCAACTCCGAGCACATCGTCGACGTCTTCGACGTGGGCGCGGACGGGCGCGTCGGCCTCTACATGGTGATGGAGCACCTCACCGGCGAGGACCTCCAGGGCCGGCTCGAGCGCGACAAGCGCATCGACGTGAAGACGGGCGTGATGCTCGCGCACCAGATCGCGCGCGGCCTCGCCAAGGCGCACGAGGCCGGCGTCATCCACCGCGACCTCAAGCCGGCGAACGTCTACCTGACCGAGCGCGACAACGGGCAGATGCTCGTGAAGCTCCTCGACTTCGGCGTCTCGAAGCTCCTGAGTGAGGCGCCGGGCAGCGCGCGCATCACCGGCAGCGGGACGCCGATCGGAACGCCGCTCTACATGTCGCCCGAGCAGGCGGAGGGGAAGGACGACGTCGACGGGCGCGCGGACATCTGGTCGCTCGGCGCCGTCATGTACGAGGCGCTCGCGGGCGCGGCGCCGTTCGCCGACCGTGGCAGCTATCACGGCACGATCGTCGGGATCCTCACCTCCCGCCCGAAGCTCTTGCACGACGTCGCGCCCTGGGTGCCGCCCGAGCTCGCCAGCGTCGTCGACGCCATGCTCGTGCACGATCGCGACGCGCGCATCCGCGACGCCGCGGCGGTCACCCGGCGCCTGCTCGACGCCTTTCCCTCCGTGCTCCCCGACGGCACCGGCAAGCACACGGCGGTCATCGTCCCGCAGGCGGCCGCGGCGGTCGACGCGACGGGCGACACCGAGGTCTTCACGGCGAGCGCGCTCGCCGCCGCGCGCACCAGCCGCTCGAGCGTCCCCGACACGGACACGCAGGCGCGCGCGAGCGGCGCCCCACACAGCCAGCAGGACTCGACGCGTACGGTGCCCGACGCGAGCGACGCGGCCCGCACCGGCACGGCGACGCCGATCGACCGGCGCGAGCCGTCGAACTACGGCGCGCGCGGCGGCGGCGAGAGCGGAGGCCCGTCGAAGAGCGCGACCACCACCGGCGGCTCCGGCCCCAAGACCCTCCCGCTCCCGCGCACGTCGCAACCCGACTCACCGGGCGCGGTGCCCGGGCCGTACTCCTCGTCGTCCGGCGGCGTCGCGCTCCCGGCGACGCCGCCCGAGATCGACCCGCTCCCGGTGAGCGAGCTCGCGCCCGCCACCGTGCGTGACGAGCAGCTCGCGATCCGCGCGGACCGCCGCCGGCGCATGATGCTCGCCTCGGTCGCCCTCGCCGTGGTCGGGATCGCGGTCGGCGCCTTCATCGCTGGCCAGCGCGCGCAGCCGAGCCCGCCGGCGCCGTCCGCGGCCACGGAGTCCGTGGCCGCGCCCCCCGCGACGACGGCCGCGCCGCCGACGAACGGCGCCCCGACCACGACGTCGTCGGCGACGCCCGCACCTCCCGCGAGCGCCGAGGCGCCCGCGTCGCCGGGCGAGACCTCGCCCGACACGACGCCGACCGCGCTCAGCCCAGCGGATCTGCCGTCCCCCAGCGCGACGCCGGCAGCGCGGCCCCGCAAGCCGCGCCCGAAGCCTCCCAGCAAGCCCGAGACGTCCGAGGCGCCGGACGAGGCGCCCGAGCACGAGCCGACGCCGGCGCCCACGCCCGATCCCGAGCTCCCCGCGACGGAGTGACGCTCAGCGGAAGAGGCGCGCGAGCTCGGCCGGCAGCTCGGGCGCGCTCGCGAGGAGCGGATCCATCGGCGCGGTCGAGAGCGTGTGCCAATACAGCACCACGCCCGGCCGCTCCGCGAGCGTGAGCGCGCACGCGAACGCCTTCGCCGTGTACGTCGCGTCGAGGACGAGCCCGGCCCGCGCGGCGTCGCGCGTCGCCGCCTCCCCCTCCGGCAGCGGCCAGCCGTAGCCGCGCCCGACCCAACGACCGTCGACGTCGATGCGCTTCGCCGCGCGCGCGGCCTGCGCGCGCGTGAGGCCGACGTGCTCGGCGGTCCGCCTCGCCAAGCGACGCGCCATCACGGAGAGGATCGGGACCGGCCGCGAGATCGCGACGCCGACGACGCGCGTGCGCATCTCCGCTGCCTCGAAGCCGACCGCCAGACCGGCCGCGGTGCCGCCCGAGCCCACCGCGACGACGACGACGTCCGGCTCGGGCATCGCGCCGGCGGCGACCTGCCCGGCGAGCTCCTTCGCGGCGTCGACGAACCCGAGCGAGCCGACCGCGTTCGAGCCTCCCAGCGGGACGAGGTACGTGTCGCGACGGAGACGGGACGCGAGCCTGACCGGCGCCGCGGCCCACGACGTCGCGACGACGGGGACGAGCCCGCTCGCGATCGCGACGCGCAGGTTGTCGCGACCGTGCTCCGACGACGGCTGCGGCACGACGACAGCCTCGACGTCGAACCCCTCACGCCGCCCGAAGAGCGCCGTGGCGACGAGCTGATGACTCCCCGCCGCGCCCAGCGTGAGGACGCGCGTCTTGCCGGCGGCGCGCGCGGCGCCGAGCAGGCGCTCGAGCTTGCGCACCTTGTTGCCGCCGTAGAGCGCTGCGATCTTATCGTCCCGCTTCGCCCAGAGGCCGAGGCCCTCGAGTCGCTCGACGGGCGTCGGAGAGGTCCCGAGCGCGAGCCGCGCGCCGTTCACGCGGCCCTCGCGCGGCCGTGATGCGCGACGCCACCGCGCCCCACGACGTGACGCGTCGGCCGATGCCGCCACGCGTCAGCGCGGCCATTTTTCGAGCGGCTACGAGACCGAAACATTTCCGAAACCGGTGGTGGGCAAAACAGAGGGTGAAAGCGCTTGGCAGCCCCGGACGCCGGGTGTCTGATGGCGCCCGCGCGGTCCGGGACGGCGCCGAAACGAAGCGTTCAATGAAGAAGATCGAGGCAATCATCAAGCCGTTCAAGCTCGACGAGGTCAAAGACGCCCTCAGCGAGGTTGGTGTCCAGGGCATGACCGTCACCGAGGTGAAGGGCTTCGGCCGCACGGGCGGCAAGAAAGAAGTCTATCGAGGCTCGGCGTACGTCGTCGACTTCGTCCCGAAAGTGAAGATCGAGATCGTCGTGCCGGACGAGCTCGTCCACGACGTCCTCGACGCGATCGAGAAGAGCGCCAAGACCGGACGAATCGGCGACGGCAAGATCTTCGTGAGCCCGATCGAAGAGGCCGTGCGCATCCGGACCGGCGAGCGCGGCAAGGAAGCCATCTAGTCGTCGCGGCCGAGCTGCGCGCGGTCCCAGAGGACGCGCGCCTCGACCAAGGTCACAGAGAAAGCAAGGAAGCCATGAAGCCGAAGGAAGTCATCGAGCTCGCGCACAAGAACGACGTCAAGTTCATCGACTTGAAGTTCATCGATTTCCCGGGCGTGTGGCAGCACACGACCCTGCCCGTCGCGCGGCTCGACGAGGGCCTGTTCGAGGACGGCATCCAGTTCGACGGCTCGTCGGTGCGCGGCTGGCAGCCGATCAACGCGTCGGACATGACGATGATCCCGGACCCGGAGACGGCGAAGCTCGATCCGTTCTTCGCGCACCCGACGCTCTCGCTCGTCTGCAGCGTGTTCGATCCGATCACCAAGCAGCCCTACTCGCGCGACCCGCGCCACATCTCGAAGAAGGCCGAGGCCTACCTCCGCCAGACCGGGATCGCCGACACGTCGTTCATGGGCCCGGAGGCGGAGTTCTTCCTCTTCGACGACGTCCGCTTCGACCACTCGAAGCCGAACGAGGGCTACTACTTCCTCGACAGCGTCGAGGGCGCGTGGAACTCCGGCCGCGAGGAGTACCCGAACCTCGGCTACAAGACGCGCCACAAGGAAGGCTACTTCCCCGTCCCGCCGACCGACACGCTCGCGAACGTGCGCATGGAGATCATGCTCGCGCTCCAGGCGTCGGGCATCGAGGTCGAGGTCGGCCACCACGAGGTCGCGTCCGGCGGTCAGTGCGAGATCGGCATGAAGTTCAATCGGCTGCTCCCCTGCGCCGATCAGCTCATGTGGTTCAAGTACGTGGTCAAGAACGTCGCGCGCAAGCACGGCAAGGCGGCGACCTTCATGCCGAAGCCGCTCTTCGGCGACAACGGCTCGGGCATGCACGTGCATCAGTCGCTCTGGAAGGAGGGCAAGCCGCTCTTCCACGGCGACGGCTACGCCGGCCTCTCGCAGACGGCCCTCCACTACATCGGCGGCATCATCAAGCACGCCAAGTCGCTCGCCGCGTTCACGAACCCGACGACGAACAGCTTCCGCCGCCTCGTGCCCGGCTTCGAGGCGCCCGTCAACCTCGCCTACTCGAGCCGCAACCGCTCCGCGTCGGTCCGCATCCCGATCACCGGCCCGTCGCCGAAGACCCGCCGCGTCGAGGTTCGGTTCCCCGACCCGAGCTGCAACCCGTACCTCGCGTTCAGCGCGATGATGCTCGCCGGGCTCGACGGCATCCAGAACAAGATCGACCCGGGCGATCCGCTCGACAAGGACATCTACGCCCTCAGCCCCGAGGAGCTGAAGAACGTCCCCCACATGCCGGGCAGCCTCGAGGAGGCGCTCGACGCGCTCGAGCGCGACCACGAGTACCTCCTCCGCGGCGATGTCTTCACGAAGGACGCGGTCGCCGAGTGGCTCGACTACAAGCGGACGAAGGAGCTCAACCCGATCCGCATGCGGCCGACGCCGCACGAGTTCTACCTCTACTTCGACATCTGACGGTCTCCGGACGGCGCGGCGCGCGAAGGCGCGCGCCGCCGCCCGCGGATCGCTCCCCGAAAACCTCGGGCGCGGCGGGTCCGCGTGTGCCCCTGTCAGCCCGCGGGCGCGGGCGGGCGTCGAGGCGGCAGACGGCGCTGGAACGGCGTGGTCGGGAGGTCCCAGACCTCGGCCTCCGCGCGGCGCTGGGCGGCGCGGGCGAGCGCGGCGATCTCCTCCTTCACGGCGACGAGATCCGCCTGGAGCTCCGCCGCGGTCGCGTGGCGGCGCGCGGGCTCGCGGCTCATCGCCCGGGCGACGGCGACCTCGAGCGAGCGGGGCGCGTCCCGCCGCGCCTCGCGGAGCGGCCTCAGCCTCTTGTTCATCACGCCCGAGAGGATGTCGCGGATGTTCTTCGCGAAGAACGCGCGATCGCCGGTGAGCGCCTCGTAGAGCACGACGCCGACCGCGTAGATGTCCGCGCGGGCGTCGAGCGTCGCGCTGCCGATCACCTGCTCCGGCGCCATGTACTCCGGCGTGCCGACGAGCGCCCCCTCGCGCGTCATCGTCTCCTCGTCGGCGCGCCGGCGCGCGGCCCTGCGGCAGAGGCCGAAGTCGAGGAGCTTCACGAGCGGATCGCAGCCGCCGCGCGACACCAGGATCACGTTGTCCGGCTTGACGTCGCGGTGGACGATCCCCGCCGCGTGCACGGCGTCGAGCGCCGAGAGCAGCTGGAGCCCGATCGCGATCGCGTCGCCGACCGGGAGCCGCTTGGCTCGGTGGATCGTCGCGCGGAGCGACTCGCCGAAGAGCCGCTCCATGACGAGGAACGGCACGCCGTCCTCGGTGAACCCGCTGTCGAGCACCGCGCACACGTTGGGGTGATGGATCGACGCGATGACGCGCGCCTCGCGCGCGAAGCGGCCGACCTTCGCGGTGTCGCCGGCGATGCCGATCGGGACCTTCACCGCGACCGCCCGCGCGAGCCGGTGGTCGTGAGCCCCGAACACGACGGCGCACCCGCCGCGTCCGAGCTCCTCGACGAGCTCGTAGCGGTTCACGAGGACGGAGCCGAGCGCCGGGACCTGCGTGCTCATGCCGAGCGAGCTGCAGGATGGGTGCCGTCGGGAGCTCCTCGAGAAGAGCCGAATTTCGCGCATCCCCGCGCGTCGACGCGGACCCGCGCGCCCCGCGGCGTGGCCTCGACGATCCAGGATCATGGGCGCGAGCGGCGCCGCGCGCGCCGTCGCCTCCGGTCTCCCACCGGGCGCCCGCGACGGTCGGCGGGCCCGCGATCCGCGCTTTCCCGAGCCGGATCGGCGCTACTTGCCGCGCGTCAGCCGGACCGCCGCCGCCGGCTCGAGCACGCGGAACGTGAAGGACTCGGTGAGGTAGAGCTCGACCTCGTCCTTCGTGTGGTACGCGTAGCCGATCGACAGGTCCTGCCCGACGTAGAGCTCGTAGTCACCGCCGCGCATCGAGAGGAGCGCCGCGCCGTTCACCGCCTCCGCGCGGACGATCGGCCGATCGACGAGCTGCTGCTCGATGCGCTTGGCGAGCGGGTGTCCCTCGTCGGTCGCGGAGAAGACCGCGTCGTGGAGCGCGGCGCCGAGGACGAGCACGTAAGGCCCGGCCACGCCCGCCCGGCGCAGCGTCTCCTTCGCGTCGAGGATCGACTTCGGCAGGTCCAGCACGTCGGGCGAGAGCGCGAGCGGAGGGTGCGGGCTCGACTCGAGGATGCCCTTGATGCCCGCGCTGGCGAGGCCGTTGAACACGGCGTTGTCCTCGACCAGGGCGATCTTCTCGGCGGCCTGAACGACCGACTCGAGGTTCGGGTCCTCGGCGCCGCGCGCGACGGTGTCGAGATCCATGATCGAAAGCTTGATCGGGACGCGCACCTCGACGAGAGGCTGCACCTCGCGCATGCCGATGCCGACGTCGGGCGCGGGCGCCTGCCCGAGCAGCTTCAGCTTGCCGGTGTTGACCGCGGCGTACGTCCAGCCGAACGGGCCTTCGAAGTCGACGATCTTGCGTCCGGCGAGGAGGAGCCGGAGCACCCGGGCAGCCTCCTCGTCGATGAGCTTCCAGGCTTCGGGGAGGATCGGGGCGAGGTTTCGCTTGAGGAGGTCCATCGTGCCTTCTTGAGGGGTTCGTTCGTATCGCTCAGGTGAGCTTCAGGCTTCCGATGCCGAGCGAGCCGCCCACGGCGCGCGACGCCGCGACGCCGTTGCTGCCGGCGCGCGCGGGGGCGTCGCCGTTGCCCGCGCCCTCGCCGCCCTGCGCCGCCTTCATCTTCGCTTCGACCTCGGTGATCGGCCCGTCGGTGAAGAGGAACGTGCGCGCCGCCTCGTCGACGGTGGGGTTGTTCCGCCGGATCCACTCGAGGTTCATCATGGCGTGCTCGATCTCCTCGTCGCGGTTGTGCGCGAGCACGGCCTTCAGCGCCTCGTCGTTCGTACCGTCGACGCGCTGCTGGTACCAGTCGACGGCCTCGAGCTCTTCCATGAGCGACACGATCGCGCGGTGCATCTCGCGCGTGTAGGGCGTCAGGTCTTCGAACCGCTCGTGAAAGTTCTCGCTTCCCACGAGCTCAACTTAGGCGGACCCAGGAGCGAATCCAAGGGGGCAGTGCGTCGCGGCGCCCGCGGCGCCCCTGGGCTGCTCGACGTTCGCGAACCACGCCGTGCTCCGGGAGATCGCGCTCGCGAAGATCCGCGAGGACGCGCCGTTCGCGAAGGTTGCTCCGTCGGCTGCGGCGCACCAGCGGCGCAGGCGCCGTCATCGAGACCGCGAAGGTCGAGCCGGGCGTGAACGTCGTCGTCTTCGGGCTCGGCGGCGTCGGCCTCGACGTCGATCGTCGACTGGAACATGGACGAGAAGATCGACATCGTCGCGCGCGTCAGCCGATCGATCGCATCAACGACGGCTTCGAGTTGATGCGCAAGGGCGAGTCGATCCGCGGCGGCGTCACGTTCTGACGTCCCGGCGCGCGCGGGGCCGAGGACGGCGGGAGTCGGTCGCCCGTCGCCGAGAGCGCATCGGTCGTCGCGGCAGCGCGCCCGCGCGCGCGCCCGAACGAGGCATCTCGCGACCGCACGTGTCGAAAGGCCGCGCATGCGTCGCGAAGCGCGCGCGCGACCAGACGCGCGCGCGAGGGCGCGCCGGACGGCAGAAACCGCGCTCCGCGCGCGCGGGCGGCGGGCGTGGCCACGTCCTTGCTTCGGCCGCGCGACGAAGGAGACCACCCATATGCCTGAGAAGAAGACGATCGCGCGGGCTCGAAAGGCGAAGCGCGAGGGCAAGGCACCGGCGACGCAGGCCGGCGAGTTCGTGCGCGAGGAGGTCGAGCACATCCGTGAGGGCAAGCACGGAGCGAAGAACGCCAAGCAAGCGATCGCGATCGGGCTGTCGAAGGCCCGTCGCGCCGGCGTGAAGCTCCCGGCGCCGAAGAAGGGGACCACATCGGAGCGCACGCGCAAGCAGGCGAAGCGCGAGACGGCCAAGGCCAAGGCCAAGGCCTCCTCGTCGACCCCGCGCCGCAAGTCGCCGAAGCGGGCCCAGGCGGCGAAGAAAGCCCTGAAGCGCGCCCCCCGCGCCGCAGCTTCGTCGCGCGCGCTCTCGCGTCAGGCCCGCCAGGCGGCGCCGCGGCGACGCAAGCGCACCGCAGGGACGCGCTCGCGGACCAAGCGCGCCGCCGCCTCGAGCTGAGCCGGCGTCCGCAAACTGTCCACACCCGAGCGCGCCCTCGGGCCCGGCCGGAGAACCCACGAATTTGGCGATTCGCGGTTGGCCGGGCGACGCAGAGGCCACGTTTTCTTGATGAATCGCGTGGGGCTGCGCGGTCGTCTGGGAACGGGACTCGTGAGGAAGGAGGATGCGGTCACCGATCGCATCCTCGCCCTCCTCAGGTTATCCACAGCCTCGATGGCCTACTTCACGCTGGAGGGCGGGAGCGTCTTGCAGGCCGCGTCGAACGTGTCGAGGGCCTTCTCGAGGGCGTCGCTGAGGTCGCCGTCGCAGATCGAGCTGAACGTCCCGTTCTTGCCGGCCATGCCGACGAAGTCCTGGAGCCGCGCGGCCTCGCTCGCCTTGCCGAAGCTCGACTGGCACGCGGTCGGCCCCGCGATGACCGCCGTGGCCCAGCGGCCCGCGCCCTTCGCGACAGCGTCGAGGATCCCCTTGTACTCGGAGATCGGCTTCAGACCCTGCATCGTCTTGCAGACGTCGTTCTGGATCGTGAAGTTGTTGTCGTCGCGCGAGCAGTCGTCCTCGTCCGTGAGGATGACGATGGCGAGCAGCGCGTCGTCGCGGAGGAAGCCGGTGTTCGTGCCGTCCGCCATGCGGTCGACCAGCGCGAGCTTCGTCGCCTCGAGCGGCATCTCGATGCTCGGGCCGCTGGTCCCCACGCGCGCCAGGCACTGGAAGTCCTTCGCGGCGGTCGCGTCGGCCTTCTCGACCCAGCGCTTCGTCGTCCCGCAGCTCGGCGTCATGCGGAAGACGCCGTTGTCGCCCTTCTCGTTCTGAGGAAAGGACCCGCCGCCGATCGGCAGCTGGATCTGGTAGGCGACGTCGCGCCCCGTGGTCGTCACGGCGATGCGCCAGTCGAGCTTCGAGCCGCTCTTCGTCTTGAAGGAGTCGATCTTCGAGACGAACTTCGGGAAGTTGGCGACGAGGTTCGCCTGCTCTTCCTGCATCGACCCCGAGTCGTCGATGACGAAGAGGATGTCCATCTTCTGACACTCCTCGGGAGGGGCCGGCTGCTCGGGCGTCGGATCGGTCCCGAGCGAGTCGTTCTTGTTGTTGTCGCCGCCGCCGAGGTCCGCGCCGTTGCCGGCGCCCGGATCGTCGCCGAAGCCATCCCTCGTCGAAGAGCTGCCGCACGCAAACACGAGCGACGCGACCACGAACGCCCCGAGACCAAGCGACCTACGAATCACGGCAAACCTCCATCGACCAGGCCCCGACGAGCCGGCGACGGAAGTACACACCCGAGGCCCCGCGAACGCTCCTTACGTATCGCGATGTCATTCACTTGAGACACCGTGTAAGCGCCGGAAAGATCCTGATATCCCACCATGAGAAAAGGGCGTGACCCCTCGGGATCACGCCCTTTCAGCTGCGGACGCGGCGAAGCGTCACGACCCGCGAAGCGTCACGCCTCGGCGAAGCGGGCTCCGCCCTTCTTGCCCTTCTTCTTCGTCTTCTTGCCGGCCTTCTTCCCGACGCCGTGCCCGTTGAGCGCGCCGTTGCTGCCGTTCGCGCCGTTGCCGTTCACGTGCGCGGTCTTCTTCGTCTCCACCTTCTTGCCGCTCGGCTTGCCGCCGAGCAGGTCCGCGGTGAGCTGCGCCGCGCGGTGGGTCTTCTCCCAGGAGAACTCGCTCCGGCCGAAGTGGCCGTAGCCGGCGGTCGCGAGGTACTGCGGCGCGAGGAGACCGAGCTCGTCGATGAGCGCCTTCGGGCGCATGTCGAACTTCGCGAGGATGTAGGACTCGAGCTTCTCGTCCGAGATCTTCCCGGTGCCGAACGTGTTGACGTGAACGCCGACGGGCTTGGCGACGCCGATCGCGTAGGCGATCTGCACCTCGCAGCGCTTGGCGAGGCCGGCCGCGACGACGTTCTTCGCGATGAAGCGCGCGTAGTAGCAGGCCGAGCGGTCGACCTTCGACGGGTCCTTGCCGCTGAAGGCGCCGCCGCCGTGACGACCCATGCCGCCGTAGGTGTCGACGATGATCTTGCGGCCGGTGAGCCCGCAGTCGCCCTGCGGACCGCCGACGACGAAGCGCCCCGTCGGGTTGACGTGGATCTTGGTCGCCTTGTCGATGAGCTTCTTCGGGATGACCTTGTCGATCACGAGGTCGACGACGGCCTCACGGAGCGCCTTGTACTTCACGTCCTCGTCGTGCTGGGTCGAGACGACGATCGCGTCGACGCGGACGGGGATGTCGTTCTCGTACTCGAGCGTGACCTGCGTCTTGCCGTCGGGGCGGAGGAAGCCCACCTTCTTCGACTTGCGGATCGCGGCGAGCTGGCGCGCGAGCTGGTGCGCGTAGTCGATCGGCGCCGGCATGAGGTTCGGCGTCTCGTCGCACGCGTAGCCGAACATGAGGCCCTGATCGCCCGCGCCCTGCTCCTTGTGCATGCCCTGGCCTTCGGTCACGCCCTGGGCGATGTCCGGGCTCTGCTGCTCGACCGCCGTGAGCACCGCGCACGTCTCGGCGTCGAAGCCCATCTCGGAGCTCGTGTACCCGATGTCGCGCACCGTCTTGCGGATGATCTTCGGGTAGTCGATCGTCGCGGTCGTCGTGATCTCGCCGGCGACGACCACCATGCCGGTCTTCGCGAGGGTCTCGCACGCGACGCGCGCGTGTTTGTCCTGCGTGAGGATCGCGTCGAGAATCGCGTCGGAGACGTGATCGCAAAGCTTGTCCGGATGCCCCTCGGTGACCGACTCCGACGTGAACTGATAACGTGCCATTCGAGCTCCCTAGAGGTGGTGACGAGCGGCTTGACATAGCGCGGCAGAGCCGGGACGGAAAGCCCTATCGGCCCTCGCCCGCACCTCGCCGCTGCGTCTTCGGCGCCTCTCTCGAGGTGCTCGCGCCGACGCGGATGCGCGCTACGCCAGCTCAGTCCTTGTAGGGGTCGGGCGGAGGCCGTGACGGGCGCTGGGGAGGCGGCGCGCTGGCGAGCGGCGGGGCCTTGGCGCTCGGGCGCGACATCAGCTCGACCTCCGCGCCGGGGAGCGCGGCGATCGCGAGGGTGACCGCCGGCTCGAAGCTCAGCGGCTCGGTCGGCCCGCCGACGCGATCGTAGAAGCGCGCGGTCACGAGGCCCATCCGTTCGGGCCCGAGCTCCTCCCAGACGCGGCGCCAGGTGCGGCCCTCGCGGATCGCGGTCGTGAACGCCTCGGCGCTCGGGAAGGTGACCGTGTGGCGGAGGACCGTGTGGCGAACGAGCGAGAGGCCCGCGTCCTCGAACATCTTCGCCATCGCCTCGCGGTCGGCGGCGATGCTCGGCGGCGTCGCCGCCGCGTTCGGCTCGAGCTCGCGGAGCGACTGCGCGAGCATCTCGAACGGATCGCTCTCGTCGGAGGGGCCGAACGTGAGCACACCGACCTTCCCGTGCGCGGCGAGCGCCCGCGCCCAGCTCTTGAGGACCTCGACGCGGTCGGCGGCCGTCCACAGTCCGAAGCAGCATACGATCGCGTTCCAGTCGCCGGCGCCGACGTCCGCGAGCCCGGCGCGCTCGACCTTCACGGCGGGGAAGCCCGCCTTGGCGACCTGCTCCGCGCAGATGCCGACGAGCTCGTCGCTCGCGTCCGTCGCGCGCACCAGGCCGCGGTCACCGACCGCCCGTGCGACCGCGAGGACCTCCGCCCCCGGCCCCGCGCTGGCGACGAGGACACGCTGCCCCTGCGCCAGCGCCAGCTCCTGCACGAGGTCGAGGTGGTAGGGAACGAAACGCGGAACCCATTCCTCGAGGTAGCGAGCGGCGGGGCGATCCCAGGGTGTTCCCATGTCACGCGGAGCATACCTCGGAACGACGCCCGGCGGCACTCACGAGGGCGAGCGGACGCGCCGACCTGCGGCGCCCAGCCGGACGGGTGCGGCCCGCGCGCATCATAGGAACATTTTCGTTTTATTGATACGGGACTGGACCCATGCTCCGCGTCCCGCTCTCCTCGTCGCCTCTGGCGCGCTCGCCCTCCTCGCGTGCAGCGGGGACTACGCGCAGGTTCCGTCGCCTGCCGCCGAGCCGAGCGCGACGAGGCCGGCCCCACGCGACGGCGGGCACGCGCGGCCGGACGCGCGCGGCCGCCCGGACGACGGCGGCGCGCCCCAAGCCGACGGCGGCGCGGAGGCGCCGTGGCCTGGCTCGCAGGTGTTCTTCTTCACGTTCCCCGAGCAACGTACGGGGACGCACCCGAGCTGGGGCGCGGCGCTGACGGACCTCGTGCGCCACCTGCACCCGACCTACGGCCAGTACGACTACCCGAGCGATCGGATCACGTGGGGGCAGCAGCTCTCGTTCGGAATCTCGAGCCACCTCCGCTTCGCGTACAACGTCACCGGCGAGCCCGCGAACGGCTTCTACGTCCTCCAGGATCGCGCGACGCTCGTCGCCTCGCCGGCCATCCACCTCGCCGACGTCGCCCCGCGGGTCCCCGCCAGCCTCCGCGGCGCGCGCTACCAGCCGTACCTGGTCACGCCGATCACGGATTGGAACGACACCCCCACCTTCGTGCTGGACGCGTGGGTGAGCTTCACGAACGGCAGCGAGGTCGGCGTCGACTTGGTCGCGAGCGGGCTCTGGGGCGCCGCCGCGCGCGACGCCGTCGGCGGTACGCTCGAGCTCACGGTCTATACGCTCGCGTTTGGCCTCGCGGTCGAAGAGCTCGACGCCACCTACTTCGTCCACAACCCGTCGACGCGTGAGTTCCTCGCCTGGAACGCCGAGCGCGCCATGCGCCTCTACGCCGAGGGCTCGAAGCTCGCCGTCTTCGCCGACGCCCGGCACGAGGCCTACCGCGCCGCGTGGATCGGGGCGCCCGACGCCGCGCCGCTCCGCAACTTCGCGCGACGCGTCTTCGGCGCGCCGTACTGCGTCAAGGTGCTGGGGATCTCCGGCGCCAAGGAGTGAGCACGCTCGACGCTCACTGCACTTTCGGACGCGCGCGGCCTCGTCTAGTGTGCCCGGCGCATGACCGAGGCAGCCCCCCGCAAGACCTCTCTCTACGATCGTCACGTCGCAGCCAAGGGCCGGATGGTCCCGTTCGCCGGCTGGGAGATGCCCATCCAGTACACGGGCATCGTCGACGAGCACCAGGCCGTCCGCACAGCCGCGGGCCTCTTCGACGTCTCCCACATGGGAGAGCTCGAGATGAAGGGCGAGCACGCCGCGGCGGTCGTCGACTACCTCGTGACCAACGACACGTCGAAGCTGGTCGACGGCCAGGCGATGTACACGGCCTGCTGCAACGAGCAGGGCACGATCCTCGACGACCTCATCGTGTATCGCGCCGCGCGCGACCGCTGGCTCATCGTCTGCAACGCGTCGAACCTCGCGAAGATCGCCGCGCACTTCGAGAAGGCCGCGAAGGACCACTGCGAGTTCGCCGACCGCAGCGACGAGACCGCGCTCATCGCGCTCCAGGGGCCGAAGGCGTTCGACGTCCTCGACAAGGCCGGTGCCGACGCCGCGAAGCTCCGCGAGCTCAAGAGCTTCCACTTCCGCGACGCCGTCATCGGCAACATTCGCTGCACCGCGGCGCGCACCGGCTACACCGGCGAGGACGGCGTCGAGATCTTCTGCGCGTGGAACGACGCGCCCGCGCTCTGGGACCAGCTGATGGAGCTCGGCGCCCCGCTCGGCATCAAGCCGGCGGGGCTCGGGGCGCGCGACACGCTCCGCCTCGAGGCGCGCCTCTCGCTCTACGGCAACGACATCGACGAGACCACGAACCCGATCGAGGCGGGGCTCGGCTGGGTCGTGAAGCTCGACAAGGCCATGTTCGTCGGCAAGGACGCCCTCGCCGCGGTCAAGGCGGCGCCGCTCCCGCGCAAGCTCGTCGGCTTCGAGGTCGAGGGGCGCGGCATCGCCCGCCACGGCTACCCGCTGCGCGACCTCGACGGCAAGGAGGTCGGCGTCTGCACGAGCGGCAGCCCCGGACCGACGGTCGGCAAGAACATCGGCCTCGGGTACGTCCCCACGGAGCTGTCCGCGATCGGGACGAAGCTCCTCGTCGACTGCCGCGGCAAGAACATCGAGGCGGTCGTCGTGAAGACGCCGTTCTACAAGCGATCCTGACCCGGACGAACGAGACCGAACAGCGAGCGACGCTCGCGCGTGAAGAAGGAAGAGACGAGATGGAATTCCCCGCTGCGCTCAAGTACACGAAGGACCACGAGTGGGCGAAGGTCGACGGTAACCGCGTCACCGTGGGCATCACCGCGTTCGCGGTCGAGCAGCTCGGCGACATCACCCTCGTGAGCCTCGACGTGAAGGTCGGCGACGAGCTCTCGATCGGCAAGACGTTCGGGACGATCGAGAGCGTCAAGACGCTCAGCGATCTGTACGCGCCGATCGACGGCAAGGTCGTCGAGGTGAACAAGGACCTCGACTCCTCGCCCGAGCTCGTCAACGAGGATCCGTACGGCAAGGCGTGGATGGTCGTCATCGAGGCGGCGGACGCCGGCGCCCTCGCGGAGCTCATGGACGACAAGAGCTACGGCGAGCACGTCAAGGCGTCGGGCTGACCGGCGCCCCGCGGCCGGAGCGCGCTCGAGGGAGGCCGCGGGACGCGCGGCCTCCTCGGCCCGCGTCACTCCATCTCGACGCGGTTCCTGCCGCCGCGCTTCGCGCGGTAGAGCGCCTTGTCGGCGCGGTCGACGATGTTGTCGACGTCGTAGTCGTTCCGCTCGTCCGCCGCGGAGACGCCGCCGCTCAGCGTGACGTGGCGCGGCTCGTCCTTCGCGCCGAGCGCGATGGGCTGGGACGCGACCGAGGCGCGGAGGCGGTTGGCGACGACGCGCGCCGCGGGTCCGGGCGTGGCGCGCAGGAGGATGACGAACTCCTCGCCGCCGAAGCGGCAGGCGATGTCGTCCTCGCGGAGCGAGCCGCCGAGCAGCTCCGCGACGTGGCAGAGCACGCGGTCGCCGTCCTCGTGGCCGTAGGTGTCGTTGACGAGCTTGAAGTGGTCGATGTCGACGAGGACGAGCGAAAAGGGCCGCTTGTGCCGCTTGGCGTGCGCCGACTCTTCGCGGAGACGGCGCTCGAAGTAGCGCCGGTTGTAGAGGCCGGTCAGCGCGTCGAGCGCGGAGTACTCCAGCGCGAAGCGCAGCTTGTTCTTGAGCTCGCGCTGCATCCGCGAGCGCTCCGAGACCGCCTTGATCTTCGCGCAGAGCAGCGTGGGGCTGAGCGGCTTGACGAGGTGATCCATCACGCCCGCGTCGATCAGCTTCAGCATGTCGGACTCGTTCGGCGGGCGACCGAGGATGACCATCACCGGGATCGTCGACGTCTCGGGGTCCTGCCGCAGCTGCTTGAGGAGGGCCCACGGGTCGAGCCCGGCGAGGCCGACGTCGACGACGACGCAGTCGAGCGAGCTCGACTTCTCGCTCACGATCGCGACCGCGCGCGCCTCGCTCTCGGCGTGCGACGCCTGCATCGCGAGCATGCTGATCTGGAGCGTCACGAGCTTCCGCGTCGCCTCGTCCGCGACGACGAGGAGCTCACCGGCGGCGATCGGCGCCACCGAGGACAGGAGCGACTCACGGACACTCAAGGACCGGGATTCTACTCTATCTCCGAGCGTTGCAACGGGCGCGCGGTGATCACCAGGACTGCACCGGTCAGGATAAGCGCCCCTCCGAGCAGCTGGCCCTGGGCGAGGCCTTGGCGAAGGAAAATCGCGGCGAGCACCACGGCCACGAAGGGCTCGAGCAGGGTCAGGATCGAGGCGTGACTCGCGGCGATCCGCCGCAACCCCCAGACGAAGGTGAGCCCGCCGAGGGCGCCCGGGCCCAGCGAGCCCGCGAGCACGACGGCGATCGACGTCGCCGACGCCGCCGCGACGGCCCCGGCCGGCACGAGCGACCAGAGGAGCGGGACCGCGACGAGGCCGTGGAAGAACATCAGCTCGCTCGCCGAGAAGACGTGCGCGAGCCGCTTGTTGACGAGGACGTTCGACGCGTAGAAGACCGCGCTGCCCGCGCCGAGGGCGGCGCCGACGAGATCGCTCGGGGCGAGGCCCTCGCTCCAGGGCCGGAGGAGCAGCGCTAGACCGGCGAACGAGACGACGACGGCGCCGAACGTCCGCGCGCTCGGACGCTCGCCGAGCACCGCCGGCGCCGCGAGCGCGACGAAGATCGGGGTGAGGTAGTGCGTGAGGACGGCGACGGCGACCGACGTGCGCTGGTAGGCGGCGAAGAAGAGGACCACGTTGAGGGCGTCCGCGACGCCGAGCCACGCCACCCCGAGCCAGTGCACCGGACGCGCGCGCACGCGCACGCGATCTTTCAGCATGACGGGGAAGCTCACGGCGGTGCCGACGACCATCATCAGCGCCGCCTGGAGCGAGGCCGGCATCACCGCGTGCTTCAGGATGAGCGGCCACGTCCCCCAGGCCGTCGCGGCGGCGGCGACGAGGACGTAGCCGACGTTCCGCCCCTCGCGCCGACCGACCTCGGGCGCTGGGCTCGCGGCCGTCACGAGCCGTCGCCCGCGAGCCCCTTCAGCTTCGCCAGCGTGGTGAGCGCCTCGATCGGCGTGATCCGCTCGACGTCGAGCGCGCGGAGCATGTCGATCGCGGGGCTCGGCTCGCGGGGAGGAGGCGCCTCGACTCCGCTCGCGCCGCCGCCGGCCGCGAAGAGCCCGAGCTGCGCGTCGTTCTTGCGCGAGCGCGGCGTGCGCGAGGCGTTGCCGGTGGGGAGCGACGCGCTCCGCTCGAGGTCGTCGAGGATGGCCTTCGCCCGCGCGAGGACGGGCTCGGGGAGCCCGGCGAGGCGAGCGCACGCGACGCCGTAGCTCCGCGACGCGGCGCCGCGCTGCACCTTGTGGAAAAAGACGATGCTCCCGGCGTGCTCGCGCGCGCTGACGCTGTAGTTGTCGGCGCGCGCGGCGCTCGCCGCGAGCTCGGTGAGCTCGTGGTAGTGCGTCGCGAAGAGCGCCCGGCAGCCCGAGACGTCGTGCAGGTGCTCGGCGACGGCCCACGCGATCGAGAGGCCGTCGTACGTGCTCGTGCCGCGCCCGATCTCGTCGAGGACGACGAGCGAGCGCCGCGTCGCGCGGCGGACGATGTTCGCCGTCTCCTTCATCTCGACCATGAAGGTGCTCTCGCCGCGCGCGAGGTTGTCGCTCGCGCCGACGCGCGTGAGCACGCGGTCGACGACGCCGATGCGCGCGCGCTTCGCCGGGACGAACGAGCCCGCGTGCGCGAGGACGACGGCGAGCGCGACCTGGCGCATGAACGTCGACTTTCCGGCCATGTTCGGGCCGGTCACGATCCAGAGCCGCGCCCGGTCGGCCGCGGCGTCCGGCGCGGCGTCGAGCTGGACGTCGTTCGGGACGAAGCGCCCCGCGGCGGCGAGGCGCTCGACCACGGGGTGCCGCGCGTCCTCGAGGTAGAGCTCGAGCGACTCGTCGACCTCGGGCCTCACGTAGTCGTCGCGGTGCGCGACCTCGGCGAGCGCGCTCGCGACGTCGAGCGCCGCGAGCCGCCCGCTGACGGCCCGGAGGCGCTCGACGTGGGCGCCGAGGTCCCGGACGAGCGCGGTCCAGAGCTCGGACTCGCGCGAGGAGAGGCGCTCCTCGGCGTGCGCGAGCTTGTCGGCGAGCGCGTCGAGGTCGTCGCAGGTGAACCGCTCGCCGGTCGCGATGGTCTGCTTGCGCCGCCAGGTCTTCGGGGCCTTGCCGAGGTGGCTCTTCGTGACCTCGACGTACCAGCCGAAGACGCGCGTGTAGCGGAGCTTGAGCGACGGGATCTGCGCCTCTTCGCGGAGGCGCGCTTCGAGCTCGACGATCAGCCGCTGGCCGTCCTTCGCCAGGGTGCGCGACTCGTCGAGCTCGGCGTCGAACCCGTCACGGATGACGCCGCCCTCGCTGACGCGGACGGGCGGCTCGTCGACGAGCGCGCGGGCGAGCAGCGCGCTCACGTCCTCGCAGCGGTCCACGAAGCGCCCCGGCGACGCGGCGCCCTTCGCGCCGCCGCCGCCGCGGCGCTTGCCAGGCGCGACGCCCGGCGCCGAGTCGGGCGGGATCTCCAGCGCGTCGCGGGTCATCGGATCGGGGCACGCCGCGAGCGCGTCGTCGATCGCCGGCAGCTCCGCGAGCGACGTGCGGAGCAGCGCGAGCTCGCGCGGGCCCACGCGCTCGACGGCGAGCTTCACCGCGAGGCGCTCGACGTCCGCCACCTTCGCGAGCCGCGCGCGGACGTCCGCGCGGAGGCCGGGTTGGGTGACGAAGAGCTCGACGCCGTCGAGGCGGCGCCGGATCTCCACGACGCTCGTGCGCGGAGCGAGGAGGCGGCGCCGGAGGAGGCGCGCCCCGGGGGACGTCTTGGTCGCGTCGATCTGATCGAGCAGCGAGCCCTTGGTCTCGCCGTCCATCGTGCGCACCAGCTCCAGGTGGCGCTGCGTGGCGTCGTCGAGGACGAGCGTGTCGCCGAGCGGGTACTCCGCGAGCCGCGAGATCGGCAGCGCCCGCCCGGGCTCGCACGCCTTCGCCAGCGCGACGCAGCGCGCGGCCGCGCGGAGCGCGAGATCGCTGGCGCACGCCTTCCGCGCTTGCCCTCCGCCGAGCACCGAGTCGAGGACGGCGATCGCCTGCTCGAGGTCGAGCGCGGCGGGCTCCTCGCGGACCGCCGCGCGCGGGAGCGCCGTCCGGATGGTGGCGCCGAGCGATCCGGCGCCTTGCCCGAGGAGGACCTCGCGCGGATCGAGCCGCACGATCTCCGAGAGCGCCGCCTCGCCGCCGTCGGCCTCGCACGCGAGGAGCTCCCCCGTCGAGAAGTCGAGGACCGCGACGCCGACGCGATCACGCGCGCTCTCGACCTCGACGCCCATCAAGAAGAGGTTCTTCTTCGAGTCGAGCCCGGCGTCGTCGTAGGCCAGCGCCGGCGTCGCGACGCGCACGACCTCGCGCGGGACGATCCCCTTCACCGTCGACGGATCGGCCATCTGCTCGCAGATCGCGACCTTGTGGCCGGCGTCGAGGAGCTTCTGGATGTACCCGCTCGCGGCGTGGTACGGCGCGCCGCACATCGGGATCGGGTCCTCCGCCGACTTGTTGCGGCTCGTCAGCGTGAGATCGCAGATCTTGGCGGCGACGACGGCGTCGTCGAAGAAGAGCTCGTAGAAGTCACCGAGGCGGAAGAAGAGGATCGCGTCCGGATACGCCGCCTTCGCGGCGAGGAACTGCCGCATCACGGGCGTGTCGGCGCCGTGGCCCTTCGACGACGCGCGGGGAGCGGCCGAGCTCGGCGGATTCGAGGGACGCGAGCCCTCCGATGACGGACTCATCGCGAGAAGGTCTGTCAGAAGTACGGCGCGCGCGCAATGGTGACGCCGGCGAGATCGATGAGCACGAGCCCCTGCGACGCGCCGTCGACGACCGCGATCTGGCCGAGCGACTCGATGAAGCGCATCGACTGCGGGTTCACGGCCGTGGTCGACGCCGCGAGGTTGATGACGAGCGGCTGGAACTGCCCGCGCGTCTGGAAGCGGAACGTCATGTCGCGGACCGGCGGCTGATCCGGCGTCGGCAGGCTGGTCTGCGCCAGCTGGGCTTCGGGGCTCTTCTGTCCGTTCTGGACGAAGAACGAGAACGCCGGGTTTCGCATCGCGAGCGGGCTGTCGCGGAAGGGCGCGAAGTCCGGCGTCCCGGAGGTGGGCACGCCGAACGGCAGCGACGGCGCGCGTGAGTTGAGGAGCGCCTCGCGCGGGTCGCACGAGGTGACGCAGCGGCCCCCCTCCCCTCGCGTGACGTGGTTGAGCAGGCCGACGCCGGAGCCGACGGTCACCCACTGCGAGGCGGCGCGCACGTCGAAGCGCACCTGATGGTGGAAGCAGCAGCGGAGGAGCTTCAGGTACGCAGCGTTGGACGGGTCGACGTAGACCACCTCGCGGGAGGCGGCCTCCGAGAACTTCACGAAGCGCCCGATGACGAGCCGGTCGTCGTAGGCCTCGAGGATCGGGAAGTCCCGGTTCACGCTCGCCTGCTCGACGCGACCGAAGACGTCCGAGCAAACGTCGAAGCGCGCGCGAGCGGCGGCCTCGACCTGGTTCGCGTCCGCCGGATTGGCCGGGTTCAGGCGATCGTCCCAGCAGCTGTTCGGCTCGGGCACGTCGGCCTGCCGCCAGTAGGCGTCGTTCGCCGGCAACAGCTCGTCTTTGATCTGGAGGTAGTCGACCATCCGGCGATCGAGGCGCTCGGGGTACGGAGCGCGCCCCGCGGCCGCCAGCGCGTTCGTGATCGCGTTCGCGCGCTCGCCGCCGATCGCCCAGTCCTCGACGCCGCGCGCGCAGAACTGCCCCTGCGGCTGGCTGAGGACGAGCGACGAGTAGCCGTCCGTCGTGGACATCGTGGCCTGCTGCCCCTCGAAGCCCGGCAGCTTGCCCTCGTAGGTGATCGTCCACTCCTGGTCGAAGTGCACGTCCGGCGTGTCGAGCGAGAAGCGCACACCGACGTCCTCGGTCCCGCTCGCGAGAGCGCCTGGCCGCGACGCGGTGGGACGCATCTTCGGCGTCGACTCGCTCCCCGGCCCGACCAGCGGCGGAGTGACCGCGCCGGTCGACGTGATCGTCGGCGTGGACTGGAGGAACGGGGTGTGCCGTCCGCTCCGCGAGTCGTCGCGCAGGAGGAAGTTCGAGCGCATCCGGTGGGGCGCGGCGACCGGGAAGAAGACCTCCTGCGAGACGCTCTCGGGCGGCGCGAACGGCGCGTGGTACGGATCGAGATCGCCCGCCCCCGGCGCGGGCTGCGCCACGGCGAGCGCCGGGAGCGAGACCGAGATGCCCTCGGCGGTCGCTGCGGTGACGGAGAGGTCCTGCGGCCGGCGGCACGGCGCGTCCCAGTCGTCGACGTCGATCGCCACGATCTGTCCGTTCAGGAGCGTGGCGAACGCGAAGACGCCCCGGAGCCGCGCGGGCCCGAGCCCGACGTCGAGGTTGCGCGAGTCGGCGCGATAGAACACGCCGTAGTCCGCCGCGCCCTCGCCGTTCGCGGGGTCGACGTTCGGGTTGGGGTTGCACAGCAGGCCGGTCTGCGCGTTCGGCTGGGCGACGCCGCCGATGCGCGTCAGCGGGAAGTCGTGACGGGCGAACGCCACGGCGACGACCGGCGAGGCGAACGCGATGCGATCGGACGGCTGGAACGGGTTCAGCTCGGCGTGCGGCCGGCGCATCGGGGAGCGCTCGGGGCTCGACGGATCGCTCACGTCGAAGACCGCGATCGTGCCCTCCTTGCCGTCGACGGCGTAGAGGAACCGCTTGTACTCGCGCGTCGGCGGACTGACCGCGATAGCGCCGACCGAGACGGCGCGGGTCGGATCGACCGAGCTCGAGACGACCAGCGGCGGGAGCTCGCGCGGCGCGCCGGGCACGGACAGATCGACGACGTGGATCAGCGGCAGGGCGTTGTCCGCGACATAGAGCATCTGGTCGTCGCGGGCGATCGCGAGCGGCTTCGGCGGATCGAGCGGCCCGAGGTCGAGCGCGCGCTCGGCGCCCGCGACGTCGCCGCCCGCGTCGGCCTCGCACGCCGGGAGCGCGATGACGCCGCCGTCCGGGCCGGAGAGCACCGCGCCGGCGTCGGCCCCGGTCGTCGGGTCCTTGCAAGCGCAAGGACGGAGACCGCAGCGCGCGGGCTTGTCGGGCGTCTCGCAGGAGAGGTCGACGCCGCCGTCGACCCACGGGACGCCGTCCTCCCATGCCTTGCCCTCGCGGAAGGTGTCCGGCACGGCCTCTTCGCCCGCGAGCTCCATCGCCGCGGTGATCGGGCAGTCCTGGAGCTGCCCGGGCGCGAGGATCTCTCCCTCGCCGAAATCGTCGAGGGGCTGGCCGTCGCGACCGAGCCGCGGCGACGCGCGGAGGAACGGACGCGGATCGATCGTGACGATCTTCGCCGAGCTCGTTCGGTCGCCCGGGAGCACCGCGACGAGCTCGTACGGTACGTCGGTCGTACCGCTCGCCGCGCCGGCGTCGTCGGCGCCGCCGTCCGGGGGGAGCGTGAGCGTCCGCCGCGGCACGACCGTGAGCGAGCCGGGGCGCTGCGGGAGCGCGCAGACGGGCCACGACGAGAGCGTGACCGCGCCCTCGGGATCGCGCCGGCCGGCCATGTCGCCGAGGATGCGGTGCCCGGGGACGCCGTAGATCGCGAACTTGTTCGGCTCCGCCGAGGCGACGAACGCCATCCGACCGTCGGGCGTGGCGGCGATGTCCGTCGGGTTCGCGCCGACCGGGAGGAAGTTCAGGCCCGGCACGGCCTGGCTCTGGTCGATGATGACGCCCGCCGAGAGGTCGACGACCGCGACCTCGCCGCGGCTCGTCTGCGTGACGAGCGCGAAGAGCTGGTTGTCCAGGTTGCCGCCGTTGACGTTCGGCGGCACCGGCGCGCACTCCTCCTGCTTCAGCGGCTCGGGCGCGTTCTCCCCGAAGACGCGGAGGCAGATGACGTCCACCTTCTGCGCGCGCTCGAAGGTGCGGATCGGCACGGTCGTCGGCGCCTGGGAGCAGGCGAAGAACCCCGTCGCGACGGCGACGACGGCCGCGACGGCGGCGAGGACGGAAAGGACCGAGCGTGCTCTCGACATCACGAGCCCTTCGGGTTGGTCGGGCGGCCGAGGGTATAGACGACCCGCGCAAAGGTCGCCGGAGCGCGCGCGGTCTTGTCGAGATCGATGAGCTGCACGAACGACTGCGTGAAGCTGGCGAGGTACGCGAAGCGGTAGCGCCGGAGGCCGAGGCTGCTGTCGCGCTGGTCGAACGGGACCTGCACGTGGTTCGCGACGTCCTCGAACGAGAACGGATCGAACGCCATCGCGAACGGCCCCGGCGCGACGCGGATGACGCTCTCCATGCCGTACTCGGCCAGGTCCGGGTCGTAGACGTAGATCGTCGCCGAGTCGAAGCAGACGACGAACACGCGCAGCGCGTAGGCGCCGTCCGAGTCGACGATCGGGGCGAGGTAGACCTGCGACGCGCCGGCGGAGAGGGGCACCGACCTGTGGATCGTCAGGCGGTCGGGCTCGTACGCGCCGTCCGTCCCCTGCGGGACGCCGACCTCGCCGACGAGGAGCGCCGCGGGCGATCGGTTGGCGATGAACACGCGCGCCGGCTTGCGCGCGCAGGCCTGCATCTGCCGGTCGCGATCCTCCACCGTCTGCCCGGGCCCGACCGGGGCCACGCGGGCCTTGCACGCGAGGCGCGGCGTCGGATCGATCGCGATGCCGCGCGAGTCGGCTCCGCCCGCGCTCGCCGTGATCGGGAACGCGGTCTCGACGTCGAGGAACGGGCGCGGCACCGATGGGCCGACGCCGCCCTCCTCGTCCGAGTAACGGCGGAGGAGGCTCACCTCCGGGATCGCGCGGCTCGTCTCGAGGAACGCGGGGCGCGGGAGGCTGGGCGCGCCGAGGAACGCGTCCGGATCGTGCGGCACTCCGGCGATCCCGACGCCGCCCACCGGGACGTTGTCGGCGACGAACTGGATCGCCGGGAGCGGCCGGTCGCGCTCGTCGTCGTCGCGCGAGCGCGAGAGCCCGGTCGAGAAGAGCGTCGTCTTGGTGTCGTTCTGGTGCGTGACGAGGAGCGAGGTGCCGTCGTCGCTGATCGTCGCGCCGAACGGCTCGCCGGGCATCGTGATGTGCCGCGTGTTCCCCTCTTCGTTCGGGTCCTCGCCGATCTGGTGGACGGCGTCGCAGCGCCGCGACGCGTCCTGCCCGCAGTCGATCCGGAACGGCGCGTAGGTGTCCCGCGTGTCCGCCGCCGTGGGCGCGCTCTCGAAGCTGTCGCGCTCGACCGAGGCCCAGGTCAGGGTGGCGTTTCCGCGCACGGGGGCGAACAAGCGGTCGCGCCGCGCGTTGCCCGCCGGGACGAGCGGATCGTCGGCGTGCACCTTGGCGCTCTGGCGACACGGCGGCGCCGCGCAGCGATCGTCCGGGACGATGAAATCGCCGGTGAGCGCGGCGGGCGGCCGGGAGAGGAGCAGGTCCGTCGCGAACGCGCCGATCACCGCCGAGTCGCGGAAGTACGCTCTCGAGTCCACCGGCGGCGCGCAGGTCTCCCCGAGCGGCTGGCGACCGGGCTCGCCTTCCCTGAAGATCGGAGGGTTGTCCGGGCAGCCCGCCGGGGAGTCGCGGCGGAGGAGCGGGAGGTTCGGGTTCGTCGGATCGGCGATCGCGAGCAGCGCGTGCTGACGGATGAGCCGGAGATCGTACGACTGGAGCGTGCCGCCGTTGTACTGGAGGTCGAAGTTCGAGTTGACGGCGTAAAGAACGGTGCCGCCGTGCGAGACCTCGAGCCCCACTGGGAAGTAGAAGCTCTCCAGCGGCGGGGCGCTCCCGTCGCCGGCGTCGTAGCAGCCGCTGTCCGCCAAAAGCCCGGTCAGCAGAAGGGGGAGAACGGCAAACGATCGCTGCCATCCGCGAAGCATGCCCATGTCGGGCCGGAGCCTAGTACAGCGGGCCCCCGGTTCGTACAGCCTTTAGAAACGCCCCCGCCCGGTCGCCTCGGCGGGACCGCCTCGCCCCACGCGCCCGGGCGGCGCGCCTCCGGGCCGCACGTGGAGCACCCGGCGCTCACAGCTCGACGATGATCACGCCGCGCTGTCCGGTCTCGTCGCTCTCGTCGCGACGCTTGGCCGGTCCGGGCGGGGCGAGCGGCAGATCCAGCTGCGGCTGCTCGTACCGCTTCCGTTCTTCTTCCTCGCGCTTGCGAATCTGCTCGATGATGAAAGGAGGGAGCATCCCTGAGTCCTCCTCCAAAAGGAACGGCGGAACAAGCTCCGGCTACTTCACATGGAAGCTAGCAACCCGGTCCCATCGGTCAAGTAGGCGGCCAGTATGGAACATGGCCGCCGCTATCCGGTACTGTCCAACGGAGCGATGACGCGTCGGCCCGGCTCTCCCGCTTTATGCCCCTCGGGGTCTCAAAAGCTCGGCCGTGCGGCGGTGTCCGACCTCGACGCGTGCGTCGGCGCGCGCGGACACCCGCCCCCCGTCCTCCAGCGCGGAGGGCCGAGCCCCCGCCGGTCGGCGCGGACGCTCGACGACGCAGGCCCCGGAGCTCCCAAGTGGCGTTGAAAGCAGCCCTGGCGTCGGACGCACCGCAGCGCGCGCGCGCGCTCTATCGCGCCATGTGGCGGGTCGCGCTGTTGCTCGTCGTGTTGGTCTCGTTCGTGCCTCGCACCGCCGCGGCGATCCCGTTCGATCTCGCCGGCAGCGACTGGGAAGGCGGCGCGGAGCTCGTGCGCCTCGCCCGGGCGGAGCTCGGCGCCGCGCGCGTGGTGGCGACGACGCAGATCGACTTCGCCGAGCTTACGCCGGACGACGGCCTGCTCCTCCTCTACCCGGAGCGCTCGCTCGACGTCGACGAGCTCACGAAGTTCATGCGCGCGGGCGGGCGCGTGATCATGCTCGACGACTTCGGACGCGGCGAGTCGCTGCTGTCGACCTTCGGGATGAAGCGCGTGCCGAGCCCGCGGCACCCGGCAGAGTCGCTCCGTCACAACCCCCAGCTCGCGCTCGCGGAGGCGGCGAGCGCGCACCCGGTCGTCGCCGACGTGAACCGCGTCGTCACGAACCACCCGACCGGCCTCGGCCACCCGGACCTCTCGCCCGTGCTGAAGATCCGGGCCATGGACGGGGAAGCCGACGTGACGGTGGCGGTCGCGGGGGCCGTCGGGCAGGGACGCCTGCTCGCGGTCGGCGACCCGTCGATCGTGATGAACTCCATGCTCCGCTACTCGGGCAACAAGACGTTCGCGCGCGGGCTCGTTCGCTACGCGGTCGACGGCGACGCATGGGGCAAGCGCGGGGGCCGGCTCTTCATCGCGTCGGGAAACTTCGAGCAGAAGGGCTCCTACGGCGGCGAGCAGCACGCGCTGTCCGAGTGGCTCCGCGACCTCGAGGACCTGCTCGATCAGATCCGCAAGGAGGGCCTGCCTTCGATCCTCGCGTGGGCCGCGTCGATCGCGCTCGGGCTCGCGCTCGTCGTCTGGGTCGGCTCGCGCGCGGGTCGCCTCCACAAGCCGATCCTCCCGCGGTTCGTCCGCCGGGTTCCGGCGGTCGCCCAGGGCGGCGTCGCCGGGCACGCCGCGGTCATCGGGGCGCCGCAGACGACGCGCGTGCTCGCGGTCCTCGAGCTGAAGAGCGCGCTCGAGGAGCAGCTGACCACGATGCTCGGCCTCTCCAAGGTGCCAGGCCACCAGGAGCTGCTCTCTCGAATCGGCGAGGGCGGGCTGCTCGACGCCGAAGGGATGCACACGCTCCGCCGCCTTCTGCTACGAATGTCGAACGTCGAGACCATGGTCGTCTTCCAGCGCAGCGGTGGGATGGTGCAGTCCGTACGCGACAACGAGGTCGTGTCGATCGCGCGTACGGTGAAGCAGCTGCTCGACGCCGCCGAGGCCCGGCTCCACGCGCGCGCACACGACGCGCGACCGGCAGACGTCGGCGACGCGTCCCACGGAGCGGTGGAGCAGCGATGAGCACGCAGCCGGTGCCCCAGGGGGCGCAGGAGGTCACGGCGGCGAAGGAGCGCGTAGAGGCGCTCCGCCGCGAGGTGCAGCGCGTCTACGTGGGCTCGGCCCGCGCGCTCGACATGATGATGGTCGCGTTCCTCGCGCGGGGCCACGTCCTGCTCGAAGGCGTCCCGGGCGTCGCGAAGACCACCCTGGTGAAGGCGTTCGCGACCGCGCTGGGCTGCTCCGCGCGGCGCATCCAGTTCACGCCCGATCTCCTCCCCGCGGACATCACGGGGACCTACGTGCTCTCGCCGCGCGACGGCACGTTCAGCCTCCGCGCCGGTCCGATCTTCGCGAACGTCGTGCTCGCGGACGAGATCAACCGCGCCCCCGCCAAGACGCAGTCGGCGCTGCTCGAGGCGATGCAGGAGCGCCAGGTCACCATCGAGGGTGACCGCTTCGAGCTGCCCCAGCCCTTCCTCGTCCTCGCGACGCAAAATCCGATCGACCTCGAGGGCACGTACCCGCTGCCCGAGGCTCAGATCGACCGCTTCCTCGTGCGGGTCTCGATGGGCTACCCGTCGGCGCGGGACGAGGCGCAGATGCTCCGCACGCACGGCGTCGAAGCGCCGGCCGTCCGCGCCGTGTCGAACCCGGAGGACGTCGTGGCGCTCCAGGGGATCTGCTCGCGCATCCACGTCGACGACGACCTCCACGACTACGCGGTGGCGATCACCGGGTTCACGCGCTCGCACCCGAAGGTCGCGCTCGGCGCGAGCCCGCGCGCGACGCTCGGCCTCGTCCAGGCGGCGAAGGCGCACGCCATGCTCGCCGCGCGCACGTACGTCGTCCCCGAGGACGTACGCGCCGTCGCGCCCGCGGTCCTCGCGCATCGGCTCGTGCTCGTCGCCGACGTCGAGGGCGACAACCGCGTGCGCGAGCAGATCATCGAGGACGCGCTGCAGAAGGTCGGCTATCGCCGCGGCTTCCGCGCGGTCTGATCGGAGACCGCGCGCGTGCAGCTCCACCCGACGCGCGCCACGTTCCAGGTCGCCCTCGCGGGCGCCGCGATGGTCGCCGTGGGGGTCGCCGCCAAGGTCAGCGCCGCCGTCGCCTTCGGCGGCGCGATGCTGCTCGCCGTCACGCTCGGTCGCGCGCTCGCGCTCTCCACGGTCACGCGGATCCGCGCCTCGGGCTTCGAGATGGTCTGGGGGATGACGAGGCGCGTGACGCGGCTCGAGCGCGGCGGCGAGGTCGTCCTCGTGGCCGAGCTCCGCAACCGCGGCTTCGACGACGCGCGCGGGGTGAACCTCCGCCCGGTCGCGTCGAGCATGCTGGACGTCACGATCCACCCGTCGGTCGTGGACCTGCCGGCGGCGTCGAAGGTGCGCTTCGAGGTGCGCGTCCGCGCGCGGCGGGTCGGACGCTGGGGCGTCCACGGAATCGCGCTCGAGGTGCGCGGCACGCCGCTCGGCGGAGAGGGCCTCTACGAGGTGCCGCTCATGTTCGCGAACCCGCACGGCCTGGAGGTCATGCCGAAGCCGCTCTTCGCGATGCTGACGAGCGCGCGCGGGGGACGGGCGCGCGCGCTCGCTCCCGCCGGTCGGGCGGCGCGCCTGCCGGGCGAGGGCGAGACGCTGAAGGAGCTCCGCGAGCACGTGCCCGGCGATCCCTTCAAGCGGATCGCGTGGAAGGCCAGCGCCAGGCGCGGTCAGCTGCTCGTCCGCGAGATGGAGCGCGAGGAGCGCGACGTCGTCTGGCTGATCCTCGACGCGTCGGTCGAGCTCTGGGCGGGCGACGACGGACGCGCGCCGCTCGACGTCGCCGTCGACGAGGTCGGCGGCGTCGCGGCGCGCCACCTCGCGCGCGGCGACAAGGTCGGGCTGGTGGTGCTCGCGTCGCGCATCCGCACGTGGCTCGCGCCGGAGTCGGGTCCGCTCCAGGCCACGCGGATCGTCGCGGCGCTCGCGAGCGCCGCGAGCGCCGTCGACGCCGACCGCTGCGAGCTCGACGAGGTGGAGCTCGCGGCGCGCGTGGCCGAGCACCTCCGCCCGCTCGACCCGCGCGGGCTCGCCGACGTCTCGCGCGGCAACCTCGACGCGCTCGCGACGCGCGCCGAGGCGATGCGCGTCCGGGCGCCGTTCGCGCCGCGCCTCCCGCAGGCGGCGACGCCGCGCGAGCAGCGCCTCCGGCACTACCTGGCGGCGTTCGGGATCGAGGTGCCGCCGCGGGTCGACGGCGAGCGCGAGAAGGCCGAGGTGACGCTCGCCAACGTCCTCGAGAAGATCGCGCGCGAGAGGCGGACGAAGGCGAGCATCGCGCACGTGTGGGCGCCGCCGCCCAGCCCGGGCAGCGACGCGCCGGCCCCGGGGAGCGACGCGACCGGCAGCTCACCGGCGACGATCGCGCGCGCGGTGCGAGAGCTGCGCAGGCGGCACGTCGACGTGCGCTGGACCATGCCGGCCTTCGAGCCGGCCCTCGAGGTGCGCGACGGCGCGGCCGAGACCGTCGGCGACGTCGTGCGCCACGCCGTGCGCCTCCGCGTGCGCGCGTCGCAAGCGCGGGCCGAGCGCGCGATGCGCGGCCTGGGGATCCGCTCGCGATCGATCGAGGTTCGCCGCCGCGCCGACGTGTCGAGTCCGGGAGACGGGGCAGGCGATCCCCCCGCCGACGGGGCCGAGGGCCGCCCGTGAGCACCGACGCCCGCGTCGTCCTCCGGCGCGTCGGACTCGCGCCGAAGAAGAGCTTCGGCCAGAACTTCCTCGTGTCGCCGCACGTCGTCGACGCGATCGCCCGCGCGTGTGTCCCCGACGGCGAGCTCGGCGCCGCGCGCGTGCTCGAGCTGGGCGCCGGGCTCGGGGTCCTGACGCGCGCCCTCGCCGAGCGATCCCGCTCGGTGGTCGCCGTCGAGCGGGACCGCGACCTCGTCCCGGTGCTCGCCGAGGAGCTGGCCCCGCACGTCGAGAGCGGTCGCGTCCGCCTCGTCGAGGGCGACGCGCAGACCGCTTCGCCGCGCGCGCTCCTCGGCGACGCCGAGCCCGCGTCGCCGCGCGTCCTCGCGGGCAACCTCCCGTACCAGATCACCGGGCGCCTGCTCGAGCGCGCCGTGACCCACGCCGACGAGCTCGAGCGCGTCGTCTTCATGGTGCAGCTCGAGGTGGCCGAGCGGCTCACGGCGTCGCCGGGGACGAAGACGTACGGCGCGCTCACCGTCTTCGTCCGCGCGGCCTTCCGGGTGACGAAGCTCTTCGACGTGTCGCGCGGATCGTTCCACCCCGCCCCCGACGTCACGAGCGCGGTCGTCCTGCTCGAGCCGCACCGGCCTCGCCTCGCCGAGGAGACCGACACGTTCCGCGCGCTCGTGAAGGGCGCCTTCGGCGCGCGCCGCAAGACGCTCCGTAACGCCTGGTCGCGGATCGCAGACGCGCCGCGCGTCGCAGAAGCGGCCGCGCGCGCAGGCATCTCGCTCGACGCCCGCGGCGAGACGCTCGACGTCGAGGCGTTCGCGCGGATGGCCTCGCACCTCGGCCCGGAAGCCGAGCCCCGCTAGACCGGCGCGCCCGGACGCTCGCGCGCCGGGCGGCGGATCAGCGGCCCCCCTCCCAGGGACAGCCGAGGTCGCTCTGCGCCTTGATCGCGTCGCGGCGATCCGGAGACGTCGGCGCGGCGAGCTCCATGAAGAGCTGGTAGTGCTCGCACGCCTCGGTCTTCTGCCCGGTCTTCTGAAGCGCCTCGCCCGCCTCGAACGCCGCCGGGCCGAGCCAGCCCGGACGCGGCTGCGCCGCGCGTCCCTGGCCGACGGCGTAGACGAGGTGCTTGGCCGCCTCGGCGTTCGAGCCGCGGTCCGCGAGGATCTTGCCGTACTTCCAGCGCCAGTACGGCGGCTTCTCGTCGCCCGCGATCGCCCGCTGCCACTCCGCGGTCGCCGCGGCGACGTCGTTCTTGTCCTCGTAGGCCTCCGCCAGCGTCGCGTGGGCCTCGTGGCGCGCGGGCTTGAGCTCGAGCGCGCGCCGGAGATCCTTGATCGCGTCGTTGACCTGGCCCTCCTTGCGGAGGAGCACGCCGCGCTGCCAGTAAGCGTCGGCGAGCAGCTTGTCGAGCGAGAGCGCCTTGTCGATATGCGTCCGCGCGAGGCCGAGCTGCGCGGGCGTCGCCTCGTTCGCCGCCCACGCGACGTAGAGGTGGTACTCGGCCTTGTTCGGATCGAGCGCGACGGCGCGCTGGAGGTAGCGCATCGCCGCGGCCGCCTCGAGGCCGCCTTGCTTCAGGTACGCGCGGCCGACGAAGTGGTTCGCCTCGGCGCTGTTGGGCCGCTGGTCCTTCACCTTGATGAGGAGCGGCAACGCCTTGTCGACCTCGCCGATGGCGACGTAGGCGGCGCCGACTCGGAGCATCAGATCGATGTCGTTGGGGGCCTTCTGCGAAGCCGTCTGGAACTGCTCGAGCGCCTTCTGGACGTCGCCCGACTCCTCGAACAAGAGACCGCGCTCGAGCGCGATCCCTGGATACTCTTTGTCGATCGCCGCGACCTCGTCGAGCGACTTCGCCGCGACATCGAGGTTGTGCATCTTGCGGTGGGTCTGACCGAGGCGGAAGCGCGTGCCGAGGTCGTGCGGGTTCTTCTGGAGCGCAGCGTCGAAATGCTGGAGCGCATCGGTGAACTGCCCCTGGGCGACGGCGACCTCCCCCATCGCGCGGTGAAGGGCCGCGGTGTCGGGCAGCTTGGCGCGCGCCTCCTCGAGCTTCGCCGCGGCCTCGGCCGTCTTGCCTTGCGACGCGAGGAACCTCGCGTACGCCGCGTAGGCCTGGATCGCCTCGACGTTCTGGGGGTCGGCGAGATCGATCGCGGTCGAGTAGAGGTCGTCGGCCGCCTTCTTGTTGCCGAGCGCCTCCTCGACGCGCGCCAGCCAGAGGGCGACGTTCATGTCCTTCGGCGCCTTCTGCCGGGCCGCCGTGAGCTGCGCCTTCGCGTCCGCGAGGTGCTCGAGCGCGATCTTCGTCTTCGCCGAGCCGAGGACCGCCGCCATGCTGGACGGATCCTTCGTCACCGCCTCGTCGAAGCGCGTGAGGGCCTCGGTGTGACGCCCGTCGGCGTAGAGGACCTCGCCCTGACCGACGAGCGCGCTCACGTTGCGCGGGTCGACCTTGACGGCCTCGTCGAACGCCGCGCGCGCCTCACCGGCTCGATCGCGCGCCAGCATGATCCAGCCCTTCGCCGAGAGCGCGTACGACAGCTCCGCCGGGCCGAGGCTCTTGCGGTTCTGCTCGGCGAGGACGGCGTCGAGGTCCTTGGCGGCGGGGACGTCGTCGCGCTGCATTTCCCAGACGAGCCGGGCGCGGAGCGTCAGCGCGCCCGCGTGGTTGGGCGTGGCCTTGAGCGTGCTCTCCGCGGCCTCGAGCGCCTTCGGGAACGCCTCGGCGAGGAAGTGAGCGCGGGCGATCCCGAAGAACGTCCGCGCCGAGCCGCCCGTCGCGTGCGCGGCGTTGAACGCGGCCAGCGCGGCGGCGTGGTCCTTCTGGGCGAGCGCGATCTCGCCCTTGAGGATCGACAGCTCGTGCTGGATGCCGTCCTTCGGCTCCTTGGCCACGGCGGTGTCGACGGCCGCCTTCGCCTTGCTCCAGTCGCCGGCCTGCGCCAGCTGCGCCGCCTGCGCCGCGGCCAGGTAAGGGACCTGGACGTCCGCCGGGATGTCGGTGAGGTACGTGCTGACCCGCGCCGCGCGCGCGGGATCGATCCCGAAGCGGATCTGGCTCATGTACTCGACGAACGCAGCGTACGCGCCGAGCGGCCGTGAGCGCGGCGCGCGCTTGCGCGCCTCGACGAGATCGTCGGCCGCTTGCTGCGCGACGGGGAAGGTGTCGCCCGCGAGCTTCGTACGCGCGAAGTCGGCCTTCGTCGTGGCGTCGGAGATGTTCTCTCCGGAGTGCAGCTTGTCGCCGATCCACACGTAGCCGAACGCGCCGAGCGGCGTGAGCTGGAGCGCCGCGCCGCCGACCACGACGAACACGAGCGCGGCCCCGATGATCTTCGGCAGCTTCGACGGCGGCCGATCGACGGCGCTCGGGCGCAGCCGGCCGGGCGTGCCGGTAGCCGGGGCGGGGCCGGCGGCGGCGTCGAGCGACGCCTCCTGGAACGCGAAGGTCCCGGCGCTCGTCGCCGGAGGTGGACCGAGCGGCGCCGCAGAGTCCGAGCTGCCGCCGAGATCGACCTCGCCGAACGCCATGCCGCCTGCCCCCTGGGCGCCGCCCGGAGGCGAGAGCGAGGCGGGCGGGCCGTTGTCGGTCGGGAGGTCGACCTCTCCGAACCCGCCGAGCGGCCGCGGCGGCGGCGCGCCGAGAGGATCGCCGCCCCCGACCAGCGGCAAGTCGAGCTCGCCGAACGCGATCGGCGCCGGGCCCGGGCTGTTCGGGAGCAGCCGGTCGTCGGAGACCGCCATCGGCATGTGCGCGTTGCCACCGGGGAGCGACGGCAGGTGCGAGCCAGGCCCCGACGCCGTCGGCAAGTGCGCGTTGGGGCTCATGGCCGAGGGCAGGTGCGAGCCCGCGCCCATCGCCGTCGGCAGGTGCGCCCCGGCGTCGTACGCGCTCGGCAGATGCGCGCCCGCGCCCATCGCCGTCGGCAGGTGCGCGCCCGCGCCCATCGCCGTCGGCAGGTGCGCGCCCGCACCCATCGGGCTCGGCAGGTGCGCGCCCGCGCCGCTCTGGAGCGGCAGGTCGTTCTGCAGCGAGGGCAGATCGATCTCTCCGAAGCCTCCACCCTTCGCGAGCGGGAGGGCGTCCGCGCCCGGGCTCGTCATCGGGAGATCGCCGAAGCCTCCCCCCGCGGGCGCCGGGAGATCGCCGAACCCACCGAACCCGCCGCCCTTCGGCGCCGGCAAATCGCCGAACCCGCCGCCCTTCGGCGCCGGCAAATCGCCGAACCCGCCGCCCTTCGGCGCCGGCAAATCGCCGAACCCGCCGAACCCGCCGCCCCCCTTCACGGCCGGGAGATCGGGGCCACCGCTCTGCTTCGGCGCCGGAAGATCGATCGTGCCGAAGCCCCCGCCGGCCGGCGGGGCCGCCGCTGGGGGCGGCGCGATGGCAGGTAGGTCGACCTCGAAGCTGAACTGCGGCGGCGCCGCGGGTGCCGGGGCTGCCGGGGCCGCCACCTTCGGAGCGGGTCTCGCCGCGGGCCTTTGCACCGCCGCCGGCAGACCGACGTCGTCGGCGAGGGCCGGCAGGTCGAGGTCGTCGAGGCCCGGAAACGCCGGCGGCGCGGCCGGCGAGGCTGCCGCGGGAATCGCGGGCGCCGTCGGCTTCGTCGCGAAGCTCGGCGTGCGCGGCGGAGCCGCGGGCTTGATCGCCGGCAGCGCCGCGTCGAAATCGAGCGACGGCGCGGCGGCCGGCGGCGCGGCCTTCGCCGTCGCGCTCGGGGGCGGCTTCGGGGCGAGCCCGACCATCGTCGCCTTCTTCGGCGGAGGCTTCGGAGCGGCTCCGCCCTCGGCGGGCGCTGCGCCCTTGGAGGGATCGGTGACGAGGAACGTGTGCCCGCACTTGGGACAACGCATCTTCAGCCCGGTCGGCGGGACGCGCCGTTCGTCGACCTGGTAGGGCGCCTTGCACGACTCGCACTCGACCTTGAGCATGGCTCTCCGAGGGTATCACAGGCATGAAACTCATCGCGAAAGCCTGACTCTCCGTTTGCGGGCGGCGCGGACGGTCGGGCTATCGACCGCGGCGCTCGGCCGGGGTGCGCCCTCCGCCGCCCGGCGCCGTCTCCCCCACGCCGCCCGGAGCCGCGGTGCGGTAGCTTCGCGCTCATGATCGATCCCGCCGTCGCCTACACCGAGCAGCTCCGGAGGCGCGCCGACGCCCTCGCGACCCTGTGCGTCCACGCCGGGGAGGCGCCGGGCGCGGACGGCGCGCTGGATCCGCCGATCGTGATGTCGAGCGCGTTCGCGTTCGAGAGCGCCGAGCAAGCCGCGCGCGCGTTTCGCGGCGAGGAGGACGCCTGGATCTACGGCCGCTGGGGGAACCCCACGGTGGCGGCGCTCGAGTCGAAGCTCGCCGCGCTCGAAGGCGCGGAGGCCGCGTGCGCGACGGCGAGCGGGATGGCCGCGATCGCGGGGGCGGTCCTCGCGACGTGCGAGGCCGGCGACCACGTCGTCGCGCCGCGATCGATGTACGCCGAGAGCGCCCGGCTCTTCCGCGAGCGCCTGCCGAAGCTCGGGATCCGGACGACGTTCGTCGACGGCGACGCGAGCGCGTACGCCGAGGCGATGACCCCGCGAACGCGGCTGCTCTACGTGGAGACGCCGTCGAACCCGACGCTCGGCGTCGTCGACATCGGCGCCATCGCCGGTCTCGCGCGCGGCGCCCCCGAGCGGCCGGCGGTCCTGGTCGACGGGACGTTCGCGACGCCGTTCGCTCAGGCCCCCCTCGCCCACGGCGCCGACCTCGTCGTCCACTCGATGACGAAGGGCATCGGCGGTCACGGCGACGTCATCGGCGGCGTCGTCGCCGGCAGCGCGGCCCTCGTGGCGACGGTCCGCGACACCGTGATCAAGGGCTTCGGCGGCGTCCTCTCTCCGCTGTCGGCCTGGCTCGTCGCGCGCGGTCTCCGGACCTTCGCGATCCGGCAGGAGCGGGCCTGCGCCACCGCGGCCGCGCTCGCCGTCCACCTCGAGAGCCACCCGCGCGTCGCGCGGGTCCATCACCCGTCTCTGGGCTCGCACCCCGGCCACGCGCTCGCGGCGCGTCAGATGTTCGCCTACGGCGCGCTCCTCTCGTTCGAGCTCGCCGCGGGACCCGGCGGCGACGACGTCGCTCGCGGCCGCGAGGTGCTCGAGTCACTCCGCGTCGCGACGCACGCGGTGAGCCTCGGCGACGTGAGGACACTCGTCGTCCACCCCGCGTCGACGACGCACTCGACGATGCCGGCCGAGACGCGGAGGCTCGCGGGGGTCGCGGACGGCCTCCTCCGCGTGAGCTGCGGGCTCGAGGGCACGGCGGACCTCGTCGCCGACTTCGATCGTGCGCTCGGCTGAGCGCGGGCGGACGCCGCGCCATCCCGATCGGCACATTTCAGGAGCCCGACCGCTCGCGGGGGATCCCAGAGCGCGCCGCTTTGTCCCGTGCTAACAAGGCTGGTCCCCATGGACCGCCTGGTGGTCACAGGAGCGAGGCAGCACAACCTCCGCGACGTGAGCGTATCGCTCCCGCGCGGAAAGCTCGTCGTCTTCACGGGCCCGAGCGGGTCGGGCAAGTCGTCGCTGGCGTTCGACACGATCTACGCCGAGGGCCAGCGCCGCTACGTCGAGTCGCTCTCCGCCTACGCGCGCCAGTTCCTCGAGCAGCTGGCGAAGCCCAACGTCGATCGCATCGAGGGGCTCTCGCCGGCCATCGCGATCGAGCAGCGGCCGCTCTCGAAGTCACCGCGCTCCACCGTCGGGACGGTCACGGAGATCGCCGACTACCTCCGCCTGCTCTTCGCGCGCGTCGGGATCCCGCACTGCCCGAGCTGCGGCAAGCGCATCGAGGCCCAGACCGTCCAGCAGATCGTCGACCGGATCCTCGCGCTCCCCGAGGGCTCGCGCTTCAGCGTCCTCGCGCCCGTCGCCCGCGCACGGAAGGGTGAGCTCAAGCTCGAGCTCGAGCGCCTCCGCCGCGACGGCTTCGTCCGCGCGCGCGTCGACGGCGCCGTCGTCGACCTGGGCGACCCGATCGAGCTCGACCGGAGCAAGGCGCACGACCTCGACGTCGTCGTCGACCGCATCGTGCTGAAGGACGGGGTGAAGGGCCGCCTGACCGACAGCGTGGAGCTCGCGCTCAAGACGGGCGAAGGCCGCCTGCTCGTCGCGGTCGAGGGCGAGGAGCCGTTCTGGCTCTCGGAGCGCTTCGCCTGCGTCGACTGCGGGATCTCGCTTCCGCCGATCGAGCCTCGGATGTTCTCCTTCAACGGGCCGCACGGCGCGTGCCCCTCCTGCGACGGCCTCGGTGCGCGCACCGTCGTCGATCCCGAGCGCGTCGTCGGCGATCCGCAGCGCACGCTCCGCGAGGGCGTCATCCTCGCGTGGGGCCGGCGTGGCTCGGTCGCGCTCGCGACCGAGCTCGCGCGCGCCGTCGAGGTGCTGGGCGTCGACCCCGACAAGCCGTGGAGCAAGCAACCCGACGACGCCAAGCGCGCGCTGCTCCTCGGCGGCGGCGGGGACGTCGACGGCAAGGGCAAGGCCCGCGGGCGCGGCGCGGCGAAGAAGAACTACGTCGGCATCGTGAAGCGCCTCGAGGCGCGCCTCGAAGACGGGGCGAGCTTCGCCCGCGACGACTCCGACGACCTCGACGAGGACGAGGGCGCGATCGGCGACGACGAGATCGGCCGCTTCCTCGTCACGCGCACGTGCGGTGCCTGCAAGGGCCGCCGGCTCCGGCCCGAGGCGCTCGCGGTGAAGCTCGGCGAGCGTGACGTCGCCGAGCTCGGGCGGATGCCGCTCGAGAAGCTCCGCGCGTTCCTCGCGACCCTCGGCGAGGACGGCGGGCCGCAGGAGTTCTCGACGCGGGAGGGCGCCGTGGCGGAGCCGCTCCTCCGCGCGGTCACGGCGCGGCTCGGCTTCCTCATCGACGTCGGCCTCGACTACCTCTCGCTCGACCGGAGCGCGCAGACGCTCTCGAGCGGCGAGGGCCAGCGCATCCGCCTCGCGACGCAGATCGGCGCGGCGCTCGTCGGCGTCCTGTACGTCCTCGACGAGCCGTCGGTCGGCCTCCACGCCCGCGACAACGCCCGCCTCATCGAGGCCCAAGCGCGCCTCCGCGACCTCGGCAACACGGTGTTCGTCGTCGAGCACGATCGCGAGGCGATCCTCGCCGCCGACCACGTCGTCGACATGGGGCCCGGGGCCGGCGTCCACGGCGGCGAGATCGTCGCGCAGGGCACGCCGAAGAAGCTCATGGAAGACCCGGCGTCGATCACCGGGCCCTGGCTGAGCGGCAAGAAACGACTCCCCATCCCGCGCACGCGCAAGAACCGCGGCAAGGGCTCCGTGCGCGTGGTGGGCGCGCGCGCGCACAACCTGAAGAACGTCACCGTCGAGGTCCCGACCGGGCTCTTCACGTGCTTCACCGGCGTCTCCGGCAGCGGAAAGTCGAGCCTCGTCGTCGACACGCTCTTGCCCGCCGCGCGCGCCAAGCTCTACTCCGCGACCGCGCCGATCGGCGAGTGCGACGCCGTCGAGGGGCTCGACCACGTCGACAAGGTCATCTCGATCGACCAGGCGCCGATCGGCCGGACGCCGCGCTCGAACCCGGCGACGTACACGGGTGTGTTCTCGCTCCTCCGCGAGCTCTACGCGGGCTTGCCGGAGGCGCGCGCGCGCGGCTACAAGGCGGGGCGCTTCTCCTTCAACGTGAAGGGCGGGCGCTGCGAGGCGTGCCAGGGCGACGGCGTGCTCCGGGTGGAGATGCACTTCCTCCCGGACATCTTCGTCACCTGCGACACCTGCGGCGGCAAGCGATATAACCGCGAGACGCTCGAGGTGAGGTACCGCGGCCTCTCGATCGCCGACGCGCTCGAGGTGACGGTCGAGCAGGCGCTGCCGCTCTTCGAGACGATCCCGCGCGTGCGCGATCGCCTCGACGCGCTCCGCCGGGTCGGCCTCGGCTACCTCACGCTCGGCCAGCCGGCCACCACGCTCTCGGGCGGTGAGGCCCAGCGCGTGAAGCTCGCCCGCGAGCTCGCCCGCAAGGCGACGGGCCGGACGCTCTACGTGCTCGACGAGCCCACGACGGGCCTGCACTTCACCGACATCGAGGTCCTCTTGGCCGCGCTCCTCGAGCTCCGCGATCAGGGCAACACGGTCGTGGTCATCGAGCACAACCTCGACGTCGTCGCGTGCGCCGACTGGGTCATCGACCTCGGGCCGGAGGGCGGCGACAAGGGCGGCAGCATCGTCGCCACGGGCACGCCGGAGACGGTCGCGACGAGCAAGCAGTCCCACACCGCGCCGTACCTCGCCGAGGTGCTCGGCCGAGGCGCGGTGACGAAGGCTTCGAAGAAGAAAGGCGCCGCGGCCGAGGCGCGCTGACGCACCGCGCTCACGCGCGTGGGACGAAAGAGAGCGCGCGGGCCGCGCCGGACGAGCCCGGAGGACGTTCGAGCCGGACCGCGCGCGGGGCGAGACGAAATGCGGCGAGGGCGCCGCTGCCTTCTGCGGCAGACGACGCCCTCCTCCGAGCCCCCGGGCCGAAGCCCGAGCGTGGCTCAGGTGTAGTTCTTCTCGTGGTGCTCCTGATCCTCCTTGCAGCGGATGCAGAGCGTCGTCTCCGGACGCGCCTCGAGGCGCTTGACGGAGATTTCTTCCCCGCACTCCTCGCAGACACCGAAGCTGCCGTCCTCGATCTTGCGGAGGGCCTTCTCGATCTTGTCGAGGAAGACCTTCTCGCGGCCGCGAAGGCGAAACGTGAAGGACTGGAGGTACTCGCTCGACGCGAGATCCATCTCGTCCGGCAGATCGTTCGAGTCGAGGGTCATGTCCTCCTCGAGCGTCTGCTTCGCCTTCTTGACGATCTCGTCGCGCTTCTCCGTGAGCAGCGTCTTGAACTTCTTGAGCTGGACCTTGTTCATCCGCCTGCCTCCGGCGCGCGGGATCCTTTCCCCGCGCAGAGCTGAGCCGTGTGAAGCTCGTGAGAGTAACCGCCCCCCAAAGGGCCCGACACCTTAAACATCGGGTTCCGTAAGGTCAACGCGCTGTGTGAGGAATCGTCCGCTTGGAGCTCGAGCGTTTTGGGGACTTGGAAGGAAGAGGCCGCGAGCACAGGCGTGAGGTCGAGGCCGCTTCCAGCAGCCTACCTCTGAATACCACCCGGCGTTGGGCGTTGCTGGTCAACCCGCGGCCCTCGCCTCTTGTTCCGCCGGGGTCGCCACGGTACCGCTTCGGTCGTGCCCTCCGCGCCTCGCCCGCCCAAGACCTCGGCCTGGCCCGGCTCGCACTACGTGGGCATCGACGAGAACGGCATGGGGCCCCGGCTCGGTCCGCTCATCGTCACGTCGGTGCACGCTCGCGTCGACGCCAATCGCGGCGCGAGGCTCGCGACGTCGCGGCCCGCGGGCGCGTTCGCCAAGAGGATCGGCGACTCGAAGAAGCTCTTCGCGGGCGGCGACAGCACGCTCGGAGAAGCCTGGGCCCGCGCGATCGCGGCGCGGTCCGCGCCCACCGCCGCAGCGCTCACGGCGCCGGACGCCCTGCTCTCCACGCTGGCGCTCGACTCCGACGCGGCGCTGCGCGCGCCGTGCCCGTCCCACCACGCCGACCTGTGCTGGGCGTCCGAAGGCGAGGCGTTCGCCGCGAGCGCGGAGGACGTCGCGGGCTGCACGCGAGACCTCGAGCGCCTCGCGGCGCGCGGGCTGAACGTGCTCGGGGTGCGCGTCGCGATCGTGTGCGCGCGCAAGCTCAACGACGCGGTCGAGGCGGGGCTCTCGCGCTTCGACGTCGACCTCCACACGATGGAGCGCCTCACGCTCGCCGCCCGCGCCGACGCCGGCGAGGACGTTTACGCGTTCTGCGGCAAGGTCGGGGGCTTCGACTTCTACGGCGATCGCTTCGGCCCGCTCGGGGGCCGGCTTCACACGGTCCTCTGCGAAGGCCGCGCGCGGAGCGAGTACCAGCTCCCGGGCGTCGGCCGCCTCGCGTTCCTGCGCGACGCGGACGACACCCACCTCATCGTCGGGCTCGCCTCGCTCGTCGGGAAGTGGGCGCGCGATCACCTGATGCGGCGCGTGGTGCGCTGGCATCGCGCGCACGTCCCCGACGCGCCCGACGCCAGCGGCTACCACGATCCCGTCTCGACGCGCTTCATCGAGGCGACGTCGCTCGTCCGCAAGAAGCTCCGCGTCGATCCGCGCTGCTTCGAGCGGACGTCGCTCGGGAAGAAGGACGCCGCGCGCGCCGCGACCGAATCACGGCGCGCCGGTACCTGACCGCGCGGCGGCGGTGCGCTACTTGGTGGGCGACGAGCCCGCGGGCGCCGCGCTCGGAGCCGGCTTCGCGCCGGATCCGGCCGGGGCCGCGCCGCCGTCGGTCGCTGCCGCCGGCGCGGGGACCGCGAGGAGCTCCTTCATCTTGGCGACGGCCTCCTCCTTCGACACGCGCGCCTTCTCGCGATCGGGCCCCGCCGCCTCGCGCAGCGCATACTCCTCGTCGGCCACCCCCCACACGACGTTGCCCTTGCGGGCGACGAGCATCTCGACTTTCGGCGCGCTCGCCTTGTCCTCGCCGCTCGACGGCACCACGACGTGAGCCGCCTCGTCGCCGGTGGCCGCGACCGGGAGCGTGCCGGGCTTCGACTTGATCGTCTTGAAGGCGTCCTTCGCTTGGTCCGCGTCGTCCTTCACGATCGACATGACCCGCCACCGGCGGTCGCCGTCCTTGTAGTAGCCGACCGCGCCCGGACCGGTCGCCGGCCAGCCGAGGACGTCCTTCGGGTGGAACACGATGCCGTTCGCGACGCGCTTGTCGGCGGGGAGCAGCTGCGCGGCCGTCGGGAGCGTCGTCGGCCCGGGCAGGCGGTCGCCGATCTCTTTGCCGACCGTCGTGAGGATGGCCTCGCTCGACTTGGCGAGCTGCTCGGGCGACTCGTTCTCGTTGACGTACTGCAGCTCCGCGAGGTGCTGGCCCCGCCAGACGTACGCGCGGCCGGTGCCGATGGCCGCGGCGGCGCCCGCCGCGAGCGGCTTGGGCGTCGACGGCTCGGCCGGATCGCCCGCGACGACGCGGAGCGTGTACATCCCGTACGCGCCAGGCACGTCGCCGAACTGGGAGAGGTTCACCTCCACGGTGCCGCCCTTGCCGCTGCCGTCCACGTAGTGGAGCGAGACGACCCGCTTGAGCCCGAAGCGCTTGTAGACCTCGCACTCACCGTCGAACGCGGTCGTGCAGACCTCGTCCATCGAGAGCTTCCCCTTCTCGCCGTACGTCTTGATCTCCCCCTGCGGGTCGACGCAGTAGCCTCCGGCGGATTTCGCGAAGAACGGCGCCGAGATCGAGTCCGTGAGCTCGCCGCCGCCGCTGCTGCACGCGCCCGCCGTCGTTTGGGCGACCGGGGGCGGCGGAGGGGGAGTGTCCGACTTCGGCTTGTCGTCCTTGCACGAGGTGCAGCCGACCGAGAAGAAGAGGAGCGAAGCCACCAGGGAACGCGACGTCATGGGGTGTGTTCATACCGGAAGAGGGCCTGCCGACGCGAGCAGACGGAGCGCGCCCCTCTCCCGCGACCGGCCGGGAGATCCCCGACAACTCGAACCTTTTTTCGTAGCTCCGCAAAGGATTCGACGTAGGAGGATCGGCCCCTCGGCCGAAATTCCCATGTGTTCTCCCTTCGATGCCCGCGATTCGAGGGGGCACGCGGCTTGCTTTGCCCGGTCGGGGCCAGCCTATGATGAAGGAGCGAGGAGCACTCCGTCGCAGTCGAGCCAGGCGAGCGAACCGCGCGTTCACGCTCATCGAGCTCATGGTCGTCGTGGTGCTCATCTCCATCGTCGCCCTGCTCGCCACGCCGTCGTTCAGCGAGGCGCGCAACGATCGGATCGCCTTCGACTACGCGCGCCAGTACCAGCAGGTCCTGGTCCAGGGCCGGGCGCGGGCCGCCGGGACCGGCTCGGCGCACCTCGCGCTGCTCACGCCGGGCACCGGCGGACGCGGGGTCATCCGGCTCTATGCCTCGCTCGACGACACGGGCCCGCCCGGCGGACCGAACCCGGTCTCGTCCTGCAAGGCCCACCCCACGCAGTGGGCGGCGGCGGAGCCCGAGATCGCGGACTACCGCCTCGACAACCTGGTGCCGGGCGCGGGGCGACGCGTCCGCTTCATCAACTTCTCCGAGCTCAACCGCGCGGGCGTGAACGTCGACATGGACCTCCGCGCGACCCTGACCTACGGCGAAGGCGAGGTCGGCGCGGCGTCGACCCCGACCACGCACCTCGCCGTGTGCATCACGCCCGCGGGCGTCACCTACGTCGGAAGCGGCGGGAGCGCGGCCGAGGCGGTGACCGCGATGCGCGCGGCCCCGCCGTTCACCGGCATCGCCGAGGCGCGCATCCAGCGAGGCACCGGCGGGCTCCGGCGCCTCGTGACCATTTCGGGAGGCGGCGCTCCCCGCTTGAGGTCGGAATGACGAGCACCCTCGCCAGGCAGCGCGCCTCCGCTCGGCGCGCGCGACGCGGCTACACCGTGGTCGAGGTCATGAGCGCGATGACCCTCTTCGCGATCGGCGCGGCGGGCGTCATCGGGATGCAGCGCGTGACGATCCAGGGCGGCGCCGACGCGCGGAACTTCGACACCGCCACGAACATCGCCCGCGAGTGGCAGCACCGCCTCCAGCGCGACGCGCTCGCGTGGACGCAGCCGAACAGCCTCGTCTCCACCTCGAACATCGACACCACGGTCTGGCTCCACAACGCGAACATCAACAACACGTGGATGGTCCCCGCGGCGACGACCCCGCTCACGGGCAACTCGGCGGCGTTCGATCTCCTCGGCCGCGACGTGGCCCCCGACGATCCCGACCGCATCTTCTGCGTGCAGTACCGCCTCGACTGGATCGCCAGGAACGACGTCGGCACCAACCCCACCGGGCTCATCCGGGCGGAGATCCGCGTGTTCTGGTCGCGCCTCGAGTTCGGGCCGCCGGACTGCGCCAACCTCGCGATCACCACCCCGGGGACCCGCGAGCAGCTCCACATCGTGAACGTGACCACCGCCATCCGCGGGAACCCCAAACCATGAGCCGCGACGCCAGCCACCGCCGCGCGGCGCTCGTCGCGCAGAGCCACTATGGCCGTCGCCACCGCGCGCGCCGGAGCGCCGGGGGCTTCACCCTCGTCGAGCTGATGATCTCGCTCGTGATGGGCCTCATCGTCGCGCTCGCGGCCGTCGGCCTCTCGCGCACGGCGACGACGACGTTCTACGAGCAGGCGCGCATCTCCGGCGTCGAGGCGAACGTGCGCACCGCGTCCGAGCGCTTCCGCAACGACCTCTCGCGCGTCTCGTTCATGTCGTCGCCGAACATCCGGTTCGACCGCAAGGTCGCGGCCCCGCCGGACTCGGAGGGCGTGCCCTACCGCGTGGTGCCGCTCCAGAACCTCCAGGGCATTTACGTCGAGACCGCCGACGACGTCCGCTCGCACCCGTTCTCGGGAGCGAACAACCTCAACCCGCAGCGAGTGTTCGTCGCGGGCAACCTCACGACCAACGACGTCTACCGCGGCGTGTTCACGCGAGACGGCGCGACGGGCGCGGCGTGCGGCGCCGGCGGCGCCGAGGTGCGCCTCGACGGCCTCGCCGATCCCGCCGTCCGTCGCCTGTTCAACGGCGAACCGGACGCGGCGGGGCGGCAGCACATGACCCAGCTCGCGTTCATGCCGGGCGAGCGGATGAATCCGCCCGTCACCGGCGTCGAGTACGCCGTGCAGGTCATGGATATGCGCGGCTGCTTCCACTACATGACGATCTGCCGCGTCGACGCCGACGCGACGCAGCCGGAGACCGTCGTCCTGCAGCTCTCGGGCGACGCCGCGCGCGGGATCCTCACGCCGTCCGACACGGGCGGCGACGTCTGCGGCGCGCGCATCATGGAAGAGGTCGCGGTCGCGCCCATCCAGCGCGTGCGCTGGAGCCTGGGGGTCGAGAACGAGCCCCGCCGCATCGACACGGTGCTCGAGGGCACGGGCGGGACGGCACCCGACAAGTTCAACCTCTACCGCCAGCTGCTCGCGGCGGACGGCACCACGCCGGTCGGGCCGCCGGAGCTCATCGCCGAGTACGGGATCGATCTCAAGCTCGGGCTGATCGTCGACAGCGGCATGCCCGGTGCGCCCGCGACGACGAACATCGACTTCGAGGATCCGAGCGCCGACGCGCTCTTCGCGCAGTGGGCGGGCCCCGTCTCCGCCGCCACGCTGCCGAACGTCGGCCCTCATCGGATCCGCTCCGTCCGGTACCGGCTCGCCTTCCGCACGGCGTTCCCCGATCGGCGGGGGGACCTGCCGATGCCGGGCGGGCCCCCTTACCTCTCGCGCTACCGGATGAACGGGAACGACTACGCGCGCGTCCGGACGGTGATCTCGGAGGTCGCGCTCTTCAACCAGGCAAAGGTGGACTGACCGATGCAGACGAGCCGGGTCCCGCTTCGCTCGCCGTCCCTCGCGGAGGTCCCCGCGTGCCGCACGCGCGGCGCCCTCGCCCGTGCCCGCGCCCGGCGGGACAGCGCCGGCGCGGCGATGTTCATCGTCGCGATCACCCTCGGCATCCTCGCCGCGATGGGCGTCTACGGCCTCAGCGCCACGGCGGTCGACATCCGCGCCGCCGGTCACCTCCGCGAATCCGCGCAGGCGCAGAGCGCGGCCGAGCACGCGCTCATGCTCACCGCCGAGAGCTTCACCCCGGGCACCGCCGGCGAGATCGTGAAGGCGATGCAGGCCGGGAGGGACGGCGCCACCGACATCCAGTCGACGTCGTGCAAGACAGCGAACGCGTACGACGGCAACCTCACGTACCGCGCCGCGCAGTCGTGCCTCTCGTGGAGCCCGCAAGAGATGGCGAACATCGCGAGCCGCGTGAACGCCTGGACGCCCGCCTACGACACCTCGACGCGCTCGACGTTCACGCCCGAGAGCTTCGGCGACGTGCCCGAGCGCGCGTTCATCCGCGTCGAGGTGACGAACCCCGTGGACATCCCGCCGCCCCCGGGCACGGGCCTCAATGATCGGTTCACCTTCACGCAGGTGACGGTGACGACCTTCGTGGACATGAAGAACGCCGACCCGGCCACCGCACCCAACACGCCCGCGCGGACCGTGGTGCAGGGCCGAGGTCGACTCACCGTCGGCCCGTATTTCCGGCAGTGATTGGAGGACGCATGCGCGCGGAACTGAAGTCTCGAGCCCTTCGTCGCAGCACACTCCGGCGCTCCGTCGTGCTCGGTCTCCTCGGCGCGGCGACGTCGATGGCCGTCTCCCGCGACGCCGCGGCGCAGAGCGGCGCGACGCAGAAGCCGATGCCCAACGTCATGCTCCTCGTCGACACGTCGGGGTCGATGGAGCGCATGCCCGACAACTCGCTGCCGAGCGCGAACGCGGGCGTCGCGCCCGGCGGCGTGCCGAACGCGTGCACGCCGGGCTCCGAGTCGAACCCGAACCGCTGGGGCATGCTCGTCCAGGCGCTCACCGGCAACATGCAGCCGTACTTCAGCTGCGCGCAGGTCAACCGCTCGGCCGGACCGGCGGGCGCGGCCTTCCGCAACGAGTACAAGATCGCCGGGATCGACCCGTACGACACCGACTACTTCCTCCCGTACCACCGCCCGCTCACCGGCACGACCGCGACGAACTCGGTGTGCGCGATCGGCCCGCACCGGCTCCCCGGCGCGGCGAGCGGCTCGACCGGCGTAGGCCCCTCCGCGCTCGGCTACGCCGCGCCGGCGGGCCAGGGCGGCGACGTGCGCGACTTCCCCGACGACGCGCTGGTCACGGCGCGGTACGCGTACCTGCAGGGCCAGTACGCCGCGAACTCGCCGCTCGCGGCGACGCTCGGCGCCGAGGCGTGCATCTTCGACCAGGCGCCCGACGGGCAGCTCGACGCCGCGCGCGACTACGTGCGCTTCGGCCTGATGACGTTCGACAACGAGGAGAACGCCTCGATCGGCGTCAACGGCGGGACCTGGCCGCCGCAGGGTACGGTCCAGACGTCGGGCGGGACCACGCTCCCGTTCCTCGGGCTGTGGAGCTACCGGCGCGATCCCTCCAACCCGGAGTACAGCCTGAGCGCGCTCCTCCCGGGCGCGGCCGACGGTCTGCCCGACCTCTGCGCGCCGCCGCACCAGTCGTTCGAGGTCGGCGCGCGTCACTACGGCGCTCCTCCCTGGGAGGGGCGGATGGTCGAGTTTCCACCGGAGGACGCGTCGCTCTACGACATCCAGCGAACCAACGCGCACATCCAGCAGGTGCTCCTGTCGACCCGCCCCTACGGCGCGACGCCGATCGACGGGATGATGGACGATGCGCGCGACTACTTCTGGTACCACGCGAGCGGCCCGAAGACGGACGCGTACATCGCCTCGGCGAACTGCCGCGAGCAGTACATCATCCTCCTCACCGACGGCGCGCCGAACCTGAACCTCCGGCCGACGTGCGAGACGGGGTCCGGCGTGTGCCCGTTCCCGAGCACCGCGTCGCAGACCGCCGCGGCGCTCTACGCCGACACGACGCGACGCGTGACCACGTTCGTCATCGGCTTCTCCGTGAACGGCACGAGCCCCTCGGGCGGCGACGGCTTCCCGCCGGGGACCCCGGCCGCGCAGCGGAACTGCAAGGCCTGGTACGCCGAGTCCGGCAACACCGCCGCGGGCATGGCCGCCGCCTGCTCGTCGCACATGCCGGCGGAGGGCACCACCGCCGCGGCGTGCTGCGAGCTCAACGAGATCGCGTACCAGGGCACCGGCGGCGCCTCGAACCCGACCGACGCGGTCGGAGCGTTCTTCGCGGAGTCGCAGGCGGACATCACGCTGTCGTTCGGCAAGATCCTCGCGTCCATCACCAAGGCGGTCTCCACCCGCACCGTCCCCGCGTACACGCCGGCCGTCTACTCGGCGACCGGCTTCAACGACGGCGCGATGACGGCGCAGTTCCTCGGCTCGTTCATCCCGAACGCGCAGAAGCCGTGGTCGGGGGAGATCCTGCGCGAGCGCTCGACGTGCGGCGGCGCCCCGTTCGGAGCGCAGCCCCAGCTGACGTCGATCCCGGCCGGCGACAGCATGGCGATCAACCTCGCGTCGCAGTCGGCCGCCAACCGGCTCTTCATCACGGCGGTGCCCGACAACGTGAGCGGCGTGATCGACGCGGCGCGGACCACGCGCCCGTTCGTCGACAACGCCACCGCCGACGGCATCCCGGTCCATCGCGCCGTCGAGCACGGGGCGGCGGACTGGGACCTCCGCACGGTCACGGACATGCGCCTCGCCCTCGACATCGAGCGGACGACCTGCAAGCGAGGCCGAGCCGCGGGGTCGGGACCGACGGGGACGCTCGAGATCCCGGCCCTCGACCAGGACAGCGGCGAGGCCTGCATGGACGTCGTCCTCGGCTTCACGACCGCGCACGTGGGAGCGATCACCCGGTCGGGCACGATCACCGGCGGCGCGACGGCGTCCCACGACTTCAACACCCGCTGCATCTCCTCGACCGCGTCGCCCGACTCCGGGCGCTGCTCGATCACGAACGTCGCCTGCGCCGTCGCCGCGCCCTCGGCGTGCGACACCATCCAGGGGCAGGTCTGCGTGCCCGACTGCGCGCCGCTCGGCGCGATCTTCCGCGCCAACCCGATCGTCAACGGGCCACCCGACGCGCTCCTCCGCGACGCCGGCTACCGCGACTTCCAGGCGCGGCGCGCGCTCCGCAAGCCCACGCTCTTCGCCGCCACGACCGACGGCATCCTCCACGCCTTCAAGGCGGTCGAGACGGCGGCGGCCGCGCACCACGAGCTCTGGTCGTTCATCCCGCCCGCGGTGCTCCCGCGCCTCGCGAGCAATTACCCCGCGGGCAACCAGATCCTCCTCGACGGCTCGCCGGTCGTGCGCGACACGGTCTGGGACCGCGCGCTCGGCGATCTCGACGTCGGCGGCGGGACGCCCCCGGGAGCCAAGTGGCACACGACGCTGGTCGCGGGGCTCGGCGCCTCCGGCGGCGGCTACTACGCGGTCAACGTCACGGACTCGGACTGCAACTCGGAGAACGGCTCGACCGTCGACGAGTGCCGGGTCAACACGGGCAGCCGCGGCTACGAGCCGCCCACGGCCTACGACCTCCTCGCGGCCGGCGCGGGCGACTACGAGGCCGGGGTCGCCCGGCGCGGCCCGCACTTCCTCTGGCAGCTCACCGACGTCGAGCGGGGCAGCGTCACCGACTACGCCCGCGTCACGCGCCGCGCGCGCACCGGCCAGGACATGGTCGCCCTCTTCGGACGCAGCACCGGGACGCCGGCGATCACGACGCTCCAGATCGGCAACCGGCAGATCGGCGTCGCGATCCTCCCCGGCGGCATCGACGGCCCCCCGGTCAGGAACGAGAGCTGCCCGCGCACGCTCTCCCCGACCGATGAGGCGCACGACGTCGCGCAGGGCTACCGCTCCACCGTCCGCAGGTGGGCGCGCTTGTGCAGCACGGGGACCACGTCGCTCACCGACGGCGCCGCCGTGCCGGGCCGCGGCGTCACGATCGTCCGCCTCGACACCGGCGAGATCATCCGCCACTTCGGCCGATACGACGACGTGCCCGAGCGGATCCGCAACGCGGGCAACACGGTCATCCCGACGCCCTTCGACTCACCGATGATCGGCACGCCCGTCGTCTACCCGCAGACGGTCGGCGCGGTCGGGCAGAAGATCTTCATCGGCGACGCGGACGGGACCCTCTGGCGCCTCGACGTCAGCAGCACCGACCCGTCCAACTGGCGGGCGGCGCTCTTCGCGGACCTCATCCTCGGCAGCTCGGCCGCCGAGAGCCAGCCCGTCCAGGTCACACCGATCCTCTCGCTCGATCCCCACGGCGCCCTCGTGATCAACGCCGCCACCGGCGATCAGGAGACCTTGATCTACCGGGCCGGCGAGCGGAACTACGTCTGGTCGATCCTCGAGCGGCGCCCGATCGACACCCCGGCTCCGCGCGCCCAGACGCAGTGGGTCGAGGTGCTCGACAACGGCGAGCGCGTGACCGGACCGATGACGGTGTTCGATCGCACGCTCTACTTCGCGAGCTTCGCGCCTCACATCCCGGCGCCCGGGCAGTGCGAGAACGCCGGCGTCGCGCGCCTCTGGGGCTTGCATTACCTCGAGGGTGAGAGCCCTGGCTCCCCGAACTCCCCGGGCCGACCGATGTGGTGCACCAACGTGGAGGCCACCGGAGTCTGCGCGGGCGGGATGGTGAAGAACGAGCCCGCTCCCGCCGACATCGCGGGGTACGTCATCCCGGGCGTCACGCTCCGGCCGACGCAGGCGTGCTCGAGGATCGCCGATCTCGGCGAGGGCACCGGGGCGACCGGATTCGAGGCGCTGACGCCCAGCCAGTTCGAGCTCTCCTACGGCGTCCCGAAGGCTCGGACGCCGGGCGCGGGGCTCCCGCCCGCGGCGCTGACGCGCTCCTCCATGCGGCAGCTGCCGCGCATCGCGACGACGGTGAACGCGTGGGCCCTCGTCGTCGACTGATCGCCGGCGTCGCGCTCGCCACGCTGGCGATGGGCGGAGCCCCCGCGTGCAAGCGAAAGGACGAGGCGCCCAAGCCGGCGCCCTCGGCGCCGCCGAGCGCCGATCGCCTCGCGCCCGGGGAGATCCCCGAGGGCAAGGAGCGCGCGTACACGCTGCCGCTGCCCCTGCACTCGGCGGTCAAGGCGACCTTCCCGAGCAGCGTGCACGTCGCCTCGTCGCACACGCTGGAAGAGCTCTCGAACTTCGTCCGCGTGAGGGTGAAGGACGGGACGACGTCTTCCGGGGCGACGGAGACGCGGTTCGACCGCGTGGTCGTCGTGAAGGATCCGTCCCGGACGCTCAGCATCCAGATCCGCTCCGCGCCGCGCTCCGGCCCCTTCCGCAGCCAGATGGTGATCAGCGACCTCACCCGCCCTCCGGAAGAGCCTGGTCTCACGGACGAGGATCGCTGGCGGAAGGCGGGGATGACGCCGGACGGAAAGCTTATCGACCGGAAGCATTTGGAGTGAGGTAGAACACGGGGCGTGCCGTCCCCCCTGCCCGCGCGGCCCCCCCGCTGGCTCGCCGCATCGTCCGCCGGCGGGCTCGCCGTCGCGGCGGGGACGGCCTGCGGCGCCGTCGAAGCGCCCGCGCCCTCCGGCGGCAGCTGCGCGGACGTCGAGCTCATCGCGGCCGGTAGCACCAACTACTCGTCGAGCGTGGTCTGCGGAGCTCCCGGTGAATGCTCCCGCGGCGCCGATCTCGGGGTCGACCCGATGCTCTCGACGAGCAACGGCCGCTACTTCTTCCTCTCGCGCGACAACGACCTCCTCTTCGAGCTCGACCCGTCGTGCGGGACGCCGACCTCCCGGCTGAGCGTCGCGCCGCTCGCGCCGCGCGATCCGAGCACCGGCCGGGCGCGGATGGCGAACCCGCACGACGCCGCCGCGGCGCCCGACGGGACGATCGTCGTCGCGCTCTACGACGCCGCGCGGCTCGCCTTCTTGAAAGACGGCGCGCTCGAGGACACGTCGATCGATCTATCGCCGTACGACGCCGACGGCAACCCGCAGGCCGACGCCGTCAGCGTCGTCATGGTCGACGGCGCGGCGAAGGCGTTCGTCACGCTCGAGCGGCTCGACGACGACGATTTCCTCCGCTCGAAGCAGACCTCACAGATGCTCCGCGTCGACGTCGCGACGCGCTCGGTCGAGGCCGTCATCGACCTCGCCGGGCGGAACCCGTTCAACCCGATGTCGGAGCTCCGCGGCGCCCTCTTCATGGCCGAGCCGGGAAACTTCGACGCCGCCGACGACGAGCTCGCCGGCATCGAGCGCTTCGACACGGCGACGTCGACCTCGCGCCTGCTGGTGCGCGAGCGCGATCTCGGCGGGAGCGTCGCCGAGGTCGCCGTGACCGAGGGCTGCGGCGCCGCGATCGTGGCCGGCCCGCAGCCGACGGTGAACCCGACCGCGGTCGTCACGTTCGATCCCGACACCGGCGAGGTGCTGTCGACCTTCCAGGCCCCCGTCCTCGGCCCCACGCCCGGCTACGATTTGCAGGGGCTCGCCTGGCGCGGCGACGACCTCTACGTCGGAGATCGCCGCCCGGGCGCGAGCGGGTACGCCGTGCACGTCTTCACGCGCGCCGGGCGCTGCGCCCTGACGAGCGCCGGACGCTCGCTCGAGCTGCCCCAGAGCCCCGTCGCGCTCCGCGCCGCGCGCCCCCCGCAGCCCCGATGACGAAGGCCAACGTCGCCGGCGCGGCCGAGGACGAGCAGAAGCGAGCCGGACGCGGCGGCCTCGCCGTCCTCGTCGCGAAGGTCTTCTTCATCCTCACGGGGCTCGTCCAGCAGGCGCTGCTCCCCCGCGCGATCGGCCGCGCGGACTACGGCGCGCTCGCGCGCGTGTTCGCGGTCTCGAACGTCTTCAACAACGTCATCGTCGCGAGCTCGACGCAAGGCGTGAGCCGGACCGTCGCGGCGGCGGGCGCGCACGAGCGCGAGGCCCTCCGCGCGACGTTGCGCGTCCACGTCGCGCTCGCGGCCATCTCCACGGGCGTCCTGCTCCTCGCGGCGCCGCTGGTCGCGCACTTCCAGAGCGCTCCGGAGGTGCTCGCGCCGCTCGCCGCGATGGGCGGCGTGCTCGCGGTGTACGGCGTCTACGCCCCGCTCGTCGGGTACATCAACGGCCGGCGCATGTTCGCGCGGCAGGCGACGCTCGACATGGTCGCCGCGACGCTCCGCACCGCGGGCATGCTCGGGCTCGGCTGGTTCTTCACGCGCAACGCGGGCGCGCTCGCGACGGCGCTCGGCACGCTGCCAGGAATGCTCGGCGCCGCCGCCGGCGCGGTGATGGCGGCGCTCGGCATCTTGCTCCTCGCCCTCCGCTGGACGGGCACCGGCAAGGCCTTCGGCGGCGCGCGTCCCGCGGGCGTCCCGGCGGCGCGCGCGTACGTGCAGCTCGTCGTGCCGGTGATGATCGCGCAGCTCTTCGTCAACGGGCTGATGCAAGCCGACATCTTCATGCTCGGCCGCTACCTCTCGCTCTCCGCCGCGGCGCTCCCGTCGCCGCTCACGCCGGGGGGGATCGCCGCCGAGCCGGCCACCGCCGCCAACGAGTGGGTCGCCGTCTACCGCGCGTGCCAGCTCTTCGCCTTCCTCCCCTACCAGCTGCTCTTCAGCGTGACGCAGGTCCTCTTCCCGATGCTCGCCCGCGCGAAGCAGGAGGAGGGCTCCGCGCGGGTCGCCGAGCTCGTGTCGCGCGGCTCGCGCATCGGCGCGATCGTATGCGGCCTGATGGTCGCGGTGATCGTCGCGATCCCGGAGTCGCTGATCCGCCTGGCGTACGACGCGGAGATCGCGGCCTCGGGCGCCCCTGCGCTCCGCGTCCTCGTGCTCGGGCAGTCGGCGTTCGCGATGCTCGGCCTCGCGACCACGATCCTCGTGAGCCTCGGCCGCGAGCGCGTCGCGATGACGCTCACGGCGCTCGCGCTCGCGCTGCTCGTCGGAGCGTGCGTCGTCTTCGTGCCGAACGCGCCCTTCGGCCGCCTGCAGCTCGACGCGGCGGCCAGCGCGGCGGCGGCGGCGCTCGGGCTCGCGCTGGTCTTCGGCGTCGGCGCCGCGCGGCAGACCGCCGGGGCGTTCGTCCCGCTCAAGACGGCCCTCCGCGTCGGCGCGTGCATCGCGGGCGCCGCGATCGCCGGCCTCTACCTCCCGCGCTTCGGCAAGGTCGTGACGATCGCCGTCGCCCCGGCGATCGCCCTCGCGTACGTCGCCGCGCTCGTCGTCACCGGCGAGCTCGGCAAGAGCGATCTCGCGATGGTCCTCGCGATCGTCCGCCCGAAGAAGCGCTAGCCGGCTCGCTAACGCGACGTGCTCATCGGGCCGACGCGGATGGCGTGCTCGCCCGAGCCGCCTTGACCGCGCCCGTTGCGCAGCCCGTGCTTCTGCACGAGGCGGTGGAGGTACATGCGGTCCATGCCCGCCATCCGAGCCGCCTTGCTCATGTTGCCGCCGGCGGCCTCGAGCAGCTGCGAGAGGTACGAGCGCTCGAACGAGTCGATGACGGCGTCCTTCGCGATGCGGAACGGCACCGAGAGATCGATCCCGCCGGACGGCCCCGCCACCGCCGGACCCGCGCCCTGCCCTCGGCGGAGCGTGGGGCTCGCCGACTGGAGCACGACGCTCCGCTCGACGTAGTTGCGGAGCTCGCGGACGTTGCCCGGCCAGTCGTGCCGCGACATGTCCTGCAGCACCTGCGGAGAGAACAGCCGCTCCTCCTCGGGCACGCCGAGCTGCTGGAGGAACGTCCGAACCAGGACCCGCATGTCGTCGAGGCGCTCGCGCAGCGGCGGCACCCGCGCGCTGATGACGGCGAGGCGGAAATAGAGGTCCTCGCGGAAGCGCCCCTTGTTGACCTCGCGCTCGAGGTCGCGGTTCGTCGCGGAGATGACGCGGACGTTCACCCGGCGCGCGCGCGTCTCGCCGACGCGGCGGATCTCGCGCGCCTCGAGCGCGCGGAGGAGCTTCGGCTGGAGCTCGAGAGGGAGCTCGCCGATCTCGTCGAGGAACACCGTTCCTCCGTCGGCCGCCTCGAAGGCGCCCATGCGATCGCGATCGGCGCCGGTGAACGCGCCGCGCACGTGACCGAAGAGCTCGCTCTCGACGAGGCTCGCGCTGATCGCGCCGCAATCGACGACGACGAAGGGTTTGTCCGCGCGCGAGCTGCGCTGCATGATCTCCGTGGCGACGAGCTCCTTGCCGGTGCCGCTCTCGCCCTCGATGAGCACGTTGATGTCGCTCTGCGCGATCTTGTCGAGCAAGCCGAACATCCGGCGCATCGGCAGGCTCGTCCCGACGAGCGCGCCGAACGACGGGAGCATCGGGACGACGTCTTCCTTCTGCGGGGCGCCGGCGCGGAGGCGCACGACCGAGTCGCCGACGGTCAGGACGCCGCCCTCGAGGATGTCGGCGTCGCGGATGCGCACGCCGTCGAGCTTCGTGCCGTTCATCGAGCCCGAGTCGCGCAGCCGCCAGACGCCGTCCTCGCGGACGAGGCGGCAGTGGAAGCGCGAGACCATCGGATCGCGAAGCACGATGTCGTTCGACGCGTGCGAGCCGATCTTGCAGAGGTCGCCGTCGTGAACGAGCGTCCGCTGGACCGGCATCCCGCCCTCGCGCTCGACGCCGAGCGACATGCGCGGCACCGCGACGGTCTCGATGAGCTGGCGGACGGTGTGGATGCTCTTCCCCGCGGGGCGCTCCGTCTGGATGTCGGGCATCGTCGGGCTCGGCGACGCCGCGACCGGCGTCGCGCTGGGAAGCGCGGGCGGAGGCGGGACGCTGCCCGGCGCCGCGAGACCGGCGGCGCCGAGATCGCCCGGCAGCGGCGGCGGCGGCGGCACCGACGGAGGCAGCGGCGCCTGCGGGCTGCGCGGCGCGATTCCGGACACGCTCCGTCCGGCGAGCGGGATCTGGGGCGCCATCGGCGCCACGGGCGCGGACGGGGTTTGGGGTCGAGCGGGCATCTTCGGATGGGCCATACGATCTCTCAGGGAGGGGCCGATCCGAGCGCGAGATCGGGTCCCCTTCGGTGGGCGCGTGAGCGGAGTGGGAGAACGCATGCCGATCCGAGCCGGTGGAAATTGCCGTGAGAGGCAACTTCGACCTTCGGCATGACGACATGTGCGTAGGCAAGGGTGATGCCCGGACGCCGCTAACTTGATCCCCCACGAACTTCCGTCACAATTTGCCCCGCGCTCGGACGAAGACCGAAGGTTGCCTGAGTCGGAAGTCCATCACCCTGCTGTCGGTCTCACTCAGAGACCGCTGCGCCATTGAAAGCACACGGGAAAAGTCCGATGAGCACGGCCGGCGATGCGCTCTTCTGGCATCGGAATAGTGCATCATGCATGTTCCTGGACGCAGCGCCCCCGGAGCCCTCGCCGTGAGCTGGAGAGGCGCTGCGAGCGACGACGGCGAGCGCGGCGCGCGCCTTCGCGGCGCCCTCGCGCGGAGCGCGCGACGGCTCACGCACGCGGCGACGATCGTCGCGACGCTCGCGGCGTGCGCCACGCTCAGCGCATGCTCGCACGACCGGCCGTCACCGGCCCCGGCGCGATCGGCGAGCCCGCCGGACCGCGCGCCGCGCGTCGCCGAGGTCGATACCCCCAAGGCGATGGAGGCGGCGGCGCCCTACCGCGCGAGCGTCGGGAGAGGCGCGGAGCTGTATCTGCCTCCGTGGTTCGCGCCGAGGCGAGGCGGCTACGACCTCATCGTCCATTTTCACGGCGAAGGTCGCTGGCAGCACGCGAACGTGGAGCACGCGAAGCTGAACGTCGCCGTCGTGAGTGTCAACCTCGGCGCGGGGACCGATCCCTACGCGAAGGCGTTCAAGTCACCGGACGCGTTCGACCGCCTCCTCGCAGAGACGCAGGCCGAGGTCGCGAGGAGCGGACGCGCCGACGGCGCCGAGCTCCGCCGCATCGCGCTCTCGGCGTGGAGCGCGGGCTTCAGCTCGGTCTCGCGCGTCATGACCGAGAGCGTCACCCCGCGGGTCGACGCGGTGCTCCTGGCGGACGGCTTCTTCACGCACTTCACCGATCCGAAGAAGCGGACGGTGAACGCTGCGGGCCTCGAGAAGTTCGCGCGGTACGCCGAGGGCGCGCGGCGGGGCGAGGCGCTCTTCGCGATCACGCACACGACGATCCCCACGGGCCCCTACCCGAGCGTGCAGGAGTGCGTGGCGAAGCTGCTCGCGATGATCGACATGACGAAGACGCCCGCCGTCGCGCTCGGGCCGCGCGACATGCACCAGATCTACACCGTCGACGACGGCAGCTTCCACGTGCGCGGCTTCGAGGGCACACAGGCGACCGATCACGTGAAGCAGCTGCACGCGATGGGCGAGACGATGTACCCGTGGCTGAAGGCGCGCTGGGAAAAGCAGGACGAGGCCGCGGCCGCGCGGCACGGTCCGCCGTGACGCCGATGGATCGCCTTCCGTCCATGAGCTCCCCGTAGGCCGCCGTGGCCGGCGACCAAACCGCCAGAGATCCAGGCTCTTGGCGTCGTCGCGACCTCGGCATGCCACATGTATGCGAGCCGCCCACACACTCGGCCCGCGTCCCGAACGCCGCCGGCACGCCCGTCCGGAGATCCCTTGCGCGCCATCTCGATCGTCCAAGCCTCGCTGTCGTTGTCGGTCGCCCTCGCCTCGGGCGCGGGGCTCGTCGCGTGCGCGGAGGACGCCGCGGACGACGCCGTCGAGGCCGACGTCCAGGAGTTCGGCACCGGGCCCAAGCTCGCCTTCGACGAGTACACGGTCCTGTTCACCAACCCGGTCTGCAAGAAGTACGCGTACACGGACGCTCAGGAGGTCTTCTCGAACGCGGGCGCGCGTCTGACCCACAAGCCCGAGAACGTCTTCTGCGCCCCTTCGGACGCCGCCGCGTCGGGCGCCCGAGACTCGTCACCGCAGAAGAAGCTCGTCGACTGGATCTCCGATCCGGAGACCAAGGAGATCTTCTTCACGTACCTCTCGTTCTCGAACAAGGTCGTCGCCGCCGAGCTCTGCAAGGCCGTGACCGAGCGCAACGTGAAGATCACGATGGTGCTCGATCGCGAGACGGACCTGTCGACGGCCAACCAGGTGCTCGCGTGCCAGCCGGGCAACGGCGACGCGAGCTTCGCGCCCCGCCTCGAGCTCCGCGGCCACGACGCGACGATCGGCTACGCGCACAACAAGGTGCTCCTGATCAACCCGCGGTCGGAGGCGCCGCGGATCGTCTTCTCGAGCGGGAACCTGACCTCCGGCGTCGTCCTCCATCACGAGAACTGGCACTTCGTCCGCGCGCCGGCGCGCACGCACTTCGCGAAGGCGCACGTCTGCATGATGGACGGCATGCTCGAGCACTACCGGACGAAGCGGGAGTTCTCGACGTACATCAAGGCGTGTCGTGACGGCGCCGGCGTCGGCGAGGAGTCCGACGTCAAGACGTTCTTCGTCCCCGGCGACGGCGGACGCGCCGGCAAGGAGATCCAGAGCGGCGTCCGCCGCGCCTCGTTCATCGGCATCAACGCGCATCGCTTCTCCTACCGCCTGCTCCGCACCGAGCTCGAGGCGCGCCTCGCGAGCGCGTCGCCGCCGGCCGTGAAGCTCATCGTCGACGACGATCTCTGGTGGGCCGGCCAGGGCACCGAGAACGTCCCCAACACGCCGGCGGAGTACGCGATCGTGCAGCCGCTCGCGGCGGCCGGCGTCGACGTCCGCTACATGGAGACCAACCAGGGCAGCGGCTACCTCCACCACAACAAGTTCATCGTCTTCGAGACGCCGCAGGGCGACAGCGTCTTCACCGGCGCCGGCAACTTCACCGGCACCGCGTTCGCGGACAACTTCGAGAACTTCTACCTCATCACGATCCCCCACGTGGTCGAGGCGATGAAGGCGCAGCAGGAGCACCTCTTCGCGCTCGGCACCGCCCAGGCGGACCTGCCCACCACGAACGTCCGGCCCCCGACCCACTGACGATCGCCGCGCGACGAGCCGCGCGCCGCGCCTCGAGATGCGTCGATGCGCCGCGCGACGAGCGGCACGCCGCGCGGCGAGCGGCGCGGCGAGCGGCGAGCGGCGCGCCGCGCCTCGAGATGCGTCGATGCCGGCGCGGCGACCCGGCCGCACCGGCACCGACGCGAAGACGGCGCGTGGATGCCGGCGCGGCCGACTCGGCCGTACCAGCGCCGCCGCGAGGACGGCGCGAACCGCTAAGCGTCGCCTTCGGCGCGGCGGCCTGGTCTCACTGGCCCCGACGCGAGGATGGCCTGGCGGAGCGTCGTCTGGAGCTCGACGCTCGCGCCGATCGCCTCGCGCGAGCGCTCCCGGCCGTTGCCGAGCGTCGTGCCGGCGAACGAGAGGTGGTTGCCGTTCTTCTCGACGAGCCCGCGCGCGACGCCGAGATCGATGAGCTCGCTCAGCCCGTCGACCCCGCGCCCGTAGCGGATCTCGAACTCGGCTTCGCAGAATGGAGGGGCCAGCTTGTTCTTGGCCACCTTGACGCGCGTCCGGCCGCCGACGAGCTCGTCGCCGACCTTCACCTGACCGATCCGCCGCACGTCGAGGCGCATCGACGCGTAGAACTTGAGCGCGTTGCCGCCCGTCGTCGTCTCCGGATTGCCGAAGGTGACGCCGATCTTCTGCCTCAGCTGGTTGATGAACATGATCGTCGTGTTCGTCCGGTGCGCGATCGCCGTGAGCTTGCGGAGCGCCTGGCTCATCAGGCGTGCCTGGAGGCCCATGTGGCTGTCGCCCATCTCGCCTTCGATCTCGGCGCGCGGGACGAGCGCGGCGACCGAGTCGACGACGACGAGGTCGACCGCGCCGGAGCGGACGAGGATGTCGACGATGTCGAGCGCCTGCTCGCCCGTGTCCGGCTGCGACACGAGGAGCTTGTCGGTCTCGACGCCGACCGACCTCGCATAGGCGACGTCGAACGCGTGCTCGGCGTCGATGAACGCGCACACCCCGCCGCCGCGCTGCGCCTGGGCGATCGCGTGCAGCGAGAGCGTCGTCTTCCCGCTCGACTCCGGGCCGTAGACCTCGACGACGCGACCGCGCGGGTAGCCACCTACCCCGGTCGC
>JAHBWA010000159.1 GCA_019637195.1 Labilithrix sp. | reverse complement strand
GGGTGACGATGAACGGCAAGGCGCTCGGCGACACGCCGCTCGTTCGCGTCCAGCTCCCGCCCGGGACGCACACGCTCGTGCTCGAGAACGCCGCGGAGAAGATCCGCCAGACGACCGTTGTCACCATCAAGGCGGGGGAGTCCGTCTCACGGAGGCTCGCTTTCTGAATGCATCGACGATTTGACATCACCGTTCGACGAACGTTGGGGCTGGCGCTCGTCCTGTCGCTCTTGGGCGCGTGCGCGGCGAAAGAAGACGCGGCGCCCGCGGACATCGGGCTCGACGTGCAGTTCCCGTCCACCGCCGCCGCGGTCGCCGTGGACGGTGTGAAGGTCTACGTCTACGAGGGCGGGCAGGCGTGCAATGACCTCGTGCGGCTCAGGCAGACCGCGCAAGCGCTGCCGCCGACCATGTTCGAGTCGCCCTCGCTCTCGCCGTGCGATCTACAGAGCGGCGCGGCGAGCGTCGAGCTCGATCTCGACAAGGAGTACACGATGCTCGCGGTGGGGCTCGCGGGCGGGAGCGATCTGCTCATCGGCTGCGCAGTCCAGCCGGCGTTCGGGCAGACCAAGGCGCTGCCGATCTCGATGACGTACATCGACGCGACCAAGCGGATCGCGGAGACCACATGCACCAAGCTCTCGGACAAGTGCACAGGACGTTGCCAATGAAACGCTCGGGATTCGCTCGTTGGGCCTGCATGCCGCTGCTCGTCGCCTCGCTCGCCGTGGCCGGGTCGGCGTACGCCGGCGTCGAGAACGACCTCGCCGCTGCGGAGAACGCGTACGCCGGCCTCGATTACGCCAACGCGCTGACGGCGGCCGAGGCCGTCCTCGCGCAGCAGAACCTGAGCCACGACGTGCTGACGCGCGCGACGCGCGTCGCCGCGCTGTCGCACGCGGCGCTCGGGCACGCGGAGCAGGCCAAGCAGCAGTTCATCCTGCTGCTCGAGTACGACTCGGAGTTCAAGGTCGACTCGAAGCTCGGTCCGCGCTTCGCGGAGCCGTTCGCGGAGGCGCGCGGCTACTGGCAGGCGCAGGGCCGCAAGGGCGGTATGGACGTGCAGGTCGTCATCGAGTGGGGACAGGCAGGCGAAATCCGCGTGGTCACGCGCGATCCGCTCGGCATCGTCAAGAAGGTGAGCGCGGGGCATCGCTGGGCGCCCGCGCAGACGTACACGACGGCCGAGGTCGAGGGGTCGGGTCGAGGCATTCCGATCTCCGCGAACCCGGACGGCTCGACGCGGCTCGAATACTGGGTGCGCGCGCTCGACGCGAAGAACAACGCGGTCTTCGAGAGCGGCACACCCGAGACGCCGGAGTTCAAGGTCGTGAGCGAGCCCGCGCGCGGCGACCGACAGCAGGAGAAGAAGAAGTCCATCTTCGCGAGCCCGCTCTTCTACGTCATCGGCGGGAGCATCCTCGCCGGCGCCGCGGTGGGCGGCTTCTTCGCGCTCCGGCCGACCGAGTTCCAGCCCCCGTCGACCGGGCGCGGCGTCTTCGGCGCCTCGTGCGGATCCGCTCGCTGCGACTGATCCGCCTCCGCGCGGAGGCGTTCACCCGCCGCGAGTGAGCCCGTCATCGGCGCTCGCGCGGAGGCGTCGGCTACTTGTCGTCGAAGGCGAGGCGCTTGGACGTCGTCTCGCCGCTCTTGATCGTCACCGTCGTTGACTCGCGGATCCCCTCTCCGGGGTTCTCCATCACGATGGTGTGCGTACCGGGGCCGAGGCTCAAGCGAACGAGCGGCGTCGAGCCGACGGATTTTCCGTTCACCGTCACGCGCGTCCACGGGTAAGTGTCGAGCGTGAGGAAGCCCGGCGCCTCGGCGGGCGCCGGGGCCGGGGCCGGCGCCGGGGTCGGTTCGGCGGTGGGCTTGGGCGCGGCGGCTCCACCGCGGTTCGGCGCGACGGGCACGTACGGGCGAACGACGGGGGCCGGCGGTGCCGCGGGCGTCGTCGCCCGCGCGGGGGCGCTCGCGGGGCCCGCCGACGGCAGAGCGCTCGCGATCGGCTCGGGAGCCTCCGCCGGCTTCTCGGTCGCCTCGGCCTTCACGGTCGGCGCTGGGGTCGTCGCGCCGCCGGCGGGCTCCGCCGCGCCGAGGGCGTTCTGCGCGGCGCCGTCGACCTGCTTCAGGCGTGAGAGGTAGACGCCGGTGAAGACGCCGACGCCGAGGAGGAGGATGACCCCGAGGACGAGCGGGCGCTGGGACCGCTTCGGAGCGCGGACGCTGTCCACGCCGCTCGCGGGGGGGGCGCTCGCGCGCGCGGGCGGCCTCGAAGGGACGAGCGGCATGCTCGCCGACTCCGGCGAGACCGAGACGGGGCCGGCGCCGCTCACGTCGGAGCGCGTCTGGACCGGACGGCTCCCGCTCGACGACGTCGTCTTCCCGCTCATGCTCCGGAGGTCGTCGGAGTCGAGCGCGCTGAAGGCCGCGCTGAGGTTCAGCTCGCTCGGCACGGCGCCGACGTTCACGTCGGTCTCGGGGGCCGCGAGCCGCGCGCGGATGAGCCCCTGGAGCTTCTCGCGGTGCGAGGCGAACGCCGAGGACACGAGCGCGCCGATTTCCTTCGGCTGCGCCGTCCCGGTGCGCGCGACGTACTGGAGCAGGGCGTCGCGCATGTCGCTGGCCGTCGCGAAGCGCCCCGCGGGGTCGCGGGAGAGCGCCTTGTCGACGATCGCGTCGAGCTCGGGCTCGATGTCCGGGATCTCGGTCGCGAGGCGCGGGGCCGGGACCTTGAGGACGTTCACGAGCTGCTCGAACATGTTCGCGCCCGTGATCAACTTGCGCCCGGCGAGCAGCTCCCAGAGCATCACTCCGGCGGAGTAGACGTCGGCGCGCCGGTCCACGTTCTTGTTCACGACCTGCTCGGGCGCCATGTAGCGCGCCTTGCCCTTCATCGTGCCGGCGCGCGTCTGCGACGACCGGAACGACGCCTTCGCGACGCCGAAGTCGACCAGCTTGATCGTGCCGTCGTAGCCGATGAGGACGTTCTGCGGGCTCACGTCGCGGTGCACGATGTTGAGCTTGTCGCCGTTGAGATCCGTGACCTCGTGCGCGTAGTGGAGCCCGGCGAGGACCTCCGCGACGATGAGCGCCGCGTGATCGCGCGCGAGCGGTTGCTGCTGCTTGGCGAGCTCGCGCTGGACGACGTTGAGCGATTGACCGTCGACGAACTCCATGACGAGGTGGAGCGTGCCGGCCTCCTCGAAGACATCGTAGGTGTGGACGATGTTCGCGTGCTTGAGGAGGATCGAGAGCCGCGCCTCGTCGCGGAACATCGTGACGAAGTGCTCTGCGTCTTGCGCGTCCTCGTCCTGGTCCACGAGGAGATCGGTCCGCAGCCGCTTGATGACGGCGAGGCGCTCGAAGCCCGGGGTCGCCCGGGAGACCGTGAGGTAGACGTCGGCCATCCCCCCTTGTCCGAGCTTCAAGAGCGGACGGTACCGTTGGAGGATCGGAGCAGGCGACGCTGAGGCGCTCACGGTAACCATCGTCTCCGACCGGCCGGTTCGCCGTCAAGTTGGCCCACGGAAAACACGAATCTTTCAGATATATTGCACACGGAGGGTGACGTGGGGGCTCAGCGCCGAGCGGCCCCCGATCTCGCCCGCGCGGGGCCGCGCGCTCGGTCCGCGCGCCGGCGCCGCGACGATAGTGATCTCGATAGGTTGGCCGCCGGTGGCGCCGATTGTGGTCCGCCGTCGAGCAGCATACGCTCGGGCCTGGGATGAGCGAGCCCCAACCCGATCCCACATCGTCCCACGCCGACGACCGGTCGACCCCGCCGGTCGAGCCGGCCGGCGGCGCGCTCGCCGAGGGGAGCGGTCCCGTCACACGCTCGCAGGCGCCGCCGTCGCTCTCGCTGTCGCGCCCGCGGCCGTCGGCCGCCCGTCGAGAGCGGCGCGTCGTGCGCTACCGCGGTCGGAGCGAGGACACGTGGCGGTTCGTCCGCGCGTACACGACGACCTTCCAGGTCATCTTCAGCTACCTCTGGCTCTTCTGGAAGGCGAAGCTCCTCGGGCGCGCGTACCGCGATCAGAACCTGCCGAAGGTCCACCGGACGAACGCGAAGCGCGTCTACGAGACGATCCTGAAGCTGCAGGGCCTCTTCATCAAGGTCGGCCAGGCGCTCTCGATCATGGCGAACTTCCTCCCGGAGGCCTTCCGCGCCGAGCTCGAGGGGTTGCAGGACCAGGTGCCGCCGCGGCCGTTCGAGGAGATCGCCTCGCGCATCGACGAGGAGCTCGGCGGCGCGCCGGGCGATCTCTTCGCTCGGTTCGAGCGCGTCCCGCTCGCCAGCGCGTCGCTCGGCCAGGTCCACGAGGCCGAGACGACGGACGGTCGCCGCGTCGCGGTGAAGGTGCAGCACCTCGACATCGATCGGATCGTCCGCCTCGATCTCAAGACGATTCGCCGGATCATGGCGATCGTCCAGTGGTTCGTGCCGGTTCAGGGGCTCGACGCCTACTACCACCAGATCAAGGAGATGCTCGGGCGCGAGCTCGACTTCACGCTCGAGGCCGACAACATCGAGCGCATCTCGAAGCATTTCGAGAGGGACCCGCGCGTCATCTTCCCGACGCCGCTCCGCGAGCTGTCGACGCGCCGGGTGATCACGACGACGTTCGTCGAGGGGCGCAAGCTCTCCGATCTGTCCGGCCTCGACGCGATGGGGATCGACAAGAAGGAGCTGGCGAGCCGCCTCGTGCGCGTCTACTGCCAGATGATCTTCGTCGACGGCGTCTACCACGCCGATCCGCACCCCGGGAACATCCTGGTCGACAAGCACGGGAACCTCGTCCTGCTCGACTTCGGCGCGGTCGCGGAGCTCTCGCCGCAGATGCGCGAGGGGATCCCGGAGTTCCTCGAGGGCGTGCTCCGGCGCGACACCGAGCGGCTGATCCGCGCGCTCCGCAAGATGGGTTTCCTCTCGCGCACGAGCGACGCCGTCGTGAGCGAGAAGATCATCGAGTACTTCCACCGCCGCTTCCAGGAAGAGGTGAAGCTCGAGAGCTTCAACCTGAAGGACATCAAGATCGACCCGCAGCGCGGGTTCGAGAACCTCCTCGATCTCCGGAAGATGAACGTCGGCCTGAAGGAGCTCTCGGGTGCGTTCCACGTCCCGCGGGACTGGGTGCTCCTCGAGCGGACGATCTTGCTCGTCTATGGATCGTGCGCGCTGCTCGATCCCGAGCTCAACCCGATGGCGATCATCCAGCCGTACCTGCAGGAGTTCGTCCTCGGCAACCGCGACTGGCAGAAGGTCGCGATGGACACCGTGCGCGACATGGCGCTCGGCGCCGTCACGCTGCCGGACGATCTCCGCAAGTACCTCGTGCGCGCGACGCGCGGCGAGATGGAGGTCCGCGTCAAGGGCGTGCAGGAGGGCGCGCGGACGATCTACGCGATCGGCCGGCAGCTGATCTACACCGCGATCGGTCTCTCGACCGGCTTCGCCGCGCTCTGGCTCCACGGTCGCGGCGAAGACGGCACGCCGACCCGCGCGCTCCTCGGCGTCGCGGCGTTCTCGGGGTTCATGCTCCTCGTGTCGTCCATCTTCTCGCGCCCGCGCAGCCGGTGATCGGCGCGCGCCCGCCGCGCGCTACTTCGGGACCGGGGCGGTCACGTCGTTGATCGGGCGGTTGCCCATCCCTCCCGCGAAGCCGTAGCTCGCGTAGTCCCCCGTGCCCCACACGGTGACGGCGAACGGGCCGTCGCTCCGCGCTTCGTGACGGCCGTAGCCGCACTCGCCCTTGGGGAACCTCCGGTTCGCGCCGGCCTCGGTGAGCTTCACCCAGGCGACCTCGTACTCGCCCTTCCCACCGAGCGGGACGAAGCCGGTGAGCTCACCGCCGCACGCGAGCTCGACGGGGGCGAAGCCCGCCGCGGTCCTCCGGCGCACGACCGTGAGCGAGGTCTCGAGGTACGTGTAGTCCGCAAAAAAGACGTAGCGATCGAGGTACTGGTCGGACGGGATCACGTTGACGTAGTCGGGGTCGCCGCTCGTGTAGGTCTGGCTCGTGCCGCCGCCGCCGGTGGGGATCGTGCCGTTGAAGCTGGCGCCGGTCATGTAGACGCCCGCGTAGAAGGGGTGCGCCTTGTCCTGGCTCGCGACCGAGACGAGCGCGTCGGTCCAGAAGACGACCGACTCTCCGGCCGCGAGGGTCTCCGGCGCGCCGACGGGCCGCGCGGGATCCCAGGCGAGGGTGGTGCCGTCGACGGCGCCGACGAGGCGCCACGGGACGCGCTCGGGGATCGGGGTGTCGGAGGCGGACGGGATCCGCGAGGGGTACGGCGCGAGCGCGTACTCGCTCCCCCACTGCGAGAGCGCGGGGATCTGCTGGTGGAGGACGTCGCACGCCGTGTACGTCGACGGGAGGTTCGTGCACTGCGTGCCGCCGAAGAGCCCGACCCGCTTGCTCGTCTCGATCGCGCTGCCGGTCAGCTCCGCCCGCTGCGCGAGCTGGAGCACCTGGCCGCGCGCGAGCGTCCACGCGCGCGGGTAGCCCTGGGCGGCGCCGGGCACGCCGACGCCGTCGGCGATGTCCGCGCTCGGGCGGATCCGGACCTCCGTGTCGTCCTCCTGGGCCACGATCTGCAAGGTCGTCGGGCTGATCACGTCGGGGTAGCCGCCGCCGGTCAGGCGCACGTTCCCGCCGGTGACGGCGACGTAGTTCGTGCCCCAGGAGGAGACCGGGAGGAGCAGCGTCGCGGCGGGCATCCACGATCGCGCGCCTCCGTAGGGGTAGATCGAGTAGGCGCTCACGGGCGCGTCGGTCTCGAGGTGGAACGCGCGGGTCAGCACCGTGCCGTGCTCGATGGGATCCTCGGCGAGCGCCGGGACCACGGCGCTCGGGCATCGGGTGTGCTCCGTCGTCCCGTCGTCCTCGCCTTGGGAGAGGAAGACGAGCGCGACGCCTCCGGGGGGGAGCGGACCGCCGAGCGGCGTGTACACGATCTCCGAGCCGACCTTCTCCGCCGTGTACGTCGACCTCGAGACGTCGAGCGGCGCGCCTCCCAGCCCGGCCGAGATCGTCACCGGGCGGTCCCAGGTGTTCGCGATCATCGCGGTGAAGCAGGAGCCGAGGCCGAGGCGCGGCTCCTCCGGCGGGAGCGTCCAGAAGGAGCAGCCGGTCGAGCCCTTCGAGAGCTCCGCGCTCGCGCAGGCGTCGACGCACTTGCCGTCGCCGCAGCCCTTGCCGTCCGCGCAGGTCTCGACGACCTCCTCTCCGCCGTCGCACGCGCGGAGGACGCTCTTGAGATCGCGCGAGCAGCGTCGCTGGTCGCACGCCGGATCGGGCGCGCCCGCGTCGGTCCCGAAGGCGGGCGGCGCGGCCTCGTCCGGGGCGACGCGCGAGCTCCCGCAGGCGGCGAACCCGAGCGTGAGCCCAGCGAGCGCGAGCGCGGTGACGACGTGCTTCGTGATCATGCGAGGCTCCGGGGCAGACCGAGACGTCATGGGAAGGTCACGCGCTCCGGCGACGGGTGGGCTTCGTCGTCGCGCGTCCCTCGCCCGAGCTCTCCGTGGGTGTTTCCTCCCCAGCACTCGACCGCGCCGCTCGCGAGCAGCGCGCAGGTCGCGAGATCCGTGGTCACGACCTGAACGGCGTAGCCCGTGAAGCCGGACGCCGGGGTGAACGAGAGGGCGCTCGCGCCGCCGTCGGGCGGCGGGAGCGCGAGCTGACCGCGGGAGGCGTCGCCGCAGCACTGGAGCGATCCGTCGGTCAGGCGGACGCAGGTGCCGTTGCGGGAGACGGCGATCTGCTGCGGGTAGGCGATCGTGCGGAGGATCGCGTGGGCGGGCTCGCGCTCGCTGCTCGGGAGGCCGGTGCAGAGCGCGTACTTGGTGCTCGAGCCCCAGCAGTAGACGCTGCCTCCGGCGATCGCGCAGGCGTGGGTGGGGCCGACCGCGACGTCGTGGACGTCGTCGAGCTCCGGGAGGACCGCCGGCACCGGATCGGGATCGAGCGAGCCCTGACGGCCGCCGAGCGCGCCCCACGAGAGGAGCTTCACGCTCCCCGCGGTCCCGGTCAGGCCGTAGGTCGTGACCTCCGAGGCGGCGGCGCGCGTCACCGCGAACCCGGCGAGATCGCCGGTGACCGGACCGAGCACGCCGCGCTCGGGGCGCGCGAGCTGCTGGCGCTCGTTCGAGCCCCAGCACGCGAGCGCGCCGGTCGCGAGCACGGCGCAGGCGCTCCGCTGTCCGACGTCGACGCGCTCGGCGGCTCCCGTCAGCGCGACGGGCGAGGCGTAGGGGTGCGGGAGATCGTCGGCGATCGCCGGCGCGACCGCGAGGCCGAGCTGCCCGTGCGCGTTGCCTCCCCAGCACCGGACGGAGCCGTCGTCGAGCCGCGCGCACGTCGTGCGATGCGCCGCGCTGATCTGCGTCGCTCCGGCGATGTCCGTCACCGCGGTCGGGCGTGAGGTGTCTCCCTTCGGCGCGTCGTCCTTGGGCGCGCCTCCCGGATCGCCGTCCTTCGGATCGCCGTCCTTCGGATCGCCGCCCTTCGGATCGCCGTCCTTCGGATCGCCGTCCTTCGGGTCGCCGCCGTCGTCGGCGCCCGCGTCGGCCGGCGTCGAGCCGTTGCCGATCGCGCCGAACGTGTCGTCGCCCCAGCAGCGGACGTCGCCTTCGGCCATGCGCGCGCAGACGTGGTTCGCCCCCGCCGCGAGCTCGACGGCGCACGGGGTGACCGCGCACACGACCGGCTCCGCGGCGGCGTCGTGACCCGCGCGCGGCCCGCCGTCGGGCTGCTCGGCCGGCTGCGGAGACGGCGACGAGGCCTCGGGCGCGGCGTCGGGGGTGAACGCGACGCGCTCTTCGGACTCGCCGCACGCGGCGAACAGCAGCGTCGCCGGCGCCGCGGCCAGCGCGATCGCGGGCCAGCGGAGGGCTCGAATCCGCGCCATCACGTTCCTCCTTTCACGAGCGCCGGATCCCGTCGCATCGCGACGCCGTCGCCCACGATCCACAGGACCCCCTTCGCGTCGCCCCAGATCGCGTGGAGGTCGTTCGCCAGCGGGAACTTGGTGATCGTCACGCTCGGGAGCGTCCAGGTCGCGCCGTCCCAGTGCCTGACGCGGCCGAGCTCACCGACGATCCAGACGTCGTCGTCCGCCACCGCCCAGAGCGCGTTCAGGCCGAAGTAGGTGTCGAACGTCGTGTCGTCCCACACACGTCCCGCGTCGCCGGCGTCGCCGATCGGGCCCGACCACGCGGCGCCGATGCCGCTCCAGTAGCGGCCGACGACGAAGAGGTCGGAGCGGACGGCGCCCCCGGTGATGAAGCGGAACCGTCCGGACGTGTTGGTGAGGGGCACGTCCTCGAACGTCATCCCGCCGTCGCCGTCCGCGCGGCCGCGCACGAGCACCGCGCCCTGCGGCTCGCCGAGCAAGGTCGTCCCGCCGATCCAGACGCCGTCAGGCGTCGCGCCCCACACGCGCGACAGCTCGGCGACGCGCCCCGAGAGCGGATCGACCCGCCACGCGTCGGCCGGATCGGCCGTCGGGCCCGTGTAGTGGAGGACGTGGCTCTCCTCGTGGTCGAAGTCGGAGCGCCCGCCGACCGCCCAGACGTCGTCGGGGCCGGAGCCGTGGATCGACGTGATCGGGAGCGCTCGCTCGAGCGCGACCGGCGTGAAGGCCAGCTGATCGGGGCTCGTGCCTTCGCCGTGGAAGAGCCCGCCCTCGCCGCCGATCCAGACGTCGGTCGGGCCGCTGCCCCAGATCGCGTGGAGCGGGCCCTTCAGCGTGACGTGCGTGGCCCAGCTCGCGCCGTCCCATCGGACGACGGCGCCGTCCGCGCTCACGGCCCAGACCGCGCCGGCGCCGTCTCCCCAGACGCCGCGCAGGGGCAGCGGCGCGGGCAGCGGGAGGTGGCAAAAGCCATCGTCGGTGCACGTGCGCGCGGGGGTATCGGCGTCGAGACCGGCGTCTCCGCCGTCGGCCGCGGCGTCGGGAGAGGGAGAGGGCGGATCGGGCGGCGCCGCGTCGCCCCGCGGAGGATCGGCGGCGGCGAGCTCCACGTCGCTCGAGCAGGCGCTCACCGCGAGGAGCGCGACCGACGACGCGACGAGCGCCGCGGTGACGAGGGCAGGGGTCCGACGAGCCAGAAGCGATCTCATCGCGCGCTCTTCGCCTTTCCGGTGGCGTGGAGGACGATGCTGTCGCCGACGATCCACACGTCGTCGGCGCCGCTGCCCCAGACGCCTCGTAGGTTCGGGATCAAGCCGAGCGGGAAGGTGGCCGTCGCCGGCGTCCAGGTCTCACCGTCGAAGTGCAGGATCGTGCCGGCGTCGCCGACGACCCAGACGTCGGAGGGGCCGCTGCCCCACACGGCGCGGAGATCGCTCTCCGTCGGCACGTCGATGATCGCCCAGCGTCTCGGCGTGGCGTTCGTCCAGTGACGGACGGCGCCGCGGTCACCGACCGCCCAGACGTCGCCGGCGCTCGAGCCCCAGACGGCGTGGAGATCGGTCGACGACTGGCTGTCTATCTCGGTCCACGTCGGCGCGCCCGCCGTGACGGTCGCGTGGAAGGTGCGTCCGGCGCGCTGGAGCGCGGCGCCGGACGTCCCGCCGACCGCCCACACGCCGTCGGCGACGTCGCCCCAGAGGCCGCGGATCGCCACGCTCGATCCGATGACGTCGTGATCCCATGCCACCGGAGCGCCCGCCTTCGCGCGTCGCCACAGGTTCATCGGAGTCGGCCTGCTCTCCCCGTCGGGGACCACCGGGTAGGGCTCGCCTGCGGTCCAGAGCTCGCCGGACCCGCCGGCCCACGCGGACAGGAGGAGGCTCTCGCTATGGACCTGCGGCGGGTACTGCGCGTACGTGGGCGCGACCGGCGGCGCGGCCGTCCACGTCGCGGTGCCCGCGGCGAAGCCCGTCGACCGGAGCACGACGCCGCGCGAGCTGAACGCCCAGACGTCGCCCGGGCCGGTCCCGGCGATCGCGAAGAGCGTCTGCTGCGTGCCGGACGGCGTCGCCGTCCACGCGGCGCCGTCCCAGTGGAGGATCGTCCCGCGCGAGCCGACGGCCCAGACGTCGTCCTTCGACGAGCCCCACACGGCGGTCAGCGTCCAGCGCGGGTCCGGTCCCGTCGCGACCGGGCAGAAGTCGGTGTCGGCGCACGGAGAGCTCGCCGCGCACGCGTCGCCGTCGCACGCCGCGTCCGCGGCAGCTCCCGCGTCCGGAACGACGTTCGGAGCGGGGCCGGGGAGGTCCGCGGGCGAACGCTCCTCGCCCGCGTCCGCGCAGCTCGCCGCGCCGAGCGTGACGACGAGGGGGACGCTCGCGACGAGCGCGCGCCAGATCTGCAAGCGCTTCATCGGGTCACCGGATCCCCGGCGTCGCACTCGACCGTGAGGCAACGCCCGTCGATGCACGGCTGTCCGAGGCCGGTGCTGCAGCGGGTCCCGCAGGCGCCGCAGTTGGCGCCGTCGTAGGTGAGGTTGGTCTCGCAGCCGTCCGCGGGGTTGTCGTTGCAGTCGCCCCAGCCCGGCTCGCACTCGGTCCCGCAGACCCCCTTCGCGCACGTCGCCTGCTGGTGCAGCCCGCGCCGATCGACGAACGGGCACGCGTAGTTGCAGAGCCCGCAGTGCTTGGGATCGGAGGCGATGTCCGTGCACTGGTAGTTGCCCGGGTAGCCGCACATCACGTCCTGGCCCTTGCACCGGCACGCGATCTCGCCGTCGAAGAGGCGGCGGCACTCCTCGCCCGGCGCGCAGGCGACCCCGCACGCGCCGCAGTTCGCGGGATCGAGCAGGCCCGGCTCGATCTCCTGCTCGACGTTCACCTCGCAGCCGTCCGCGAGGTCGCCGTTGCAGTCGCGCCAGGGCGCCTCGCAGATGAGCTGCCCGCACTTCCCGCCCGCGCAGCCGTAGCGCATGTTCGGCGGCGGGATCACGTCGGGCGGAGGAACGCAGAAGTTCCCGCAGGCGCCGCAGTTGCCGTCGTCGATCGACGTGTCGACGCACGCGCCGCGACAGTCGGTCTTGCCGGGGGGGCAACCGCAGCTCCCGTCGATGCAGCGAACGCCCTCGGCGCAGGCGTTCCCGCAAGCGCCGCAGTTGTCGCGATCGAAGAGGACCTCGACCTCGCAGCCGTCGTCGGGGCGCCCGTTGCAGTCGCGGCGCTGGCCTTCGCACTGGGGCTCGCACTTGCCGTCGCTGCATCGACCGAGGACGCCGAACTCCGGATACGCCGGGCACTGGTTGCCGCACGCGCCGCAGTTCTGGTTGTCGGTCAGCAGGTCGTGCTGACACTTGAAGGGCGGCCGGGAGTCCGGGTGGGGCTGGCAGCTCGCGTAGGGGAACGGACATTCGGTGCCGATGCAGCGAAGGAGCTCCAGCGCGGCGTCCCCCGCGTCTCCGGCGTCGGCGGGGGTGAACGACGGCGGCGGCGCTCCGGCGTCGGTGCCGGGCGTGGCGAGCACGACGGGATCGTCGAGGCCCGCGCACGAAGCCGTGAGGATCGCTATGGTGGTCGCCGCGAGGGCGCCGATCGTGAGCCCGCTTCGATGCCGGCGATGGCGCGCCGGGAGCTGTCGTATGTCGGTCTTCATGTCGACTCTCGCCCTATTCCGCCACGCCCGGCACGGACCGGACGCGCTCCGCGTACGGGCTCGCGGGGTGGTCCGCCAGGAACCGACGGCCACGGGCGCGCGCCCCCTCCCGGTCGCCGGACCGCGCGAGGGCCTCGACGTGCATCACCTCGACCTCCTGCGTGAAGACGCCTCCGCTCGGACCGACGTACGCGCGGTAGGCGTCGAGGGTCCGCAGGCAGGCAGGCGTGTCGCCGCGCGAGAGCTCTCCGCGCGCCCGCTCGACGAGCGCGAGCTCCTCGCGGAACGAGTCGCCGGCCGGCTTGGGCGTGTTCGTGTCGGGTCGCGCCTTCGGCGCGGTGACCTCGCGGGGAGCGGCCGGCGTCGCGGGCGGGAGGTCCTCCACGCGGACCGACGCGGCCTGGGGCTCGCGGCCTTCGATGGGCGTCGGGCGGACGGGGGGCGCGCTCTCGGCCGGCGTTGCGGTGGGCGTCGACCGAGGCGCGTGATCGTCGTCGCGACCCCACTCGAGCCCGGCGACGGAGAGCGCCAGCAGCGCCGCGCCGAGGCCGATCCACGCTGCGCGTGACGCGGTCGCGGCGCCGGGGCTGGTCGGCGGAGCCGGCGCCGCGGGAGGAGCCGCAGCCGCCGCGGCCATCGCGGCCACGGTCCTCGCGCGCGCGTCGTCCGAGGGGCCGCTCGCGCGGAGCGCGCTGAAGAGGTGCGCGAGCTCGGGATCGGCGTCCTCGAGCCGTTGGTCGTCGCCCGACGGCTTCATCGGCGACCTCGCGCAGCGTTGCGGTGCCGCGCGAAGCGGCCGAGAAATTCCTCCCGCGCGCGGCGCAGCCGCGAGGCGACCGTGCCCGTGGGCAGCTCCGTGAGCTCGGCGATTCGTTGCATCGTCAGTCCTTCGATCTCGTAGAGGACGAACACCTCGCGCAGCCCGTCGTCGAGCTCGTCGAGGAGGCGCAGCGCGAGGGCGCAGGTCTGTTTGTCGTCCAGGTGCTGTTCGGGTGTCGGGGCGAGGTCGCGCGCGTGCGCATCGCCGTCGGGCAGCGGCTCACGCGGCGCCTCGCGCCATGCCTTGCGCCGGGCGGCCTGCGCGACCTTGAACGCCGTCCCGAACAGGAAGGAGCGCTCACGGCCGGGCTCGATCTCCTCGAGCCGTCGCGCGGCGACGACGAAGACGTCCTGCGCGGCGTCGTCGACCGAGCTCTGCGGTACCCCGAGGTGCCGCAGGAAGCGCCACACGTCCGCGAAGTGCTGCGAGGCGATCTCGCGCAGCCGCGCGTCGGTGTCCGGGCGAGCGGGCGCCGTCACGAGGTCCTCGTCGGAGGGTGTGCGCTCCGCCGGCGCGAGGAGTGACGAGCAGGCGGACATTTCCCATGAATGTTTCGGTGCCGCGCGTTGATCAAAAAATCTTCACCGCCGATTCGTCGAGGGCCGCGGCTCAGAACCGCACGCCGGCCGTGAGCCCGAGGGTCACTCCGAGGCGTGGCGCGCGCGACACCAAGGTCCGGTCCGTGAGCTCGAACCGATTGCGCGTCACCGGGACGAGCGCGGCGAGCGCCGCCCCGACGAACCATGGAGCCGCCGGTGTCCACGAGAGGCGGGCCGAGGCGCCGGCGTCTAGCCAGAGGTTCGTCGTGCGTCTCGCGTCGAACGCGCCGGCCGCGTCGGCGCGGAGCACGCCGGCGTCACCTTCGAGGCAGGGCACGACCTCGAGCCGGCCGTCGCGGCTCGCGAGGCGGGCAGGACAGAGGCGCGCGACTCCGCTCGTCCACGTGAACGTCGTGACGACGTCGGAGGACGTGACCTCCGTCGGGAGGCCCTGCCGGATCCCGAGGGCGAAGGACGGCCGGAGCCACCGTGGCGCCGGCCATGACGGCTGCGCGGAGCTCTCGGCGAAGGGATCGAGCTCCGCCGCGACGCCGACTACGGGCAACACCCTGGCGATCACCGCCGACGTCAGCTCCGCCCGCGCTTCGAGCGACAGTCGAGGGAGCCGGCGACGCGGGGCGGCGGGCGAGGGGGAGCGGCGCTCGGGCCTCGGGGAGGTCCGGGGCGCCGGTGGCTCGGCGGTCGTGGCGGTCTCGCCCGGCGCCGGCGGCGCGACCTCGGGCGCGTCGTCGTCGCCGCCGCCGAACACGCGCGGATCGATCGCGACGGCGACGGCGACCGCCATCGCGCGCGCGACCGTCTCGCAGTCTGGTCCGACGATCTCGCGGACGGCGCGCGGCGCCACCTCGTCCGGCGGTGCTCCGGGCCCCTGCGGCGCCTCGAGCGTCCCGACGACCGCGGCGTCGCGCGGCTCGAGCGTCACGCGGAGGTGACGGCCCCCTCTGGTCACGAGGGTCCAGCGCGTGGTGTAGACGCGTACGTTGTCGAGGAAGGCCTCGTAGCGGGGGCATCGCTCAGCGGCTTCGTAGGCGAGCTGGACGTGCTCGTCCTCGCGCTCGGCCGGCGCGCGCGGCCCCTCTGCGTTCGCGCGGTGGGCGACGCCGAGCACCGCGACGAGCGCCCACGGAGCGGGGCGCCGTCGCCGCGGCGGCGGCGAGGCGGGCGAGGCGTCGATGGATGGCATCGGGGATCGACGAGCCGGGCGAGGTGTCTCCCGAACGGTACCTGCTCGCTGCGCCCCGCGCATGCCGCGCGGACGAGCTCAGGCGAGGCGCGCGCGCGCCTCGCGCACGAGCGCCACCATCGCCTTGCGGACCTCGTCCGTGGTCGAGACCGGAGACTCGAAGGCGAGGCGCGCGGCCTTCGGTCCGGCGGGAGTGGCCGCGGCGATCTCGAAGCCGTAGCGATCCACGGCGGTCATCGTCGCCGCGGTCGCGGCGGCGATCCCCGCGAGGGCCTTCGCGTAGGCGAGCACGGCGTCGGCGTGGTCGTCGTTCATGTGCGTGAGGATGCCCGCGGCGGCGCTCGCGAGCGGATCAGGCTCCGCCGCGAGGTAGTCCTCGGCGGTCACCCACGACATCCGTCCGAAGCCGCCGACGTACCGGAGCGCGACGGGATCGAGCCGGTAGAACGCGAAGTCGGAGAAGTCGACGTAGTAGGACGCGTCCGGGTGCGCGGCGAGGAACGTCGCGCGGGCGCCGTCGCGCTCGGCGTCGGCCACCGGCCGGCACGGGCCGAGCAGCGTCACGCGGCCCACCGCGAGCGGCTGCGCGTGACGGTCGAGCGGCTCGGTCACGAGCACCGACGCGTCCGCGCGCCGCTCGAGGTTCTGCGTGTGCTCCGCGAGCCGCGAGATCAAGAGGAGCGGTCGTCCGCCGTCGAAGGCGACCGTCACGAGCGAGCCGTACGGGTACCCCGGGGGATCGTTCGCGAGCGTCGACAGGGTCGCGGCGCGCGCGCCCGCGATGAGCGTCCGACAGCGCTCGGCGTGGCTCGGCGCCTTCACCGACGGGCGCTCGTCGACCTCGACGTCGCCGTGGCTCCTCGGGACGCGCGTGCCGTGATCGGACGGCATGGCGCGCTACAGCGCCGCCTCGAACGCCGTGAGCGCGTCGTCGAGGGCGCCGAGGCCCTCCTCGACCTCCGCCTTCGTCGCGGTGAGCGGCGGGGCGACCATCACGCAGTTGAACTTGCCGAACGTGTAGACGCCGCGCTTGCGGAGCTCGACGTAGAGGTTCTTCATGACGCCCGGGCCGTCGCCGTGCCACGGGACGAGCGGCTCCTTCGTGGCGCGGTCCTTCACGAGCTCGAGGGCGAAGAAGGCGCCGGTGCCGCGCGCCTCGCCGACGGTGCGGTGCTTCTCGGCGATGTTCGCGAGGCCGGCGCGGAGCACGCCCTCGAGCGCGGCGCCGCGCTCGAAGACCTTCTCCTCCTTGTACGCCCGCACCGTCGCGAGGCCCGCGGCGACGCACATCGGATGCCCCGAGTAGGTGTGGCCGCAGGGCAGCGCGCGCGCGTCGAACGTCGAGGCGATCTTCTCGCGCACGAGGACGCCGCCGAGCGGCAGGTACGCCGACGTGACCCCCTTCGCGAAGGTGAGCATGTCGGGGACGACGCCGAACTTCTGTGAGGCGAACGCGGGACCCGTGCGTCCGAAGCCGGTCATGACCTCGTCGGCGATGAGGATGATGCCGTGCTTCTCCGTGAGCGCTCGGAGGGCAGGGAGGTAGCCGTCGGGGTAGACGATGACGCCGTTCGAGCCGACGACGGGCTCGATCAGGATCGCGGCGACGCGCTTCGGATCCTCGTGCATGAGGATCCGCTCGAGGTGCTCGATCGCGCGGGACGTCTCCTCGGCCGGGCTCGTCGCGTGGAACGGCGAGCGGTACGGGTACGGCGCGAAGAAGCGCATGATCGACGGCGGGCCGGGCTCGCCGCCCCAGCGCCGATCCTCGCCGGTCAGCATGATCGACGTGCCGCTCGAGCCGTGGAAAGAGCGGTACGCCGAGAGCACCTTGGTGCGCCCGGTGACGGCGCGCGCGATGCGCACGGCGTCGTCGTTCGCGTCGGCGCCGGCGGTGGTGAAGAACGTGCGGCACCCTTCGCCGCCGGCCCAGGGCGACATCGCCGAGAGCTCCTCGCCGAGGAGCGCGCGCTTGTCGTGGAAGAGGGAGGGGGCCGCGTAGCCGAGCAGGCTCGCCTGCTCCTGGATCGCCGCGACGACCTTCGGGTGGCCGTGGCCGAGGTTCACCGCGATGAGGCCGCTGCCGAAGTCGAGGTACTTCTTTCCGTCGGCGTCGAAGAGGTACGAGCCCTCCCCCCGCGCGATGACCGGGGCGACGAGGCCCCCCTGGGCGAGCCAGGGACTGAGGACGTACTTCGCGTGTTTGGCCTGGATCTCGGCGGTGGCGCTCATGTTCGTGCGCGGCATTGTAGTGGCGGCGCCCTGGCGTTCCAAGGAGCGTCGCGTGATTCACGGTGACCCGGCCGAGAGGCTCCTGCGCGGCCGCGAAGCGCGTATGCTCGCCGCGTCATGTCCGCTACGCAGCGAAAGCTCCTCGCGATCGATCAAGGCACCACCGGCTCCACGGCGATCGTCCTCACCCTCGACGGTGAGACGCTCGGGAAGAAGACGGTCGAATTCCCGCAGCACTTCCCGAAGCCGGGGTGGGTCGAGCACGACGCCGAGCAGATCTGGAAGAGCGTCGAGGAGGCCGTCTCGGGCGCGCTCTCCGCCGCGAGGATCGCAGGGACCGACATCGGCGCGATCGGGATCACCAACCAGCGCGAGACGACGCTCGTCTGGGACAGGCAGACCGGCAAGCCCGTCCACCGCGCGATCGTGTGGCAGTGTCGCCGCACCGCGGAGGAGTGCGATCGCCTGAAGGCCGAAGGCGCCGAGCCGCTCGTGCGCAAGAAGACCGGCCTCGTCATCGACGCGTACTTCTCGGGGACGAAGATCGCGTGGATCCTCGACGCCGTCTCCGGCGCGCGCGCGCGGGCGGATCGCGGCGAGCTCGCGTTCGGGACGATCGACGCGTTCCTCGTGCATCGCCTCACCGGCGGCGCGGTCCACGCGACCGACGTGACCAACGCGTCCCGCACCCTCTTGATGGACATCGACGCGCTCGTCTGGGACGACGAGATGCTGCGGCTCTTCCGCGTGCCGGCGAGCGTCCTGCCGAAGATCGTCCCCAGCGCCGGGCCGATCGGCGAGACGCGCGGCGTGAGCTTCCTGCCCGACGGGATCCCGATCACGGGGATCGCCGGCGATCAGCAGGCCGCGCTCTTCGGGCAGGCGTGCTTCGGCGAGGGCGACGCGAAGTGCACCTACGGCACCGGCGCGTTCGCGCTCATGAACATCGGCAAGCGGCCGCTCGCGAGCGGGCACGGCCTCATCACGACGGTCGCGTGGCAGCTCGCCGGCAAGGACTCCGCGCCGACCTATGCGCTCGAGGGGAGCGCCTTCATCGCGGGCGCGGCCGTGCAGTGGCTGCGCGACGGGCTCGGGCTCATCACGACGGCGGCGGACATCGAGTCGCTCGCGCGGAAGGTCGAGTCCTCCGAGGGCGTCGCCTTCGTGCCCGCGCTCGCCGGGCTCGGCGCGCCGTACTGGGATCAGAACGCGCGCGGAACGATCACCGGCATCACGCGCGGCACCACCGCGGCGCACCTGGCGCGCGCGACCCTGGAGGGGATCGCGTTCGAGGTGTGGGACCTCCTCGAGGCGATGACCAAGGATGCCGGTCGGGAGCTCGTCGCCTTGAAGGTCGACGGCGGCGCGGCGAAGAACGATCTGCTCGCGCAGTTCCAGGCCGACGTCGCGCAGGTCACGGTCGTCCGGCCGACCGAGGTCGAGTCGACCGGCCGCGGCGCCGCGATGCTCGCCGGCGTGGGCGCGGAGCTCTCCGACCTCGCCGCAGCGACGCGGATGGTGAAGCTCGACCGCGCGTTCTCGCCCGCGCTCGACGCGGCCGGTCGCGCCGAGCACATCCAGCGCTGGCGACGGGCCATCGAGCAAACGCGCGCGCGCTGAGCCCTACGGACGCGCTCGCGCGCCCGCGTCGGATGACGCGCTCGCCCGCGTTGGATGACGCGGCTCGCAGGGCGAGTCGGATGCGGGCCACGCACCGCGTCGACGCGTCGCGACGCGCGCGTCGCACCCGCCCCGACACGGCTCGGCTAGCTCGTGGGCCAAGCGGAAGCGCTTCCCCGGCGGGCGTGACCGTGCGACCCTTGAGGTTCGCCAGCGGTCGCCGGCGCTTTGCTTCTTCCGCGCTCGCCGCGGGCTTCTACCTCCTGCTTGCCTTCGCCTGCATCACACTCGTGTGTGTGGTCGCGCCGTCCAGCCCACGGTCCGACCGATCGAGCACCAAGGAGAGAGGGTGCTCGAGCCGCTTGCCTTCGAAAGGGAGATCACGATGAGCAATGACCGTCATCCGACGGCCCCCCTGCGGGAAGTCCCCGTGGACTGGGAGGCGCTGGAGGATGCATTCGAGAACAACGCGCCCGAGGTCCACAGCTACCTGCACCTCACGACCGGCGAGGTCCTCCGGGTCGTCGACGGCGTCGCCGATCCGCAGATGCACGCGAGGATCAGCGCCGACCCGAACTACCTCCGGATCGACCCGGTCTCGTCCCGCGAGCAGTACCGCTGGATGGAGCGCTTCATCCCGATGGTGGACGACGCCGAGCTCCGAGGGAAGCTCGCCCACGCGATCGACGGCAAGGGCGCCTTCCGTCGCTTCAAGGACGTCTTGATGACCTACGCCGCGGACCGCGAGCGTTGGTTCGCGTTCCGCAGCGAGCGGCTCCGCACGTTCATGGAGGCGTGGCTCAACGCCCACGCTATCCAGGCGGTCCCGCGCCCCGGGTGGAGCGACAGTCCGCCCGCCTCCGTCGAGGAGCCGTCGCCGGACAGCCTGGTGCCGCTCAGCCAGAGCAACGCGGCGGCGAGCGCCCCCGCTGCCGACGAGCCCCCGAAGTCCCAGAGCGGGCGGCGGCAGCGCAACGCCGAGTCCCTCCGCCAGCTCCTCAAGGAGCTCGGCGACGCCCTCGGGCCGCGCGAGCTCGATCTCCTCGTGTCGTTCGCGGAGTTCCTCAAGGCGCGCCGCGCCGCGAGGGGCTTCGCTCACCATCACGAGCACATGATCGCGGAGCGCGAGGACAAGGGCGCGGCGTCACAGCGCGGCGCGCGCGTCGCCGACGCGCCGAGCTCGGCCGCGAGCCTCGACAAGGACAGCAGCGGCTCCTGACGAACGGGCGTCGCGTGCGTCAGCTCCTCGCCCGGGTCGCGCGGTGGTCGGTCGTCCCGGCGGCGCTCTGCTTCGCGCCGCCCGCGCCGGCCTCCGTCGTCGCGGATCGGGTGGTCGTGCGCTACGTCACGCCCGAGACGGGCGGCGCCGCCCGCCCGCGCTTCTTCACCGAGCGCGAGCTCGCGTTCTTCGCGCGGGTCGAGGCGTTGCTCGAGCAGACGCCGCTCGAGCAGGACGACTACCCCGAGCGCTACGTCCGCTCGGCGACCGATCGGCTCATCGCGCGGTCGATGCTGGCGAGCCTGATGATCCAGCGCGGCGTCGAGCCGCCCGATCTGCCGCGCCTCACGCTCGAGGCGCGCGCCGAGCTCGAGGCGCGCCTCGGCGGGCCGCGCGTCCTCGCCGACGCGATGAAGCGGGAGGGGATCGAGGACGAGGAGCTGCTCTCGTTCCTCCGCGACGAGGTGCGCGCCACGTACTACGTCGACCGCGCGATCGCGCCGATCCTCTCCGTGACGGAAGACTCGCTGCGCGAGGCGTACCGCTCCACGCTCCACCCCTTTCGCGGCGCGAAGTTCGACGACGTGCGCGGCAGCTTGCGGCGGTGGCTCGTCACCGAGCGTCTGCGCGCCGCCGAGCTCGAGTTCCTCCAGGGCGCTCGCGCGCGCATCAAGGTCACGACCGTCCGCGCGATGGGCTCGGGGACGACCGGAGGGGCGGGCTCGGCAGGGGCGCCCCCGTGAGCGACGGCGGCGGCGCCGACCGCAAGGAGGCGGTCCGCGCCGCGCTCGCGGACACCCCGGCCGTCGCCGCGCGACGCTTCGATGACCTCGCGGCGCGCCTGCCGCCGGGCGCGCGCTGGCCGCTGGCGCTCGTGCTGCTCGCCGTCGTCGCGACGTTCTTGCCGGCGCGCGACGCGCGCGGCGTTCACCCGCGCGCGTCGAGCCCGACGGCGCGTGTCGGTCTCGTCTTCGACGTCGGCGGGCGCGGGGACAAGAGCTTCAACGACGCGGCGTTCGACGGCGTCTCCCGCGCGGAGCGCGAGCTCGGCGTGGAGGCGAGCTACCTCGAGCCGTCGAGCACCGAGGACCGAGAAGCGGCGCTGCGCCTGTTCGCGTCGCGCGGGCTCGACCTCGTGATCGGCGTCGGCTTCATCTTCTCGAGCGACATCGAGGAGGTCGCGCGGGCGTACCCGGACGTGCGCTTCGCCGGTGTCGACTTCGCGCCGGGGCCGAACGGCATCCCGCCCAACGTCGCCGCGCTGGCGTTCCGCGAGGAGGAGGGCTCGTTCCTGGTCGGCGCCGTCGCGGGCTTCATGTCGAAGACGAAGCACGTCGGCTTCGTCGGCGGGATGAGCGGCCCTTTGATCCGGAAGTTCGAGGCGGGGTACGTGGCCGGGGTCGAGGCCGCGTGCCCGAGGTGCGTGGTGCACGCGGCCTACGCGGGCACGACGCCCGACGCGTTCCGCGATCCAGCGAAGGGAAAGGCGCTCGCGAGCGCCCAGGTCGCGGCCGGGAGCGACGTGATTTACCACGCGTCCGGAGCGACCGGGCACGGCGTCTTCGAGGCCGCGGCCGACGCGAAGGTGCTGGCGATCGGCGTCGACGCCGACCAGCACGACGAGATGCCCGGCACCGTGGTCACGAGCATGGTCAAGCGCGCCGACACGGCCGTCTTCGACATGGTCCGCGCGGTCCTCGAGGGCAAGTTCGCCGGTGGGAGCCGGGTCTTCGGCCTCGCGGAGGACGGCGTCGACTACGTGCGCGACGGGCCTCACGCGGTCGGGATCCCCGACGACGTGAAGCGCCGCGTCGAGGGGCTCCGCGCGGACGTCATCGCGGGGCGCGTGATCGTCCCGTCACGCTGACGGTGCGTCGTGCCCGGCGTGGAGCGTCGTCCGGCGGGCATCGCACGGAGCGAGTCGGGCGCGTGATCGTCCCATCACGCTCGACGGACGCGTCGTCGGTAATCCTTCCGCTGCCTGGAGGCCTCGTTTAGGGTAACTGCCCCAAGGATCGGGAAGGAGCATCGATGGCGTTCGTTCACGGAGGTCGACTCGTCGCGCAG
>JAHBWA010000158.1 GCA_019637195.1 Labilithrix sp. | reverse complement strand
GCTGGATTTTTTGGCTTGCCGAAGAGGCCGCGGCTGAACGAGACCGCGCTCCAGACGGTCTCGAACATGTCGGTCGAGAGCTCCTGCGGGACGAGCCCGATCTTCGTCCGCGCGGCCCGGTAGTCGCGGATGACGTCGTGCCCGTCGGCGAGGACGGTGCCCGACGTCGGGTTGACGATGCCGCAGATGACGCCGATGAGCGTCGTCTTGCCGGCGCCGTTCGGTCCGAGGAGCGCGAAGATCTCGCCGCGGCGGATCGTGAGATCGACGCCCTTGAGCGCCTGGAAGCCGGACGCGTACGTCTTCTTGACCTGCGAAGCGACGATGATCGGATCCACGCGACCTCCGATGCGCTGGATCCCACGAGCGCGTCGCGGCGCACAGCGCAAAACGGATCGCGCCGCCGGTCAACGGCAGAGGTCGAGCCCCGGGGCCGCGTCGAGCCGCGGCGTCGTCCGCTCGAAGGCGCCGCAGAGGCCTCTGGCGTGAGCGAGGAGCCGCCGAGCTCGCGTAGGGGGCGCGGGGCTCGGTCCTCGCCGCGGCGCGCGGTGGCCTATTGCTTCGTCAGCGTGAACGAGCCGACGCAGGTCGGGCACGTCCAGGTGCCCGAGAGTTTCTTGCCCGCGATCGCGCCGGTGTACGGCATGTCGAGGCTTCCCACGCCTGGGATGTTGAACGTCCAGGTGCCGCTGGTGGCGTTGCCCGCGACGGTGACCGCTTCTTTCGGCGAGTTGCCGGTCGCCGTTCGGACGAGGTTGCACGAGGGGAGCTGCCGGAGCTCGAGGCCCGTGACGCTCCCCGTGTTGGAGAACGTGGTGCCGTCGGCGGCGATCGTGATCGTCATGTTGCCGGCGTTGTTGAACGTACAGTTCGATCGCTGGCGCGTGTTCGTGTACGTCCCCGACCACGTCCCCGCGAGCGACTCGAGATCGACGGTGACGTCGACGTCCTTGTCGAGCACCGCCGCGCACGAGTTGGTCCCGGTGCACGCGCCGCCCCACCCGGCGAAGATCGATCCGGCGGCCGGCGTCGGCACGAGCGTGACCGAGGTGCCGGGCACGAACGTCCCCGTGCACGTCTTCCCCTGGCAGGTGAGGCCGCCGGGCGTCGACGTGACGGCTCCCGTGCCGTCCCCGCCGAGGGTCACCGTCAGCTTGAACGTGCTCGTCGCGGGCGGCGTCGGCGCGCGGTCGTTCGGCTCGTCGCCGTCGGTGTCGTCGCCGTCGTCGGCGCTCCGCCGGTTGGGGAGCTTGACGCCTTCCTCGTCGGGGTAGTCACCGATCGGCGCTGGAGCGCACGCGGCGATGCTGAGCGCGACCGCCGCCGTCACGAAGGACCGCATCCTCCTAGCGTACCAAGCTCAGCCCCGTCGTCGAAGCCGTTCTCACGAGAAGCGCGCGGCCGGAGCGGATTTTCAGGTGCGGTGGGGGAGTGTGAGACGGCGTCACTCGAGACGCCGGCGGCGTGCGGCGCGACCGCCGACCCAAGCGCGTCTGAGACCGCGCCGGCCGGGAGAACGCGGCCAATGGTGATGGTTGACTCCGTCAATATTCACCCTTAAGGTTGAATGTATGACGGAGGCGCAGCTCGACAACACGCTCGTCGCGCTGGCAGACCCCACACGGCGGGCCATCCTCCAGCGCCTGCGGAGGGGCGAGGCCCGCGTCACCGAGCTCGCGGCGCCCTTCGCGATCTCGCTCAACTCGGTGAGCAAGCACATCAAGCTGCTCGAGCGCGCCGAGCTGGTGGAACGCACCAAGCGCGGGCGCGAGCATCTGATCCGATTCCGGCCAGAGCCGCTCGACGCGGCGCAGCGCTGGATCGAACAGCAGCAGGCCTCTGGAGGCGTAGACTCGAGCGGCTCGACGCCCTCTTGACCCACGAAGACGGGGAGGCGAGCCGTGGCCCCTGACGATCCCGAGTGCGCCGATCCGACGAGGTCGACCCCGCGCCCGGCGGGACGGCGCGGCGATCCGGTTCGTCCGTGAGATCGGCGCCGCTCGCGGCTCGCTCCGCGAGCGCGCCGAGGAAGGTCTCGCGTGAGCTGCTCGACCGCATGTTGAGGAGGCTCGGAGCCCAATGAAGAAGACCGTCACCGCGACCGTCACGCATCGCTTCCGGGCCTCGGCCTCGCGCGAGATCAGGAGGGCGAGCGCATGGGGATCGGTGTCGATCGCGGTCAGGTTGACGTTCAACGCTCCGAGACCAAGTCCCTGATTCAGCTGCACCAGACGTCGGTGCACCGGGCCGAGGCGATCCGTGTAGACGGCGGCGTTCGTCAGACGGAGCGCGATGAAGGGGTTGCCGCCGACGAACGCGACCTCGGCGTCGACGATGTCTTCCCAGCGGATGACGCCGACCTCGAGGGTGCGGTCGAAGACGCCTCGGTCGTCGACGACGAGCCGCGCGCGCGTGTCGACGAGCTGCGCGACCGCGACTGCGGCGCAGCCACCGAAGAAGAGGACGCTCATCCAGCCGACGATCGCGGCCCGCTCGTCCAGGACCATGCCCGCGCCGCCGCCGACGAAGCCGAGCGAGCCGAGGAGCAGGAGGAGCAGCTTGGCGCGGGCGGGGCGGAAGACGAGCGGCTCCACGAGGACGAGGATGTCACGAAAGGTCGGCCTCGATCGCGAGGGGATCGCGGATCGAGCTCGCCTGCGGCTCCCGGAGACCGCGGCGCCTCGCAGGCGACGGCTCCGCGCGGGTCGCTACCAGCTCAGGTACGTCTGGTCCTTGAGGCCGCGCTCGAACTCGGCGAGCAGCCGCATGCCCTCGGTGGGCTTCAGGCGGTCCTGCTTGATGGCCGCGTCGACCTGCGCCTTCACCCGCGTCGCGAGCTCGTGGGTGTCGTACTGGGTCATCTTGAGCACCTCGGCGATCGAGTTCCCCTCGATCGTCTCCTCGAGGTAGTAGCCGCACTCCTCGTCGTCATCGAGGAAGACGTGCACCTCGTTGACGCGTCCGAAGAGGTTGTGGATGTCGCCCATGATGTCCTGGTACGCGCCCGTCAGGAACACGCCGATGTAGTACGGCTCGTCGTTGCGCGAGTGCAGAGGGAGCGTGTCGCGCGACGCCTCGTTCCGGTCGATGAACTTCCCGACCTTGCCGTCCGAGTCGCACGTGATGTCGACGAGCGTGCTGAGCAGGCCCGGGCGCTCGTCGAGCCGGTGGATCGGCACGATGGGGAAGAGGGCGCCGAACGCCCAGTGGTCGAGCAGCGACTGGAAGACGGAGAAGTTGCAGATCTGCTGCGTGCCGAACTTCGGCTCGAGCGCCGCGAGCTCGTCGGGCAGCTCCGCCGGATCGATCTTCTTCGTCGCCTGGCGGATGCGCCCGGCGATCTGCCAGAAGAGCGTCTCGAGCGCGGCCTTCACGTCGAGCTCGAGGAAGCCGAGCTCGAACATCTTCTGCGCCTCCTCCTTGACCTCGAGGAGATCGTGCCAGGACTCGAGGAGGTTCGACTCGTTCAGCCGCGCGTTCACCTCGCGCAGCGTCACCATGAGCTTGTGCTCCTCGGACGGCGGCGGGACGATCGACTGCGCCGTGTTGGCGCGCTCGATCGCGCCGAAGGCCTCGACGACGAGCACGCAGTGCTGCGCGACGATGGCGCGGCCGGACTCGGAGACGATGTGCGGGTGCGGGACGCGCTCCTCCTCACAGACGTCGGCGATGTTCGCGACGATGTCGCGCGCGTACTCCTCGACGGAGTAGTTCATCGACGCGTCGGTCGGCGTGCGCGAGCCGTCGTAGTCGATCGCCAGGCCGCCGCCGACGTCGATGTACTCGATCGGGTGGCCGAGGCGGCGGAGCTTCGCGTAGTAGCGGGCGGCCTCGCGGACCGCGCGCTTGATGATGAGGATGTCCGGGACCTGCGAGCCGATGTGGAAGTGCACCAGCTTGAAGGCCTGGGGCATCCCGGCGTCGCGCATGATCGCCGCGGCCTCGAGGATCTCGGAGGTCGAGAGGCCGAACTTGGCGTGCTCGCCCGTCGACTCGGCCCACTTGCCGGCGCCGCGCGCGACGAGGCGGACGCGCACGCCGACCTCCGGCTCGACGCCCATCTCCTTCGCGATGCGGACGATCGCGCGCACCTCGGAGAGCTTCTCGGCGATGAGGATCACCTTCTTCCCGAGCTTGCGGCCGATGAGCGCCGTGCGGATGAAGGCGTCGTCCTTGTAGCCGTTGCACACGATGAGCGACTCGTTGTCCGTGTGGACCGCGAGCCCCGCGTACATCTCGGGCTTCGAGCCGACCTCGATGCCGTAGTGGAACGGTCGCCCGGCCTCGAGGATCTCGTCGACGACCTCGCGGAGCTGGTTGACCTTGATCGGGAACACGCCGCGGTACGCGCCGCGGTACTTGTTCTCGGCGATCGCCTTGGCGAACGCCTCGTTCAGCGTGCGCACGCGGTGGTGCAGGATGTCCTGGAAGCGGATGACGAGCGGCGTCTTCAGCCCCTCGTCGCGCATCGCCTGCTCGAGGACGTCTCGGATCGCCACGCGGCGACCGCGCGCCTGCAGCGGCGCGACGGTCATCTTGCCGTCGGGCGACACGTCGAAGTACCCGCCGCCCCAGCGGTCGATCATGTAGAGATCGCGCGCGTCGTCGACCGTCCAGGAGTCTCGTTCGGTGATTCCGTCCACCATCGCTGGCGGCACTCTACTGCAGACGCTCGCCGAGCCAACGGGGAAGCGCATCGGAAACGAGGATGAGCTCGGCGGGTGCGCGCGCCCCCACCCGTCGGGGGCCACGCCCTCCACCGCACGCGTCGTTCGTCGTACGTCGACGTCGAGGTCGTCGGCCGTCGAGAACCGTGGACGCCGCGACGGATCGCGAAGACCGCGGCGGACGGGGCGGCGCGAGCCCGCGCCTTCCGTCCCCTCGACATCGCGGCTAGGAGACGCTCCCCTGGCTCCCGACATGAACGCTCCCCCCGATCCGGTCGCGCTCCTCTCGACGCTGCTCACCTTTCGCACGGACTGCGCGGACGGAGACGAGCGCGCGCTCGCCGTCCGGCTCGCCGAGCTCCTCGAGCGCCGCGGCCCGGACGAGGTGATCGTCGCCGACGTCCCGCGCGCCGAAGGCAAGCCCGCGTCGTACGTCTACGCCCGCTTCGGGCGGCCGCGCTTGCTCGTGAACGCCCACCTCGACACCGTCCCGCCGAACGCGGACTGGAGCTCCGACCCGTTCTCCGCGCGGCTCGACGGCGATCGGCTCTACGGGCTCGGCGCGGCCGACACGAAGGGCGCGATCGCCGCGATCCTGACGGCCCTCGACGACGCCCGGCCGGTCGACACGGGCGTCCTCTTCTCGGGCGACGAGGAGTTCAGCAGCGTCGTGATGCGCGCCTTCGTCGCCGGCCCCCACCGCGCCGGGCTCGAGCGCGCGATCGTCTGCGAGCCGACGAACCTCACCGTGGGCGTCCGGCACCGCGGCTTCACCGCCTTCGAGGTCGGGATGACCGGGCCCGGCGGCCACTCCTCGCAGGCCGACACGCTGCCGGCGCCGATCGCCTCGCTGGCGCGGGTCGCGGTCGCGCTCGACGACTGGGGCCGCGCGCGGCGGACGCTCGGACCGCCCGACTTCCCCGGGATGTGCCTCAACCTCGCGCGCCTCGACGGCGGGGTCGCGTTCAACGTCGTGCCGGCGGCGGGGCGCCTCCTCGTGTCGCTCCGCCCGCCGCCCGGCGCGGACACGCGGGCGATCGACGCGGAGCTCGAGGCGCTCGTCCGCGAGGTCGCGCCCGAGGCGACCTTCACGCGGCTGCGGGACAACGCGCCGTTCGCCACGCGCGACCTGGCCGGGTTCGAGCCGCTCCTCGGCGCGCCGGCGCGCGCGCCGATCGATCTCGGGTTCTGGACCGAGGCGGCCGTGCTCGCGTCGAGCGGCGTCGACGCCGTCGTGCTCGGGCCGGGGAACATCACCCAGGCCCACGCGCCCGACGAGTGGGTGTCGATCGCCGAGCTCCACCGCGCCCGCGATCTCTTCCGCGGCGTCTTCCAGGCTCGCGTCTGAGCGGCCGGGGGCTGCGTCGTCGCCGGGTGCGTCGTCAGCAGTGCGCCGGCGCCGCGCCCGCGTCGTCGCCGGGCGCGTCGTCAGCGGCGCGCGGTCGCCGGCGCGGCGTGAGCGCTGCGCCGGCGCGTCGAGTCCGCGGCCTCAGGGGACGGCCGTGACGGTGACGGCGCCGTCGTTCGTCTCGACCGAGAGGAGCGCGACGCCGCCGGCGACGAGCAGGACCTTCGTCTCGCGCGGGCCGCACGGGGCCGCGAGCCAGGTTCGCTCCGGCTCCGGCAGCGTGGCGAACAGGCGCGCGGCGTCGGCGCCGAGGACGCCGAACACGCCCGTGCCCCCCGGCCTCATCTCGAAGCCGAGCTCGCGGCAGAGGCGGAGCGTCGGCTTGTCGGCGCCGACCACGAGGCACGCGATCATCCGCGCGTCCTCCCGACGGACCTCGACGAGCGGCCTCGCGTGGGACGCGAGCATCCGTTTCAACACGGCGACGGCCTCGCCCGCGTCGAGCCGTCCGAGCTCCCACCGCTCGCGCAGCGATTTGCCGATCATCGGCGTCGCTTAGCGCGGTCGCCTCCGCGCGTCACTGGCGCGTCGCGGGCGGCGGCCGCTCGCCGGGCGGCGGCGCGCTCGGGCTGCGCGGGCGCGTCGCCTGGTGGCCGTGAGCGCCGGCGGCGGACCTCTGCTTCTTGCGCTAGCATGGCGTTCCCGCCTTGCTTCGCCGCGCGCTCCTCACCACGCTCGCCCTCTGCCTCGCCGCCGCGTGCGCCGAGGATCCTGCTCCGCCGGCGGAGGTCGCGCCGCCCGACGAGGCGGCCTGTCCGGAGGGCGAGATGGCGACACCCGACGGCTGCGCGACGGCGCGTCCGGCCGGGCCGTGCCCCGCGGGGACGCGCGAGGCGCTGGGGAGCGAGGCCTGCACGCCGGTCGGCGTCGCGTCTTGCGCGAGCGGGTTCGAGCCGCACCCGAGCGGGTGGGGCTGCCGTCCGGTCCTGCCGGCGGCGGCGTGCGCGGGGGCGACCCGGGAGGTCCTCGGTCAGGATCGCTGCGCGCCGCTCGGCGGCGACTGCGGGGCGGCGTTCCCGCCCGCGGGCGCGACGCACACCGTCGACGCGGCGCTGGCCGACGGGGCGGTGGACGCGACGCACTTCAAGTCGCTGGCCGCGGCGCTCGCGGCCGCGCCGGCGGGGGCGACGATCGCGATCGAGAGCGGGCGCTACGCCGAGAGCGTCACGCTGACGAAGCCCGTCACGATCGTGGGGCGCTGCGCCGCGCGCGTGGTGCTCGAGGGGAGCGCCGGCGCGGCGGTGGTGACAGTGAGCGACCGGACCGCGTCCCTCCGCGGGATCACGCTCGCGGGCGGCTCGCGCGGGCTGCGCGCGGAGGGGACGGCGCGTGTCACGCTCGAGGACGCGCTGCTCGAGGACAACGCGATCGCCGGGATCGACGCCTTCGACGGCGCCGAGGTCGACGCCGCGCGCGTGGTCGTGCGCGGCACCCACGAGGTGGAGCCGGGGGCCCTCACCAACGGCGTCCTCGCCGACGCCGCCGCCGTGCGCCTGGTCGACAGCGTCGTCGCGGGCGCGGCCGACGCAGGGCTCGGCACCACCGGCGGTGGGAGCCTCCGCTTGGAGCGCGTGATCGTGCGGGATACGGTGCCGCGATCCGACGGCGTCGGCGGGCTCGCCGTACGCGCCTTCCTCGGCTCGGAGGTCGAGCTGATCGAGAGCGCGGTCGTCGGCTCACGCGGCGTCGCGATCCTCGGCGGAGGGAGGCGGACCGCGGTCGTCCTCGAGCGATCGAGCGTCGTCGATACGAGGCTCGACGACCGGCCCTCGCTCCGGACCAGCACGGGGATCAGCATCCAGGACGGCGCGGCGCTGACCCTGTCCGGCGCCACCGTCGCCGACGGCTTCGGCGTCGGCGTGGCCGTCAGGAAGGGCGGCGCGTCGGCCTCGATCGACCAGAGCGTCGTCGTGAACATCGGCCCCGACGGTCTGAGCGGAAACGGCGTCGGCCTGATGGTGTCCGACGTGAGCCGCGTCGAGGTGAAGGACTCGGCCGTCGTCGCCGCGACCTTCTCCGGAGTGATGGTCGACCTCGAGGGCGCCGAGCTCACGCTGGAGCGCTCGCTCATCGCGGAGAGCCGGCGCTCGCCCGGCGGCGGCAAGGTGCCCGTAGACAGCGGCGGCTACGCCGTCATCGTCAACCGCGGGGCAACGGCGACGGTGCGGGCGAGCACACTGGTCGACGCCAAGGACCTCGCCGCGGTCGCTGCCGTGGAGGGCTCGATCCTCACCGTCGACGGGACGCTGGTGGCGCGGACGAAGAGCGACGCCCGGGATCGTTTCGGGCACGGGCTCGTCTCGCTGCTCGGGGGCCGGCTCCTCGTCCAGGGAGCGACGCTCGAGGCGAACGCCGGGGTGGGGCTCCTCTTCGACCGCGGCGGAGGGATCGTCCGCGATTCGGTGGTGGTCCAGAACGCCGTCGGCGTCCACGTCCAGCAGGGGGCGGAGCTCATCGAGGGGGAGCCCGGCGACGAGGCGACGAACCCCGGAGAGGTGTGGATCTCCCCCGACACGCGCTTCATCGGGAACGTCACCCGGGTCGGCTCGGGCATCCTCGCCGTGCCCGAGCTGCTCTGAGCCGCGGGGCCGATCGCAGGTGCGAGGGCGAGCCGCGGGCTCGACCCGCCGCGCCGAAGGCGGGACCGCGCGCCGCTCAGCCCGGAGCCGGATCGCGGAGCCAGCGCGTGTCCGGGTTCTCGCGCCGCCAGATGACGTGGTCCATGAAGTAGTGGTGGATGTTCACGAAGACGAAGATCGCTGCGAAGTACGGCGTCTCGCCGAGCGGGCCGGTCGTCCCCCCGCCGGGCGCCAGACGCGGGCCGAAGGCCGTGTCGAGGAAGGTCGGTCCGACGTGGAAGACGAGGACGCCGAGGGCGACCGCCGTGAGCGCGAGGAGCCCGACCCGGACCGCGACCGGGCGGCCGAACGCCGGCGGGCCCTCCTCGGCGCGCGCCTCGTTCCGCTTCATCAGCCACACGAAGTAGAGGTACTGGATCGAGTGCAGCGCCGGGATGACGTAGCGAACGAGCGGATCGGCCGCCGAGAAGATCGCCCATGACCAGACGGTGATGAGGAGCCCGCCGAGCGGCGCGAGCGGCAAGGTCCGCCCCTCGCGCTGCCAGCGCGCGACGAGCACCGCCGCGAGCGCCGCGATGCTGAGCGCCAACACCACGGCGGCCGTCAGCTCGAGCCAGCGCGGGTGCGCGAGCGCGGTGTAGACGACGCCCTTCTCCTCGTAGTCGCCGGCCGGCGTGGCCGGGTTCGCCCAGGCGAACGCCCAACCCGCATAGCAATGGAAGAGGATGGCCGCGCGCTCACGCGGGTCGATGCGGACGCCCCGGCGCGCCGAGAGCACCGTGACCACGCCGAAGCCCTGCTTGACGTAGTGCCAGCCGACGAGCAGGTACATGAGCTGGATCATCCACCCGAGCGCCGCGGCGGAGCGCAGCGCCAGCGCCAGCGCCGCCCACGCCGCGAGGCCGAGCGGCACGACGATCCCCGCGACGATCCAGCGAGCTCGCTGGGCGCGCGCGATCTCGGCGCCGAACGCCCACCGGCGCGCGCCCTTGTAGAAGAGCAGGTACGTGACGGTGAAGTGCGGATCGTTGATGACGTACGCGGCGTAGAAGGCCGTGAAGCCGACGGCGAGCTCGGCGTCGTCCAGGCCGGCGACGCTGCGAAAGAGCCACGCGAGAGGGAACAGGACGAGGGTCGCGCCTCCGACGAGCAGAAACTCGACGAGGCGCGCCCGGCGCGTGTCCTGGGCCGAGACGTCAGCGGCAGCGAGTACGGCGATCCCGCTCGTCACCCGGCGGAATCTACCACGCGCGCGCGGCGACCCGCCTCCCGGGCGACGCGGGGGGTGGAGAAGTGCTATCTCGCGGGGCGATGTCCGGCGAGGCTCCCGCGTCCACGAGCTCGAGCGCGCACGAGGAGGAGCGCTCGCCGATCGAGTTCCCGCCTGGGCTGCCGATCTCCGCGCGCGTGACGGACATCGCCACCGCGATCGACCGGCACCCCGTGGTCATCGTCGCCGGCGCGACCGGCTCCGGCAAGACGACCCAGCTGCCGAAGATCGCCCTCGCGATGGGGCGCGGGCTCGACAAGGTCATCGGGGTCACCCAGCCGCGCCGGATCGCGGCGACGAGCGTGGCGGCACGCGTCGCGAGCGAGCTCGGCTCGCCGCTCGGCACCGACGTCGGCTACCAGATCCGCTTCGACGATCGGACGTCGCCGGGGACGTACGTGAAGTTCATGACCGACGGGATCCTCCTCGCGGAGATCCACGGCGATCCTTTGCTCCGTCGCTACGACACGCTCGTCATCGACGAGGCCCACGAGCGGAGCCTCACCATCGACTTCTTGCTCGGGTGGGTCAAGCGCATCCTCCCGGAGCGGCCGGACCTCAAGGTCGTCGTGAGCTCGGCGACGCTCGAGACCGAGCGCTTCTCGGAGTTCTTCGGCGGCGCGCCGGTCATCCAGGTCGAGGGGCGTACGTTCCCGGTCGACGTCCTCTACGAGCCGCCCGCCGACGACGTCGACCTGCCCGAGGCGGTCGCCGACGCCGTCGCGAACGTGACCTCGCTCGATCCGCGCGGCGACATCCTCGTGTTCCTCCCGGGCGAGCGCGAGATCCGCGAGGCCGAGAACGCGCTCCGCGCGCGATCGCTCCGGCACACCGTCGTCCAGCCGCTCTACGGTCGGCTGTCCGGCGCCGAGCAGAGCAAGGTCTTCGCCAGCATCCCCGAGCGCCGCGTGATCCTCGCGACCAACGTGGCCGAGACCTCCGTGACGATCCCCGGGATCGTCTACGTCGTCGACACCGGCATCGCGCGACTCTCGCGCTACGATCCGCGCTCGGGCACCACCCGCCTCCAGATCGAGGGCGTCTCGCAGGCGAGCGCCGACCAGCGAAAGGGCCGCTGCGGCCGCGTCCGCGAGGGCATCTGCGTGCGCCTCTACGACGAGCAGAGCTTCGCGTCGCGCCCCGCGTTCACCGATCCGGAGATCAAGCGGACGGGCCTCGCGGGCGTCATCCTCCGGATGAAGTCGCTCGGGCTCGGCGAGGTCGAGGGCTTCCCGTTCCTCGACCCGCCGCACGGGAAGGCGGTGACCGAGGGCTACCGCGTGCTCGAGGAGCTCGGCGCGCTCGACGAGCGCCGGGAGCTGACGCCGCTCGGCCGGCGGCTCGCGCGCTTCCCGGTGGATCCGCGCATCGGCCGGATGATCCTCGCCGGCGCCGAGCTCGGGTGCCTGCGCGAGGTGCTCGTCATCGCCGCCGCGCTCAACATCCAGGACCCGCGCGAGCGGCCGCGCGAGGCGCAGCAGAAGGCGGACGAGATGCACCGCCGGTTCCGCGACGAGCGCTCCGACTTCGTCGCGCTCCTCCGGCTGTGGGACTTCGTCAAGGAGGCGGAGCGCAAGGGGACGTCGAACCTCCGGCGCGTCTGCCGCGATGGGTTCCTCTCGTTCCTCCGCGTGCGCGAGTGGGGCGAGATCCACCGGCAGCTCGAGGAGATCGTGCGCGAGCTCCGGCTCGAGCCGCGGGGACGCGCCGCGGGGGCCTCGCACGAGGACGCGCTGCACCGCGCGCTCCTCACGGGGCTCCTCTCGAAGGTCGGGACGTGGAGCCCGGAGCAGCGCGTCTTCATCGGCGCGAAGCAGACGCGGTTCGCGATCCACCCGTCGTCGGCGCTCGCGCGGAAGCCCCCGGCGTGGGTGATGGCGTTCGAGCTCGTCGAGACCTCGCAGCTCTTCGCGCGGACGGTGGCGAAGATCGAGCCCGACTGGCTGCTCGAGGCCGCGCCGCACCTGCTCAAGCGTAGCTACTCGGACCCGCACTGGTCGGAGCGCTCGGCGCGCGCGTCGGTGCGCGAGCACGCCACGCTCTTCGGCCTGTCGATCGCGCGGGACCGCAGCGTCGACTACGCGAGCGTGGCGCCGGAGGCGGCGCGGCGGATGTTCCTCGATCACGCGCTCGTGCGCGGGGAGTTCGCGTCGCGCGGCGCCTTCCAGAAGAAGAACCAGGAGCTGCTCGCCGAGGTCGCGCGCCTCCGCGACAAGGCGCGGCGGAGCGACATGCTCGCGGACGACGACGCGCTCCTCGACTTCTTCGACCGCAAGGTCCCGGCCGACGTGGTGAACGGCAAGACGTTCGAGCTCTGGCGCGAGCGCGCCGAGAAGGACGATCCGCGCGTGCTCCACCTCACGCTCGCGGACGTCCTCACGGGCGAGCAAAAGCTCGCGGCCGCCGACTACCCGGACACGCTCACGCTCCACGGGGCGACGCTGCCGGTGTCGTACCGCTTCGACCCCTCGGCCGACGACGACGGCGTCACGGTCACCGTCCCGCTCGTCCTCTTGCCGCAGCTCGAGCCGGGCGAGCTCGACTGGACGATCCCGGGCTGGCACGAGGAGAAGATCGCCGCGCTCCTCTACGAGCTCTCGCGCGCTCACCGGCGCGAGATCGGCGACGTCCCGTCGGTCGCGCGCGCCCTCGCGCCGAAGCTCAGGCCGTTCAGCGGGCCGATGATCCCGGCGCTCGTCCGAGCGCTCGAGGAGGTCTCCGGGGCGCGCGTCCCCGAGGAGGCGTTCCGCCCGGAGGCCGTGGGCGCGTACCTCCGGCTCAGGTGCCGCGTCGTCGATCGGGATCGGAAGGTCATCGAGGAGAGCCGCGACGTCGACGAGCTCCTCGCGCGCCACGGAGCGCGCGCGCGCGCCGTATGGAAGGAGAGCGCACCCGCGCAGCGCTGGGAGCGGAGGGGGCTCACGAGCTGGGACTTCGGCGAGCTCGCGCCCTTCGTCGTCCGCCGCGTGGGCGGACAGGACGTGCGCAGCTACCCGGCGCTCGAGGATCGCGGCGCGGCGGTCGACCTCGTGCTCGTCGAGTCGGCGGCGGCCGCCGAGAGCGCGTCGCGCGCCGGGACGCGGCGCTTGCTGATGATCGCCGCTCGCCAGACGATCTCCGCGATCGCCCCGCGCCTGCCGGTGGCGCTCGCCCGACCGAGCGGGGCGACGGCGTCGCGCGCCGAGACCGAGGCGTTCCGCGCGATGCTCCTCGCGCGCATCGTCGACGCGGCGTTCCGCCTCGACGGGGACGCGGAGCTCCCGCGCACGAAGGCCGCCTTCGACGCGCTCGTCGCCGCGGGCGCCCCGCGGGTCGACCCCGCGTTCCGCGTCTTCACCGAGGCGCTCAAGCCGGTGGCCGCCGAGCTCGAGCGGACGCTCACGGCGCTTCGCAACGCGTCGAGGCACCCGAGCGGCCGGAACGCGATCGTCGACATGTACGCCCAGCTCGAGCACCTCTTCCCGAGCGAGCTCGTCTCGTGGGTGCCGCTCGGGCGCCTCGAGCATTACCCACGCTACCTCCGCGCGGCGCAGGCGCGCCTGCAGCGGGCCGTCAGCGATCCACGCAAGGACGGCGACAAGCACGCGCCGTTCGCTCCGCTCTGGAGCTCGTTCCTCGCCAAGCGCGCCGCCGCGCGCGATCAGGAGGCGGCGCGCGATCTCCGCTGGTCGTTCGAGGAGCTGCGCGTGGCGATTTTTGCGCCCGAGCTGAAGACGCCTGCGCCGGTGTCGGTCGCGAAGGTCGCCGCGGCGCTCGCCGCGCTCCGCTGATCGTCGCGCGTGAGCGACCGTGCGTCGTGCGCACGCGGCTTGCGAGAGCCTTCGCGAGCGCGTGCGAAGGAGCGCGCGCGCTCGCAAATGGGAGGTCCTGAAGCGATGCGTTCTTTCGGTGCTCGAGCCCTGGCGACCCTCGGTTTTTCCTTCCTGATCGCGATGATGGCCGCATGCGGTGGGACCCAACAGGAGGCGCGCGCCCCGGGCGACGAGGCCGCGGACGCACCACGTGTTGGATCGGCTTTCCCGGATCCGTCGATCGAGGGAGACCCCAGCGACGATCCGGCTCCCGGCGCTCCTGCCGCATCGAGCGGCGCGGACGACGGCTCCGACATCATCCCGCCGTTCCCGAGCAGCAAGGGCGGCGCGAAGAAGGCGACCCCCGCGAAGAAGAAGGCCGGCAAGTCGAAGAAGAAGAAGGGCTGAGGTCGCGACGGCGTGCGTCCGGCGCGACGGCGTGCGGCGCGGCGTGCGTCCGGCGCGACGGCGTGCGGCGCGGCGTGTGTCCGGCGCGACGGCGTCCGGCGCGACGGCGTCCGGCGCCGCGTCGGCGCGTGCTCGCGGCTCGGTGCGTGCGGCGGCAGGTGCGCGGCGCGGCCGCTCGACTATGCTCCTCGCTCGATGGAGGCCGAGCTTCGCTGGATCGCCGAGGTGACGGGCGCGCGCGAGGTCCGGCGCGCCGAGCGCATCCAGTCGGTGTGGAGCGGCTACGGGGAGCTGCTCCGCGTCCGGCTCGTCGGCGTCGAGGCGACGACGGCCGTGCTCAAGTGGGTGAAGCCGCCGGCGCCGGCGCGGCCGCCGAAGGGCGCGAAGCCGGACGCGTCGCACGCGCGCAAGTGCCGCTCGTACGACGTCGAGACCGCGTGGTACCGGACGCTGGCGGCGCGTTGTGACGATTCCTGCCGCGTCCCGGCGCTGCTCGGCAGCCGCGTCGCGAACGGAGAGTGGCTCCTTCTCCTGGAGGACCTCGACGCGGCCGGGTTCCCCGAGCGCCGCCGCAGCGCGACGGGCGCGGAGCTCGACGTGTGCCTCGCGTGGCTCGCGGCCTTCCACGCGCGCTTCCTCGGGACGGCTCCGGCGGGGCTCTGGAAGAGCGGCACCTACTGGCACCTCGCGACGCGCCCCGACGAGCTCGCCGCGATCGACGACGACGCCCTCCGCGAGGCCGCGCCGGTGCTCGACCGCAGGCTCCGCTCGTGCGCCTACGGCACGCTCGTTCACGGCGACGCGAAGCTCGCGAACTTCTGCTTCGCGCGCGGCGGGCGCGCCGTCGCCGCCGTCGACTTCCAGTACGTCGGCGGCGGCCCGGGGATCAAGGACGTCGCCTATCTCTTGTGCGGCCACTTCGGCGACGAGGCGCTCGAGCGGCGGCACCTCGACGCCTACTTTCGCCACCTCCGGGCGGCCGTCGCGCGCCGCCCGGAGCCGGTCGACACCGGCGCGCTGGAGGCCGAGTGGCGCGCGCTCTACCCGGTCGCGTGCGCCGACTTCTACCGCTTCCTGGCGGGCTGGTCGAAGGCGCACTGGCGGAGCGACGCCTACGGGCAGCGCCTCGTGCGCGAGGTCCTCGGCGCGCTCGCGTGAGCGTGGCGGCGGCGCTCCGTGGCCACGCGCTCCCGTGCCCACGTGCCCGGCGCTCGCGTGAGTCGCGCTCAGATCGTGTTGCGCTTGACCGACGGGCGGCGCGAGCTCGCCACCGGCGCCCGCGAGACCTGGGCGCTCGCGCTGCGCTCGGCGGCGTAAGCCTTGGCGATCTCGCGGACCTCCTTGCGCGTGTTCATGCCTTTCTGCACGAACGCCGCGACGCCCAGATCGAGCAGGAGCGACACGTCGTCGGTCGGCGTGGCCGCGCTCATCGCGACGACGGTGCAGTGCTCCACGAGACCCGCGCCCCGCAGGTACGTGAAGAGCTCGAAGCCCGTCATCCGCGGCATCATGAGGTCCATGAAGATGAGCGCCGGCTCCTTGCGGCGCACGCGCTCGAGCGCCTCCGCGCCGGACGCGACGATCTCGACGCTGGCCGCGGGGCAGCCCTCCTTCACGCCGACGGCGACGAGGCGGGCGATGTCGGCGTCGTCGTCGACCACGAGGACGTCGAGGGGCTGATCGCCCGCCGACATCGACTCGATGACCCCGCGGAGCTGCCAGAGGAGCGAGGGCATCGTCGGGCGGTCGTGCGGATCCTTCGCCATCGCGCTCGCGACGAGCTCGCTCAGCCGCGCCGGGACGTCGACGGCGTCCGCGAGCTTCGGGACGGGATCCTCCATGTGCATCGAGAAGAGGATGACGGCGTGCTCGGCCTCGTACGGAGGGCGTCCGGCGAGCGCCTCGTAGGCCATCACGCCGAAGGCGTACACGTCGACCAGGTGCGCGAAGCCCACGGCGACCTCGCCGGAGACGACCTCGGGGGCGAGGTAGGTCGGCGTCCCCGCGACCGCGCGGAGGCCGAGCGGGCGCCCCTCGACGCGCACGAGCCCGAGATCGGTGAGCATCACGCGGTTCGGCGCGAGCAGCACGTTGGCGGGCTTGACGTCGCCGTGCGCGATCCCTGCGCCGTGCACGGCCTCGAGGCCGTCGGCGACGCGCTCGAGGATGTCGAGCGTCTCGAGCGCGGGCGCCGGCTCGCCCGCCTCACGCATCCGCGCGAGGTGGTGGCTCCATGGGCTCCCGGCGACGTACTCCATCACCGTGAACTCGACGCCTTCGTGCTTGCCGAGCGCGTGCACGGTGACGACGGAGGGATGGCGGATCGGCGCGAGCGCGCGCGCCTCGTGGCGGATCGAGAGCAGCGTGTCGGGCCAGTGCGCCTTGATGGCGACGCGCCGCTCGAGGAGCGTGTCCTGCGCCACGAACACCTGGCCCATCGCGCCCTCGCCGAGGACACCGCGGATCTCGTAGACGCCCTGGAGGAGCGTGCCGTTCGCGAAGATCGGCTCGCGCTCTTCCGGTGGCTCGGATGCGGCGGGGAAGCTCTCGTTCGAGTGCGGCGCCGGGAGGTCTCGGTCTCCCATGCGCGGCCATCTTGCCGTCTTTGCGCTGCGAACGCCAGCGCCGATGTCGTGGACGCGACGGTGCGACGCGACGGTGGCGATCACGCCGGCGCGGGAGCTCGAGGCCGCGCCGCGCGTGAGCTCATGCGCCTCGAGGTACGGGCCTTGCGAACGGCGCGTGGAGAGGAGACCACGCCATGACCAAGGTACCCGCGTACGCCACCGGCGGTCCCGGCGAGCCGCTGAGCCCGTTCACGATCGAGCGCCGCGCGCCGCGCCCCGACGACGTCGTGATCGACATCCTCTACTGCGGAATCTGTCACTCGGACATCCACCAGGCCCGCGACGAGTGGGGCAACTCGACCTACCCGATGGTGCCCGGTCACGAGATCGTCGGACGCGTCGTCGAGGTCGGCCGCGACGTCACGAGGCTCGAGCCGGGCGACAAGGTCGGGGTTGGGTGCTTCGTCGACTCTTGCCTCGAGTGCGCGCACTGCGAGCGCGACCTCGAGCAGTTCTGCGAGGCGGGGACCGCGTTCACGTACAACGGGACCGAGATGGATCGAGAGACGCCGACCTTCGGCGGCTACTCGACCCGCATCGTCGTGCGGGATCACTTCGTCCTGCGGGTCCCCGAGGCGCTCGATCCGGCGGGCGCGGCCCCGCTCCTCTGCGCCGGCATCACCACGTTCTCCCCGCTGCGCGCGGCGAAGACGAAGGCCGGCGATCGCGTCGCCGTCGTCGGCCTCGGCGGGCTCGGACACATGGCGGTGAAGCTCGCGCGCTCGATGGGCGCCGAGGTCACGGTCCTCAGCACGTCGCGCGCGAAGGAGGCCGACGCGCGCCGTCTCGGCGCGACCTCGTTCGAGCTGACGCGAGAGGAGGGGACCTTCGAGAAGCTTGCCGGGCGCTTCGACCTCGTGATCGACAGCGTGTCGGCGCCGCACGACTACGGCGCGTATCTGCGCACGCTGCGCCCGCTCGGGACGATGGTCCTCTTGGGGATCCCGCCGGCGCCGATCCCGCTCGACTCGACGGCGCTCATCCTCGGGAATCGGCGGCTGGTCGGATCGAACATCGGCGGCATCGCCGAGACCCAGGCGATGCTCGACTACTGCGGCGAGCACGCGATCGTGTCCGACGTGGAGGTGATCCCCGCCGAGGAGATCAACGCCGCCTACGATCGTGTCCTCCGGGGCGACGTTCGCTACCGCTTCGTCGTCGACGCCGCCAGCCTGAAGCGGTGATCAGGGAGCTCCGGCGTCCGCGTCGAGCAGCGAGGGGGCGCCGTCGACGACGAAGGCGCCGGGGCCCTTGAGGTACTTCCAGAAGTCGTCGGCCCAGACCTCGCCGCCCTTCTCGTTCGGGTGGATCTTGTCCGGGCGCCGCGCGATCTCGAGCTCCGAGGCGTCGTAGAAGCGGCACGGCGCGACGTGCTCGCGCAGCCACTCGTTGAACTTGGCCTGCGACGGCTTCCAGATCGGCGGAGCGATCCAGTAGCAGTCGATCCCAGCGACGCGCTTCAAGAGCTTCGGCAGGTACGGGCCGATCTCCTTTTCGGGATCCACGCTGTGCGGGACGTGGTTCGCGCCGAGGGTCAGGAGGACGAGGTCCGGCTTGAAGCTCGCGATGAGCTTCGGCAGGTGGTCGCTCTGCGAGAACTCGTGGATGGTCCCGCTCTCGATCACGTCGCGGCGGTACTTGGTCCCGTCCGCCTCGAACTTCGGCCCGAGCGCGCGCGCGAGGCCGCCGCCGACCATCGAGTCGCCCGTGTGCAGGACCCGCGCGTACTTCTTCGGCGCCGGAGCGGGGGCCGCGGCGCCGGGCGCCTCGGCGGGCACGCTCGACGCGACGGCCGCCGCCGCGGATTTCGGGGCGGGCGCGTCCGCGTCGGCCTCGGCCGGCGCCGGGGGCGCCGTCTTCGAGCACGCGACGAGCGCGAGGAGGGACGCGAAGGATAGGACGGAGAGAGGCGGAGATCTCATGGCGAAGCTCGTGGCGATCGCGCACCCGCGCGTCGCGAGCCGCAGGCTAGGTGCTTTCGCCCGGCTTTGCGAATTGGATGGCGGCTCGCGGTCGCGCTCTCTCCCGCTCCGGGCGCGGGCGCACGGAGCCGATCCGAGCACACGCCGTCGCACGGGGCCGCTACTGGCTGCAGATCACCTTCTGGATGTTCGCCGCCGTCTCGGGCATCTTCGCGCCGGTGCCGGTGCACTGGCCCTTGAGCGAGGGGCAGCCCTGTCCGTGGCTGCGGACGCACTCGCCGGAGGCGACGAAGCAGCTGTCGCTCGTGTAGCGGCCGTCGTCGGTGAACCGGAGCTGCCCGCACTCGGGGTTGAAGCCGGTCTTCGCGCCACCGCTCCAGACGAGGACGTCGCCGCAGAGCCTGCCCTCGGCGGAGTAGTCGTCGCCGCGGTCGATGCGGACGTTCGTGCCGTCCTGCGTGAGCACGACGCGCTCGTCTTTATTCCGCGTCGGGCAGTCGTCGCCCTCGCGGCACGTGCGCTTGGCGCTCCACTCGCCGCCGACGTCGAGTGTCGTCGTGCACTCGCAGCGATCGTCGCCGAGCGCCTTGCCGGCGCCGGGGTGCGTGCACTCGACTCCGTTCGGCGCTCCGCCGTCCGCCGTGACGCCGTCGGTGCTGACGCCGGCGTCCCCGCCTCCGGCGCTGGTGGGGTCGGGGGTCCGATCGCTGCTGCACGAGCTGACGGACGAGAGCGAGCCGATGGCGAGGACGATGAGGCCGAGCTTCATGAAGCACAGCCTAGGACCGCCGACACGGTCGAGCCTTCGTCAAAGGGATCGCGCCGGCGTGCGGCGACGCCGGGCCTCGCGCGATCGCGTCGCGCGGACCGCGGCGTACCTCCGCGCGCGGCCTCGGCCCCGAACGATGTCTACGGCGAGGCCGCCGCGCGCGGCCTCAGCACTCGACGATGTTGACGGCGAGGCCTCCGCGCGCAGTCTCTTTGTACTTCGTCAGCATGTCGGCGCCGGTCTGACGCATCGTCGCGATCACCTTGTCGAGCGAGACGAGGTGCGAGCCGTCGCCGCGGAGCGCGAGGCGCGCGGCGTTGATCGCCTTGACCGCGCCCATCGCGTTGCGTTCGATGCACGGCACCTGGACGAGCCCGCCGATCGGGTCGCACGTGAGGCCGAGGTTGTGCTCCATCGCGATCTCCGCGGCGTTCTCGACCTGGGCGGGCGTTCCGCCCATCACCTCGGCGAGCGCGCCGGCGGCCATGCTGCAGGCGACGCCGACCTCACCCTGGCAGCCGACCTCGGCGCCGGAGATCGAGGCGTTCATCTTGTAGAGCATCCCGATCGCCGCGGCGGCCAGGAGGAAGCGCACCGCGCCGTCGTCGTCCGCGCCGGGGACCCAGCGCGCGTAATAGTGGAGGACCGCGGGGACGATCCCGGCGGCGCCGTTCGTCGGGGCGGTGACGACGCGCCCCCCGGCGGCGTTCTCCTCGTTGACCGCGAGCGCCCAGAGGTTGACCCAGTCCATCGCGTACAGCGGATCGTCGGACGACGCGTCGGCGCGGAGCCTCCGGTGGAGCGAGGCCGCGCGGCGCTTCACCTTCAGGCCACCCGGGAGGATCCCCTCGCGCTCGCAGCCTCGTCGCACGCACGCGCGCATCGTCTCGATGAGCGCGAGGACGCCGGCGCGCACCTCGGCCTCCGAGCTCAGCGACTTCTCGTTCTCGAGGACGAGGGTGCTCAGCGAGAGGCCGTTCGCCTTGCAGCGCTCGAGCAGCTCGGCGCCCGTCTTGAACGGGTAGGGGACCGGCGCCGCCGCGCCGCCCGCCTTCTCGGGATCGGACTCGTCGACGACGAACCCGCCGCCCACCGAGTAGTAGACGCGCTCGAGCAGCGTCGCGCCCGAGGCGTCCGTCGCGATGAAGCGCATCCCGTTCGAGTGGAGCGGGAGCGACTTGCGGCGATGAAAGACGATCTGGTCGGCGACGCGGAAGGCGACCGGCCTGCGCCCGAGCAAGAGGAGCTGGCCGGCCGCGCCGATGCGCGCGAGCCGAGCGGGGACGGCGTCGACGTCGGTCTGGTCGGGCAGCTCGCCCTCGAGGCCGAGGAGGACCGCGACGTCGGTGCCGTGCCCCTTGCCCGTGTGGCCGAGCGAGCCGTACAGCTCGACCGCGATGCGCTCGACGCGCTCGAACGCGCCGTCTCGCTCGAGGGCCTCGGCGAAGCGACGGGCGGCCTTCATCGGGCCGACGGTGTGGGAGCTCGAAGGCCCGATCCCGATCTTGAAGATGTCGAAGACGCTGAGGCGCACGCGTCGCCACGCTACTCGGAGCGCTGGAGATTCCTAGGGGGATGACGCGCAGCGACGCGAAACCGCCGCTCGAGCTCAGCCACGTCGCCGGCGCGGCAGGCCTCGGCGCCGGCGATCCGGGCGACGGGAGCGGTGACCCCGCGGTCGGCGTCACCGCGCCGGGTCGGGCTGGTCCGAGAACCACGCGCACGCGTGGCTGTCGACGATGCCGGCGCCGAGCGAGCGCCAGGTCATGTTCTGCCAGGTGCCGCGGTTCAGGATGACGTCGTTGTGGAGCGGGCTCCCCTGCCACGCCGCGAGCGCCTTCGGCGCGTCGAGGACGACGCCGCTCGTCTCGCCCGGCTGGCCGATCGTGATCTCGAAGCCCGTGGCCTTGAGCGGGGTCAGCTCCGACGGCTTGTCCCACATGCACTTCGCCTGCGCGTGGTCGGCGGTGTAGCAGCACGGCGTCCACGGGCCGTTCGACGACCAACTGTGGCCGTTGCACGTGGCCGCGACCTCCGGCGAGCTCTGGAGATCGCGCACGTGGGTCTCGGCGACGTGGGTGAGTGATTTCGAGAGCGGGATCGGCGCGAGCCCGTTCTGCGCGCGGTAGTCGTTGATCGCGTTGGCCAGCTCGAGCGCCCGCGCGCCGATCGCGGGCGGGGAGGGCGGCGCGGGAGCCGGCGGTCGCGGCGCGGGCTGCGGGGCAGGCGACGGCGCGGGCGGCGGCGGCGCCCCCCCGTTCAAGAGGTTCCCCAGCATCGTGAGCCACGGGTTGTACGGCTGCGACGGGGGCTGCGAAGGCGGTTGCGGCTGTGGAGGCGTGTAGGTCGGCGGCGGAGCCGGGTAGCTCGGTGGCTGCGGCGGTGGGTAGTACCCGGGCTGCTGCGGGGGCGGGTAGTAGCCGGGGGGCTGCTGCGGAGGGTAGTAGCCCGGCGGCGGGTAACCGTGGCCCTGGTAGCCCGCGTACGGGGGCGGGGCGGGCGCCGGCGCAGCGCTGCGTGGCGCGGGGCGACGGCATCCGATGCCGACGGCCAGAGCGAGGACGAGCACGGTCGTTCGACGCATGCGCCCGAGTCTACTCACGTTCGATCGCGCGAACCATCGCCCGCTCGGCCCCGCCTCGTCACGGGGCCGCCGCCCGTCTTCGCGCGGCGTCGATTCCCGTATTGCCCGTATTGCGCGCTTCGTTCGACCTCTTTAGCATCGTAGTAACGTGGCGCCTTTTTCACGCCGCACGAGGGGGACCGTGGAACGTGATCCTGTGATCGTCGTGGTCGGCGGTGGGCTGGCGGGCCTGACCTGCGCGTACGAGCTCGGGAAGATCGGCCTGTCGCCGATCGTCCTCGAGCGCGGAGGGCACTT